>JAVBVI010000006.1:0-88860 GCA_031554505.1 Bacteroides sp. | reverse complement strand
CCGGGAACTCTTGCAAAGTCGGTTCTACTTTTGTAGGAATACCTCGTTGCCCATCGCTGCCCACTAAAATCCGCAAGTTGTCAACACCTATACTTTTTAAGGAATCAAGCTCCCGAATCAAACGCAAGCGATTTCCTCCTTCGCCTTCTGAAGCTAAAATAGCTCCATACCAAAAATTGGCGCCCACAAAACGATAGGGCTTGTCGCCACGCATAAATACCCCATTCTCCACCCTGATAAAAGGTACATCATGTGTATCTTTCCTCACAACACAGGAAGCAAGAAAAAGAGTGCTTATACAAAACAAAATAAATTTCTCTTTCATAACTTATGGCTGTTGTATGTACTTTCTTTGAAGCAAAGATATGGAAGCTAAACGTATAGGCCTTTCCCAAATGGTTCTTACACTATCCTGTTTGTTATATGATACAATTGAAATAGCATATAAATACATTTGGGAAACATCTCTATCAGCAACATCGCCCGCTTGAACCGCGACTTTATTGCTGCCAAGCTGAAAGACTAAGCTTGAATTTATGTCGGGCGGATCAACGTTCGTTCGACATTGATTAATAATCATCGAAGATTCCCCTGTAAGCCGAAACTTACAGGGGATTTCTTTTTTGTGTATACCATATTAGGATATGTCTCAATTATTATATATTTGCCGCCGAACTATTCAATTAAAGACTAAAAGCTTATGGGACCACAAATTATTCAAAGCAAAATTCATGAAATAAGAGGGCAAAAGGTGATGCTGGATTTTGATTTGGCTGTCTTATATAATACAGAAACCAAAACGCTCAAACGAACGGTGCGACGTTATTTAGAACGTTTTGAAGGTGAAGACTTTATGTTTGAACTGACTCCGGAAGAACTTTCAAGGTCACAATTTGTGACCTTGAACAATGGACGAGAAAGTAACTTCAAACATAAGCAATTTAGGGAAAACTTCATTGTGTTGATTAACAATCGCCCCCTTCAAGTTTCGGTTTACAGGAGTATTTTATGCGTATACCTCAGTAGGATATGTCTCAATTAGTATATATTTGCAGCTAAACTATTCAATTAAAGACTAAAAGCTTATGGAATTACAAATTATTCAGGACAAAATCCATGAAATAAGAGGGCAAAAGGTGATGCTGGATTTTGAGTTAGCCGGTATGTATGGTATTGAGACGAAAGTACTAAAACAAGCAGTTAGACGTAACCTTAAACGGTTTGACGGTGAGGACTTTATGTTTGAACTTACCAGTGAAGAACTTTCAAGGTGCCAATTTGGTACCTTGAACAATGGACGAGGAAGTAATTTCAAATACATGCCATTTGTATTTACTGAGTTAGGGGTAGCTATGCTAAGCAGTATTCTGAATTCCGATACAGCCATTGAAATAAATCGCGGAATTATGCGGGCTTTTGTAGCCATACGCCAAGTGCTACTTACCCCACCAGCAGATGAAATCACAAAACTTCAACAAGAAATGAAGGAACTGAAAACATACATTGAAGAAGTTTTTACCGATTACAACGACATCAACGAAGACACCCGTGTGCAAATTGAGTTACTCAATGAAGCATTTGCAGAGTTGCAAACTCATAAGAATCAAGCTTGTCAGCAACGCAACCCAATAGGTTTTGTAATTCCTAAAGACTAGCCGGCAATCAGTTTGTATCAACACCCGCGCTTACGAAGCCGAGTGCCCGAAAAGCAGTTCAATCAGCTCTTTATAGCAGCCAAGCTGAAAGACTAAGTTTGAATTTATGTCAAGATGATGCAGAAAGAACTTTTACCTTATCCACTGTTATAATCCGGTACGTATTTGAATTGATCGTTATCCGGATGTTTTTCTCAATACTCGTAACGTAGATGTTTTTTCCGATTCTTTGAAAACACTGTTCTGCCGTTTCTTGGATGACATTCAAAATCAGTTCTTCAATCTCTGGTTTTGAAAGTCTGCTATTCAGTTTCTTGTTTATCCGTTCATAAACAAGTTCTGTATAGCATATTTTATATAGGATTTCTGTTTTATGGATGCTCATAACACATTGCGATTATTCCTTTTTCATGTCCTTATCGGACAGTTAATTCCTTCTTTTCTTTCTCTGGCAACAGTTCGCTCGATTCTTTCAGCAACCGTTTGGGAATGACACCGAGGTTCTCTTTCAGAAAGCCGAATGTCTCGCTGGGACACTTCTTGCTGATTCCCCTAAGCGCCCAACCAACGGCTTTTGATACCACCACTTCCCGATCAGCAAGCAGCGGTCGGACAATTCGGAAGGTTTCTTCCGGATAGGCACAACCATTGTGATTGATATTGGCGGCTGTGGCGGCGGCGAAACGGCGTTTCCATTTGTTGGGCGACTCGGCTAGAGTGTATAGTTCCGTCAGTAGTGACGGGTTCTTAGGTATGAGGAGAGCGATCACTGTAGAGAGTTGATCACAGGTTTCCCAATTGTCGAGGTGATCGAGCCAAGGAGAAATACGTGTCCATGGGATATTAGCAAGCTCCTTTTTGCGTTGGGCGAGAACGAAGACAGCCAGCAGAATTTCTTCCCGGCATTCGCTTTCGAACAATTGGTCGACTATCCGGCAGAGGGTTTCGAAGGGTAATGTACCAAAGTCCGGTTTCAGGTCTTTCGCCAGTTGCCGGATGTTGGGAACGGCGACACCGATACATCGAGCACCGGAAATCAATCTTTCGGTTTTCTCTTTGGTGGCTTCATCGGATAGCGCCAGCAAAGAACGTCTAATTCTATCAGTGTATTCGTCGATACTATTCATGCTGAACCAATTGGTACAAATCTTCATTCGACTTCAAATGTACGAAAAAGTTTATAGGTTTCGGGCTTCAACTCGTAGAGATGTTTTGCAGGAGTTAATAAGTCTTTCCTCAAAAGGATTTAGTCCGGAATAAGCAACGCGTTAACTCTGATGTTCATCAAGTCATTCAGCAGCCTTACAAAAGGATGCCCCAAGCATTATATATTTTCTCTGTAACATCACAAATGAAGAGAATGAAGGGCTACGCTCCATAAGCTCTTTACTCATCATATGTAAAAAAGAGGCCTCTTCAAAACTGTGGAGAGACCTCTTTATTTCAATGAAAAGCGAAAGCCTATTTCACTATATTCTCAATCAGGTTAGATAGCAGTCTGGCCGCTACGGGATCAGTGGTAGCTTTCTCGAGCGACATGGTCGATACCAGTGCTGTTCCGCCATCCTTGATTTCCAGCAAAGTGAAACCTTTGATAGTCTTCACGTATTCCGAGCGTGCATCCATTTCGCCGTTGATGTAGCCGTGGATCTTCGTCTGGTTAGCCAGTTCGATGACGTTGGCGTTCCGTATCACCTTCATAGCGGCGTGGCAAACGATGGGGATTTCACGCTTGTTATTGTTGAAGTAGCGGAGTTCCAGCAGGCCGATGTTATCGAATACGGGCGATTCTGGAGTCTCCATGTTCACGATGTCTCCTTCGGTGGGAATGATGTGACCGTTGATATACTCCGGATAGAGCTTCTTCGAGGTCTCTACTGAATTGGAAAGGATCACCTTTCCACCCTTCTGAACATATGCGCGCAAAGCCTGAATCTCTGCATCTGTGCAACGTCCGTCCATATTTGAGAAGATGTATGCGGTAGCTTTCGTCTTCAAAGCTTCGGCGATGGAACCGGCAGCGGTATAAGGAAGCGCTACGGTCTGCAAGGCACCTTTCAGTTGGTCGGCACCGTCTACTACCACTACATTGGGGGTGGTCGATGCAACTTTTCCGCGGGTTACCAATTTGCTTTCCGGCAGGGAGGTCTGTGCCCACGCTTTCGAAGCCAGTAGTACGTCGTATTCGTTCTCGGATACCTGTACGCCTTGCTCGTTCAGACGGAAGCGAAGTTTGGCTTGTACTTTCGATGCCGATAGTACATCGGGTATCTTAATCTCCGGAGCGAAGACATAACGTTGGTAATGTTTCACAGCCGGAACATCTTCCATGCCGGCGGCCAGTTTCTTACCTGTTTCTGTGACCAACTCCCAGTAGAGTACCGACGGAGCCAGCTCGCGACCGTTCTCCAAGTCATTCACCACGTAGAGTTGTGTCGGTATCCTTTCACCGGCATAGAAGTTGCGGCCCCAGAGTTCGGCGCTCACCATGACCGGGCTCAGCGCTCTCTTAATGCCATAATAGGTCGGATACGGATCGATGGTCTTCGCATCGTACACATTGCGGAACCACGTCAGCAGAGCGAAGTGCAGAATACCCGACGCCTTGTCGTTGGAACGGCGGAGTGCTTCGGCCAACTCTTTGGTGATGAACGACTGTACATTCAGGAAAGCCTCCGGATTGCCGAACGCATAAGCCTGATAGCCAATCAATGTTTGCGGGTTCTGGTGTACCAGCGTGTAGAAGCGGGTAGGATGTCCCGTTTCATTGTTCGGGTAACCAGTGGACATCTCCTGGCTGATCAGCGGGCGACCTTCGTTGCGGTTCTGCTTCTGGAACTCGCCGTTAAATTGCTTGAATACATTATGGTCGTACCAGTTGATATACGAGTGGATATCATCGATATCGCCATCGTCGATGCCTTCGTAGAAAGCTTCGCCTTGCTTGGCCACGTTACGACGGTAGTTCGAGTCGAAGCAGATAGGCCTTGTGGGGTCTACCTTGCGCATCTGTCTCACCACGTTGGAGATAATCTCCATCTTCTCGCGACGTTTCTTCAGATCGGGTTCGTTGTCGTAGAACTTCATCTCGTTGTTGATCGTCCAGAAGAAGATAGACGGATGGTTGCGGTACTTCTTCATCAGGCCGAGGTATTCCTTAGCCCACATGTCGATAAGGTGGCGATCGGGCATGGATTCCTGGATCATCAGCCAAGGCCAGGTGCCTTCGTGACTGATACCGACACCGTTACGGTCGGCGGCATCAATCCAGAGCTTATTGTACGGAGTAGTATGCGTGCGGGTCACCTCGAGGTTGCCTGCCTTCATGACCTGGTAGAAGGTGTTGGCCAGCGTCAAGTCGTTAGGTGCAAGGGCAAACGGTGTATGGTTTCCTCCACGCAGCCAGTATGGTATGCCATTCAGGTAAAGCAGTCCGTCGCGCGACTCGAAAGTACGGAAGCCCGAGCAAACGGTCATCCGATCCATCAGCTGATTGTTAGCAGTCAACTGGAACACAAAGTCGTACATATTGGGCGACTGCGGTGTCCACAAGCGCGGCTTCAACTTAGCCACTGCGTAAGTCAGCACCCGTTCTTCGCCCGGAGCAAGTTCTACCTTGCCCATAGACTGTTCAGTATAGAACAGATTACCGGTAGCTTTCTCGAAGATATTAGTCGACATATCGAACCGGTTCTTCTTGGTAGAGTGGTTCTTCACAGTCACCTCGAAAGTAGCCCCATCGAGCGCCGGCTTGATGAACACATCTTCGATCTTCACCGGATTGGTGATGACGAGCGACACCGGTTGCCAGATACCGGCAGGGTCGTCCCCATAGAAACCGTGGGCGATATCTTTCAGCATCTTGTTCGTCACCGGCACCGTAACAGCTACATCGACAATCTTGTCAGCATCGTCAATCTTCACATAGTCTTTAGTGACATAAACGGCAATCAGGTTCTTGCCCGGTTTCAGCAAAGCAGACACATCCGCCTTGATTTCACCGAACATACCCACATTGGATACAACTTTGGTACCGTTGACATACACATCGGCCATCTTCGAGATAGCGTCGAACACCAGCTCCATCTGCTTGCCCGACACGTTGGCCGGAAGCTCCACCCACTGGCGATACCAAGCCGCTTTGGTCTTGCGGAAGTCAAAAGTGTAGTTCTCGCAGCGTTCGGTCTCTTTCTGGTAATACGTATCCGACACCCCCTTGGCAAACTTGCCCATCGTCTCACCATGCAGCCAGATGCGGATGGGGTTCCAGAAGTCGGGCACATTCATCACATGCCACTGGTTATCGGCGGTAGCCGGTTGCGCCTCCTTTTGTTGGGGATCCGCTTCATAGTCCGGCAGGAAGAGCCAGTTGCCATCGAGCGTAACCTCCGTACGGGTCTCGTTCACCGCGGCTACCGTTACAGGCTGGTAAGCGGTTCTCGATGTCTTCCGCATGCTTTCCTTTTGTTGTGCAGTAAGTTTCTTTTCGTACACCTGTTGTGGCACACCAGCCAATGCATCGGGTGCCAGCGGGGTGATGGTCAGGTCGTCGAATTCCGTTTCTATCCATCCACCACCCAGGGTAACTTGTCCCGAGGGAGCCAGACGGCTGTTCTTGTCCGTCACGTCGATGCGCGGAAGCGTTTCGTTGTTCAGGAACACCCGTATACGGTTACCACATACTTCAATCTTAAAGTTATACCACTCACCAGGTACAGGGTGGAAGTCCACCGAACGGATGTCCAGCAGCTCGTCGGTACCCATATACCCCATTCGGCTCAGGTAGATGTCGTCCTGCAAACCTCCTTTAAGGCCCAGTACGTAGCGGTCAAAGCGGTTGTATGCCCGAAATCCCGACCAGATTTGTACTTGCTCCGCATCTTTGGGACTGCGAGCTTTGAAGGTGATGGTGTAGTCACTCCCATTCGGCTCGCCAAAGCAAGCATACGAGTCTTTTGACTTCAGCACGCCGTTGGCTGTGCTACACTCTCCTCTTCCGATAGTGTTTAGTGTTTCTCCAGAGGTAGAGAAACGGTATTCCTGTGTCGTTTGTTGGGCAAAAGTGCTACTCATCCCCAATGTAGCGAGCAGGAAATACGTACAGATTGTTTTTGTATTCTTCATTTTGGTAAATATAAAATAAAACCTATTGTAAAACTTCGTTTAGTTAAGATCCTGGGCTGTCACCAAACAGACAGCCCAGGATAGTCTTAATTACCTGAAAAACTAATTTGCCTTAACAGTTTGAATATCCGTGTAATTGTACTTCTTGAAATTATCGTTGCAGCACACCCCTACCCGCACAAAGTACGTCAGGTTGGTGAAGCGTACGGCTGTGGCCGAAGTGAGGGTAATGACCGCACCTTCCTGCCCATTGGTTACCGTCACGGTACCACCTGCTATCTGGCTGTCGTTATTGTTGTTACCCACATACTGGGTAGTAGCTACACACAGACGGGCGTTGTTCAGGTCGGGCATAACCAATCCTGCCACGGCATTCCGCTTAAACTTGAACGAGCAAGTGATTTTGTTATCGGCCGTGAGGCTGGGGCGACTCACCCACTCTATATCCAGGTACGGAGTCACGGTAAAGTCCTTCGTGGTAGTACCGCCGATCTTCACGATCTCACCTTCCGTACTGTACGGATAGAACGCACCTTCGACGGGCGTCATGCGATATTCGCCGGAGAACATCTTGTTGTTGGTATACGTACCATCCTGCTTCACGTTCAGGTACGTTGGGGTCACCACTACCGAAGCATCACCTTTGCTCCAGCTCAGTTCCTCCATCTTGATGCGCATATTACCACTTCCCTGCTCGGTTTGCAGTTGGCTTCCGTTGTGATCCAGAATACGTCCCTGGATAATTGCGTCGGGCGCATCGTAATTGTCTTTCTCGCAAGCCGTGAAGCCCATCAGAAGGCCGATCATGGATACGATATAAACTATCTTTTTCATAATTGTCCGAGTTAATAAATTAATATTGAGCATTTTGTTTCAACAGCGGGTTGGTCTTCAACTGGCCATCGGGAATTCTCTCGTAGTAGTACTTCGTAGCGAAAGTCAAGCTATTGTTCGAACGTTCGCAGATACGTGTATCGTAGATGTACTTGCCCACGGGGATACTGTTCTCTTGTACCGTAGCACCCTTGGCGAACATGAACGGATTCAGCATACGACGACGGTAGTTATAGATCTGCTGGTCGAAGGTGAACCAACGACGCAGGTCCCAATAGATCTTGTGCTCGAAAGAAAGTTCTTTGTAGCGTTCCACGCGGATGAGTTGCAAGCCGCGGGTAGGCGCCAGAACGAATCCGCCCGGACCTTCGCCACGCTTGTATCCTGCATCGGCAGAGAGCTCTGATTTGTTAGCCAGCAGGTTGGCTCCTGCCCGTTCGCGCACCTTGTTCATACAGTCGAAAGCGTCGGCTTGCATGTCTGTGCTCTGATAGGTAGCCTGGCCGTTCTGTGCCAACTCCAACGCTGCTTCGGCGCGGTTCAGCAAAACTTCGGCATAGCGGATGTCAATCCATGAATTGAACGACTCGTGCAGGCGGGTGCCCGACGGGGTGAGCGCGGGATTCAGCCATTTGCGTCCGTGGAAACCGGTCAACGTATTGTTGCTTCCGCCATTCGCCGGACCGTCCAGCCCGTTGATGTACAACTGAGCCCCGGTAGAGGTGGTGTACGGAGTCTGCGTCAATACGGCAGCGGTGCTTTCTACAATATTCGCCTTGAAGAAAGCGTTGTTGCTGTATGCAGTGGTGGTATTGTAATCGTCGGCCACCATCTTTTGAATCTTGGTAGACGGATCGACATCTTCCTTGATGATGCCTCTGCGGATATCCACTTCAACGGTTTTGAATACTTCAGTGGGCAGGAGTACCGAACCTCTCAGACGCGGTTCTGCGTTGCGGAACAGTTCGAACGGACCGTCGTAAACGATGTAGTTGCCTTCGTCATCGGTCGTTTTGAGCTTACCCGTAGCCGGGTCGATGGGCAGACCATCGAACAGTTCCACGTATTCCAGCGTCACATTGTAGCGATCGCCATAGGTCGACGTCATACGAGGAGGACTGTATACAGCGTCGAAGCTATGTACGTAGTTCGTATAGTCGTACTGGCGGAGGAAGATCGACTCCGAGCTATAGTCAGCCTTCACGAAAATATTCGCAAAGTTTTCGGCCTTGTCGGCATCCCCTTTGTACAGAGCGTATCCACCTTCGTCGACCAACTTAGCGGCATCCCATGCCTGCTGGAAGTAGTTGTAGGCTTTGTTCTCGGGCAGTCCGCACAGTAATACGCCGTCCACAGTGTGATTGAACTTCTGTCCGTAGCGGGCGATGCTTCCGGCATACAAGGCTACTCTCGACTTGAACGCAGCGGCTACATACTTGTTGGCACGTCCCTTGTCGCTCTTGGCTACCATGTTATCGATGGCGTAGTCCAGGTCGGTCAGGATGAAGTCGTAGCACTGTTCGTGACTGTTGCGCGGCACTTCCAGGTTCTCGTCTATCTGCTGTGCTTTCTCCAGGATGGGCACACCGCCGTAGCGTTTCACCAATTGGAAGTACACATAAGCGCGGATGAACTTGGCTTCGCCCAACCAGCTTTCGGCTCCGGGCAGCGTACCTACGTAGGATGGCAACTTTTCGATCAGGTTGTTGGCATTACGGATGATCTCGTAACCCGGAGTCCAGTAACCCTTTTCGGGAGTGTAGATACCTGTGTTGTTACGGTTTACCGTTTCGCCGGTACTCAGCATGGGCCATACGATGTTATTCCAGCTAAAGTATCCATTGTAGTTGCCTTCGTTGGACACATTGAAGTCATCGATGGGCAAGCGGCCGTAAAGGGCGGCCATATAGGCTTTGATACCTCCTTCGTTGTAGATATCTTCGTCCTGCATGATGTTGATCGGCGGAATATCCAGCGACTGGCATCCCACGAACAGTCCCATGAAGGCGGTCATGATTACGTATGCTATATTTTTTTTCATGTCTTTCAGAATTTATGGATTAGAAATCAAGACTTACACCAAAGTTCACCGTGCGGTTCAGCGGGTACATGTAGCCGAAGAGTTCGGACGGACGTTCGGGGTCTACTCCTTTCACGTCGGTGAGGGTGAAGAGATTGTAAGCATTCACGTACAGGCGGAGGTTGCGGGCTCCTACCTTGGCCAACAGGCGGTTGGGAATGGTATATCCCAACTCAACAGACTTCATACGCAGGTAACTTCCGTTCTGGATGGCGAACGATGAGTTCATGTCGGGCGTAACCGAACCGTAGGCGTAGTACCCGCTGATCCAGGTGTTGGCAGGATCGTACGGGTGCTTCGTCGGGTCGGACGGATGCCAACGGTCGAGGAAGAGGTCGAGAGCGTTACCGTTCCAGTTCAGCGGTGTGCCCAACTGGTCGCCGTAAGCAATGTACGACATGCCTGCTCCCTGGAACAACATACTGATGTCGAATCCTTTCCATTGTGCCGAGAGGGTAAGACCGAAGTTGAGCAACGGATAGTTACGCTTGTCCTGGAAGTCGCTCTTATCGGCATCGGTAGCCGTAGCGATGGGGTGACGGTCGGCTTCGTCGATGATACCGTCGCCGTTCCAGTCTTCGTAGATGTAGTCGCCCGGCAGTTTTCCATTATCGGTGAACACGGGTGAGTACACGATCTGATCATAGGTAGTGTAGCGGCCACCGTTACCCCAGCCAAACCAGATGTCTTTGTAACGGTTGTTGCGGTTGTTGCGCCAGTTGTCATACGAGTTGCCGAAAGGCGATTGTTCTTTGTAACGCCATTGCGAGCGTGTCAGGGCGATGTTACCCGATACATTGTACGTGAAGTCGCCGATGCTGTGGTGATGTCTCAACTCCAACTCAATACCGCGGGTACGGTCGCTGTTGATATTTTCCTGCGGCATCTTCGACCCGAAGGTTCCTGGGATGCTCACCAGACGGTCGGCCAGCAGGTCGTCGCGGTCACGTTGGAAGAGATCGAGTGAGAAGCCCAGCAGACCACCCCACATATCGGCATCCATACCGATGTTGTACGTCTTCGAGGTGTACCAGGTGATGTTAGGATTCGGCGTGATGCGGAAGCCCAGCGCGTTGGCGTAGTTATTACTGAATACATATCCGGTGGGATATTTGTCGTACTTGCCACCATCGGTGTTCGGATAGTTGTATCCGCCGATAAACTGGTAATCCACTGCCGAGTCATCGCCCACTACACCGAACGATGCACGAAGCTTCCAGTTCTGCATGAAGGAGAGCGATTCTTTCACGAATGCTTCTTCGGACAGACGCCATCCCACAGAGGCACTGGGGAAGAAGCCCCATTGCTTATTGCTCGGGAACTTGGACGATCCGTCGTAACGGAAACTGAATTCGGCCAGGTACTTGCCGGCATAGTCGTAGTTGAACTTACCTACCAAGCTGTTCGAAGCATATTCGTAGATGTCGTTCGAATCGGCTGTACCTACCTGCTTGTCGTTGGATTCGCCCGCGAAGAGGTAAGGCAATGGAATGGAGAACTGACGGTAAGCGCGAATGTTGTCACCCTTGCTGTGCGACTCTTCCCACAACAACAATCCGGCGACATTGTGCTTGCCGGCAAACATCTGGCTGTAGTTCAGCGATACCTGCCACAAACGTGTCTCAGCATTGCGGTATTTACGTTCTAGGTTAGTGGGACCGTTCTTGGCAGTGGGCACATAGGTCTGGTTCACAGCGTTGTACTCGTACTCATTGAACTGTTGCTTGTAAGTCGAATTGTCGGCAATGGTATTGTCGAAGGTGAACATTCCCTTGGCGGTAAGTCCCTTGATATAGGGAACGTCGTACGACGCAGTAGCTGTCGACTGGAATATCTTGTTGATATTCTTCTTGTAACCGGCTACATCGGCCCGTGTCACTGCCACGGTGTTCTGTACGTCGGAGGCCGAGCGGTTGCGCTGAAAATACTGCGAGTTACCATTGGCATAGACAGCATCATCGGGCACGAGGCGCCACAGTTGCTTGTACACTTCCCAAATGGCAGTGCTCGGACTGTATTTGCTGTCCAGAATGCCGTTCATGTTCAAGCCGATCTTCAAACGCTCGGTAATCTGCGCGTTGATGTTGGAACGAAGGTTGTAGCGGTTGTAGTTCAGGTCGCCACTCTTGAAGAAACCATCCTGTTGCGAGTAAGCAAAGTTGACGAAATAGTCTACCTTCTGTGTACCGCCACTGGCGCTCACATTGTGCTGCTGCTGGCCGGCTGTATTGGTCAGGGTGGCATCGTACCAGTCGGTAGATACCTTGCCACCAGTCAGATACTCGTTGATCTGCTCGTCGGTATAGGTCAGTTTCGGATTGTCGAGACTGCGCATGCTCTTTTCGTTGAACAGAATCATACGGTTCACGGCGCCTACCGGTTTCAGCAAGTCGGCTGGCGACTGAACACCATAGTATCCGTTGTACGAGATCTTCACCTTTCCAGCTTCACCCTTCTTGGTAGTAACGAGCACCACACCGTTTGCTGCCTTCACACCGTACACAGCGGCCGATCCGTCTTTCAGCACCGAGATGCTCTCGATTTCGTCCGGCGACAGACGGGCAAAGCTATCGTTACCACGGGGTACACCGTCTATGACGATCAGCGGGGCACCGAAGCCACGGATATCGAACTGGTTGTTGAACTCACCCGGCTCAGATGTTTTCTGGATGACGCGCACTCCGGGAACCTTGCCCGTCAGCATGTTCTGCGTATTCTGGTTCTTGGTGAGATTCAATTCCTTGTTGCTCACAGCCGCTACCGAACCGGTGAGGTTCACACGTTTCTGCGTACCGAAACCTACGACCACTACTTCGTCCAATTTCTGGGTATCCTCTTTCAGGGTGATTCTGACTACGTTCGTGGCCGATACATCGACCGTCTGTACAATGTAACCGATGTACGACACCTTTAACTGCTTGGTGCCCGCTGGTACATCGAGTTTGAAGTTACCATCCAGATCGGTTATGGTTCCGATCGCTGTTTTGTCTGCCATGATACTGGCTCCGATAATGGCTTCGTCGTACGAATCGACCACCTTTCCGGAGATCGTTTTGTTTTGCGCGTAGCCCGGCAAAGCGAAACAAATGGAGACCAGCACAGCGGCCATCAGTCGCACAGTTGCCTGCCCCCGACTGCGAACGCCGGATTGGGGCTTTGGTTTATTCTCTGCTATTCTCATGAAATCAAGTTTTATAATAAGTAGATTAATAAGTGTTCTCATATTTTAGGATGGAACCGGGGAGCGAGGAGTCATTCACATCTTTAGATGATTTAAGTAACGGCCGTTCTTCATGAATTCCGATGCTCTTTCGGTTGGAGTTCAAGCTAGGGGTGTAGCTTCATAATAATACATAGGCGATTGATAGTTTGGGTAACTGTCAACCAGAATCGTGAAGGGCATTGGGAAGGAAAGACCGATGCGCCATTTTGTTGTTGTTTTTACCAGGAAGTCTTTTCATAATACTATAATTTAAACTGTAGAGCCGCCAAATGAGGGGCATTAATCTTTTGCAAAAATGGCACCGTGATATTACCTTGCGGGTTAATTTTCTATTAATTGTCAGTATTAATTCAAAAATAGTTGAATTAATCGATTTGTTAGCTTTTATCCTGACAAAATGGAGCTTTCTGGAATGTTAAAGGCACAACAAAAGAGGAAAGCGCTTTATCATGTAGAGGAAAGTTTCTTTACTCGCCGGGGGACGATGTACAAGATGCACATAAGTAAACAAGAGCAGATACCGGAATACCTGCTCTTGCTAAACTACTGCAAAAATAGAATTATACTATTTCTTACCTAACTATTGAATATGGAAGCGGCCTTTCAGACGGATATCCTGGGAAGATGTACCTACCTGTACTTCGAAAGAACCTGGTTCCACCCGGAAACGGTTGTTGATATCCCACAGAGCCAGATCTTGCGGCGTGAGGCGGAAGGTCACCTGTTTAGTCTCGCCCGGTTGGAGGGTGACACGTTCGAAGCCACGCAATACTTTGGTGTACGTAGTGACACTGCTGAATTCATCGCGAATGTAGAGCTGTACCACCTCGTCGCCCGTCCGGATGCCCGTATTCTTCACGGTACAAGACACTTGTACGTCGCCTTCGGCTTGCTGCTCCTGCGGAGTGATGTTCAGACTACCGTACTCGAATGTGGTGTAGCTCAGCCCGTAGCCAAACGGATACAAAGCACCGTAGACAGCATACTCGGATGTAGCATCCGAACCCGGTTTGAATGGAAAAGCAAAAGGAATCTGCCCGACGGATTTCGGGAAGGTAACGGGAAGTTTTCCTCCCGGGTTGTAGTCACCAAACAAGACCTCGGCAATGGCCCGTCCGTAGAATTCGCCCGGGAACCAAGCATGGACGATAGCCGGAATATACTCCTTTGCATAGTTGATGGTCGAAGCGCGTCCGTCGATCAAGACCAACACTACCGGACGTCCCGTGCCCTGTACAGCTTTGAGCAAGTCCATCTGCCGGCCGGGCAGGTTCAGATCGGTACGCGACTTATCTTCCCGGACCGTCACTTCCGAGCCTCCCAGCACCACAATGGCTACATCCGACTGGCGGGCAGCTTCTACTGCCTCGTCTATCATCTGTTGTTCGGCAGCATTGAGTGGGAGAGGCAGAATCTCGCTTTGCGGATAACGGGCATCCACGATCTCACAACCTTTAGCGTAAGTGATTTCGCTGCCGGGCAGGTAACCGCCGAGGTATTCACGCAGCGTAGTGATATACGGATTGGCAGGGCCGTAACGACAGGTCAGTTCTTTCTTCTCGTCGGCATTGGGGCCTATCAGGGCTATCTTTTGGGTCTGCTTATTCAGAGGGAGCAGGTTGTTCTCATTCTTCAAGAGCACGATGGATTGACGAGCGGCATCAAGCGATACGGACTGGTGTGCAGAGGAATGTACTATCTTCTCCGCTGCGCGGGCATCGCCCTTATAGGGTTGGTCGAACAGACCAAGGATGAACTTCACCCGCAGGACGTCACGCACCCGGTCGTCGATGGTATGCATAGAGACTTTCCCTTGCTCGATGGCTTTGCGTAAAGGAAGTACGAAATTTTCGGGAGGTGTAAAGTTGGTACGGATGTTCAGCCCGGCATTAACAGCCATCGCTGCGGCATCCTCTTCGGTTTCGGCCACCCGGTGTTTAGTTCTGATGAACTCCACCGCTTCGCTATCCGATACCACGTAGCCGCGGAATCCCCATTCTTTACGCAGTATCTCTGTGAGGAAATAGGAGCTGCCGGTAACAGGCACTCCGTCATAATCATTGTACGAACTCATTACGCCCAAGGCACCGGCTTCCTGAAAGGCTACCCGGAACGGTTCCAGATAGAGGGTACGCATCTCCCGCGGAGCTACGTGCGGATCGGTACGAGTAGCACCGTCACGTCCGCCCACCGGGATACTGTACACGGCAAAATGTTTGGGAGTAGCGACCAGTCCTTTCTTTTGCAAGCCTTCGATCATCTGCCGGCCCAGTTGCGACACGTGGTAAGGATCTTCTCCGTAGCACTCCACGACCCTGCCCCAACGGGGGTCCTGGGCTATATCGAGAATGGGCGAATAGATATTGGTATACCCCAGAGCCAGAGCCTCATCGGCTTCCACTTCGGCCATGCGAGCAATAAGCGATTTGTTCCAGGTGGCTCCTTGTCCGCACTGCGCAGGAAACATGGTGGCGCGGTCATGACACAATCCGCGGATACCCTCGTTGGTAAAGTCCACTGGAATACCCAGGCGGGTATCCTCCACAAACCAGCGTTGGATGGTCTGCCGGGCTTCGACCGACTTACTGTAGGGGAAGGAGAATTCGGAACCGAACGTTCCCAGTCCGTTGTGCTGTTCATCGATATTGCCGACGCCGTCCTTCCAGAGCGATGTTTTCCATTGGGGAGTGGGGAGCGGGTCTTTCAGCACCCGACCGCTACCGTAGAGCGTTACCATCTGCATGGTTTTCTCTTCGAGCGTCATCAGTGACAGCAGATTTTCAATGCGGTCGTCCAAAGATGCCTTCGGATCTTCATAGACGTCTTTCACGCCGTTCTTATTGAAATCTATCCATTCTTTCTTGTAAATGGAGCTTTTTTTCTGGGCACCGCAAAGGGTAGCCACAGCCAGGAAGATAATCGTAAAGGTGTATTTCATATCGTTGATATAAATGAATAAAAAACTTTGCCTTGATTGCAAGACAAAAATAGGAGGTCCCCGTTAACCTTGCGATTAATTTGCGATTAACCGAATGAGTTAAGAGATAATTTGTTCGAATGTGATCTTGAAATCGGTACCAAACAGCGCCTGATACTCTTTGACGAAGGAATCATACACCTTCCGCGCCAATCCGTTCTTACCCATCTCTACCAGTAAAGAACACTTGATGCTCAATGCATCCTCGTTCAGTGAGTCATGGGCAAAGATAGCATCGGCAATGTTGATCTTCATCGGCGGGGTAAGTTCCAGTTCCGGTTGCGAGAGGAGTTTCAGCAGCAAGTCGATGAGGCGGTTGGAGAAGTCGGACTTGAACGTGTCGACCCACTCCGTTTGCAGGTTGGGCAACAGCTCGCCGGCCGATACGACTGTTACCAGACGCTTGATATCCCGTAGCGTAGGCGCCTTGTCCAAACGGCTCATCAGTATCAGAGCCTCGTAGTAGTCGCAGTAGATGGTATCGCCGAAGTGTACCGTCCAGTAAGAGTTCTGCCCGTTAATGGCTATCTCACCGATCTTCTCAAAGATCATCCTCAGCTTGCTGATGGAGACACCGCGGTTGTTCTTGGCACTTTCGTCGCTCTTATCGAACCAGAGAATCTCACGCAACTTCACCGAGGAGATACCTTTCCCGTCCTTCAACGTATATAATAAGATAAGGAGGAACAGTTGCTTCAACACCGGGGTAAACTCTCCGGTGATAACTTTCGAATCTTTGTCGCGCACCTGGAAACCTCCAAATAACTGAATGGTCTGCTTAGGATCGTTTTCGTTGAGCGGCCTCAACCCACCAATCGGGTCGTAAGCCTCATCTTTCTCCACGTCCAGAAGAGGATTTCCCGATGCTGCGTAAGTAGCCAACGGAACAACAATCGTGACCGGGCGTGCATGCTTCCGCTTTCTGATATAGATAATCCCGCCCACAACCAACACGACTATCCCCAAGCCGGCAAACCAGATCCAAGACCTGCCACCGATAGCCAACTGCTGATAGAGTTCGGCTTCATTCAGCGGCGGGTAGGCCAATGTATAGAGGGAGATAGTGGCCTTCTCGGCCTTCTCGTCCGTGTAGGAAGTAACCGCCACCAACTGCTTCTTGTCCGCACTAAGATACAGGTCGGCATACGAATGGGTATCATTGAACTGGTACGGAATACTGTCGGCCAGCATCTTGTACTCCGGCTTCTCCAACGAGAAACGATAGAGTTGCAGGAACGTATTGAACTTTTGATGAGGGAAGCACAAGGCATAGAAACAGTTGTTGAGCGTATCGACCACCAACGAATTGGCCACAACAAAGTTGTGCTGCTCCGGGTTCAACTCCCATACCTTCCGGGCTTGCCGGGTCTGGGTGTTGAACATATAGAGGTCATAGTAATTGTGCGGCGATAGTTCTTGGTCACCCGATTCGGTTCCATACCCACCAAAGAGTAGCAGATGATGCTCATCGACCACTCCAAGCGCCCCGAGGTAACGGGGAGGGATCCTGACGCCGCCTTCATAAGCAAATCTCTTCCAACTCTTCGTAGGAAAGTGATAGGTATTGATATCGTTCTTGTAAAGATGGAAACCATATCCGCCAAACGTGTACAACGTATTGTCGGCTGGTGAGAAGTAGCGGTTGTGGTGCCAATACACCGGTTCGGTAGGATCGGGAGCCTGTCGCCCCCAAGTTCGCTGCCCGGCATCGTACAGGTCTGCCTCATCGGTAAAGTTGTACGTAAAATAAAGGCTGTCCAGCGAATGAAAGAGTAACTGGTTGGCCATACTGCCCGAAGGGAATCCGCTCCAGTTGTTCACCGTATCGAGCACAGCGCTTGGTATATGATAGGTAAAGAAGGATTTCTTGTCGGCAAAAGCCACTTCATTCTTCTGCGGATTGAAACATATTTGCGGATTGGCCCCTGCAGTGAAGCTCATGGTTTTCTTCCAATGGGCATGTGTATCGATGATCCAGTCGGGATTCTCACAGGTCGCCAAACGTTGATCCAGTTCATCGTATACGCCTTCATGGGTGTGCTCGGACATGCGCCAATAATATAGCTGCCGCCCGCTTAGATGATTCAGACGGATATCACGTACGGCCATCGAGGGCACATCGCTGGTCTGGTAGAATGGGGTATTGTTCTTCCCGAAAACGATGTTGAACTTATCGAACCCCTTGAAACTGTCGTCCTGCTTCTCGAACGCCACGCCGTTCACCACCTGCCTATATATGCCCTTGCGCTGGTCCACCATAAGTTGTATGTGAAACCATTCGTCGAAGCCCACCTTCAGGTCGGCAAAAAGATGATTGGAGAGTACTTCGGCCGATTTATAAATGGAAGTAATTTGCGGTTCGAGCGTCTTGCTGTTGCGTGTACGGCTCAGCAACAGGTCGATGTGGCGGTTGTCCTCGGTCACCAACCGGAGGATATATCCGAAATTGTAGTGTACCTGTGTGAAGCGGATATCGAATTCAAGAATAAAACCATCACCACAAGACAATGGGCTACGCGACGTTAGCTCCAGACCGGTACGTTCTTCCTTCTCCACATCATATGACTTGAACATCAGTCCGTAACCGGTATCCGTCTTACTCTGAACAGTGAGACACAGGCAAGTCAAACAGAACAAAAAGATATATTTCATGGCTTTTTTCACGGGCACTAGTTTACAAGGGTTTTGCAAATATCGCATTAATTGCGCAATTATACCACTCTGCCCATGAAAAAAAACACATCAACCGGCGGATTATCTTCATCGAAGCACCCACCCGGAAGTTATTCGCATATTTTCATCTCGGGTACGGATGATTACCGGATAGCAAGGTTGCACCGGTCGCCGTTCGGAACCCGTAACGGTCTTCACGCTCGGGTTGGTAGGCGGCACGCCCGATGCTTCCCCTATGAATACGGTAAACGGTTCTTGTGTATCTACCTGAAAGGTGATATCCGCCGAAGGAGTGGAGAGGGAGAATGGCTTGTGGAATGTTGCTTTCCGCACTTCTTTCAGTTGCTCGTAAGATACATTTTCATGCAGTTCAGCGGGGACAAATGTCCCTGCGATGATGGGCTTTTCCGTCAGCAGGAGTACGTAGTCATACGTATGAACCTCCTGGGAGATGCATTCGAACTCTTCCTGCAAGCGGCTGCCGTCGAGTGAGAGGCGACGGGTCATCTGTACGCCGGGATAGGCTTCGTCGGCGTAGGCCTCGACACTGTTCGGTTCAAAGTTGACCAATTGTCCAGTCGATGGTTTCTGATCCTTGAAGTCGACCACAACGGTATTGTGCGAGAGAGTCCGTTTGTACCAGTTCAGGTAATCGGGAATTCCGTAGGCGCAGGTACCGAAGTCGGGCAGTATCTCCGAACGGCCGTTGTGCACGGAGATAGAGAGCTTGTCCGGGTGACCATGTCCACCGCCCGATGGGCCGTATTTCAGGATCACCGTATTGCCCCCATTCCTCAACATGGCATAGCCTGTGCGGGCAAAGAGATAGCTTTCCAAGGTAGGGGTCTGACCTGTTCCCCGGATATCCGTGGCAGTGAGCAGGGCTTCCGGACTAAGCCGGGGCGTATGGACATAACAGGCCTGCAAGGCTTCCATAAACAGGGGATTCCTATAACGGGCATACCCCCATTCGTAGAGCTGTGCTTGCGATGGAAGGGATTCACCGTACCATCCATCGTTGTGCGAAGGAAAGGTGAGATCGGCATAAAGGCTCTTGATCGGTGCCTGAAGCATATACTCCAGTTGGCGGTCGTGCAGGTTGTCTCCCCGTCCGCGCACGGCATCGGCAGTGAGCAGAATGGCGCGCAGAGGAAAGAAGTGATAGTTGGCTGAGTTCTCGTTCCACCATCCGTCGCGATTGACATGGCTGCGCATCATGTCTCGATGGCCTACCTTCGGCGCCCGAAGAGCTACATCGACAATGCTATCGTTATTCAATACCACACCCAGAGCGGCTACTCCGCTGTTGTTCCACATCTGCCAGTTGCCCCCGCCTCCCCGCTTCAGTAACAGGTTGGCTGCTTCACGAAACAGACGCGTTTCTATCCGGACGATCTCCTTAGCGGTCAGAGTAGGTTTCACCACCGAGTAAGCCCGGCAGGCTTCGCTGAACCAACCCGACTCGTCGAGGCTCTGGGCATACAGTTTGGCACTGTAGTCGGCCGGGTTGGTACTGTTCCGCGCCTTGTCATGTACATGGTAGCCGGGGTATTTATCGGCATACTCCATCAGTAGGTTGCGGATATGGCGAGCATACTGCTTATCGCCCGTACCGAGGTAGAGATACATGCACGAGGTGAGGAACGAGCGGTTGCGGTTGTGCAATTCCGTGATCCATGCCCAGTCGATACGGTCGGTTTGCCAAGACTTGCCGCAGAAACCACAGAAGTGTTCATGAGGCTTCTCCCAGTCAAAGTCGAGGTAAACGTTGTGCACCGGGCAGAAGTAATCGTGCAGATGCCCTCCTTCTTCTTCCGGAAGTTTCAGGGAGTGCTTCAACCGTTCGACCACCTGTGCTTTCAGGGTGTCGAGGATGGTCTTCCCCCAATCAGTCTGTGCCGATGTCCGGATGTTCTGCTTGTCCGTTTCGGAGAAAAAACCGGCAACAGGCTGCTGTGCATAAGTAGTAAGCGAAGCAAGGCACACGAGCAGGACAGCGAGGAGCTTACTCCCCGCCGCAAACCTACTCTGCCTACTCTGTGTGGTTATCTGTTTATTCATGGTGATTGTATACTTAGCTGGCGTTTGTTACCAGTTATCCGTACGAAAAGGTGCTACCGGTAGGCCCGATACGTCGAAGATAGTAGCTTCCACATAGTTCTTGTACGCATAACGCACAGCGACGGGGTTGGGAACATCTTTAGACGAGACCGCCAACCGGCAGCTCTTGGTCTCTATCTCTGCGAAAGCCGGATGGAACACCTGGTCCTCACCTGCTATCTCGAAGCCTTTCAGCGAAGTCCACATGGGATATATCCCGCGACGGGTTTCCTTGCCAAAGTTGATATAGATCTTATCGCCGGCAATCTCCATCGAGTCGTATACGGGTGGTGCATAGGAGAACCCTGCCTGATTGTAAGTCTTCGCCAGCGCCCAGTAGGCCAATCGGTTGGCTACCGTATTCTTATCTGTAGGATGGATGAAGACGGGATGACCGACATCTCCCGTAGTTACCATACCCGAGTTAGGTATGGCCTTCATGCATGCTGTCTGTGCATCGCGGAAGCGGGCGGCCGAGGTGCCATCCGGACCTTCGTAGTTGAATGGAGTGATTTGCACGTAGTAGAAGGGAAACTCGCCTACTCCCCAACGGGCACGCAGGTCTTTGACAAAGGCTGCACTGAGCTGGGTGTATAGATCGGCATTGTCACGGTTGCTTTCGCCCTGGTACCACAGGAGTCCCTTAATGGCAAAGTTGGTCAGCGGAGCAATCTTGGCATTGTACAGCACGCACGGAGTGGCGGTGGGATTCTTTACTTCCGCATCAGAGTCGAGTATCGACAGGTCGATCTGCTTGAACGGGGCAATGGCTTCCCGGCTCATCCATGCTTCGATCTTGGAACCGCCCCAGGAAGAAACGATGATGCCTACAGGAACTTCGAGTACTTCCTGCAGATAAGCAGCGAACAGATAAGCTACGGCGCTGGTATTGGCTACGTTGGCCGGAGTATTTTCCAGCCATTCGCCCTGACAGTCGGCTTGGGGTTGTTTATTGAACTGGCGCACCCATGTTCCGTTACGGGAATCCGTAGTGTAGATACGGATGGGGGTACGTTGTTTAGCCTTAACGATGATATCCTGCGTACCGAAGAGAGGCTGACGGTCGAAGCCACGCATAGGCATTTCCATATTCGACTGTCCGGAGCACAGCCAGACCTCGCCCACCAGCACGTTCTTTAACCGGAGCTCTTCGCCATCAGAGAAGGAGATCTCGTAGGGCCCGCCTGCCTTCGGGGTAGTTACTGTCAGCAACCATTTTCCACTGCCGTCGGCCGGAGTGGCATATGTCTTATTATCCCAACCGGTTTTTACGGTGACCCTAGCTTTGGGAGTTGCTTCGCCCCAGAGCTTGACGGAGGTTTGCTGTTGCAGCACCATATTATCACTCAATACTGTCGGGAGCGTTACTTTCGCCCCGGTTACCGCTGCGCAGAGCAACAAGCTCAATACCAGCATTCCTTTTTTCAGATTTCGCATACTATGTATTATTTAGTTAGTTCATAATCGACCAATCGCCCGAGTAGTAGGCTTTGTTCAAACATTCCAGCGAAGAACGGTCACCATCGCGCAGGAACTGGTGTTCCAAGTCCTTGTACAGGTAGTATTGTAACCAAATCTTCATAGTACTTCGTTATAACAGTTTTTCATGAATCAATGATGCAAATATCGGGCATGTCCATTAATGAGGCTATTAATTCCCCGGTTAATTTGCAGTTAAATATTCTAATCCGGGTGAAATATTTGTAAGGTTTATCTGTATATCTTCTCCTTTACTATTAATTGTGCGTAGTTATAGAAATACTTTTTAAAGTAGGACAGAAAAAACAGGCGAATCAATGTATAGTTTCATCCAATAAATTGACTTTTTGTCAGTTTTATCAATTTGTCATTTCTATGCCCTGCAGAATTGTTTGTTTTAACACAGAAGGAGACCTTCCTCTCAAAACTCGAAGGATTCCCGGTTTTGAAAATTCAATTCGAAAACATCTTTTGAAATTTTGCGCCATTTTGATTCAAACATACTGTTTTACGAATATTTTATCAATAAAACAGCGGAATCAATATACAAATGACAAAGTAAAACAGAATGCTTTTTATACTAACCAGCTCAAAACTGGCTCAATTAAAGACTTTTAGTCGAGGGGTTAGAACTTAATCACCGAAGGTTTTAAACATTCAACTCGAAGGTTTAAAACCTTCGGCCGGTGGGTTTAAAACCTTCGGCTCTTTTCCGTATGACCAACGCTCCATTTTTAGGCAACAAAAACGTATACAAATAGAGAATAATGAATGTTTATACGAATATTTGCACAAAATATACACTTCATATTCTATTTTTTCCTCTAAAACAGAGGAATAGCCCCAATTATCCGTTACAAATATCCAGAAAAAACAAACTTATTGATAAGAATACCACAATTTTATCATCAATAAGAAAGTAGAGTTTACAAAAAAGACTTAGTTTCTGGCGTTTTACTTCAATGGTTGGATTATTAAGATATTTCAGCTACATTTGCACATAGAAACACCTTTGCACACCCCACACGCAAAGAATAATGTTAACAATCACGACTTATGAAGAAGTTTATCCTTCTTATCAGCCTCCTCGCACTAACGTTTGCATCCTGCAACCGCCAAGCTGAACAAGTTGATTTACTTTTGCAAAGAGTAGAAACGATTGTCGAGCAATATCCTGACAGTGCCTTGCATATCCTTGGTTACATCCGGAATCCTTATGAGCTGAATGAAGCCCAGTTTGCAGAATATACTTTACGACTGATACAGGCCAAAGACAGAGCTAATGAGAACATCTCCTCGGATACTCTGATCTTTCGGGCAAGAGACTATTATAAGAGGAAAAACAACCCTAAAGCCCTGATCCTGTCTGAATTTTACTGCGGACGGGTCATGCATGCACAAGGCAACAATGAAAAAGCCATGCAACTGTATATGGAGGCCCGAACAGCAGCAGATGCTGCCCGGGATAATTATATGAGTGCGATGGCCGACTTCTACATTGGAATACTGAATCTTAAACAATACACATTAGGAGAAGAAGCCAGAACGCATTTTAAGAGTGCTGTCCGAAAAATCTCCTCCACCCAAGGAAGGTACCCAAACGAACTTGCCACTTATTCTTCTATTGGCAATACATTTTTGCTGGAACAATCCATTGACAGTACGCTCTCCTACTACCACAAAGCACTCGATATAGCTGTGCAATATAACGACCTACCTCAACAAATCAGCCTTAATCGGATGATAGGGCTGGCACTGCTGGGAGTGGATAGCTTAGCTTCATCTTTAGAAGCAACCAAACATGCCTTAGCATTAAGTTTACAAACAAACAATACCGATCAGCTTCCAGAGATCCACCTAAATCTTGCGAATATTTATCTTAAAGAAAACCAAACAGATTCCGCATTGTACTATGCCACTCTTTCCTTGGGATTTAGTAAAATCAAAGGGGCTACCTACTACACATTATCGGAGATTGAGGAATCAAGGAGAAATTATCAAAAGAGTTTAGAATACCTTCAAGTTTATTGTAACTATGCAGACTCCATCTATAGCAGAAGACAAAGTCAGAATGTCTTAGCAGTTCAGAAAAGATACAATTTTGAACTCATACAAAATGCCAACCGTAAATTGACAATAGAAAAACTCTGGATGGGTATCGGTTTTATTTCATTTGCACTAATTGTTGCAATCGTACTCTTCGTCATGCAGAAAAAACGCAATAAGGACAGAGAAGCTTTGGCACTGGCAAAAGATCAAATATACCACTTAAAATATATGGCAATCCCCCAAGGCAAGCAAGAGGATGAAAACTATGAAGCGAATAAAAAATTACGGGATGCTTTATACAAACAAATGGACCTCATGAAGAAAGTATATCTTTTGGAGGGATTCTTAACCGATGACCAGAAGATGTCCGGAGCAACTGTTCTTGAAAGAGTAAATGCCATCATATACGAGCCTAAAGAGAACTTCGACTGGCGTGACATCTTTCAAATGGTTAATGCACTTTATGACGACTATCTTATCCGGTTGTCCAAAGCATATCCTGCATTGAATGAGGAAGAGATTCTCATTTGCTGTCTACTAAAGGTGGGGCTAAACAATAAAGAAATCATACTATTGTTGAAATCCACTCCTAATATTATTCAAAAGAAAAAGACTTCCATCCGTAAAAAGACAGGGATGAAAGACCAGGAACACTTTGTCAAGCAATTGGATACACTTATAAAGCCCTAATTAAAGTTTCCATACGCGAAACACAATCACCTAATAGTTAACTATTTGCATTTTGAAGAGCGCTAAAAAACTTTCCTAAAGCATGATTTCTATTGGATTCTCCTTTTTAATAGCCTAAGTTTGTAGCAGAAACAATATACAAACATAATTCCAATGAAAACAAATTCAATGAAAGATTACCTGAAACTAATAATCGTTCTAGTTTGCTCTTGCTTTTATTCATGCGGACAAGCACAACAAGACAGCGGTACATCATTGCCGGAACCACAGATCCGGGCAGGAGTAGCCAAACTGTCCGGCAAGATTCTTGCGCCAGTTCCGGCACAGGTTTCTTTGAACCTTCGCTTTCAGAACCCTGTCACTGCCCACGAAAGTATCTATAAGACCATTCCGGATGGCGACGGACGTTTTTATTTCGAAGTTCCCATTGAATGTTCTAAAGCCCTGGCTTCCGTTGTAGCACCTGGCTATGGAGGCACTTTTGTCACTTTATCATCTGATGTGGAGACCCATATAGAAATCCATATTGAAACCGATGGAGTGAGTCTGGCGAAGACTGATCATAATAGGTGGTTATCTCCCCTGGACGAAAAAAGTTACGGCAAAGAAATAGTACCTCGATTTGTATCCAAAACAGGAGAAACAAAGTCGCTATATGAAATGAGCCCTGAAGCGTATGCCGATGAATCAGTGACCTTTATGAAAGAAAGAATCGATTATGCATTGAGAGGAGCCGTTCTTTCAAATACCGGCAGAATATTTATATCCAATGAATTGACTCTATTGTATCTGCGTGGGCGGCTCTTAACCTATACGGAGAATATGGAAGCGGCTCAATTAGTGCCCAAAGAACTGGATGCTTCCTATTATTCTTTCTTGAAACAATTTCAACTGGATAATCCTCTATATCTGTATAACTCGGATTTCTCTTTGGTAATGCAACGGATACTCTCTGCGAAAGGATTGAATATCCCTGCTATCTCCGACACTCCGGTTCATGAGTGGCTCAGCAGCGTTAAGTCTATTCTGGCAGAACTGCTCGGATTTGCCTCGGGGCAATTTTATGACTTATTGGCGGCCCATGCGTATGTCAAACAATTCAATGATGAGTCAGAGCCTTTATCAGTTAAGCAAAAAGAAAACATCACCGCATATTATCAAGAAGGAGAGATAGCTAAAATACTTCTCCGAAGAAATGAAGAGATTATCAAAATAGCTGAGGGAAAAACCGGTGTGTTTGTTCGTGAAACTCCTGCGGTTCCTAACAGCGAATTGATGAATGCCATTATATCCAGATACAAAGGAAAAGTGATAGTGGTCGATTTCTGGACAACTTGGTGCGGCCCTTGCTTATCGGCGATGGAACAAATCAAACCGCTTAAAAGTGAGTTGAAAGACAAGGGTGTTATTTTCGTTTACCTTACGAATCCATCGTCCAGCCAACCTGAATGGAATAAAACAATCAAGAACATAGATGGCGAACATTATTATCTGACTAAAGAAGAATGGAATACCTTGATGGATCAATTCGACTTTACAGGAATCCCGTCTTACCTCATCTATGATGGACAAGATAGCTTGAAGCATAAATTTACCGCTTATCCAGGGGAAAAGAAAATGAAAGAATTCATTTTACAATAGAGGCATTCACAAGAACCGCCAACCCATTCATTGCGAATCGGTTGGCGGTTTTGATTCTTTAAAGCGTCACAGTCCGGAGCGATCCGTCTACTTTGATCACTTGACCTTTCTTGGTATTGAATGAAGCATGATTCTTATCTGTACGCAGATTTAACTTTCCGCCTACGGTAGATACTATGCTGGCTTCTTCCAATACTCCGTTTTCCCAAGACAGATCTATGACAAAGCCACCTCGTGCACAAATACCTTTCACAGAACCCGATAGCATGGCCGAAGGCAGTGACGGAAGCAAATAAGACTCGAAAGAGCCATCCTTATTTTGCAGTTGGCTTTGCACAAACATCTCTGCAATAGCCGCTGTTGCTCCGAAATTCCCATCGATCTGGAAAGGAGGATGAGCATCGAACAGATTGGGATACGTCTTGTTGCTCAATAGTACCGACAACAACTTGTAAGCATGATCACCGTCGTTCAGACGGTTCCACATATTGATTTTCCAGGCCAGTCCCCAGCCTGTACCATCGTCTCCGCGAGTTACCAGTGTTTTACGGGCAGCTTCGGCCAATTCGGGAGTACCTATTACCGTTATCTGATTGCCCGGATGCAGACCGAACAAATGGGAAGTATGCCGGTGATGCGGGTCTACTTCTTTGTAATCTTCCGCCCATTCCAGGATACGGCCAGTCGTTTCACTGATCCGGATGGCCGGCAAGCGGTTCAATGTCCGTTCGCATGCTTTACGGAACGGATCGTCTGCCTTTAGTATTTTACACGCCTCAATGCAGTTGGTCAGAAGGTTATGAATAATCTCCAAGTCCATTGTAGCTCCATACGTAAAGACGGAATGTTCTCCATTGGGCAGGACAAACGAATTTTCGGGAGAGTAAGACGGGTTGGTCACTAACTTCCCGGCATAAGCCATACCGACGGGAGCTTCCACCAGGAAGTCCATGATAAATTCGGCAGCCCCTTTCATCAAAGGAAAGGCCTTGCTGCGAAGGAATTCTTTATCGCCTGTGAAAGCGTAATGTTCCCAGGGATGCTGTGCCAACCACGCGGCTCCAACGGGCCAGATACCTTGCGGTCCGTCGGCAGGGGCAGTGAATCCCCAGACGTCCGTCAAGTGATGTACCACCCAACCTTTAGCTCCATACATCGCCTTCGCTGTTTTGCCGCCATATATCTGAAGCATATCCATCAGATCGAACATCGGCAAGTGCATAGCCGAAAGGTTTGTTAGTTCTGAAGGCCAATAGTTCATCTGGAAATTGATATTGGTATGGAAGTCTGCATTCCAGGGAGCGTTCATTTGCCACGCCCAAAGACCCTGCAAATTGGCAGGCATACCGCCGGGACGGGAAGAACTGATCAGCAGATAGCGTCCGAACTGAAAGTAGGTTTCTACTAACCCCAGATCAGGATTACCGGTCTGTTTGGACAAGTCCAATCGCTCATTGGTAGGAAGACTGCCGATTGCCTCGCACACGCCATCCAATTTCAGTTCCATCCGGTTATAGTAAGATTGGTAGTCGGCCACGTGGGCTGCTTTCAGTTCTGCATAAGACTTTGCAACAGCCTTTGCAATCGTTTTTTTACACTTCTCTATGGGATCGGAAGAAAACGTTGTACTGCCTTTAGTCAACTGATCCATACCCGGATAGTTCGTGGCTCCCGTCACATAAAGAGTCAATGCATCGGCCTCTTTGACCGACAGGATACCGTCTTTAATCACCACAGTCCCTTGTTCGGCTACCGCCTTGACCTGTGCTGCAAAACTAATTCCACGGGCATTCCCCTCTTTGTCTTTGATAGGGAGCCGTCCTGTCAAGAACAATGAATGAGGGTCGGAAGGGATCACTTTGTATTCGCCATTCTCTTCCCTTCTAAGAGTTAGGTTCAGATTGATCTTGCTCTTTTTATCGGCAGTCAGTTTGATGACGATCACCTGATCGACCGCTGAAGCAAAGTATTCTCTGTTGTACTGAACATTTTCGGCAATATAGCTTACGGTTGAAACTGCAGTGGCCAGGTCCAATGTCCGGACATAATTATCAGTAGACAAGACCGGAGTATCAAAGATCAGTTCGCCCAAGGACTGATACGATTTCACACCTTTGGGAATCCCCATCATGGTTTGCTCGGCCAACTTTACCGCTTCGTTGTTCTTGTTCTCGAACAATAGCCGCTGTACTTCGGGCAATGCTTCCAATGCTTTCGGATTGTTGGGATCCAGTACATACCCATTCCACAACGTATTTTCGTTCAGTTGAATCCGTTCATCGGCCACTCCGCCGAATATCATGGCTCCCAATCGTCCGTTACCGATGGGAAGTGCTTCTTCCCATACTTTAGCCGATCGTTTGTACCACAATATATTTCTACCGATAGGTGCATAAGCATTTCCGGAGAAAGAAGCTCTGTCGTTCCAGTCGGCCGTGATGCGGTCTTTGCGCACACTGGCAGGAGGTACGTCACCGGTTTGTCTGACTTTCTGTATCGTACCATCCGGATTAAAATAGAGTTTGTCTACACAGATGGATCGTAGATTACCCCGGTTGGACAGGACACAGTTGTGATAAAAAGCATACCATTGGCCCTTATATTCTACGACAGAGCCGTGGCTGGTATCGCATCCTGTCGGGTCCAGATAAATACCCCGGTACTCCCAAGGGCCTAACGGGTTCTTACTGGTGGCATAGTTCAGGCGATTGGCTCCCTTTTTATCTTCTCTATGATTATCGGCATACGTGAGGTAATAGGTATCGCCTCTTTTGAAGACCCAGGTAGCTTCGTGGAAGTCTTTCAGACCCTCCATAAACACCAGAGGTTCTGCCAATTCGCTCATATTTTCTTTCATCCTGGCACCGGCGCACCGACCCCCTCCTCCATAATAGAAGTACGCTTGTCCATTATCATCTACAAACACACAAGGGTCGATCATAGCGTAGTTATCATCACCCAGGTTTAAGTAGCCTTGTACCTGAAAGTCGCTCGCAGGATTCTTACTCGTAGCGATACCCACCTTCCAGGTTTTGTTCCATTCTGTTCCGCTGGGATGCGGAAAGTAGAAATAATAGGTTCCATCTTTGTAAGCACAATCGGGCGCCCACATAAAACCACCTTCGGGGCGTCCCCACGGCACATCGGCAGCACTGACTATCTCACCGTGATCCACCCAATTGATCATATCGTTCGTAGAGAACACATGATATTTGTCCATCAAGTCGCATCCACGGGGAGGATCGATGTCATGAGACGGGTATACGTACAGGCGTCCGTCCTGCCAAACATGGGCAGACGGATCGGCCGTATAAATATGTTTCACAAACGGATTGCTCTGCCCGAAACAAAACTGCGTGATCAGGAATAAGCTTACTACAAGTTGTATTTTTCTCATGGTATCTAAAATTTTGTAAATATTACTGGTCCTTTACCGGAACTTGTTCGCTGAACGGCACTTCGCCCCGCAACATGCGGGCAGCCTGTCCAGCCAGGAAAAGATAAAAGTCCGATCCGAGATCTTTCTCCACCGACAGGAAATAACTATCGCCCACCGGTACTTCGGTGGCACATTTGAAGATGGCAGTGCCTTCGTCTATCTCGTCGAACATAGCCAGGTAGAGCATACCGGCGCCGTTCTTGATGTGCGAGGAGAGCTGTTTCCAATAGAAGCTACCACGGTTGCGGTCGATGGGTTTGGAGTTCTTCTGCATGTTGATCCACGAGAAACCGGGGAAGGCCAACGGGGCGTAATCGACCTTGTTCTTCCGGCACCAGGCAACATCTTCCTTCACTAACTTCTCGTAAGTAGGGAAGCTGCTCTCGTTGTAACGACCTACAAACCAGGGCATCACGACGTCGCACTTACGAATGAGGCGGTGCAATTCTTTGTCGTTCACCGTATCGGAGGTGAGCAAGCGCCATTGGGTAGGGACACCGATCAGTACGCTATACCCACGCTCTCTTAAAGCATCAATAATCTGTTCGGCCTCTTTGATACCATAGCGGCGTTTGTCATTGAAACCTACGCCCCAGACTGCTACCAGTGGTTTGCCGTTATGATAGAGGTAGGACGGATTCTCTTTCCTGTTCAAGAAGTGATACTTGGCTTCGAGTTGGTCGATGTCGTCGATGACAAATTGCTCGTCACCAGGATTCATGCCGCTGAGGTCGTACATCACACTGATGGCGCGGTTGTTACTGTTGGCAGCGTTGATGGCCGAATGCCATACTTTATTAAGCTGTCCGTAGCTTTTCGGACGTTTGATTTCGGACACGAAACGTTGCACAAATACGCCATCGATGCCGTACTCGCGCATCCAACGGAAATGTGTTTCCACGGTTGACTCGTCATACTCACTCATCACGTAAGCGGGCGAACCGTCGGCCATACGGAATTCGGTCTTGTACAGACGGTCGTACTCCGATACATCGGGCCACATATCGACCTTGCACGAACCGGGACGGAAGCCGTTGCGACCCAGATAATGGTACCAGCCACGGTCAGAACCGTCGCCCGGGCAACTGAACCAGCCCTGGTAACCGGCCATCGCCAGTCCTTTGTACGAGTCGTACCGGCGTTCGGTTGTAAAGGCATTCTTATCCACCGCCAGTTCAATGAAGTCGACAATGGAAGATGGATTGGGGAAGCTGTGCGGATGGTGTCCGAAACCTTCCTTGACAACGACTGTCAGCTTTCCACCCGCCTTCTGCATCTTGGCTTCGAACTCGCGAATGGTACTGAAAGGTACAGCCTCGTCCTTATCGGCACAAAGAATGAGTATGGGGTAATTGCCGGAAGTAATCTCACGAACCTTGTCCGTAGGGCTTCCTTTGAAATTCTTCAATGCTTTGATGGAGGGTATGCCGTACGCGGTAAGCAGGTCGCGCGAAACTTCGTTCGGTTCGCGGTCGGCAAAGTAACGGCAGTCGAGCAACGGGTTGTCGATATACACAGCCGCTACCTTAGTGGGATTGGTCGCCGCCCAGTTCAAGGCATACATGGCACCCCGGCTCATGCCTTCGAGTACCACCTTTTGCGACAAGCCGGCCGTGTGCAGCAGGTCGTAGAAGCCGTTCCAGTTGGCAATACACTGTGGATTGCCAACCAGTCCGCTCTGATCGAAATAAACCAGATGATAACCCCGTTCGAGCAGGGCGATATCGGTTTGCGGTTCGTGTCCGAAGAAACGGGCACGCCATATCCACGGATGATCGGCACGGGCTTTCCTCGGCTTTACCACCTTCGCCTCGCGACCGTCGATGCGGAAATCGGCACAGGCATATCCGGCAAATTGGCTGACGGTGTAACCGATGCCTTTGCCGGTCAGTTTGGGGAAGATATCGAACGAAGCATCCGTCTGCAGGGTAAGTTGTTGGAAGAGGCGTTTAGCCAGGATACCGGATCCGACCTCTTCGGGATGGATCTGATCGGGAATGAGCTCCGGACGGTCTACCAGCAACGGACGCATGTCAAGCACTTCTACTCCTTCCGCAGATGCGGCATTCCGTAAACGTGGAGTGACTTCCTGCACACAGACGGGATCGTAGATACCGTCCTTATCGGTCACAAAGAAAGCCGTAGGCAACAGCAAGATAACACGGGGGCGAGAAGCGAGGGAGGTAAACGAGCGAATCATGTCACGCGCATCCTGCTGGAGCTCATTATAGAACGGGCGATTGATGGCTTTGGCATCGTTGCCGCCCAGGTCGATGAGTACGATATCGGGATTACTCCGCAGCGCTTTCTGATAAGCAGCGGTGTTGCAATAAGGATAGTTTCCTTTGCTGAGCATGGTGGTTCCGCCTACGCCATAATTCTCTACTTTATAACTCTTACCGAGCAAGGATTGCAGCTGACCGGGCCAGGAGTTTTCGGCCGGGTTCTGAATGCGTGCTCCTTCGGTGATACTGGCGCCTATACAGGTGACCTTTATTTCTTGGGCATGAGCATAGGCGTAAACCGCCAGCAGGATGATAATTAAGAATAGTTTCTTCATGATATAGTATGTATGGAATAGCTTTTGGGTTACTTTCTCGCGGGCATCTTGAACGTCAGCGGTATCTCTTTCCGGAGCATGCGGGCTGCTTCGCCTGTAAGCCAGAGGTAATGATCCGAAGGCTGACCATCCATAGTAATGAACTTGGCCGTTTCGCTTACCGGCGGATTGTCGGTGCACTTGAAGATGGCCGTACCTTCATCCACCTCATCAAACATCGCCACATAGATCATCCCAGCACCTGCCAGCATGGCTGTGGAGAGTTGTTGCCAGTAAAAACGACCGCCCTGGCGGGGAATGCTGCCTACGGGTTTCACATCGTCCGGAAACTCCAGCTTGCTGAGGTTATGCCAACTGAAACCGGGAGTAACAGCAGGTACATAGTCTACTCCACGAGCCTGACACCAGCGGATATCGCCGGAGATAAGGTCGCGGAAGCGGTCCATATCATTGTGAAGCAGCGGACTGAAGCGTTGGATGGTCCATGGCAGTACAATGTCTGCCTGTTCGATCAGCGTATGCAGGTATGGATCGTGGATACAATCGGATTCGAGCGTGCGCCAGAAGGTAGGCACGCCGAGCATCACTGTACAACCACCATAGACCGGGTCGTTCTGCAGGAAGTCCATCAGACGTTCCAGGCCGATGTTGCGCACATTGTAAGGACGGTCGGGGAAACCTACGCCCCAGATAGCTACGACAGGTTTACCGTTGTGATGCAGATAAGTTTTGGTGCCCGACTGGTTGGTCACCTTCTGATTATCCACCAATCGCTTCCAGTCTTCGATAATCATGGAGCAATCTTCGCCTGAAGCACGCAAGCCCGAGAGGTCGTACATCACGGCGATGGCGCGTTCGTACTTCGAGGCAGCCTCGAGCGCCTGTTTCAAGATGCGGTTGGATACGGAATTGACTTGCGTATCGCGGGCCACCCCCACGAAGCGTTGTACGAACACACCGTCCAGTCCGTACTCCTTCATCCACTTAAAGTGTAAATCGGTAGTCGACGCATCGACCGAGCTGAACACGCGCGCTTTGCTTCCGTCAGCCAGTTTGAAAGGAGTTCCGTACGTCTTTTCGTACTCGCTCACATCGGGCCAGGCATCGATGGTGCAATGCTGTTCGTCGAACGCCTTGCCGGTTCCATAATGGCCGAAGCCTTGGTTAGTTCCGTCTTGCGGGCCGCGGAACCATCCCTGATAACCAGCCATAATCAAGTTCTTGTACGTGGGGTACTTCGTTTGTCGGGCATGTTTCGTCTGGGCATACGATGGGCAAAAGCCCATCGCACACACCAGCATCCAAAGCAATCTTCTCATATCCAGTTTCTTTAATTTCGTTGTTCTATCATTTGTATAGTTCCATCTTCGTTGTAGTACAGCTTGTCTACGCAGACCGAGCGAAGCCAGTCATGGTTGGACAGAACGCTGTTGTGATAAAAAGAGAACCAATCGCCTTTGTACTCCACGATAGAGCCGTGGTTGGTATAGCTATCGGTGGGTTCCATATAGATGCCTTTGTGCTCCCACGGACCAAGCGGACTCTTGCCCATGGCGTAACGCATGCGGTTGTCACCCTTTACTCCGTCGTTCCAGTTATCGTCATGATTGTCGGAATACGAAAGGTAATAAATCCCATTGCGCTTATGAATCCATGGAGCTTCGTGGAAATCGACTAAACCTTCGATGACTTGCATGTCGCCATCGAGTTCCATCATGTTGTCTTTCAGTTTACCAGCCTTGCAGGTACCTCCACCACCGTGGTAGATGTATGCCTGTCCGTCGTCGTCCACAAAGACACACGGGTCGATTAGTGAATCCATACCCTTGATGTAGCCTTGTACGGTGAAACCAGAAGCCGGTTCTTGGCTGGTAGCTACACCGATCTTCCAGCTATCGTTCCACTTCGTGTCGCTGGGATGCGGGAAGTAGAAGTAGTAGGTTCCGTCCTTGTAGGCACAGTCGGGTGCCCACATAAAACCACCTTCGGGACGTCCCCAGGGCACTTGCGATGAGTTGAGTATTTCGCCGTGGTCGGTCCAACTCACCAGATCATCGGTAGAGAACACATGGTAACGGTCCATCAGGTCGCAGCCGCGAGCCGGTTCGATGTCGTGCGAAGCGTAGATGTACAGCCGTCCATCGGCCCAGACATGAGCCGAAGGATCGGCCGTGTACATATGCCGGATGAAGGGATTGGGGGCCATGCTGTCTATCCGGGCTGTATCATCGGTACGGTCGTTTTTCGCAGAGCGACAGGAAGCAAGGCTGCCCAGTAAGCACAATGCCAGGAGAGGGTAAATGTATTTATTCATGATTGAATGCTTTTATAGTATCAATTATTCACCACAGAGTCACACTGAGTTTCACAGAGTATTATATAGAGTATTAATAAAGTAAGAGGTTTTTTCATTAACGAAGAAAAAACTCTGCATGACTCTGCAGTGAATAAACTAGTAAGTTAATCTACTGAAGGAGGTGCGGCATCGACTCCGGCTCCCCAGCTCTTGTTGGGCTTGCTGCCCATAACCAGTACCAGCTTTCCGCCGTTCTTGATATCGTCGTGTGCAAACCAGGGTTTATTCCACTCCTGTCCATTGAGGGTAGCCGACTGTATGTACTTGTTCTCATCCGACGCGTCTTGTGCCTCGATCTCGAATACCTTGCCATTGCTCAGTGCCATCTTGGCGTGCGGGAAGAGTGGGCTACCGATGTTGTAAGCCGGAAAACCGGGTGTTACAGGGTAGAATCCCAGCGCGGAGAACACTACGAAGGACGACATACCACCACCGTCTTCATCGCCCGGAACACCCATCAGGTCGCTGCGGAACCAAGTTTTGAGCAGTTGGCGGATACGCTTCTGCGTCATCCACGGTTGTCCGGCATAGTTGTACAGATATGGAATGTGCAAGCTGGGTTCATTGGCCATGGAGAACTGACCTACGTTTCCGGTATGGTCGGGCAATGTGGCATAGAAAGAGTGCTTGCCTTTGCCCAGCGGTTCACGGAACGTCTGGTTCAGGTTGGCGATGAACTGCTCGTTGCCACCCATGAGTCTGATCAGGTCGGCCACGTTGTGCGGCACGTCCCAACGGTACACCCAGCCGTTGTTCTCACCGTAGTACTCGCGAGCACCCTGGCCACCCGAGTAACGATAGTCGAACGGTTCGATCCACTTGCCATCCTTATCTTTCGGGTGGAAGAATGCTGTTTCAGCATTGTATACATTGCGGTAGTTGTGTGCACATTTCAGGTAGTAGGCAGCCTCATCGGTACGTCCCAGAGCTTCGGCGATGAGCGACAGACACCATTGGTCGTAAGCTGTACCCAATGTCACTGCAATAGGCTGTCGACGCTCGAAACTGTTCACATTGGCCACTGTTTCTTTCTCGTCCGGGCGCAATGCGGGAATATATCCGTTCTTCCTGTAGAACTCGTCCAACCAACCGGCGGGTGCTCCCGACCAGGGGATCAATGTTTTCTCTTCGATGCCCTTGCGACAGGCTTCGTATGCCTTCTCCATATTTACCTGCAGACCTTTGGCATATGCATCGGCCACGGTAGCTACGGCGTGATTGGAGTTCATACGACGAGAGTCGCCGGTGATCTCCGGGAAGGTAGGCATCTACATGGTACCCATCTGTTCGGCCATGCGCAGGTACGAATCAATCACATCTTTCTCTGTTTCCTGATCGATGAGGATGCGGAGCGGGTGTGCGGCCCGGTAGGTAGCCCAAATCCAGTCGTCGGTGTAGAACGGCTCACCAGCGTCTTCGTGTACTTTCCCGTCGAAGGCGCTGAAGTAGCGGCCATCCTCACTGATACATACCGGGCGTTCGTACACACGATAGAGCGAGGTGTAAAACACTTGCTTGTCAGTGTCCGAACCACCTTCCACGGCAATGGGTGCCAACGCCTGGTTCCACACCTGACGTCCGCGTTCGGCCAACGCCTTCACATCGAAGTCGGGCAGTTCACGCTGCATATTCTTCTTGGCTTGTTCTTCACTAATGAACGAGATACCGTAGCGCAGGTTTACCTGTTTGGTACCGTCGGCAAAGCGCCATACGGCACAAGCGTTCCGGCCTTCGGCTTCCTTGCTTTGGGTGATCTTGCCCTCATCCAGTATACCTGCCTCTTGCGGAACGGCATCTGCTTCCAGGTGAAGATACACCCGCGTATTGTTATCCAACTGCTGGTAGCCGCTGATGCAGCCTTCGCCCAGACTGATAGCGCCGTTACGCGAGTTCACCATCACGTAAGCCGGTCTGTCCTTACCATCGAACACGATGCTGTACAAGGCCGACTGGTGCGAAGGAGCGTACGAGGCTTGAATCTCGTCGTCCAGCACCACCTCATAATAATAGGGTTTCAGCACCTCATGGTCGTAACTGTAAGCCACTACGGGACGCAGGTCTTCGCCCTGGTACGGGCTGAGATTGAACGCCGAACTTCCCCGATGGCTTGTGACGATCAAAGGAAGACCTTTCACCTGGTCGGTGGTATAATCAGCACGCTCCGGATATACGCGAAGCATGCTGTTCGGCAAGTGAATCGTTGGGAAAGTAGGCACCAGCAAATGGCTGATGTTTCCCATATACGGATTCACGTAGTCGACCGGGGCTTTTGTCTGTGGATAATCCCCCATAGTCTTCGGACTACACCCTCCTAAAAACAATCCTACTGATAAAAAAACTAATAACTGTAATGTCTTCATGATATTGATATTTTTAGGGGCAAAATTAAGAGCGACCACTTTATAGATCGGTTAATTGTCGATTAATTTCCATATAAATAATCGATTAATTGACAACTTATTCCTATTTCCATTCGAATATTGTCCGGAAGACCTCCGAAAAGTTTACTTATGCAGCTTTATGACCTGGATTGTTCCGCCGGGATTGTAGTATGATATCCGCACAAAAGAAGCGGAAATTGCCTTGTTTTATACCGAATGATGAGGTTATGGGTACCCGTATTCGACTTGCACTTTCTTCGGAAGCTTCTTCACCACCTCTTCAATCGAGTGTCGAATCCAGTACTTCACCGTCTCGTCGTCCATGTCACGGTTCAGTGTAATGCTGTTCCAGTATTTTTTATTGAAGTGCCAGGCAGCTTCCACGCAACGATAGCGTTCGCGCAGGTCGAGGGTGAGTGCCGGATCGCACTTCACCGTCACTTTCAGGTTGAGATCATTGAGGGGAATGACGGCAAACCACTTCTCCAGTACCCTGAAGATAAGGTATTCATCGTCGAAAGGCATGTACTCGGTCACTTCTTTCAGCGAGAGACAGTAGTCGCGCAGTTGTTCTATATTCATAGGATTCATAAGAAGCTTCTTTAGCGGCTCCCTACGCTATGCAAATATAGCCGATAAATCAGAAGATGCTGTATGAATGGATAGAATTCATACAGCATCTAATGTTTTTTCCTAAGTCACCTTGAAACCCCACTTTCGTTGAACGCTTCGATGGAGAAATAGTACTCGGAATCGCGGTTGAAGTAACGGGCTTCGTATTCGTTGGTATACACCACGGCACTGTGCATCAGGAATTCCTTCCGGGTACCCCAGCGCAGGATATAGCCGGTAGCATCGGGTTGCGCGTTCCAAGTGAAGCGGAAGATACGCTTATCGGCTTCGTCGCGTGTGGTCTGGAAACCGGTTACTGCGGCGGGCACAGCATCGTGTGCCTGACCGAAGAGACGGAAGTCGAACAGCGAGAAATTGCCGTCAAGTTCCTTGGCATTGCTGATTTTCAGATAACGGATACTGGTAGGTGCATCGAGCACATGCAACTTGTGCGGAGCATCCTGCTGGTTGGCCGTTTCGTCGAACAAGCGGGTCCACTTCGTACCGTCTACGGAACCTTCGATGAAGTATTGGTAAATCACCGGGCCGTGAGGAGCGCGTACGTGGAAATTATGATCGGCAAAGTTCACCTGTACGGCATTCAGTTCCATCGGCTTCCCGAGATCTATCTGCAACCACTCGCCTGCATATCCGCTGGCTGCAGCCCACCAGCTCTCTACCCGCTCGTCGTTGGCATGGGCGGGTTCATAGCCCGGAAGGAATGAGGAGGCGGAAATGTTCTTCCGGTACGAAAGCAGATTCCAACCCAGGCTACCGTTATCCTTCTCGAAATCTACTTTCTCATCGGGAATGCGGAAAGGATAGTCGGAGAAGGTGGTATGGGCATAGATGCCGTTGGCAACCGAGAAGGTCATCGGGAAAAGACCAAGCCGACGCTCGAACGAATGACGTACGGAGATAACCATGGAAGCCGTGTGCCAGTAGTTGCCATACTTGTCGCGGAAGGTCTGTCCGTGTCCGGCACCTCCGATGAATCCGCCGGGTTTGAACGAGAAGGGACTGTCCTCCACATACTCGAACGGGCCGAGAGGATTGTCGCCGATGTACATACCGTCGCCGTAGATGCGGTACTGGGTGCCGGGAGCGGCGTATTGGAGATAGTAACGACCGTCGATCTTCAGCATACAAGGACCTTCATTCCATCCCTGACGAGGTTCTTCGTTGTTGACGCCGGGCACTTCCCAACCATACTTGTCATTGTTGTGCTGGATGAGCACCTTCGGTTCGCCTATAGCCCGGAAGCCATCCTTCGGGTCGACTTCTACCCCCATGATAGGAGTTCTGTCGGAGCAACCCCAGTAGAGATAGACTTTGCCGTCGTCATCGAGATAGAAAGCCGGATCGTGTTGAGGATATTCGAACTTCGTATCCACCTCTTCCCACCGGTCGGTTTGCGGATCGGCACTCCTGAAGATGCGGGTATGCCCGCTAGAAGCAGTGAAGTAGAGATTATTGCCCAACGGGAGTATGGTGGGAGCATAGTCTTCCATCGTAGGAATGGTGGTGCAGGGAATGTACCGCCAATCTACCAGGTCTTCGGAACACCAATAACCACCCGACTTGGAAGCAAACAGGTAATAGTAACCTTTGAAGTATTCGATCACCGGATCGGCCGCTTCCCGGCGGGAAGGTTCGTCGGGCTGGAAACGGTAATTGAGGTTCATCGGATTAGCAATGATGCGCGAGGTGTTAACCACACGTCCTGACGAACAGGAAGCAAGGGTGCCGAAAGCAGCTAATACACCTATTATATATAGCTGACGTGTAAGTGAGGATATCTTCATGTTATGTGCTTTATGAATTACAGTGCCAAGCTCTTGTACTTACTGGTAAACAGTACTTTTCCACTATGATCGGCCGGAAGCTGGAAAGGAATCAGTCGCTCCTCTCCGGGAGCCAGTTCGTAGTGCTTGTCTTCGCCCGTCAGTTGGCCGTCGATGAACATACGAATCTTGCCGGTATCCATCAGGTCGCCCTGGTTGCAGACAGAGATCCAAACGGTTCGTTGCTTCGTTGCCAGGTTTTCTTCTGTGCGCGATACTGCCAACTGGAAATCGGCAGCAAAGGAACGAGTGTAGTTCAGTATGCCCGATACACCTTTGGAGGCAGAGCCATAACCCACGCTGTCCTTTATCTTATCCTTCGCCACATAGTCGGGGCTGATGCCGCCAACCAATATCTTAAAATCGCCCTTTTCTACTACCCGGTCCATACGGTCATTGAGCAGAGAGATGTCATAAGGAGTCAGCTCGAACGATACTGTTTTCGCCTCACCCGGCGCCAGGTGGATACGGGTAAAGTCCTTCAGCTCCATGACACGGGTCTTGACACTGGCATACATATCCGTAACGTAGAGTTGTGCCACCTCGTCGCCAGCCCGGTTTCCAGTGTTCTTCACGGTAGCCTGTACGGTCACATTACCATTCTGACGCAGGTTGATGTTCAGGTTGGAGTATTCGAAAGTGGTATAGCTCAAGCCAAAGCCGAAACGATAGAGCGGATAGTATTCCAAGTCGCCGTATTCATAGCGGCGGCCGGAAGTCTTGAAGTTATAGTACAGCGGAACCTGTCCTACATGTACCGGAAAAGTCATCGGCAGACGGCCGGCGGGGTTGTAATCGCCAAACAACACATCGGCCGTAGCGGGACCACCTTCCTGGCCGGGCAACCAGTTGACCAGTACTGCCTTGCAGAGTTGCGAAGCCTTTAATATATTGAACGGACGCCCTGCTTGCAGGATGAGGATCACCGGCTTGCCGGTAGCACACACGGCTTCGAGCAGTTCCTGCTGACGTCCGGGAAGGTCCAGCGTAGCCCAGTCATGATTCTCACCGCTGGTCTTCTTCACATCGTTGCGCGACTCGCTGGTGGAGCAGTCGCCCAGTACCAGCACTGCTACGTCCGACTGACGGGCTGCTTTCACAGCCGCTGCTATCCCGGCATCGTCCGGTTCAGTAAATGTACATCCCAGTTCGTAGATCACCTTCGTTTGCTTGTCTACCGCCTGACGGATACCGGTAAGTACCGACTTTAATTGCCCCGGTTGCAGTTTCGGTGTATAGTCGCCCGGTTGCAGATCGTCCGCACCCGGTCCCAGCACCGCAATGGTACGTACCGACTTGGACAAGGGCAGAATGCCATCTTTGTTTTCCAGCATTACAATCGACTCACGGGCTGCCTGACGAGCCATCTCCTTATGATTGTCCGAGTTCCAACCCGGATAAATATTGTTCCAGTCCAATGACGGCGCCGGTTCTTTTTCGAACAGTTCATTGCGGAACATGGTACGAAGCATCGTACGGCACACCTCGTCGAGGTTTTTCGGATCGATGCGTCCATCGACGGCAGCTTTGATCACTTCATTATCTTTATAGGTATCACCACAGTTGGAAGCGATGCCGGCCGCCAATGCCTGATTGGCCGCTTCGACCTTGTCCAAAGCTGTATAGTGTTTCCGCGCCGTCAGGTTTCCGATGGCGCCACAGTCGCTCACGATGAAACCGTCGAAGCCCCACTCCTGACGCAGAATGCCTTGCAGCAGTTCCGTGCTCTTGGCAATAGGCACACCGAGGAAGTCCGAATAAGCCATCATCAGTGACTGGCAATGATAATTGCGGATGACATGGCGAAAAGGTACCAGATGGATCTCCCGCTTCTCTCGTTCGGACAGGCCGATGTCGTGCGAATCACGTCCGCCCAACGGAGCACCATGACCGCCGAAATGCTTGGGAGTAGTAAGCAGACCTTTCGACTGATAGCCCTTGATCCACGCGCCACCGATCTGCGAAACCAGCACGGGGTCTTCGCCGAAAGTCTCCTCGCAACGTCCCCAGCGGGGATCCTGTGCAACGTCGAGTACCGGCGACCAAGCCTGTTGTGTTCCGGTGACCAGCGTTTCGTCGGCAATGGTCATAGCCACCGCTTCGGTAAGTTGCTTGTTCCAGGTAGCCCCCATGCCCAATGCTTGCGGGAAAATGGTAGCCCCGCTTCCATACGAGAATCCGTGTACAGCCTCTACCTTTTTAATAGGTGGCACGTACAGATGCGGAATACCGGGAATACCCCAACCTTCGCGGAGTAATTCCATCTTATCCTCTTGTGTCATCACGCTCAGTAGACTCTCCACCCGTTCTTCCACGGGAAGCGACGGGTCGCGGTACCGCTGTTCGGTCGGTGCACCCCGTCGGTCTTTCAACGCTTCGGCCACTAAAGACACCTTTATTTCTTTGATTGCAAATGGACGGACGAGCTTGTCCGCCGCAAAGACCAAGCGCACATACGCACCGTAACGGGGGGTGAGTGCCAATTTCATTTCTTTGACAGATCCGTCGAGCGTATAGTTTACCGGTGTGCCGAGGTTCATCGGGTCATACGTTACGTAGACTTCCAACGCCTCTTTTAGTTCCTTCGGGCTGGCTCCCTGGCACTGCAAAGCGATCCCGTTTACATCGCCCGGGCTACTAAGTGTCAACATCAGCCAATGTCCACCGCCTGGCAAGGGGGCAGGTAATGTCCACTGAGTGGCCGCCATTCCATCGACCGCACGGGCCGCTTCTTTTTCATTTATCGATGCCGATACCGACGACACTTCACTTGCCACCTGTGCCACGGCCAGCAACCGGACACCGATGAGCATTAATACTACTACCATCCAACGGATGTTTACATGTTTTTTCATCGTACTCTTATAAAATAGTTTGGATGCAAAGTAAATGTCAACCCATTAATAAACCTCCTCATTAGACATTAATGGGGTGATTAATATTGAATTAATCCGAATACTTTCTGCCAAAAAGAGGCAAATAATAACCAAAGATGTATATACAAACGAAGATTTCATGAACAGGCAGCCCCCACTCTGCACGAAATACGCAAAGTGGGGGATACTGTTTAGCATCTTATTCCAGCGGATACTTTCCGGTCAACCGGATATCGGTAGAGGAAGCACCGACCAGGATGGTGTATTCGCCTGTGGGAGTAACAAACTCTTTCCGGTCATCGTCCCAGTAGCGTAGATCGGCTTTTTTCAGCTCAATGGTGACTTTCTCGGTAGCTCCTTTGCCGATGGTGGTACGTTGGAAGCCTTTCAACTCTTTCAACGGAGCCACTTCACCCCGATCGGGAAGGCGGACATAGACCTGCGACACCTCGTCGCCCGCCTGCTTACCGGCATTCTTGATGCAGAATGATACGGCCATGTTATCGCCGGTTTCCTGCACTTCCAGGCTGGTGTACCGGAAGGTGGTATAGCTCAATCCGTAACCAAAGGGATACAGAGGTTTCCCGGTGAAGTACTGGTACGTACGCCCTTTGGTAATATCGTAATCATCAAACGGAGGAAGCTCATCGAGGGAGTTATAGTAAGTCAGCGGTAAACGCCCGCCCGGATTATAGTCACCAAAGAGTACCTCGGCCACAGCCGTTCCACCCTGCTCGCCCGGATACCAGGCATTGACGATGGCGGGAATGTGTTCGTCCATCCAGTTGATGGCCAACGAACTTCCGGCTACCAGTACCACAACGGTATTAGGATTCAGCTTGTAGATCTCGCGGATAAACTCTTGCTGATCCTCCGGCAGGTGAATATCGTAACGGTCCTGGCCTTCGCGTTCGATCATCTTGTTGATACCCAGTACAGCCACTACCGTTTCGCAGTTGCGAACAGCTTCGCCTGCTTCACCGTACATGTCGATGCGTTGCTTCTGCCCTACCGACGGGATGCGCCAATGCAAACGAGCGATGGCATAGTCGCGATTGTCCCAATACTCGGCTTTCAACTGATAGTCGCGTCCGGCTTCCAACTGCACGACAGCCGTATCGGTACGCACTGCATGGCCTCGCCAGGCATTGATCAGCAGTTTACCATCTAAGTACAACCGGCAACCATCGTCCGAGGCGAAGCTAAAGGTGTACTCACCCGTGACAGTAGGACGAAGCTTTCCCGTCCAACGTATAGACAGCGGGGACTTGGGCAGGAACGGATCGGGTGCCTGATTGGCCGGTTCGAAATTGACCCACTCTTCCTTGCGGACTTTCGGGATGCCTTCGAGCTGCTTGTTGGTATAGTATTCGGCTTGCAGTCCTTCGGGGAAGTAGCTGCCTTGAATGATTTCCATACCGTCTTTGGCCGATTTCCACGGAGCATAGACCACCTTGACCTTATCACCTACCCGGTTGCGGATACCTTGGAGGATAGAAACAGGCTCGTTGGCCGGAGCGCCGCTGTAGTCGCCAAACTCGCAACTGGCGGCATTGATGCCGATTACGGCGATAGACTTCGTTTTGTTCGGATTCAGCGGAAGCATGTTCTTCTGGTTCTTCAGCAAAACGATGCCTTGACGGGCGGCTTCGAGCGCCAATTCTTTATGTTCGGCGCTTCCGATGACTTCCACCCCGATACGGTCGTATGGATTCAGCCCGGGCGCATCGAAGATACCCAGTTTTATCCGGGCACGCAGTACGCGATAGGCGGCCGTATCGATATCGGCCTGGTTCACCATGCGCTGACGATAGGCGTTGAGCAACGGTTCAATATATACATCGTCGCCACATTCCAGGTCGAGCCCGGCCTTGATGGAAAGGGTGGCAGCAGCTTCCTTCGTCTTCACGTACTTATGCGCAGAGACCAACAGGCTGGGACCTCCACAGTCGGACACCACATAACCGTTGAAACCCCAGTCTTCGCGCAGCACTTTGGTAAGCAACCAGGGGTTGAGCGTACAAGGTACATTGTTCAGGGCGTTGTAGGCCGACATGATGGAAGCAACCTTGCCTTCTTTGACGCAACGCTCGAAAGCGGGGAAATAGTATTCGCGCAACTGTTTTTCGCTGATCTGCGGATTGCAGACGAAACGGTTGTGTTCCTCGTTGTTAGCGGCAAAGTGTTTGGGAGTAGATACAATCTTCAGGTACTTCTCATCCTCACCTTGCAGACCCCGAACAAAAGCTACCCCCATGACTCCCGTCAGGTAAGGATCTTCGCCATAAGTTTCGGGAGTACGTCCCCAACGCGGGTCGCGGGACATATTCACGGTAGGCGACCAGAAGGTAAGCAGGTCACTGAATGCTTCCTTTTGCAGGCGTCCGCGGTCCAATTCGTTCCAGCGGGCACGGGCCTCATCGGAAATAGCTGTTGCCACCCGTTTCATCAGTAGCGGGTTCCAGCTACTGGCCAACCCGATGGCTTGCGGGAAGACGGTGAAGCGTCCTGGACGTACCACGCCGTGCAGGGCTTCATTGCCGTGATAGTACTTCTGGATATCCAACCGGGAGATGCCCGGCGAAGTGGCACGCAGCAGGTCGATCTTTTCCTCGATGGTGAGGCGCGACAGGAGATCGAGTATCCGTTCCTGCTCGGGAAGATTCGCATTGCGGAACGGTTCGACCGACTGAGCCGATGCCGACAGGGGAGCGAGCGATAGCAACGCCCCGGCCAACCAGCCATACATTTCTTTTCTTCTTATTCCTAACATACGTTTTTAGTGTTTATTACAGATCGTTCATGCTGCAAAGTAAAAAGCAAGCAATTAACAATCCGGGTAATAAATACTTAATCTCGAATTAAATTCAAATAAACATGGCTCTTTATGCTACAAAGTTCTGGTTCTTCGCTATTTTGGGTGTAGCCCTTCGCTACACAAGAAATTGTGCAAAACTAAAACACATTCCCGCATTAGGCCCTAAACTCCCTGTTCATCGCCGTTACAAGCGCGTGCGTGAGAGGATTTTCTCCTACGCACCTCTTACACACCTATTTGTCCAGTTGACTGATATTCAGTGCAATAAAAGAAATCCGCATAAGTACAGATTTACTAGTAGCATTATTTCTGCAGAAAGGAGGAGACGAACTGTTTCAAAGCAGGAAAGTTTTTTTCACAGTTGATGAAACTTGTTGCTCCACCCGGATGTATAGCCCTTGTACACCCGGGTCTAGGCGGGTCGTACACCCGGATAGACAGCCTCGTTAGCTAGTGTCGGAAAAATAATATCAAGAGGAGATGTGGTTCGTAACTCCTTGAAGAAAAAGACAAAGGGTCTAATTCAACAGATGGTACATCCCACCCGCCAAGGCGCGCACTACGCCTTTCATCTCCAGTTCAAAGAGAAGGGCCGTCATCCGGTGAACGGGAATATTGGCTTCGACTACCAATGTATTGATTTGATTATCACCTTTGCCCAGAATATCGACTACTTGTTGTTCCTCGTCGGTCAGTGTGAGGAAGAGGCTGCGCTGCACGGCTTCGACTTTTCCCGGTCGGGAGGTCTCACCCCACCCCATCTGACGGACGAAGTCTTCGGCCGAGAGCAGCAAGGCGGCTTTGTTGTCACGGATCAATTGGTTGCAGCCGAGGGAGAACTCATCGCCCGCGCGACCCGGGAAGGCGAAACAGTCGCGATGATAGCTCTCGGCTATCTCAGCGGTAATGAGCGACCCGCCTTTAGCAGCCGATTCGATGACGAGCGTAGCGTCGGCCATGCCGGCCACGATGCGGTTGCGCGACACAAAATTATGCCGATCGGGGTTAGTGCCCGAGGGGAATTCGGTGAGTAGTCCGCCTTCGGCCAACATTTCGACGGCTGTCTTACGGTGTAGGGAAGGGTAGATGCGGTCCAGGCCGTGGGCCAGTACGCCTACCGTAGGAAGTCGGTGGGCAAGGGCGGCACGGTGTGCATGGATATCGATGCCGTAAGCCAGTCCGCTGACCACCAGCACATCGGGGCAGAGTGCTTGCAGCTCGTGCAGGAAGGTATCACAGAGTTGCTTACCGTAATCGGTGGCATCGCGGGTACCTACCATACTGACGATGCGCAGTGCATTGAGGTCGGTATTTCCTTTGAAGAAGAGGGTCACGGGCGCATCGTCGCAATCGCGCAGGCGGGACGGGTAACGCTCGTCGGAAAGGGTGAGACAGTCGATGCGGTTCTTCCCGGCAAAGGCCAGTTCCTGCTCGGCACGGGCGAATACCTCACCACTGTTGGACAGAACTTCGACCAACTTCGGGTTTGCTCCCGGCAAGCGGTCGGGCAGTTCATCGCGCAAACGGAACACGTCGACGGCATTTCCCATGCCATCGATCAACTTCTTAGCGCCTACATGCCCAATACCGGGCAACATCGTCAAGGCTAAGCTGTAAACAGATTCTTCGTAGTTATTCATGAAAGGTAAGGGGCAAATACGTTATCGAACAGTTCGCTTCCACTCAGCCGGCCGTTGACCACGCAAACGGTCTCGACGGAGGCTTTGACCACTATTTTTTGGTCGCTCTTACGGAAGATATCCTGATAGAATACGTACTTGATGCCTTCTTTCTTCATATAGAGTTTGCAGACGAATTCGTCGCCGCTCTTCAACGAGGTCTTGAAAGCCATGTTGATGCGGGCCACCACGGGGTCGACGCCCCGTCGGTGGAGTTCGGCAAAGCTCACGCCTACCGAAATGAGAAATTCGTGACGGGTATGTTCCAGATAGTGCTGGTAGTTGGCATTGTTCACAATGCCTTGCAGGTCGCATTCGTAGTCGCGAACCTTAAAATCAAGTTCATAGATGTAGTTCATGTATATAGTCGTTTTAGCAGTCATCGGAAAATTACCCGGTGACTTTCTTTTCTTTAAAGTTCTTCAGCTCCTCGGTCGATACCAGTTTATAGAGCTTGTCGTTGGGGCGAATCTTGTCGGCCACCTTCAGGGAGAAGCGTTCACCTTTGTGTACCACATCGACGGGCTTCAGGTCGACCCGGGCTTCTTCGAGGGTGGTGAAGACGGCTCCGGTAGTAGGTCCTGTGATGAGCAGCTTATCGCCAACTTTCAGTGTGGCGGCTTCGACGAGGAACTCGGCTACATTGATATTGCCGAAATAGCGGATACCTTTACCTACGTATATTTTTCGTTCAGTGGCTTCGGAACCGTAGTTCTTGCTCCATTCGCCTAAGCGTTGGCCGAGGTAGTAGCCATCCCAGAATCCACGGTTGAATACTGTTTTCAGGCGTTCATCCCAAGCAGTGACCTTCTCGTCGGTGAAGCTATCTTCCAAGCAGGCGGCTATGGCTTCCTTGTAACACTCCACTACCGTGCGTACATATTCGGGGCCGCGGGCACGCCCTTCGATCTTGAATACCCGTACGCCGGCATCGATCATCTTGTTCATGAAGTGGATGGTTTTCAGGTCCTTTGGCGACATGATGTATTGGTTGTCCACCTCCAGTTCCACGTCCGTTTCCTTGTCGCGTACCACATACGAGCGGCGGCAAACCTGCATGCAGGCACCCCGGTTGGCCGAGCTATCCATCTCGTGCAACGACAGATAACACTTGCCCGATACCGCCATGCAAAGTGCCCCGTGGCAGAACATCTCAATGCGGATCTGCTCTCCGGCAGGACCACAGATATTCTCTTCCTGAATGGCGCGGTAGATCTCCGCCACCTGATCGAGGTTCAACTCCCGTGCCAGTACCACTACATCGGCAAACTGGGCATAGAAGCGAAGCGCCTCCACGTTCGAGATATTAAGCTGAGTAGATAGATGCACCTCCTGTCCAATCTCGCGGGCATAGCACATCACTGCCACATCGGCCGCAATCACCGCCGAGATACCCGCCTCTTTCGCCGCGCGGATAATGGTGCGCATCAGCACCAAATCGTTGTCATAGATGATGGTGTTGACGGTGAGATAGCTCTTCAGCCCCTGCGCATCGCAAGTCTGGGCTATTTCGCGCAAATCGTCGATGGTGAACGCGCTGGCCGAACGGGCGCGCATATTCAAGTTCTCGATACCGAAGTAGATGGAGTCCGCTCCCGCCTGAATAGCTGCAGCGAGTGATTCGCGCGAGCCTACGGGAGCCATTATTTCGAATTGATTCAAATTCATATGCTCTGTTTATAAAGGAAGCACAAAAGTATGAATTTATCAGCACTTACTCATCCTTTTTCAATCTATTTTGTTCTTTTCGTTCTATTGCTTTGATACTATTTGCAGTAGGCAAATCTTCAGGCATTGTCCCTCCTAAATCCTCAATCGTTTTACGAACTTTGGCACCAACTTCATAATGAGTCTTGTTGGCATTGCTTTTTCCACAAACATTATCGCGCCGCAATTTCTCTTCTGTTTGAGTAGCACGGAATAGATTGGCCGCCAGTTCGGTACTACCCATATGATCAAGGATCTTTTGACTTTTCTTTAGCCCTTTTCTATTATGAATATCCTTTGCGTCCAATCCCCCATAAAGTCCCATGTATCCATGATTCTGAAAGATAGCATAATCAATAGGCTCAACGACACCAGCATTTTTGGCCGCATCAGCCAATTGAGTATTGTGTCGCGCCAATTCATTACGTAGGAATAAGCGCTTTTCATCCTCCGTATCCAAACGGACATACTCTTCCATTTGCTTAATCTCAGCAATACGCGTTTGAACGGCAAAATATGTTTGCCCGTTAGCAACAATTTCTTTACTGGGATCCGCATTCTGGACAATCAGGTAACAAGCATAACGTGATAATTTCACCGACTCACTTTGACGCTTAGCTCCTTTACCGATTTCAATCATTTCGAGGATATCCTCGAAATGATCCTGAACATTCTGAGCGCTGTTTTTACACGCTTCTTTCGCTCTTTCAATAACTGGGAGAAAATGACGGTATTCAGAGTACTCCAACACTTTAGCCATATCTCTGGCCGACCAATATTCTCTCCCATGTTCATCACACTTTCTGATCTGTTCAAATACAGACAAGTGCCCGTTTTTCATTTCTTCTTTCATAATTTAGTTAATAATGCGATAAGTTATTAAGATTCAATTGGAGAGACGATCGATTTAATCGCCTATAGACTCGCAAAGGTATAAATTAATCCGTATTTTTGCGGGAAATTTAAGCAGGGAATTGTTAAGCATCTCCCTGATTATAGATTGTAAACAATAGATTGTCAATGAAAATAGGTTCTATCGACTTGGGCAACTGCCCTGTATTCCTGGCTCCGATGGAGGATGTCACCGATCCGGCCTTCCGCCTGATGTGCAAACGATTCGGCGCCGATATGGTGTACACTGAATTCGTATCGAGCGACGCCCTGATCCGGCTGGTCAACAAAACCACACAAAAGCTGACCATCTGTGACGAGGAACGCCCCGTCGCCATCCAGATATACGGCCGGGAAACAGAAGCTATGGTAGGAGCCGCCCGGATCGTGGAGGAAGCCCAACCCGATATACTCGATATCAATTTCGGTTGCCCTGTGAAGAAGGTAGCCGGAAAAGGTGCCGGAGCAGGCATGTTGCAGAATATTCCCAAGATGCTCGAGATCACCCGCGCCGTAGTGGATGCGGTCAAGATTCCCGTGACGGTGAAAACCCGCCTGGGATGGGATGCCAACAGTAAAGTCATTGTCGAACTGGCCGAACAGTTACAGGATTGCGGTATCGCTGCACTGGCCATCCACGGACGCACCCGCGCACAGATGTACACCGGCGAAGCTGATTGGACTCTCATTGGCGAAGTGAAGAACAATCCGCGGATGCATATTCCTATTATAGGTAATGGTGATATTACCACTGCCCAAGGTGCTGCCGAGTGTTTCGACCGCTACGGTGTGGATGCCATCATGATCGGCCGTGGCAGCATCGGCCGTCCATGGATATTTCGCGAAGTAAAGCATTATTTGGAAACAGGGGAGAATCTCCCTGCCGAAGTGTTCGGCTGGTACTTGAACGTGCTTCGCGATCAGGTACGTGACAGTGTGAACCGTCTCGACGAGCGCCGCGGCATCATCCACATCCGTCGTCATCTGGCTGCCACTCCGCTATTCAAAGGCATTCCCAACTTCCGGGAGACACGCATCGCCATGCTTCGCACCGAGTCGGTCGAAGAATTGTTCCGTATCTTTGATGGGATTGTTCCGCCGGAAGGATAGCTACTTAAACATCGGCGCCGCAAACCAAAGCTTGAACATCTTCGTCACCCCGATATACAGGAGGAAAGCAGAGATGAAACCGACGATGGCATCGATGAGATAATGCGCCTGGATATACACCGTAGCTCCACACAACAACACATAGAACGGCAGGAGAAACAGGAAAAACTTCCGGTTTCCGCGCCAGGCCATGATCATCAGGATGGTGGAGATACCTACGTGCGAACTGGGGAAAGCCGCCGTGGGACGCTCGCCCACCTGTTGCGAATTCTCCACCAAGCTGTAGAAGAAACCTTGATCGAAACCCGGACCGGGCAGGAGTTCCTGATGATGATTGAAGTAATCGCCGACAGCGGGAAAGATACCTTTCGCCACATTGTCCAGCCCGATAGCCGGGAAGTAATACTGCGGACCAGCCACCGGAACGAATATATAAATAAGGTAGTAAATAAAGAACGAAGTCACCAACACGAACGACAGCTTCTCGAACAACTCGAACCGGTAGATGAAGTAAAACATTGTCACCAGCAGAATCATCGGATAATAGGAGAAGTAGCCCAGGTTGAACGCCTCGCTCACCCATTTGTAGGGCAAGGCATGGCAGAACCAGATAGCCGGTTGCCCACCAAACATGAACTGCTCGGCCGTAGCGAAGATATGATCCAGGTTCGGGAAGAAACGGTTGAACTCATACGTATCAGGATACCAATAGGAAAGCAGACTCATCTGGATGGCGATGCGCACGAAGGCAGAGAACTTGCAGGGAGCCAGGCGGTCGAGGTACATCAGCAGGAATGTCATACCGGTAATCATCACTCTGTCCAGCAGCATGTGCCACGGATGATCCATCCGCTGAAAGAGGAACAATATCAAGATAGAGGTCAGCAAGGTGTATATCAATGTGACCTTTTCTACGGCGAACAACCCTTTGCGGGTCTCCACACGTTTAAATAAATCTAAAGCCATCCTTCTTCTAAATACCAGGCAATGGTCTCTTTTACTCCTCTTTCCAGTTGATACTCGGGCACATATCCCAGTTCCTCGGTAGCGGGCGTAATGTCGCACTGCCAGTTTCGTTGTTTCATTATTCTATACTTGTCCGAATTCAGCGTGCTCGGTTTGTTAGAGATGCCTGCCATCCATTCGGCCAGCAAAGATATAACTTTCAGAAGAATTAACGGGCATTTAAAATGAATAACAAAAGAATTGCCCAATTCTTTTTGTATGAACCGGGAAAAATCGCGGCTATTGTACACTTCTCCGTCGCTCAGGAAATAAGAACGGCGAACTACTTTCTTGTCAATTCCCCGGAAAATGGCCTGCACCACATCCTTCACATAAACGAAGGTAAGGTCCTGCCGGCGAAAGCCGGCGGAGAAGTCCAGATGGTTCTGAATGGACTGGGCCATCATGAAATAATCGGACTCGCGCGGACCATACACACCCGTCGGACGGTAAATCACATACGGAAATCCCGGAAGACTTTGTATGTAGAGTTCGGCCTTCAGCTTGCTCAGGCCGTAGGCGGTGTTCGGTTCGGGAGTATCTGTCTCGCGGATGGGGGTATAATCTTTCTCGCGCACCGCACCATATACGCTCAAGGAGCTGACATAGATGAACTGTTTCGGAACCATGTTCAGTTCCTTCAGCGTGTCGACGAAGTAACGGGTTTGCAGGTAGTTGACAAAGTCGAACTCTTTCTTGTTGGTACACTTCGTCACTCCTGCACAATGGATAATGTAATCGAAGTTGCTATAGGTTCCCTTGTGACCGGAGAGTTGGGCGCGCAGCTCGTTGGGATGGGCGAAGTCGAGTTCCAGGAAATGAATCTTCCGGTCGCGCAGATACTGCCGGCTGCTCGACGAACGGATGCCCGCCCACACCGAGAAACGACGCTTCAATGCCTCTTCGACAATGAAACTCCCGATAAACCCACTTGCTCCTGTCACTAAAATACTTGCCATAAGATGATTTCGTTAATGTATTAGTATGCCACCATTTTGTTTACATAATTGTTGCTAAACACGTTCTTTTCGGCGACTTTTTTGCTGCTTTTTTGTTGATTATATGATATAAGATCAAGCAAAAGTAATGAAAATCTTGAATAATTCAGGTTTAATCGTTTACTTTGTAGCTAAACGAACCCAAAAACCATTCAATGTATGGCAAAGAAAAAAGAAAAAAGAGAAAAAAAGGCCGGCAAACGGATGAATAAAAAAGACTTGGCTCACTTAATAATGGAGTTTTTCCATGCGCGACAAGACGAAGTGCTGAGTCTGAAATATATCTTTGCAGAACTGCGACTCACCACGCACCCGCACAAGATGTTGTGCGTGGACATCATACACGAAATGCTCGATGATGATTACCTCTCCGAGATAGACAAGGGGCGGTACCGCCTCAAGACACACGGCAAGGAGCTCGTGGGCACCTTCCACCGCAAAAGCAACGGGAAGAACTCGTTCGTATCCGAAGAGGGAGGCGAAGCGATCTTCGTAGCCGAACGCAACTCGGCACACGCCATGAACAATGATAAAGTACGCATCGCCGTATACGCCAAACGGAAGAATAAGGAGGCCGAAGGCGAGGTGATCGAGATACTGGAACGGGCCAACGACACCTTCGTGGGCACGCTCGAGGTAGCTAAGTCGTACGCTTTCTTAGTAACAGAGAACCGGACGCTGGCCAACGATATATTTATTCCGAAGGAACGACTGAAAGGTGGAAAGACGGGCGACAAAGCCATCGTCAAAGTAGTGGAATGGCCCGACAAAGCCAAGAATCCCATCGGGCACGTCATCGACATCCTCGGTAAGGCAGGCGATAATACCACCGAGATGCACGCCATCCTGGCCGAGTTCGGACTTCCATACGTCTACCCGCAAGCGGTGGAGAAGGCAGCCGACAAAATTCCGGCGGAGATCACCTCCGAAGAGATTGCCCGACGGGAGGACTTCCGCCAGGTGACTACCTTTACCATCGACCCGAAGGATGCTAAAGACTTCGACGACGCACTCTCTATTCGCAAGCTGAAGGACGGCCTGTGGGAAGTAGGCGTACACATCGCCGACGTGACACACTACGTGAAGGAGGACGGTATCATCGACAAGGAAGCTGTGAAGCGTGCCACATCGGTATATCTGGTAGACCGCACCATCCCGATGCTTCCCGAACGCTTGTGCAACTTCATCTGCTCGCTCCGTCCCCATGAGGAGAAGCTGGCTTACTCGGCCATCTTCGACATCACCGAGAAGGGCGAGGTGCGCAACTACCGCATCGTGCACACGGTGATCAAGTCCGACCGCCGCTTCACCTACGAAGAAGCCCAGCAGATCATCGAGACCAAGCAGGGCGACTACCAGGAAGAGGTGCTCATGATGGATACCATCGCCAAAGCTTTGCGCAACAAGCGTTTTGTGGCAGGCGCCATCAACTTCGACCGCTACGAAGTGAAGTTCGAGATCGATGAGAACGGCAAACCGCTGAGCGTCTATTTCAAGGAATCGAAAGATGCCAACAAGCTGGTCGAAGAGTTCATGCTCCTGGCCAACCGTACCGTGGCCGAGGCCATCGGCCGCGTGCCCAAAGGCAAGAAAGCCAAGGTACTCCCCTACCGTATCCACGACCTGCCCGATCCGGAGAAGCTCGACAACCTGGCGCAGTTCATCGCCCGCTTCGGTTACCGTCTGCGCACCACCGGCACAAAGACCGATATCTCCAAGTCCATCAATCACTTACTGGACGACGTGCAAGGCAAGAAAGAGCAAAACCTCATCGAAACCGTCTCCATCCGTTCCATGCAGAAGGCGCGCTACTCCACGCACAACATCGGGCACTACGGTCTGGCGTTCGAGTACTACACGCATTTCACCTCGCCCATCCGCCGCTACCCGGACATGATGGTGCACCGCCTCGTCACGAAGTATCTCGATGGCGGCCGCAGCGTATCGGAAACGAAGTACGAAGACTTGTGCGACCACAGCTCGAACATGGAACAGATTGCTGCCAACGCCGAACGGGCTTCTATCAAATACAAGCAAGTGGAGTTCATGACGGAACGCCTCGGACAGACTTTCGACGGAGTGATCTCCGGCGTGACGGAATGGGGACTCTACGTGGAGCTTAACGAAAACAAGTGCGAGGGCATGGTACCCATCCGCGACCTGGACGACGACTTCTACGAGTTCGACGAGAAGAACTATTGCCTCCGCGGACGCCGCACCAAGCGGGTGTATAGCCTGGGCGATGCGATCACCATCAAGGTAGCCCGTGCCAACTTAGAGAAAAAGCAGTTAGACTTCGCGCTGGTATAAGCCCGAAGACAGACAGAACAAACGCCGTTGCCAGGAGAAACACCCGGGCAACGGCGTTTTTCATAGGAGCTCCCTCCGTTTTCCCCAAGAAGAAAAAACATTTTCCTAAGAGGATGAACCGATATCCTACGAGGATGAACCCATTATAATCAGATGATTTTGTGAGCCCCCAACTGGGGGACGATGGGCCCCCGGTTGAGAAACGATGAGCCCCCATATGGGGGACGATGGGCCCGCAACCGGGGGCTCACTTCCCCGTGCCGGGAAAAATACTAATCCTCAGAGGATAAATCATTTACCTCTGCACGAAAATTAAATATCTTCAGGTGAAAAAAGCAAAACAACCCGGTAAAATGGTGGGAGATGGTGGGAGATTGGTGGGAGATAAAGCCGTGTAAAACGGCATCTCCCACAGATGTATTCCGCTGTCTATAAGATCATTCCATTGATTTTGGTGGGAGATGGGAGATGAATTACGTTTTTTCCGGGAGAATGTGTATCTTTGCTCCTTCTGAAAACAAGCACCGCATGAAAACAATCGTCATAGAGAACAAGCAACAAGTAGAAGAGATCATCTCCCGTTGCGACATCTGCTTCGTCGGCATCACCGACCTGGAAGGAAACCCGTACGTCATCCCGATGAACTTCGGGTACCGCGACGGAGTGATCTACCTGCATTCCGGCCCCACGGGAAGCAGCATCGACATGCTGGCCCGCAACAACCGGGTGTGTATCACCTTCAGCATGGATCACGAACTGGTGTTCCAGCATCCCAAGGTGGCATGCAGTTACCGGATGAAGGCCAAGAGCGTCGTCTGCCGGGGCAATGTAGGATTCATCGAAGAGATAGAAGAGAAGCGGGAGGTGCTGAACATCATCATGTCACATTACAGCAGCCGGGAATTTACCTATTCCGATCCGGCCGTGCGTAACGTGAAGATTTGGGAAGTGCCCATCGATAGTGTCACGGCCAAAGAGTATGGCGCACCACACCATTGATGGGACTTCCGGAAGATTCTTCAAAGCAAGGTTCAGGTATTATCTGTGTATTACAATGGATACTCGTCAAAAGCATAGAGCAACGTGGACAAGTAACGCTCGCCCGTATCGGGCAGCAGTACCACGATGGTCTTTCCGGCATTCTCCGGTCGCTGGGCTATCTGTGTAGCAGCATATACAGCGGCTCCCGAGGAGATGCCTACCAACAGTCCTTCTTTAGCGGCCAGCTCACGGCCGGTACGGATGGCGTCGTCATTCGCCACCTGAACAATCTCGTCGACCACTGAATCGTCATACGTCTTCGGAATGAAACCTGCGCCGATACCTTGTATCTTGTGCGGTCCCGGTTTGCCGCCCGACAGCACGGGCGAGTCAGTGGGTTCCACGGCCACAATCTTCACGTGCGGGTTGTTCCCTTTCAGTGTCTTACCGACGCCGGCAATGGTTCCTCCCGTTCCTACGCCGCTTACAAAAATCTCTACCCGTCCGTCCGTATCGTTCCAGATCTCCTGTCCGGTGGTACGAGCATGTACAGCGGGATTGGCCGGGTTCTCGAATTGTTGCAGGATCACGGAGCCGGGTATGGCTGCTTGTAGTTCGCCGGCTTTGGCGATAGCACCTTTCATACCCTCGGCACCCGGTGTCAGTATCACGTTCGCACCCAATGCTTTCAGCAGGCTGCGCCGTTCCACACTCATCGTATCGGGCATAGTCAGCATCAGTTTATATCCTTTGGAAGCAGACACGAAGGCCAGTCCCACACCCGTATTTCCACTGGTCGGTTCGATGATGATGCCACCGGGCTTCAAAACACCCCGTGCTTCGGCATCCTCTATCATAGCCAGTGCGATGCGGTCTTTCACGCTTCCCGCCGGGTTGAAATATTCTAACTTCGCCACTACCCGGGCTTTCAGTCCTTTGCTCGCGTTGTAGTTGCTTAGCTCCAGTAACGGAGTGTTGCCTACCAAATCTGTCAGTCTTCTTGCAATCTTTCCCATATCTTTTGTTCGTTTGTAAAACCCCATCTCTCGCCCCTCTCCCAAGGGGAGGGGAATTATCAAAAACCCTAACCTGTTAATCCCATGAGCATCTCTCTTAGAGAGAGGTAAGAAGATGAGGTGTTGTTGATTTCTTATGACAAAAGTACTGCCTTTTTGGTTCACGGGAAATACCACATTTGTGGTAATTTTGTACTATAAACGGGGGAGGTCGATCTTCATGCATGTATCTGCCGGCATAAACGATAAAAGTCAGGCAGGGAATATTCCCTTACCTGACTTTCTCTGTTAGTCACGATTCTACTTCACCGATAATAACTTTATACTCTCCGACGCGACTATCAGAACTTCTTCAAGGACTCTCCGCTGAAAGCTTCCTTTGAAGTAGCTTTGGCAAGTTCCACCGTACACAGTTTATTGTATCCGGTCTGGATGTCCCACACATCTTTATTGGCCAGTTGTATGCTGTACTCCGGCCTTGTGTTGATGGTTGGTTCCGGGTCGGGCAGGTTCAGATAGACGGTGTACTTACCCACCGGCATGGCCTCGGGCAATAAGAACTTCTTCTTTATCTCTATCTTCTCGCCGGTAAACCAGTACCGCGGATCTTCTTCCAGTTTCAGCTTGTACTTTTCGTTCTTGTTGGCTTCCGATACGAAGATCACTTCCACATCGCGCGGATTGAACGGCGCCGCCCAGCCTACATTCTTCAACGACAGTTCCATCTCGAACGGATTGCCTGGCTGTGCCGCATTCGTAAAGGTTCCTTTGCTCAGCACGAACCGGTATCCCAACTGCCGCTCAATATCTTCCATACAGAGTTCCTGCCTCCACTGGCCGATGACCGCCGTATGATAATTGATATTGAGATAAGACCAGTGGTAATCCCGCAAATCTTCCAACGCATTCTCACAGGTGGAGTAGGACGACTTGGCGCAGGTTTCACCACCCATGGCTACATACTTGCTATCCCATTGCCAGAACTTGCGGTAGTTGCGGTTGCCCCCGAAGGTGCCCCTATCGTCCGCATCGGCCAGGAAACAATCGTTGTGGAACGAGATGCGCGAAATGTCAGACTCGTCATACGCCCGTGCCCGGGTGATGGTATCCGTATATGAGAGGTCGAAGGTGAACAACTTGGCAGCCGGATAGCGTACGGAGATCATTCGGTCTTTGGGCAGTGCCTTCAGTAATGCATCGAGCACCTGCCGGCGGGGAGCATACTCCTCTACGTTCTGGGCCGGTTGGTAGTTGTAGTTCTCGGTATAATACCACTCGCCCCACACCCCGACAAAGCCGGCTTCGAGCACCAGGATAATGTCCGAGAACTCTTCCAGTATGGGTTTCAACTGCCCGATATGTTGCTCGGTCAGCGACCACGGGGCATCCCACGGTTTCTGTGACTCGGAGCTGGTATAAGCAAACCGGAGTACCGTCTTGCAACCGCCTTCGCGCAAGGCAGTCATATTGTTTCGTATGCGTTGCAGGTACTCGGCAGAGATCAGCTTATCGCGGAACTCCTTCATATAATAGATGTTCAGCACCAGGCTGAGACCCTGCGAACGGTAGTTCTTCACCAGCTCAACGGTCTGCGGGTTCGTGTCGTCCGTGGCAAACTGCTTATGGGTATAGAACCCTCGTTCGGGGTTGATGATCACTTCATTGGATTCCGTATATTCCACCGTCTGGTATTTCTCGACGGGTTTAGGAGGTTCGGGTTCTTCCTTTCCTTGTTCGTTGTCGCTGCACGAACACGACAATCCCCATAGGGGCAGGGAGAATAGTAAAAATATATATTTCTTCATAACTCTTTCTTTTTATGTATATGATAAGCTCACCACAGAGCGTACAGAAGATACAGAGGATACGCGAATGTTGAATGTACAAAATGACTGGAGGGTAACCCTTATTTAGAAATCTATAACTGGATAAACCTATTAGAAAACCAAATCCTCTGGTATCCTCTGCATCCTCTGTGGCAGAGCTTTTACTATTATGGCAGCTTCACAAGTAAGCTCTTGTTCTTATCGCCCGTAGAAGGTACGGTAGGCAATCCGCCAGAAGTATCCCAGGCTCCACCTGGCTTACCGGAATGGCCCATGGATACAAGAAGGTTCTTACCCAGATTAGGAATCATTTCGCGGACAATGCGTCCTTCGAACTCAATGATCGTACCTTCAACAGTTTTCATATCCGAGATGGTAAGCAGTCCTGAACCGGTCTCTACGATATTGGGTGTGAGCCAGCCCCAACCGCCGCCTTTACCTTCATCGTACTGAGCCAGACGCATGTCATACTTATCGGCATAGAAGCCCTGCATCATGTAGTCAGCATTGAGTTTATCCCACATCCAACCGTTGTAGCCGTTTTCTTCTTCCCCGTCAATGTTGAGATATAAGTCCATGGCATTGGCGTTTTCGCTGTCCATCCTCAGGTACAAGAAGATGAATGTTTCGTTGGCACACATTTTCAACTCTTTCAGGGAGACCAACTCGGTCTTGGTAGCATCCAGCGTGGCAATGGCCAGCATGGTTTCGGGCACCTCGTCCCAGTCACTAAAGTCACCATCCACCGTTATGTTGACTTCATCGATGGGATCGGGTTCTTCGCCACCTTCAAAGGTAAGATTCTCCTTCTTCGAATTGGTCTTTCCTCTCTCACCTGTCACCGTCAATTCTACGACATACTTCCCGCCTTTGGCGTAGATGTGAGTAGGATTCTGTTCGGTCGAGGTATTCCCATCGCCAAAGTTCCAGAAGTAGCTGACCACATTCTGTGACTTGTCGGTGAAGACCACCGTCAGGTCGTGCGTGGTAAACGAGAAGTCGGCCTGAGGCAAGTTGAGCGTTATTCTTTCAGGAAGTTCTTCCTGGCAAGCCATAAAGAAAGGTGCAGAGAGAACTGCAACTACTAAACTAAGTAAAAAGTTTCTTTTCATAATGGTATTTATTTTAAGGGTTTTGCGGAATTCCACTGACCGTAATCTCGTCCTGCGGAATAAGGTATTGAATCTTGTTATCGGTATAGTCTATCACCTCCCAGGGTTGGGCACCGGAGAACCTTCGGTCCAGGCTCCGTTCGTTGCGGTAGATGTCGAATGCACGATGCCCTTCGAACGAGAGTTCCAGACGACGTTCGTCCAGTACCACATCGAGTGCAGTGCTATAGCCCAGCATGTTCGATGTGCTGAAGAGCTGGTCGCCGGAAAGCCCGGCCCGGGTACGGATCGTATTGACATCGCCCAGTGCATTGGCAGCATTGCCTTCTTTGGCATACGCTTCGGCCCGGTTCAGGATCACTTCGGCCCAGCGGAGCATCACCGGCGAGCTCAACATCGGATCGCCATTCTGGTACGAGAACTTGGCGACATAGAACTTGGACCATCCGTAGCGTTCGTACATTTCGGGGGTTACCCGTACCCGCTGTTTCACACCGTCGAGCATGATGTAGTTTTGCGGATATCCGTCGACGGTTTCCGTCTCTACATACACTTCATCCGAACCATCCAAGAAGTAATACTTGTCCGTCGAGGTATCGAGGGTCAGTTCGCGCAAGGTATTCTCATAGAAATCGTCCATGCTGGGAACAGGCCAACGGGCCATGATCTTACCGGAACCTGTGTATTGCGGACGGATAAACGAGTAGCGCTTATCGCTGTCCTTGTAACGTTCCAGCAAATCCACATAAGGATCGGATGCATAGATCTCGCCCCATCCCACCCCATCGGTGAGGTACATGGAGGCCAGGGAAGAAGCGCCTCTGTTTTCGTTGGTGGTATGTGCTACAGCCCACAAGGTTTCACGCGAGTCGAGTGCGTTGGCAAAGTAATTGGGATAGGTAGCCGTAGGTTCCAACTTGGAAGAAGGATCGGCCCCTCCCAGCATTTCACCCACCAATGTGATGACGTCCTGGTTCCGTCCCATGTACAGATACACCCGGCTCAGCAATCCTTGTGCGGCTTCCTTCGATGCATATCCGGCATTGCCTCTACGGCTGCTGTTGCTCATCAGGCGGATGGCATTCTCCAGGTCGGTTACAATCTGATCATAAACCAATCCTACGGTAGAACGCTCCGTTACATCGGTATGTACCGTGGTGCGAAGAACGATTCCCATATTTTCGCGTCCCAACACATACGGTTTCGACCACAAGGTAGAAAGTTGAAAGTTGGTCAGAGCACGTAGGAAATAATTCTCACCTTTGATATGGTCGGTTTCATTGCTGAACCCGTCGGCTACGGACTCGATCACGGAGTTGGCCCCATTAATGATCTTGTAACCATTCCACCACAAATAAGTCAGGTTACGCAGCTCGGCCGTACGCTTGTAGGTCAGGGCTTCGTACAGCGGGTCGCTGGTACGACCTGCTAGGCATACATTATCACCGATAAATTCGGCCATCTGGAAATAGTGGCGTACGTAGGTATTACCTGTATAGCTGGTACCCCGGTAGGACAGTTGGTCCTTGAACATGGCATAGTTTCCATTCGTGGCATAGACAATGCCCGATGGGTCGTTCGCCAGTCCTTCGTCCGTGATCTTATCGTTAGGGAAGTAATCGAGTTCACAAGACGATAGCATGGCTACACCGGCGAGCAGGGTGATTAGAAATATTTTTTTCATAATTCGCTTTCTTTTAAAGTTAGAATCTAATGTCAACTCCCACCATAAACTGGCGGCTTATCGGGTAACTGTAGTTGTACTGTCCGGCCAACGACCAGGTGGAGCTTTCCAGACTGACTTCCGGGTCCATGCCAGAGAACCTGGTAAACGTGAACAGGTTGTCGGCAGAGACAAAGAACTTGCACGACTGTACGCTTACGGGATTCAGCCATTCCTTGGGTAGATCGTAAGACAGAGTCACGTTACGGATACGCAGGAAACTTCCGTCTTCGATGTAGCGCGACGAGGTTTTGTTGGAGTTCTTATTGCCGTTCATAGCCAGTTTGGGATGTGTGGCGATATCGCCCGGAACTTCCCAACGTCGCCAGTTGTCCTTCAGCCTCATCATGTTGTAGCCCAGATAAGCACCATCCGAGTCATAGCGTTCACGAGAAGTATTGTAGATATCATTGCCATAAACATAGTTGCCCGTGACATGCAACCCGATACCTTTGTAATTCAAGGTGGTGGTGAAACCGCCACTAAACTTCGGTGTGGCTTTACCTACCGCCTGCAGGTCGGCCTGTGCATAATCGTTGGTAGCTTCCCGCTCGATAATGTTACCATTCTCGTCCTTGATGAGTCTCTCCCACAACGGATCTCCGTTTTCATAATCCACTCCGAGCCATTTCGGCATGTACCAACTGTAGATATCCTGTCCACCCTTCACTTGCTGGTAAATACTGGTATTGCCCGCCACCTGCAGGAACGACTCGTTACCGGAAAGATCCCGGACTTCGTTCTTGTTGAAGCTTATATTGAAAGTGGTATTCCACAGCCAGTCCTTCGTCTTTATAATATCGGCGCCAAGCTGTACTTCCACTCCCTGATTGCGGACACTACCTGCATTTTCCATCCGGTCGAAGAACCCGGTACTGGGTGACTTCGGAACCAGGAGCAGCAAGTCCTTATTATCAATGTTGTACACATCCAGATTCAAGTGGAAGCGGTCGAGGAAACTGATATCGAGTCCGATGCCCGCCATGTGCGCGCTCTCCCATGTCAATTGCGAGTTGGCCAGACGTTCCGGATAGGCACCTACTTGTTCCTGATACAAAATATCCAGGCCATACGTAGCCAGTGTTTGGTATGCAGCGATGTTCGAGTTACCCGTCACACCATAACTGGCCCGGAGTTTCAGGAAACTAAGAGCTTCGAATTGTTTGAAGAACTCCTCGTTTGAGATCAGCCACGAAGCCGAAGCAGCAGGGAAGTAACCCACGCGGTTATCCTTTCCAAACTTATAAGAAGCATCGGCACGGATGGAGGCGGTCAGAAAATACTTGTTCATAAAGCTGTATTGGGCTTGCCCGAAGACCGACCAACCGGCACCTTCGTACGTATATCCACCTACTTCATAAGGCGTAGTGGCACCCAAAGCATCTACTCCGTTGGGCATACCCGTACCGGAGGTAGTGGTGTACTCATTCGTATGCTCGCCGTATTCCCACCCAGCAAGTCCGCTTATCGAATGATATCCAAATGAATGATTGGCTTTCAACAGGTTGGAGGTAGTCCACGAACTGTACAGGCCGATGTTTTCAATCAGATGTCCATTGGGGAACGTTGGGTCGTAGGTACGCGGATCGACGTACTTCGAGTATTTATATCCTCCTCTGGAGAAGCGGTTGGAACTGGATAGCGAGAGCCAGGAAAGCAGGTTCCACGTCAGCTGCACGTCGGCATTCAACTCGTTCGATTTGCTCTTGGCATAGTTGTATTGCTCGTTGTGCAGGAAGTTGCGCTTGTCCTGCGTGTACCACGGCTTACCATCGTCCGGGCGGCGGTCGCCGTCTATCTTGACGATCTGTCCATTCGCATCGTACGGACTATCCCAAGGCATGTTGCTATACGGGCCTTCCGAGGTCATGTAGCTGGAGGCCTGCCGGTTGTTGGAGTGCGAATAGTTCAACCGGATATTCATGTCCAGATTATGCGTGAGCTTGGTGTTCAGGTTCAGGCGGGAAGAAACCTTGTCATAACCGGTATTGATCAGCGTACCGTCTTCCTGGTAGTAGTCCACACTGGCAAAGTAACTCATCTTCTCCGTCGAGGCAGAAACCGACGCGTAATAGTTCTGTAGATATCCGGTATCGAATGCCGCATTCAACCAGTCGAAACTCCGGTCGCGCAGCTCTGCCGGACGTTGCATCTCGAAGAGCGTAGGGCTGAATATCTTCTGGTGAGTATCGTACAATTCAGCACCATTCATCATCTTATAATTGCCATGCAAGGCTTCCTTCTGCCCATAGGTTGCTTTGAAGTTCACTCTTGTCGGTTGGTTGCGGGCAGCCTGCTTGGTTGTGACAACAATAACACCACCGGCAGCTGCCGAACCGTAGAGTGCCGTAGCTCCGGCATCTTTCATCACTGTAATGGTTTCCACATCGTTCGGGTTGAACGAACCGCCGGGGATACCATCGACCACAAACAGCGGAGCTCCCTGAGCAGTAATAGAACCGGCTCCACGTATACGGATCTCGGCTTCCGCTCCGGGTTGTCCGGAAGCATTCGAAATCATCACACCGGAGACCTTCCCTTGCAGCATATTACCAATGTCGGATGTGGTAACGTCTATCAACTGATCGGCCTTTAAAGTCACCACTGCACTGGATAGTTCAGCTTTCTTCTGGCTCGAATAACCCATGACGATGACATCCTCGAACAAAGTGACTTGAGTAGCCAGTGCTACGTTGATCACCGAGCGCCCCCGTATGGCCTCTTCCATTGGCTCAAAGCCTATATATGAAAAGACCAGGACTGCATTCCGGCTTACTTCGATCGAGTAATCTCCATTCAGATCGGTTATGGTACCCTGAGTGGTACCTCTAACACTGACGCTGGCGCCAATCAATGGCTCCTGGTCGTCAGCCGAGATAACCTTCCCCTGTATCCTTGTGGTTTGCGCGAAACCCGACAAAGACAACAAAAGGAAGCATAAGAGTAAAGTAAGTTGTTTCATAAAGTAATAAATTAGGTATTTATAAAAAGGTTAGTTTCAGAAGACTTCAATGAGGTAATGCCCTTTGAACGACTTATTGATGACCGGATGGGTGCCGTCGAGGGTATACGTAATTGGTTTGTCTTTGGTATATTCATTGACGGTATAGTTCCGTTTTTCCAATCCCTTCAATCGGATTTCACCGTTCCAATCGTCGGCATAGAAGGCGTAATACATCCTTCCCCCCTTCCGTATCACATGCGTTTCGGGTTGTTCGTACACCAAGTCGTACAGGTTGAGGTACTCGCCTTTGGAGAGCATCTTGTCATTGTACAGACCCACCCATTTCTTATACAGTTGTTCTTTCTCGGGAGTGAGCAGATATGACTGCTTCACGTTCGGATTGTCTTTGGGGTAAGTGAACTTGGAGCCCACCACCGCTCCGATTCCAACCTGTGTAGGAAAATCATTCCCGTTATCGCTCAGTTCCACATGGTCGGCATAGTAAGCTATCCGGTCGAAAATAGCCCGATAGACTTTTCCCTTCAACCGTATCTGCCAACTGGAAAGCGGATCGGATGATACGGCCTGGTTCATATAAGGCATGTTGAAGAAGTTCATCGCATCGCCACACGGACAATTCTGAATCACCGCACCAGGTTTGTACTTCCGGGCCGTTTCGAAGATGGTTTGAAAGAAGGTAGGCAGTTGCTCTACCGCTTGTTCGGGATAGTCCAACTGGCTTGCCGGGTTGTAGTCCGGCGGGCAGCAGTTCAGGTGATGACCGTCCAGCTTCAGTCCGTCAAAGTTCCAGGTATCAATGAAACGTTTCACCAGATCGGCCGTATATTGTTGAGTAACCGGGTTGACGGGCGACAGGTAATAGCTATCCCACCAGGTGACGTACTGTGGGGTTCCGTCTTCCGTTCTCAATAGCATGTCCGGATGCTTCTTCAAGATATCCGAAGAGGGATCGGCTGCCATAGGTGCCCACCACAACTTGGCCTTCAGTCCATGCCGATGTATCTCGTCGGCCATACGACGCATGTCCTTATCACCTCCGGGGAAACGATTGTTCGGTTCCCAATCGCCTTCACAAATCTGGAAGCCGTCGTCCACATCCACCCACTTGAAGCCAAGTTCCTTCACTTTGGGTAGCGTGCCCAGCACCTCGTCTATGGTGAACGTCCGTTCGTATCCCCAGGCACACCATACGGCCTCGAATGCTTCCTCGTTGGGTTCGGCAAAAGTGATTCCTTGCGACTGCATGTACTTGGAAAACTGCTTTAGCGGATCGAAGAAATCGCCGGTGTGTACACTGATGAAGGTACGGTAGGTCCGCAGGGTATCGTTCGGGGCAAATACTACAGGATCGGGATACTCATACGAGATGAAGGTGCGGGCATATTCTTCGTTCAAGTCCATTTCCACGGGCAAACTTACCTGTTTCAGAGTCATCTCTGTAAGTCCGGTAGCAAAACCTCCGTCTTTACGCCATAGGTCGGACACCGGTATGCCACCTCCGTAGTCGGAGTTATTCATTCCCATGAAGTTCTTCTGGTAAAAACCGGGTAATACAGGCAGAATCCAGTCTTTCCGGGCATTGCTCGAACTGGTTTGCAACGACCAGATGGGCTCTTCCGCAGTCATCTGCTTCATGCGCAGTTCGTTGCTGGTCCATCCCGTAACCATAGTTGCCTGATCACCTTTGTTTACATAACAGAGATCGAAAAGTAATATGCCCGGAAACGAATCCGTTTTCGTAATTGCCAGGCGACTTTCGATGTGGTATCCTCCCGTTCTGTAACGGCCAGTAAGGCTATAGACGATTTGATCCTCCTGCTTTGATTCGGAAACTTTGAAAAGTTGGAAGTCGCTGGCTGTGAATTCTCTTGTAATCAGGCTGTTCGCCGGGGCGAACCGGTCATAGTAAGCCTCCGTTTCATGAGACAAGGAGGTCAGTCTGAAGTGCATGTTGTCATCGACTTCCAGCATCAAGTCACCGCTTTTGATAACAGCTGTTTGGCTGCATCCCATCAGTAGGAGCGTACAAAGCCCATATATAGTGTCTCGAATGGTTTTCATTTGGATAACTTTTTAGCGTTTTTATAATAGATTTTTTTCAGCACATCATCGGACAGGTCGAACCCACTGTAGCTCCAATGATAGTTGAAGTTGGGCACGTAGAAATGTTCGTCGGCCGTTTCCAGGAATCGGAAGGAAGTATGGTACATGTCGGCCGCCGTTCCATTGTCCGTTCCGTACAAGATACGGTCAGCATAGCGGGTCAGGAACTTCTTCATGTACCGGGGGATACTTCCGGTTTCGCCCAGACGGGCCGATATATCGGTATAGAGATTCGGATATTCGTCGAGCATACGAGCCAGGACAGACAAGTCATGGGTACAGTTCAGGAAATGACAGGCGATGAAAGTCGTACGAGGATGATTCTTTACCACTTCTCCGAACTGTTCTATCAGCGCATCGAAACCTTGCATACCTTCGACCTTCAGGTCGATCCGCCACACGGCGGCGTTCATCAATCCATCGTTGGTACGATCATCGGTGAGATACATCCAGTAGGGTTCAGCCACATGGATGTTCAGTGGCATGTCCAGCTCGGCGCACTTGTCGTAGATAGGAGTCATCCGCGGATCGTTGAGGTGCATACCGTCGGCTCGCTTGTCCTGGAAAGCCACATAGACTCCCAATCCTTTGTCGGTGACCTCCCCCACGCCTTTGGCTCCTGCCCGGTGACAACGTTCCAGTTCCTTCAACACAGTCTCGGTGAAGGTAGGCTTCCCGTGATCCGAGAGGTCGAGTCCGCACCAAAGTTCGAACCGCTCTCCGTGCCGGGAGTAAAGAGAAGTTACCGAATCAAAAGCCGCTCCGGTATATCCCGTCAGGAGGATGGTTCGTTCCACTCCGGCAGCATCCAGAGTCTCGGCCCATTGTTCCACTTCGGCCTCTGTCGTGGGATATACATGCGAGTGCATATCGATGACGGGGTACTTGGCTTTCTCCACGTGGGTGACAGGTATGTTGTAGATGGAAACAGGTGCATAGTCCTTCAGCCGGATGTCCGACGTTTCTTGTCCTGACAAACAGACGGGTAGCATGGAAAAAAGGAATAGGATGATTAGATTAACTTGGGTTTTCATGGTTCATATCTTTAATAAGTTTACGTTTGTACCACCTGGTACTTCTTTTCCAAGAGAGCTGCCACAGCATTGGTAGCTCGAGGAAATACTTTCCGCAGATCGATCTCATCGGTGGTTATCAAGGTGTCTTTCAGGTTCTGCATAAAGGTATCTTTGATTTCGGTGGCAAGGTTGACTTTCGATATACCGTGGCGAACAGCCTCCCGGATCATGGCATCGGGGATACCCGAACTTCCGTGTAACACCAATATGGCTTCCGTTGCCGCATGAATTTCCGCCAGTCGCCCGATGTCCAGCCGGGGTGCTGATTGATAGAATCCATGTGCCGACCCGATAGCGATGGCCAATGCATCTACTCCGGTGCGGCTGACAAACGTTACGGCTTCGTCTACTTGCGTGAATCCACCTTCCTGCTGCTGACCAAGCTTGGCAATGTATCCAAGTTCGGCTTCCACGTTAGCCTGGTATGGTTTCGCCATCTCAACCACCTGTACGGTGATGTCCACATTCTCGTCGAGTGGTTTCTCGCTGGCATCGATCATCACGGAGTCGAACCCTACATCCAGGCATCGCCTGACAAGTTCTACCGACTTACCATGATCCAGATGAATCCATCCTGTCAGCCCGTAATCGGTCAGGCCCTGACGGGCCATGGATACGGCCACGTTCAGGCCCATGTATTCGATGGAGCTCTGCGTGAGTTGCAGGATGACGGGTACCCGAACAGCAGATGCCGCTTTCAGGATGGCCTGTAGAGTTTCCAGGTTATAGAAGTTCGTGGCCAACAGGGCGGTACGGCTACGTTGGCAGATCTTCAGTTGCTGTTTGAGTTTCATAGCCAGGAGATATCTTGGTTAAACTTTTCTTTCGCTACCTTTATCAGTTGCTCTTTGGAACCGAATGCTCCCGTACCTCCCGCAGCGGTGGTGTTCAAAGCACCGGTGAGATTTCCGAAATACTGGCATTCTACAAGCGACTTCCCCTGAACATACTGCGAGATGAATCCTGAATTGAAGCTATCGCCTGCACCAATGGCATCGACAACCTCTGTGTTCAGGAAGGCAGCACGCTCGCACATCGTTCCGTCGGGCAACAGGAGCAGGGAACCCCGGCTCCCCCGCTTCACGACACAAATATTGATGTAGGGTTTGATTTTGTCGACCGCTTCGTCCAGCGAAGACGACCGGGTGAGAAGTTTCAGCTCTTTTTCATTGGGCAGGAAGACCGAAAGTTGGGGAAGTATCCTTGCATAATCGAACTTCCACGTCTCCCGTGGGTCCCATTGCGTATCGAGCGAGGTAGTCACTCCCTTGGAACGGGCGTAAGCAAGAATCTCGAAAAGGTCCCTCTGAATGCCTGATTGCATAAAGATAGAGGAGATATGGATGTGCCGGGTCTGTTCGAACACCTGTTCGTCGATATCATTGAACGACATCACATCCATCGGGCCTTGATAAGTAACGTTGGCCCGGTCTTCCTGGTAGTTGAGTACCACGGTCACTCCGGTGGGCAGAGTAGGATGCTCTATCAGCATACTGGTATCTACCTGTTTGTCAGCGAGGCTTTTCCGGACCAGATCGCCGAAGCTATCCTTGCCTATCATTCCTACAAAGCCGGTCTTTGCGCCCAAAGACGCGATGTTGGCCGCAAAAATAGCCGTTGAGCTCCCCAGTGTCAGGATCATGTTTCCGGCAAAAATCTCCTTGCCTATTTCCGGTTCCCCGGCGATTTCATTCAATATCAGATCGGCATTCAATTCACCAATGGCGATCACATCATACGTTTTTTTCATGGACATAGTTGTTCAAGTTTATTAGGTTGAAGGCGTTAAAATACTTATCCATATCGTGCTCGATACGTCCGAGGACCACTTCTTCGCCGTCTACCCCCCACTTGCCGAGGTTATCGTACAAGCGGTAGCGGGCTACCAGCGCCTGCGGATGTTGCCAGATGTACCGACATCCCGTCTGTACCAACCAGTTCCTCCGCTCTTCCTTCAGCTCGTCGAACTCCTTCCCGGCTTCCTCCGGTTGTAACCATTTACGCCAGCGGTTCGACTCAAGCACCAATTTCCATAGTATGTTCGTAATGTCCGACAAGATAGCGATTTTTCCTTGATTCGCCAAACTTTTCTCCACTTCTTCCAGCTCCAAAAGGGCGCTGTACTCGCTGATTGTGAATTCCGGACCTACGTTGGCTGCACCTATACCTGTAAGAGGATATTCCTGCGGGTTGGTTACTCCGTCGGTGTAATGCCCTTTGATATAGCTGCCATATTTTTTTACCTTTTCGGTCAGTTTGCGGGCTACTACCGGATCGAACAGGGTGGTGTGCAGGTCGGTGCCTACCTTGCCCACGATGAAGCAAGGCCATATATCATGCAAGCCATGCCGGGCCAGACCTGCTTTTAGCTCTTCGATGAAAGTATCGAACGTGGCGTCGTCGGCCAGCCCGCCATGTACTTCTTCCGTTCCCACTTCGTAGGACACCGGAGGTAGATTATGGATGCGCCGGAAAGCTTCCACATGTACGATTAGTTCCACCGTCCGCTCGGCCACCACGCGGATATCGATGGTGGTCTGTTTCGGCAGGAAGATGTCCACCGTAGGGTCTACGTGCAACAGGTCGTACCCGGCAAGGACCGAGTCCGTGAGCGATTTCTTCACACCGTTCATCGCCTGTTGGGTATCCCATCGTTCCACGGACTGTACATCTTTCAGCCACGGCCCTCCGTGGTCTACGGCTACAATATAGGGGCCGGTATAGTTTACGGAAGCCGCTTCCAGTTCCAGTAACTTAGTAAATTCGCGTTGCGTCAACCCAGTATAACCTCCGTCACTGTCTACCTGATTGAGTGTCGCTGCAAATTTGATGGGGGCATTGTTTCGCTTTGCTGCCTTGAAAGCGGCTTTTATTACGGAGAAAGAATTGGGGCAAACGGCCAGCAGGGTACGCTTCACGCCTGTCTGGGCTTCGGACTCACGGATGGCTTGCAGTATTCTTTCTGTCTTAGCTCTGGGCTGTAGGTTTCTAGTTTCCATATGTATTACTTGGGTTAGAGGATTAAACTTATTGGCATTGATAGGGATAAATCTCCACTCCTTCTACCACCCGGGCAATATTACCCGAGATGGAAGGAGAATCGGGGTTATGGTTCAAGCTGACCGACTTAAAGAGTGCAAGCAACTGTCCTGCCAGTACGTGGACAATGAAATCGTATGGTCCCGGCTGGCTATCAGTTGCCGGGCAGATGGTAATCTCCAGCGTGAAGTCCACGGACGGTACCTCCCTCTTCGCACAGGAGACAGCTACCTGCCCCACTACCTGGTTATTGGTATTGATCTGTTGCACCAGATCGCGCTCGTAGGCGAATACATAATCGTCGTCCGAGAAGAGATAGACCAACAGGGTCTTCCCATTGATGGCGGCTTTAGGCCCGTGACGGAAACCAAGGAACGAATCGAACTTGCAGATGACCTTTCCGTCAGTCATTTCCTGCAGCTTCAGGTGGCACTCTTCCACAATTCCCTTCAACGGGCCAGACCCAAGGAAGATCACTCTCGAAAAGTCGAGCCGGGCTATCTCTTCCAGTCCGTCCATGTACGTATCAATGAGGTATTGTCCATGGATGCAGAGTTCCCGGATGGCAGAGGCTTTGCTTTCAATATCAGCGATATCAACCAGTAACATGCCTACCAACAACATGGTCGAGAAGCTACTGGTCATGGCCAGGCTCTGGTCGTTCGTTTCGGGGGGAAGCAGCAACAGCAGGTCGTTCTCCGAAACACTTTGAGCCAGCACTCCGTCTTTGTTGCACGTGATGATGATGTGCACCACTTCTTTGCAAAGCTTATTAGCCAGTTCTACAGTGGCAATGCTTTCGGGGCTGCTGCCCGAGCGGGCGAAAGAGATCAGAACCAGCTTCTTGTCTGTAGGCAGATAGGCTTCCGGATGAGTAATAATATCCGTTGTGGGAATAGCTCGACTGTTGTAATATCCCTTTTCCGCATAGTAAACGGACAAGACATCTCCAATATAAGCCGATGTTCCGGCACCGGAGAATACTATTTCGAAAGTTTCGGAACCGAAATGTTTGGAGACAAACGCTTCGATTGGCTTTCTATTCTCCAACAGAAGATCGTATGCAGTCTTCCATACTTTGGGCTGCTGCAATATTTCTCTGTAAGTATGTGTTTTTAAAACACTTGCATTATATTTCATCATAATACAAAGATTATAGTTCGTTTATTATATTGCTTTTCTTATCTGTTCGAATGATTGTAATGCAAAGATATGAAATGAGAATTTGATAGAAGATGTTTCGAATGGCATGTTTTGAAACCAAAACTTATTCAAAAACAAAAAATTACTGTATTTCAGTCATTTAACATGCAAAAACAAGAAAAACAAAACATTTCGAAACGTTTCGATACAAAATTAGTTTCTATATATAAAAGCTTTTATTATCTTTGTAGCAACAACCTAATTAACAACTTAATATCAATAAGCCATGATACAATCCGCTAAAGAACGCAGAGCAAAAATATTACGCAAACTGGAAGAAACACCCAATGTGAGTGTTTCGGAAATGAGTAGAGAGTTCCAGGTTTCGGAAGTAACGATCCGCAAAGACCTGAACGAACTTAAACGCAGGAACCTGCTGATGCGGGTTCGGGGAGGTGCCATCAAACATCCTGACGTGGACTCGCACAATGATATTGAAGTGGACCGAAAGAAGCTGTTCCACTACAAAGAGAAGAAAGCAATAGGCCGCCTGGCCGCTTCGCTGATCAACGAAAACGAAACCATTCTGATCGATTCCGGGAGCACCACACTCGAAGTGGCAAAGAATCTCGATAACTTTCAAAACCTGACCATCATCACCAATGCCCTAAACATCGCCATCGAGCTGACTAAGTACAAGCGGTTCAAGGTAATTCTACTGGGTGGATTCGTTCGCGAAGCATCATTGTCTACCATCGGTTCCATCGCCGAATCTCTCCTGAAAGTATTCTATTGCGACAAGTTGTTTCTGGGGGTAGATAGCATCAGTATCGAAAAGGGCTTATCGACGACAAACATCGAGGAAGCCAACATCAACCAGACGATGATGTCTGTTTCAAAACAAACGATTGCTGTTTTCGATTCTTCGAAATTCGACAAACGAAAGTTCGCTTTCATCGCCCCGTTAGACAAAATCGATACCATCGTAACCGATGAGTTCATCACCAAAGAACACCGAAAGCAAATCAAAGCCATGAATATAGAGCTGTATGCAGCTCCTGTCAATAGGGAATAACAAACCAAATAATCTTCTAACACAAGAAACATGAAAACAACCGTATGGGTATTTGCACTTTTGTGCTTGTTGGGATGCACGCATCCCCGGACTTCGTTCAAACTGGAAGGTAACATCGACGGGATAGACACCGGACGGGTAGAATTGAATTACTCAACCTTCCAGGTAGACAGGTATGTGAGGGTCACACAAACTGCTTCTTTACAGAATGGCGCTTTCGAATTTAAAGGCCAACTGACGGAACCCGTAGAAGGCACCCTCCAATATGGAGAGCATGCCATCTCATTCTATTTGGATCTTTCGGATATGAAGTTGAGCCTGAATGCTGGCAACGACCAGTTCACACTGAAAGGTTCCACCGCACAGGACGATAATATCCGGATAGCCGAAAACGCCAAATTACCAGCTCATCACCCACTTCCTCTCTTCCTCAGAAAGGGTAGAAACATCGGCTTTATAGGTAGCATCGGGCATATACCAATACTGTCCGGAATAGTACTCCCGGAGAATGGGATCTTTAAAGACATATCCCCGGATGGCAAACGGAAGGTTGCGCAAGACCTTCTTCGAGACGGCATCTTCGACTTCCATGTACTCATCAAACTGGTAAGTGATGGGGTCCAAGCTACTGTCGTCAAGATAACTGAAAGAAGAGAAATAAGTCTTCGGACGAGTGATGCACAAGGTTAACTGGGGATTCAGGTTTTGTGCCCGGTATTCCAGCATACCTTTTTTAATAAAGAACTCGGTAATTTCCTCCCCTTCTCTCCATGTTTCCTTGACCTGGCTCTTCCCCAAGCCGCTTATCCGAAGCAACTTGCCGGCATCGGGCAAGGCGTTTTCTACCCTGAAGAAAGCCCGTTCGCCGAAGTCCACCCGCCAGGTAAAATCATCGATCTGCCGGTTGGCCCAATGCCCGGCCCCTCTCAAACTGTACAGAAAGAACGATTGCGGAGTATCGTCATACGACCATCCCAGGGAGTAAGAGTGCTTAATGACATTCAATCCTTTCTTAAAGGTAACTCTGAAAGCATAGACATAGATATAATCGACCTCCCATTCATCAATGAATTGTTCATTCTGGCTCTCTATTTCATCTTTGGACAAGATCTGGAATACCCCGTCTTTATAATAGTTCTCACTGGGAACTATACTTACCGAACAAGACACAGGACTTCCGTTCATTTCTATTTTGAGATCATGTACCAGGGGGTTGTTCGGGGAATACTCCGGCGCTTCGGCAGCTCCACCGGTCGCATCCGTTTCGAAGGCTATCATCACTGATTGTTCTTCACCCGGGTTAAAAAACTCGTAGTAAGTATCCATCCCCAGCAGACCATTGGTCTGGGTAAACGTCAATATTTCCTTCTGGAGGGTAACATCGGTTTTATCGAGGGGAATCAGTTGGCTTCCCCTGCCATAGGTGGCGGCACTCTGACCCCAAAGCGCCGTACTTCCTATAGCTATTGTCAACAAAATCAGTATCTTTTTCATTGGAATCTGAAGTCTTGAAAACTCAACCATTCTTTTACTCCGTCTTCATCGTAGATCACGGTAACCGTTCCGTCGCCGATTACTTCAATCCGGCAAGGGTAGTACGTTCCCTCTTGCTTCCAGTTTCCGTAAGCTTTCCGGCTATTCGCCAGGTCGGTAAACGAGCGCATGTCCTGCTTGCTTACTTTCTCTGTGTATCCGTCGAAGAAAGTAACAGTGGCTTTATCGCCATGATCGGCGTCTAATGAGGCCCTGTAATAGCATCCGTCTCCGGAGTAACGGGCAAAGAGGCATCTGGCCGGGTCCGGTTTCTCGAGGAACTTGAGGCTTTGTGCATTCACCTTTTCCCGCACGCCGTCTTCGTCATACACCACCCATACTCCATCGGGTTCTACTCTTTCTATGCGACAAGGATAGAATTCTCCTTTGCCCTCCCAATTAGCATAGGCTTTGAAGTTGTCGCCGAAGTCGGTGAACGGACGGATAAACTGTTTGCTTACCTTTTCTTTCACATTGTCATAGAATGTCACATCGGCTTTATCTCCGCCAGTTTTGTCAATGGTAGCCAGATAGTAGTAGTTGTCGCCGGAATACTTGGCATAGATGCACCCGGCCGGGTTAACCTTCTTCAGGAACCGCAGACTGATGGGATGAATTTTCTCTACCACCCCATCTTCGTCATACACCACCGTTATCCCATCTGCATCGAGGCTTTGCATCCGGCAGGGATAGAAGTCTCCCCTCCGTTCCCAATCGGCAAAGTACTGATAGCCGCTGTTCAACTCGCTAAGGGTAATGGTGTCTTCCTTTCTTACTCTTTCCTGGGCGCCATCGTAATAGGTAACTCTCAGAAAATCACCATCGCCTTGGTAGTCGGTAGTCATGTAATAAAAACCATCGCCCGAATAGCGGGCATAGACGCAGTCCGTCGGGTCTGAGATAGGAAGCAAGGCTTCCTGTGGAACCGTATACCCGCCACCGTCTTCGGCAGCGTAATCGGATACCGCAAAGATATTCCAGGTATCCATCTGCAACCGCGGCAGCAGATACATGCGGAACAGCCGGTAATAGGTGATGATCGGCATAAAGACAGCCACAAGGATCACTCCTATCAGCGTGCCTATGTAACTCGCAGCCATGCTTGAGGCTTGGTTATCGCTCTTACTACCGTCGGAATAGGTGGTGACCGTGTAGGAATAATTGGCTGCACCGGCCCATACCTTGGCGTTGCCGGCCCGGCGTTGGGCAGCCACTTCTTCCGGGTCGAATACCCGCCAGGCAAAAAAGTAAAGCGGATATCCCAGGACAAACAAGATCAGGCAGATAATGGTGAGAAATGTATACGAAGTGCCGTTCTCGCCGGTATGGTAGGAAAACATCGCAAAACAGATCAACAGCCCGAAGATAAAGGTAATCCAGGAGCCTGCAAACTGGCGGCTTATCCCGGCTCTTCGCTCTTCCATAAAGGTGATGACCGTAGCCGCTATACATAGCGGGCAGACGATCAGTATCCAATACAGGACAAAGGTGTAAACCACAGCGGACAGAACAGGGAAACTGCGCCAGAAAGAACCGAGAATACCCAGGATGGCAGAGAGTTGTTTCCCCGTGGCATCGAAGAATGTAGCATACCCTTCCGGAAGGAAAATGGTAGAGTACAACCACACACACAGCACTGTAATCGAGGCAAATGCCAGATAACCCAGAAGGAACTTTTTCATACGTATTACCTATTAAGATTAAACATTTTTTTCATTGCGCTAAAGATATGTAATTCCCTGATAATATGCAATTCTTTAGCATTTCTTGAGCAGTCAGACGACTGCTACAAAAGAGAGACATGCCCGATCGGCTTCCCCTTTACAGTATCGGCTTATTGTACATTCCTCGATTTCAGGAAGGTGGTTAGTTGGTTACCAATTTCGTTGATGGTAAACAGAATAGCCTGGTTTTTCACCCTATCTTTGGCTTCTGCTTCGTCAAAGTCTTCCTTTTGTTTCTGCGACTGGTAATCGCGCGTCACGATGGTAGAGAAGGGAATCAGGCCTGTGCGCACATCCAATAAAATGAACTCTGTCGATGCAAAAGCCTTGATGTCGGTGCTGGAGAACATTTTATACTTCGAATAGTTCTCACTGGTAATGCAGTAGACCGCCACCAGATCGGCCTGCGTCCTAACTGCCGATTCCCGGATATTGGTAAAAGTAGGGTTGCTGGAAACCAACAAATCGGGAATAACAGACACACTCGTCACCCGCTGAGAACTTTTGAACTTTTCGGTGAACAGATCCAGATAGGACTGTTGGGCTTTCAGGTACTCTTCACTTACCCAGTAATAATTTCTCTGGCGCTGTTTGCTCTCCAGTTTAACGATGGCTACCCGCAGTTTCTCCGGGAGCTGATAGTCTCCGTCCAGAATCTTCCGGATGTTCTCTTCCGAGATGCTCGCGGTTTTGTCGTCGAACAAGGATTGGGTGATGGGACGATCGTTGTTATAGCTGGTGGCATAAGCACTGCTTGAATCCAACGTCTTGGTAGTGGTACAGGAGGTGATCACAAAGAGTGCGGCAATGAACAAGATGGTTTGCTTCATAACTGTATGGTTTTGATGATGCTGCAAATATAGTTTTATTCTGTTACCCCACACCATTCATATATAAAAAAGCACAGGAATGAGGAGGCCACCCCCAATCCTGTGCAACGATTAACATGTTTGTTTTGTTAGTCTACTCTTTCGCCCCTGCAAAACCGTAGTGAACGGGCTCAAATGAAGCAACTGCCTCATCATTTACAGAAACTTCTGCCACATCCAGACTAAAGTTCAGTTTCTTTGGGGTCAATGCATACGAGGACTTTCTTCCTTCCGTAGGTTTCACAGTTACCTTCACGACTTTCGGTTCTGTACCATTGTTATACTTGAAAGTGAAAGGTTCGGGTTTCAGATCCATATAGACGCTGTCCTGAGCCGTACTCATCTTAGGCTCATAACCCACCTTGTACGCAATATCAGACAGGGTATCTATAATCGCGCCCCCTACAGTAGGACCTTCCAAAGCTACAACCACTGAATCGACAGAGAAGCTGTCAAAATAAATAGTGTCCTTTTTAAGCTTTAGCTTCAGTTCCAGAGAATCGTCACCGGCTGTTTCTGTATACATGGCCAATTTACCATTAAATGAGCCATAGGCATCAGCAGGACTAGGTACGTCCGGTGTATCACTATTATCACATGAGTTCATGGAGACAATACAGATGGCAGTCACTGCCAGAAGAGTGACTTTCTTGAAATAAAAGTTTGTTTTCATTTTTCTTTTATCTTAGGTTTTTAAATAAAATAGTTAGTGTTTGCCCAACGTTAGGTAACATATTGCATATACGATAACTAAAATACATAGCAGTCCGATATACTGCATCCGGGTTATAAAAAAACGCAGGAAAAAGATCGATGGGAAAGGACGGACTGGAAGGCACAATAGGGATTACCCTAAAAAGATTTAGAGGAATCATCTTTTAAGAAGATTTATCCTTTCCTAATTTTACACCAGCATAACAGCACTACTTGGTAGAAGACGCTATGCCGGACAAAGAAACACCACTTTAAAAGATACTATTATGAAACGACTGAGTTTTTTTATATGCATGATGTGCATTTTGTTCTTGCAACAAGGTTGTAAAAACAAAGAAGAGAAGAAAGCTGTGGACAATCAAAGTCTTGCAGCAAACCATGCAACAGTCGTTCCGCAAACAGAGGATTCTCATCCTGTAAACATGGATAGTGCCAGCCAAAGCCATACCACCAGCATACATAACACGAACAACCCCTTACCTTTTTATATAGATAGTCATTCACCGTCATCATCAGAACCTGAATGGGTAAGTTCCTCTCAGGACGACTATTACGATCAGTACAGTCCTGCGGAAGATTATGAAGAAGAGAGGTATTATGGGAATTACGAGTATGCTGAACTGGAGGATGAGTATTATTATGCAGGAAGAGGGTATTCTTATTCTGACGAGTACTACCCACCATCTGGTTATTATCCAACTTATATAGATAACTATTTCTTTGATTCTTATTATCCGCAATCTTTCTATCCCAGTCATTCCGGATGGAATAGACCTCATAAGCCGCTTAAGCCTTCAGGCAAACCAGGTCCAAAGCCTGAACGTCCTGATCAGGGCAATAAACCCCAACAGCCAGGCGAACGTCCCGAAGTGGATAGGGACAAACAGCCCAACAATGGCAGGTCGCCACAAAGACCCGTCCCGGCATCAACGATCACTAACGGCCGATCACCGCAAAGACCTATTCCGGCATCTTTAAGTCCCATTGGAGATAGAACTCCTGCAAGACAAACTCCGGAACCCGGAATTAAACAGGAAAACAGGAATAGTGATCGGGGAACTGAAAAAAGATCTTCTTCAAGAGAGACTGAGCGTCAGGAAGCCGAAGTCCGCCGACAAAGAGAGACCCAAGAACGACAGGAACAGGATCGTAAGGAAGCAGAAAGCCGTAGGCAACGCGAAGAACAAGACCGTCAGCAGCAGGAACGTCAGGAAGCCGAAACTCGCAGACAAAAAGAATCACAAGAGCGTCAGGAGAAGGAACGTAAAGAAGCTGAGACCCGTAGGCAGCGGGAAGAACAAGACCGCCAGCAGCGGGAACGTCAGGAAGCCGAAACTCGCAGACAAAAAGAGTCACAAGAGCGTCAGCAACGGGAACGCCAAGAAGCCGAAGCTCGTAGCCAAAGAGAAACGCAAGAACGTCAACAGCGGGAACGCCAGGAAGCCGAAAACCGCAGACAACGTGAAGAGCAAGACCGTCAACAGCGGGAACGTAGGGAGGCAGAAGCCCGTAGTCAAAGAGAAGCGCAAGAGCGTCAGCAACGGGAGCGCCAGGAAGCAGAGTCCCGCAGACAGCGCGAAGAACAAGATCGCCAACAACGAGCAGCTCAAGAACGCCAGCAACAGGAACAGCAGCAACGCAGTAGTAGTCGCCGATAATTCAGAAAACAAGAAATAACAAATATTTTATTCATCAATCAAAAATTATATCATATGAAAAAAGTACTGTTTTTATTCGCATTAGCCGCAACATTTATGGCATGCGAAGGACCGATGGGCCCCATGGGGCCCACAGGATTGGACGGATTTGACGGACTAGATGGCAAAGACGGCAAAGACGGTTCCGGAGGAGCAACCTGGTTCAACCAAACCTTTACCATCCAGCCCAATGAATGGGAACTGAAAGGCAAACCGGATGCGTTGGGCTCCTACTTCGTAGTAGAAAAGAGTCTGCCCGAACTGAGCCAGACTATCTATGATGAAAGAGCCGTCCTTGCGTATTTCCAAACAAAAAATGGGCAGAAGTTTGGCATGCCATATGTCTTTCATCAAGGCGAAGCCTATGACAATGGAAAAGAGTACCTCTGGACGCAAACGTACGACTACAATTTTTCGGTAGGAAAGGTACGCTTCTACCTGACTTACTCAGACTTCTTCACCTCGAATACTCTGGACGGACCTGTGACTTTCTACATCGTATTACTATGGTAACCAACTATTCCTAAATCCCTATAACCCGAGGAGGAGGGAGTGTTCACAAAGAGCATTTCCTCCTTGTTTCTTTAAAACATCTTACAAGCTAACAATATTTATATTATATTCTCCATGCCAACCAGGCATCCGAAGTCGGGCAGCCTAAAATCGGAATATGTCAGATAAACGCGTAATCTACCTATCGAATAAACTAAGTTATATAATACCAGCTCTTAATTCATTTTAGTTGTTATTAATACCATCTGTATGCAGGATATTGATTTTAAAACCGTTTGCAACTTTCATCTTAATAACTGTATTTCCATTAAAATGTATCATACGCCGAGTTATCTGTCGTTTGCTTAAGGAATGTGTTTTCTAACATGTTGAATTTTATTTATTATAAATTAATATATTGTACCTTATATTGATAAAAAAAATTACTAATTTAAAATTTATGATTATGAAAAAACAATTCTTTTACTTTTTTCTGTTTTTTATTCTCGCAGGTTGTACAGATCAAACACTAGTTGAGGAAGATGTAACGACAAGAGCATTCTATACTCCTTGGTTATCAGGTGAACTAAACCCCACTGTTGGAAAAGAATATGAATACACCGTTTGGGGCATTGAGGGCTCATATACAACCACATGGAGTACGCCCATATATTCTACTGTTATTTCGCGATCTAATCAAAAAATTAAACTTAAATTTAGCAATACCGCCAAAGCACTTTTATCAGCAAATTTCTCTGGTAGTAGCGGTAATACTTATTCAACAGCACGTTTAGACATACAACCTCGCGGGAATGAAGAACCAGATCCAGGACTACCACCAGTTGCATTGAATATAACAGGTCCTGACATAATTCAGAATAACATAAATGAAATAACCTATAAATCTAATTGTTTAGATAAGAGTCTTGAATGGACACTTTCTGAAAATGATTCCTTTACTATTAAAACCAATGGACTTATTACAGCTGGTAATGTAACTCTTATAAGAAAAGGTTATGGAAAAGGAAGAATCCATTTACGTTTATATGTCCGCGATAATCCTCCCGGGAATCAATATGCTGATAAATATATAGAGGTCTTAGCACCCGAAATAGTGACAATGGAACGCCAAGTTACTGTTCATAGAGATAATGGAATAGTAATGAGAATTTTAGCAAGAATAACAATAAATTATGTAACAAAAGAAGCAAGTGCTGATTTGGAATTATTGAATCCTGAAGATATTGAAGGTAGTTATACATTATATAGTCCAGCTGAAGGATCATTTGGTATTGATAATTCTATTGGTTTTCGTTGCCGTCTCATTATACCTGATGATGTCCGTTATCGTGGTCCTTCTAGAGGTGGTACTTATATATCCTCACTCTATATAGAACCTTATAATTAATTTAAGAAAGCTTTTCCTATTTCTTGGGGATAGATAACTTAAGTAGAAGGGAGTGCCCGCAAAAGGCATTCCCTTCTTGCCACATTCAAAAGAATTTATGTATCTTCGCCACATCCTATCATAAAAACACAGTCATTACCATGAAAAAACCCGTAATACTCACAACTTACTTCATCGCACTATCGCTTATGTCCACCCCTACAGAAGCCCAGGAAAGCATCGTACACATCGCCAAATACAAAGGCGATAAAACATGCGCCATCAGTTACACCTTCGATGACGGAATGGCCGAACATTACTCCGTAGCCGTCCCCAAACTGGAACAATTCGGCTTCCGCGGAACATTTTGGATCTGCGGAGCGTGGTTCAGCAACGATGACAACGTTCAGGCCGATACCACCAAACTCAGTTGGGCGCAATGCCGGGAGATGGCCGCCGCCGGACATGAGATCTCCAACCACGCCTGGTCGCACAAGAACCTGCCGCAAGTCCCCCTCGAAGTAGCCGCTGACGAAATAAGAAAGAACGACAGCATCATCCACGAAAAACTGGGATTCGTCCCGACCACCTTCTGCTACCCATTCAACGCCTTCAACGAAGAAGTACTGAAAATGGCTTCCAAGAACCGTGTAGGTACCCGTACCCAGCAGTTCGACGTCGGCTCGAAGAGCACACCCGAGATACTGGACCGACACATTGCCCGGGTACTCGAAACCGGAGAATGGGGCGTAGCCATGGGCCACGGCATCAGCTATGGATACGATGCATTCAAAGTACCTGCCATCTTTTGGGATCACCTGGAAAAGGTAAAGAAACTGGAAGACCGGATTTGGGTAGGCACCTTCCGCGAAGTAGCCGCCTACATCAAAGAACGGGATGCCATCCAACTGCAAGTCACGCCCAGCAAAAAAGGATGGACAGTCGTCCCGCAACTCTCGTTGGACAAAAACCTGTTCACCGAACCCCTCACAGCCGTTATCGATAAACCGGGAGTAAAAAAAACCACCGTCCGGCAAGGCAAGAAGAAACTGGACGTCCGCCACCTTTCCGGTAAAGTGCTGTTCGACTTCGACCCGCACGGCGGTCCCATACAGATCGAATTTTGATACTCACACTAATATTTCAAGTTATGAGAACCGCATCCATTTACCTGTCAGTGCTCCTCGGGCTGTTGCTGTCAGTAACCAGTCAGGCACAAGAAGCCAAGAACCTGCCTTCCAAACTTACCGAAGCCACCGTCTTCTTCCGAGGGGCGGAGCTGACACACACCGCCAATGCCACCCTTGTCAAAGGCGAGAACGAAGTAAACGTAGAAGGCCTCAGCCCGGACATCGATATCAACAGCCTCAAGATCAGGGCCACCAACGGAGTGATCGTATCCGCCTACGAGTTCTCCATCGACTACCTCTCGTCCGGCAAGCCAAAAGCCCCTTTCCAGAAGCAGTTGGAAGACTCCGTCACCTACTACCAGGAGAAACTGGATAAGTTGAATATCGACCTGAAGATCAACACCAACATGATCGCCCAACTACAAAACGGGATCACCAAGAATGTCTCCGGCTCTGAGAAAGGCCTGGGCATCGACGAACTGATGAAGACAATGGATTACTACAAGTCGAAATCAGAGCAGATGGAGATCACCCAAACGGCGCTCAACAAACAGAAAAAACAGTTGGAAGCATCCATCGTCCGGGTCAACGCGCAACTGGCTCAGGAGTCGACGAAAAACAACAAGAGATCCGGCATCCTGAAACTGACGCTAGCTTCTCCCCGCCCCCAGGCTTCTACTTTCACCATTGTTTATTACACCGCACAAGCCTCGTGGACGCCTTATTACGATATCAACATCACTTCGACAGACAAGCCGATACAAATAGCACAGAAGTCGAAAGTGAGTCAGACCACCGGCCTCGACTGGGAGAAAGTAAAGCTGACGCTCTCCACCGCCACCCCCTCGAATGGCAGGACTGCTCCCCTGTTCTCTTCCTGGTTCCTGCAACAGCGGGAATATGCTCCTGTGGCCGCTGCCCCGCAAGCTATGATGCAGAATTCATATACATACGCCGACGAAGTTATAGTCTCCAAAGAAGAAGAAGTCCAGGATCAGAAGTTTATGATTCGGGGCGCCTCCTCTACTCCCGCAAGCCAAGAGCCGTTGTATGTCATCGACGGGCATCCGGCATCAGCACAAGAGATGCAGAACATCGACCCCAGTATGATAAAAGAAATGTCCGTACTGAAAGATGCCTCAGCTACTGCCCTCTATGGTAGCCGCGGAGCCAGCGGAGTGATTGTAGTCACCCTGAAAAACAGCATCGAGGATTATGTCACTGAGTCGGACAATGTACTGAATGTGGTGTACAACATCGACCTGCCGTATACCATTCCCGGAAACGGGAAAGCCCAAAGTATCGACTTGCAAACCAAAGAGGCAACCGCAGAATACAAGTATTACTGTGCCCCGAAACTGGATACGGAAACCTATCTGTTGGCCGAGATATCCGATTGGGAGAAATTAGGTCTACTCAGCGGAAGGGCTAACATCACCTATGATGGTACGTATGTGGGAGAACTTCCCATCAACGCTTCTTCCACGCAGGAGAAACTAACACTAACCCTCGGCACCGACAAACGGGTAGCCGTGAAACGGGAGAAGATGAAAGATTTCAGTAGCACCAAGGTTCTGGCTAACGATGTGGAGCAGGTGTTTGTCTATACGCTGACCGTGAAGAACAACCAGAACAAACCGGTAAAGATGGTACTGAAAGATCAGTACCCGCTTTCCACTCAAAAGAAGATCGAAGTGAATCTGTTGAAAGATACCACGCCGTGGACAGTAAATAAAGAAGATCTCGGCGTGATTACCTGGGAAGAAGAATTCAAACCGGGCGAAACGAAAATGTATAAGATCAGTTACAGCGTGAAGTATCCCAAAACCATGCGGTTGAATCTGTAATTTCACCACAGAGTACACAGAGGGCACAGAGGATAAATTTACCCCTGTGCCCTCTGTGTGCTCTGTGGTGAATCTTATTTCCCGAACTTCTTAATGTAATCTACCATCAACAAACAACCGGGAGCCACTACTTGGCCATGGTCGAATCCCTGCATCTCGTACAACTTCACTTTATCATTGCCCACACCTTTCAGCACAGCATAGAGCAAAGCATTCTCTTCGTACCGGGCCATCATTTCCAGATCCTTATCACCCGCTATCAGAAGAATGGGAGGAGTATCTTTCCGCGCATGATTGGCAGGTGCAAACTCATCCGCTATCGGCAGGTTCGTATCCAACCCGCGTTCCTTCCGTATCGTGTAGTGTGTCAACGTCTGTCCGCTGATGGGCAGATAAGCAGCCACCTTATCGGCATCGATTCCAAACATATTGAGGTAACCCTTGTCTAAGGCCAGCATCAACGCCAGATAACCACCGGCCGAATGTCCGGAGACAAAGATACGGTCGACACGGCCGCCATATTTCGCGATATGATTGAATGTCCAGGCCACTGCCTCGGCAGCATCCATCGTATAGGCCGGATTGGTAGCTTTGGGACTGAGACGATAGTTCACCGCTACCACGGCAAAGCCTTGATTCATCAATTCGGTAGGGATGTGCTTGTTGCCACCCTCCAGTCCGCCACCGTGAAACCAGATGATGGTGGGGAAGTCTTTTTGGCCGGCGGGATAATACACATCAAGCATGCAACGCTCCTTGCGGTAAGCATCGGCTTCTAAGGAAGAGACATACGAAATGTTTTTATCGGTCTGATACGCGTTTTGTGCCTGCAACGCTACTACGAAGCTAAGCAACAGAAAGGTAAAGATACTTTTTTTCATGGCCTTCAGAGTTTTAATGCATCAAAGATAATGAATTTGCGGAAGGTTCTCATCCATGCTGACCACTTAAAAAGAATTATTCTTTTGTTTTTGCTATTCTTTTAGGCCCCAACTTCTCCAATCGGAATAGCTAAATCGCTCCTCTCCAAAAGTATATATTTTAAAATCATCAGATAAAGCGATTTTACCTATAGCAGAATTTGCGTACTTCACATTTTTCACCAGTTCACCTTCATGAGTAAAGACCAAGATGTTTTGTGACACGGTATTGTTCTCCAATTCACTTTTATCGATAGAAAGCGTAACTTGTTTTTCAATATCGTTCTTGTAAACCAGCATTTCACATGGCATTGAAGTAAACAAGTCTTAGGAAATAATCTCCGGCACCACCACTTTTCTAATGACCTCATTCATTTGTTTGCACCCTTGACACGAATATAGTACAAGAGGCAAAATAATCCATTTAATATATTTCATGTTTTTCAACGTTTCAACCTATAGAAAATCAAAGAAGGATTACTTTCTTCATTCTCCATCTCACTATCTATTGTATGAAGAAAAGTATTTGGCGAAATCTCTTTTTGCTTTTTCACAAAGTATGAAGGCAGAACAGTCATTATATAATTATCTTCAATTTGATCACTTGTATAGGATACCGGAAGTATGGGAATTCTGTCCTTGCCAAGAGCTGTGGGACCAACCAGTGATTTGCCATCCGACATAGATATTAACACATGCTTCACTGAATTTTCATAGAAAAACATACCAAACATATAATCTCCAACCATCTGCAATCCAAAAAGTGAACTAGGAATATCCCCCTCATTGTATTTCTGAAGATATTCTTTAACTTGTTGCTGAGGCATATCACCTTTCGGTCTATTAATACGGAAATCAAAAACACAAGAACGCTCTAATTTACAATCCGTTTTATTGTAAACATACAAAGTATCATTATGGGGAATACTAATTCCATATAGGAAAGAATAAATTAATGAACTTCCTTCACCATAATGAAAAGCTCTACCGGCCATTGTTGGAACGTACTGTATATCTTTAGTAACTATTGAATCCCCCTTTATACATAAAAAATTAAAAGGTAGCGGTTCCTCTATTTGTTTTCTGGTATTATCTCTGTTAAACAAATAGCAATCTTCATTTATCCGCAAGAATGCTCCTGCAGCAATACATTCTCTCGTACCCACAAAATCTCCTTTGATAGTATATTTATTTATCCTAGACTTAGTTTTGTCCAATATTTCGATGACATCCTGATTGTCAACACAAATATCTGCTGCACTAAGGTACTCTTCAGGTCCTTCACCATAATGACATATACTATTTATAAATTTCCCTGACATATCAAAAATAATAACCCTATTCATTGAACCACATAATATGTATATACGATTATTATTTATAATAAGTTTGGTTATTTCCTTAAATATTGATTCATCACTCGTTTCCAGCACAATATGATGCGAATATTCAAAATAATCATCCCAAAAGTATTGGTTATTATTCTTATAATCAATATTATAAGTAATTAAACTACTCTTTCCAGAATGATTTTTTTCAGTAGAACAAGCTAAGATTATAATCATTAAAAACAGTGAAGACAGTATCTTTTTCATAATCAGAACATTTTAAATTAAAATTCCGCGTAACTTGAGGGTATATCAAAACTCTGATAAGCCTATCATTCTATCATTCAGAACGAAGCGAAGAATCTACTCTCTTATGTGTATAAAGAGGCGATTCTTCACTATGTTCAGAATGACAGAGCAAAATGATAGTTAATTTAAGTTTTGACACATCCTCAACATTACAAAGTAATTTATACACAGTCATATCCTAACGGATGCTCATCTTTACAATCAAGCATTATAAGCTTCTTAACATCTCCATTCTCATCCGCTACAGAATATTCAATACGCTTTACCGTGAGGTACTTGTCAGGGCCTTCCCCTCGAGCCAATGCTTCCACATTAGCCAATGCCAAATCAGACATTGCAACCGATGTTTGATTAGCATAAACTCCGTATCCTGCTACTGCCGCAAATACTGCAACAAAACCAATTTTCAAAAACTTTTTCATCTTTGTTCTTTTTTATATTAAATCTGGATACACTAAGTAGCATCCTAACACTATGCAACTTCCGTTTCTATCTTTTCAACGGAAAAGCAACCTTATTGCTTCTTCAAATTAAATACGTATCTTTGCCAAGACCTCCTTTCTTTGTGGGTTATGGAACAGATGGGATGAGATGCGTCAACACTACATTTACCATCTGTTCCTTTTTATTTCAACTCTATTAATACCCCAGATTCGATTCACTCTGATGTTAGTAAGAGATTTTAAAGCTATTCATAGCTTATTACATATCTTACCTTGACATGTCCGATAGGACAATCTATGATGCCAGATCCTATACATTCTTGATAGACTCCCGTCTTTCCTGCTACCAAAGCCTCAATATTCTCTAATGCCTGACCTCCCAGGTTTTTCTCTTTTGTTTGAATTTGGGAAGTAGCCGCAACAGTGACCACTACAAATAAACCGATAAATAAAATATTCTTTTTCATGTTTCGCATCTATTTATAAGATTAAAAAAATCGCCATAAATGATTTTTACAAATGTAAGAAAAAAAGGAAGGCTCAACTAAAGATATTGGCTGACATTGTCTGATATTTTGCAAATTGTGCAAAATCATAGCCTGTCAGTCAGCCTTCGACAGGGCATTATTATCATTTTCATCGATGGACTACATCAAAGCCAACCGTAAGTTGAGCCGCGAGGAAGAGATCCAGAGACACGGGCATCCCGTTTCTCACCAACGGATACATGTATCAAAAAAAGTGTACAACCGCAAGAAGATGAAGGCAGGCGATAAGGGTCTGCCTTATTCTTTGGTACCTGCCCTCCGTGTCATTCTTTTGGCAGTAATATTGGATCACCAGCAAAACCATGTGTAAAGGTTATTGGGCGAATGGTTTCGCTCTCACACAAAAAACATCGAATCAATCAACCATCAACCACTAAAACAACACAACAAACTGTGGTACAGAGGCATAAAGAGGTGGTTGATCAAGATAAATTACCGTTTATCTCCCACCAATCAACCACCATCTCCCACCAAATGCTGTCATCTCCCATCCAATAGACACACGTTCAAAGACATAAAACAGATTCTTGCAGATAGCAACAAGTATATTGAAGGGGGCTCTTCACCGGGCGCTACGCGTTATTTTGACGGGCGCTACGCCTTTTCTCGAAACGCGTAGCGCCCGTCAAAAAAACGCGTAGCGCCCGTTGGGTAGGGTGTTCAGGGTCATTTTTTGAATCTGTACCCCTTGCCCCGTAGGGGCTACGTGTCCGTAGCCGTGGGCGAAAGCCCACGGGGCAAATGTATCC
>JAVBVI010000154.1:0-16347 GCA_031554505.1 Bacteroides sp. | reverse complement strand
GCCTCGGCCTTTTTCTGATCGTCCCAGAAGCCGGGGGCTTGCGTTCTCAGTTGTTCTTCTTCGACTTGAATTTTCTTCCCGTCGACGTCAAAGATACCTCCTCAGCGCATCAGTGCGCTATTTCACGTCTTTAAGTTGTTCGATTGTAATCATTTCTTCTTGATTTTATCCACATTTTAGAATAACGGATGCAAAGATATACAAAAAACGACTACCTTTGTTCTAGAAACCAAAATGTTGTCTACCTTATGAACAAACTTTTCAAACGAACCGGCCTGCTGTTACTCGTTGTAGTAACCCTGGCCATTAGCTGTGGCACTAAGGGCTACCGCTACGAGACTGTACCCAACGATCCCCTGAAAGCGCGCATCTACACGCTCAACAACGGATTGAAAGTTTACATGACCGTCAACACCGAGACGCCCCGCATCCAGACGTACATCGCTGTACGCGTAGGAGGGAAGAACGACCCGGCCGAGACTACCGGACTGGCCCACTACTTCGAACACTTGATGTTCAAAGGCACCCAACAGTTCGGCACACAGGACTATGCAGCCGAGGAACCGTTGCTCGACCAGATCGAACAACAGTTCGAAGTGTACCGCAAAACTACCGACGAGGTGCAACGTGCCGCCATCTATCACGTCATCGACAGTCTGTCGTATGAGGCCTCCAAAATCTCCATCCCCAACGAATATGATAAGCTGATGGCAGCCATCGGCGCCAAAGGAACGAATGCCTATACCTCGTTCGACGTAACCTGTTACACCGAGGATATCCCTTCGAACCAGATCGAGAACTGGGCCAAGATCCAGGCCGACCGCTTCGAAAACTGCGTCATCCGCGGCTTCCACACCGAGTTGGAAACTGTTTACGAGGAGAAGAACATGTCGCTCACCCAGGATTCCCGCAAGGTGTACGAAACTATGCTCTCGGCTCTCTTTCCTCACCATCCCTACGGATCACAAACCGTGCTGGGTACGCAAGAAGACCTGAAGAACCCGTCCATCACCAACATCAAGAAGTACCACGATGTTTGGTATGTACCCAATAATATAGCCATCTGCCTCTCGGGCGATTTCGATCCCGACCAGATGATTGCCACCATCGACAAGTATTTCGGCCATTTCCAGCCCAACCCCAACCTGCCGAAGCTAGACCTGCCGAAGGAGGGCGAAATCACCGCTCCCGTCATCCGTGAGGTATTAGGACTGGAAGCCGAGAACATCACCCTGGCCTGGAAGTTCCCGGGAGCAGCCAGTAAGGAGTACGAAACACTGCAAGTAGTTTCGCAAATCCTGTACAACGGTGCAGCCGGTCTGATCGACCTCGACCTGAACCAGCAGCAGAAGGTGCTCAGCGCTTATGCCTACCCCTTAGACATGTCGGACTACACCACACTGATGGTACAGGCCCGCCCTAAACAAGGACAATCCCTGGACGAACTCAAGGAACTGCTGATGACCGAAATCCAGAAGCTACGTAACGGAGAATTCGATGAAAAGATGCTGCAGGCCAACATCAACAACTTCAAGTTGTACCACATGCAACAACTCGAAAGCAACAGTGCCCGGGCCAACATGTTCGTGAACTGCTTCGTTAATGGCAGCAACTGGGCCGACGAGGTTACATTCATCGACCGGGTATCCAAACTTACCAAAGCCGACATTGTAGCCTTTGCCGACAAACACCTGAAGGAGACCAACTATGCCGTCATCTACAAACGTCAGGGTAAGGACCCGAACGAGAAGAAAATGAACAAGCCGGCCATCACCCCCATTGTGATGAACCGCGATGCCACCAGCCCCTTCCTGAAGGAAATCCAGTCGGCACCCGTGCAGCCTATTCAGCCGGTGTTCCTCGACTACTCCAAGGACCTAACGGAACTGAAAGCAACCAATATTCCTATTTTATACAAACAGAATAAGGAGAACGACCTCTTCGAACTGGTTTACCTGTTCGAGATGGGCAATAACAACGACAAGGCATTGGGTACAGCCTTCTCCTACCTGGAATACCTGGGCACTTCGGACATGACTCCGGAAGAACTCAAGAGCGAGTTCTACCGTCTGGCCTGCGAGTTCAGCGTATCACCGGGCAGCGAACGCACCTATGTCACCCTCTCCGGTCTGAACGAAAACATGCCAGAAGCCATGAAGCTCTTCGAAAAGCTCCTGGCCGATGCACAGGTGAACCCAGAAGCCTACGCCAATCTGGTAGTAGATATACTGAAAGCCCGCCAGGATGCCAAGTTGAACCAGTCGCAGAACTTCTCGCGCTTAGTCAGCTACGGGATGTATGGACCGAAATCGCCCACGACCAATCTGATGACGGAAGCTGAGCTAAAGAGTCTGAACCCACAGGAGCTCATCGACCGCATCCACCGGCAGAACAGCTACGAGCACCGCATCTTGTACTACGGACCCAGCAGTGTGGATGAGTTGCAAGCGGCCATCACCCAATATCACCGCATTCCGGAGACCTTGAATAAGGTACCCGCAGCGATCGAATTCCCCTACCTGCCGACAACAAGCACCCGGGTGATCATCGCTCCCTACGATGCCAAGCAGATCTACATGACCCAACTCTCGAACCTGGACAAGAAGTTCGACCCGACCATCGAATCGGGCCGCCAGATGTACAACGATTACTTCGGCGGGGGCATGAACTCCATCGTCTTCCAGGAGATGCGCGAAGCCCGCGGACTGGCTTACTCTGCCATGGCTAACTTGAGCCGCCCCAGCCGTCTGCCCTACCCGTACATGCTCCGTACGCAGATCGCTACCCAGAACGACAAGATGATGGACGCCATCAATACGTTCAATGACATCATCAACAACATGCCCGAATCGGAAGCCGCCTTCAATCTGGCCAAGGAGGGAACTATCGCCCGCCTGCGCACCGACCGCATCATCCGCGCGAACGTTATCTGGTCGTACATCAACGCACAGGATCTCGGACAGGACACCGACAGCCGCATCGGCTTGTACAACGACGTACAGAACATGACGCTGAAAGATGTGATCGACTTCCAACAGAAATGGGTAAAGGGACGCACTTATACATACTGCATACTGGGCGACAAGAACGACCTGGATATGAAGAAACTGAAAGAAGTAGGTCCTATCCAGGAAGTAAGCACGAAAGATATCTTCGGATTCTAATTAGTGGAGAGTGGAAAGTAGAAAGTGATTAACTACTGAAGCTATCCAGACAACTCTGAAATAAGAAATGCCAACTGTTCGCATCGAACAGTTGGCATTTCTATATAATCACTCTCAACTCTCAACTCTCAACTAAATATAATCCGTCGAGCAGTTCCAGATAGAGTTCAATAGCCTCATCAATCTCTGAGAGCAAGATAAATTCATCGGCTGTATGCGAGCGGGCAGAACGTCCGGGTCCCATTTTTACCGATGGAAAGGGCATTAATGCCTGGTCGGACAACGTGGGAGAACCAAAAGGAATCCGCCCCATGGCCACCGCTCTCCGTACCAAAGGATGCGTTTCGTCGATGCGCGACGAATTGAGCCTTACCGAGCGGGGAACCGCTTCGCAGGAAATATGCTTCTTTATTTCGCTCAGCAACTCCTCGTTGCTGTACAGTTCATTGCTGCGGACATCGACCACAAACGTGCAACGGTCGGGCACTACATTGTGTTGCGTTCCAGCATTCACCATCGTAACACTCATCTTCACCGGCCCCAAGAAGGGCGATACTTTCTCAAAACGGTAATCACGGAACCAGGTTATATCACCCAGTACTTTGTAGATGGCATTGTCTCCTTCTTCGCGGGCAGCATGACCGGCTTTGCCTGTGGCCGTCACATCGAGCACCATCAAACCTTTCTCGGCAATGGCGGGATGCATCTCCGTAGGCTCGCCCACCACACCCAAGGCAATAGGAGGGAAACCAGGCAGTACACTTTCAATGCCTCCTTTGCCCGACACCTCTTCCTCGCACGAGGCCAGGTAAATAAGGTTGTACGCCTGTGTGGAGCGGCATAGTTGCAGAAACACCTGAAGCAGCGAAACCACACTGGCGCCGGCATCGTTACTACCCAAGCCATACAAGGCATCCCCTTCTTCTAACGGGGTAAACGGGTCTTTGCGCCAGGCGCTCACCGGTTTCACCGTATCAATGTGCGAATTGAGCAGGATGGTAGGCTTCCCCAGGTCGAACATCGGGCTGAAGCACCACACATTATTGCCTTTTCGCCCCGTCTGCATACCTACCGATTCAATGTATTGCTGCAGGCAATCGGCCGCTTGCTCTTCCTCCCGGCTGAATGACGGGATACGGATAAGCGCCTTCAGCAAGGCAACGGCTTCTGAAGTCATGAATTCATTTTTCATCTGTATACTACTTGTTATCGGCACAAATGTAAGAATAATAGTTGAATAACTTTGTTCGTCAGGCAACTAATTAGTACAGGTAAATAACCTAAATGCTTGAGCCTGTACCCGTAAATTAATTGTCACCCACCACCGATAATTCCAAATTAAACGATACCTTTGCAGCGTAATTTAATTTAAAAACAATGGATTATCCTCATTTATCCGTCATGGTGCAGCACCGTGCCGAGAAGTATAAAGAGAAAACAGCTCTCCGCTATCGTGACTACCAAACTGCGCAATGGATTTCCGTAAGCTGGAGTGAGTTATCGCAAACCGTTACCCAGGTAGCCAATGCTATGGTACAACTGGGAATCGCCGAACAAGAAAACATCGGCCTCTTCTCTCAGAACAAACCTGAATGCTTGTATGTGGAATACGCTGGTTTCGCCAATCGGGCAGTAACCATTCCTCTCTATGCCACCAGTTCGGCAGCGCAGGCGCAATACATCATTGACGATGCCCAGATCCGTTTCCTTTTTGTGGGCGAACAGTTCCAATACAACGCCGCCTTCAGTATATTCGGCTTCTGCCAGTCGCTGCAGCGACTGATTATCTTCGACCGTTCCGTGGTAAAGGACCCGCGCGATGTATCGTCCATTTATTTCGACGAACTCCTGGCGATGGGCGAAGGATTACCGCATAACGAAGAAGTGAAACGCCGCACGGCTGCCGCCACGGAGGATGACCTGGCCAACATTCTGTACACATCGGGAACTACCGGTGAACCCAAAGGGGTGATGTTGCACCACTCGTGCTACACCGAAGCGCGCCGCATTCATGACATCCGTCTGCCGTTTATGACCGACAAGGATGTGTCCATGAACTTCCTTCCGTTGACCCACGTGTTCGAGAAAGCCTGGTGCTGCCTCTGCCTGCACCGCGGTGTAGAGATCTGTATCAATCTGCGCCCGGCGGACATCCAAACCACCATCAAAGAGATTCGCCCCACACTGATGTGCAGCGTACCGCGTTTTTGGGAGAAAGTGTATGACGGTGTGCAACAAAAGATTGCCGAAACGACCGGTATCAAGAAAACCCTGATGATGGACGCCATCAAAGTGGGTAAAATTCATAACATCGACTATCTGCGCGTAGGCAAAACGCCGCCGCTTACCGTGCAACTGAAATATAAGTTCTACGAAAAGACTGTCTACTCACTGCTGAAGAAGACCATCGGTATCGAGAACGGCAACTTCTTCCCGGTAGCCGGCGCTGCCGTTCCCGACGAGATCAACGAGTTTGTACACTCGGTGGGCATCAACATGATTGTGGGTTACGGTCTGACCGAATCTACCGCCACCGTATCGTGCACGCTGCCCGAAGGATACGATATAGGCTCGGTAGGTGTAACCATGGCCGACGTGGAAGTAAAGATCGGTGCAAACAACGAGGTGCTCCTGCGCGGAAAGACCATCACCAAAGGCTATTACAAGAAAGCCGAAGCCACGGCTGCCGCTATCGATGCCGACGGTTGGTTCCACACGGGCGATGCCGGTTACTTCAAGAACGGACAGTTGTTCCTGACAGAACGTATCAAGGACCTGTTCAAGACTTCCAACGGGAAGTACATCGCTCCGCAAGCCTTGGAAACCAAGTTGGTCATCGACCGGTACATCGACCAGATTGCTGTGGTAGCCGACCAGCGCAAGTTCGTCTCGGCACTCATCATCCCCGTGTACGACCAGGTGAAAGCCTATGCCGCCGAGAAAGGTATTGCCTATCAAAATATAGAAGAGTTGTTGCAGCACGCCAAGATTCAAGGCTTGTTCCGCGCCCGCATCGACACCTTGCAACAGCAGTTTGCCCACTACGAGCAGATCAAACGCTTCACCCTGCTGCCCGAACCGTTCAGCATGGAACGTGGCGAGCTGACCAACACGTTGAAGTTGAAACGCTCGGTAGTAGAGGCCAACTACAAGGACCTGATCGACAAGATGTACGAAGAAGCGTAACATCAAGACGCTTACCCTCCCGGGAGTGAAGCATTTTGCTTCCGGGTGTGAGGCACTTTCCCTACTTCTTGCACGCGCTTCGCCTGCTTATACAACGCGCTCCCCTAAAGCGTTTTTGCTGTTCCACAGCTGTGGAATGGCTGTTCCATAACCGTGGAATGGCCGTTCCATAGCTGTGGAACAGCCGTTTCAGGGCAGTGGAATAGCAAAAATGCTCTAGGGAAGGCGATAACTGCCCGTAGGTAAACACACAAAAGAGCGTAGCAGGAAACACGAAAGGCCCTGCAAAGAATCAATAAAAAAAGGAGAGGATTAACGGTTGAGCCACGGTTCCGGATTCAGCTTCTCTTTCTCGCGGCGGAGTTGGAAGTGAAGTACCGTGCGGCCATTGTCACTAATATCGGTAAAGATATCACCGATAGCTTGTTTTGTCTTCACCTCGTCGCCCTGCTTCACCGAAGCCGACGACAGGTTGCAATACACCGAGATATAGTTGCCGTGACGTATCAGGATATTGAACAAACCATTGAGTTGGAACACTGCTGCCACCTTCCCATCGAAGATAGTCCGGGCCTGAGCACCCGGTTTACCTTGAATGTCGATTCCTTTATTGTCTAACTTTACATTGCGGAGACCTTCCACAGCGTACTCGCCGTAATGACTGGTGATGATATACGCCCCGGAGATAGGCATGGGCAGTTTTCCCCGGTTGTTGACAAAATTGCCCGACAGTTCCCGGTCGGCCTTACTCAAGGAAAACGCTTCCAACGGAGCGGCAGGTTTCCGGGCAGAGGATGTAGTGGCTTCTGCCGGCGTTTCTTTTTTATCTTCCTTCTTGTCCGACTTCTTCGCAGCCAGGCGGCGCGCTTCCTCTTCCTTGCGGGCCTCCGCTTCGGCCTGCTTACGGGCACGCTCTATCTCGTCTGCAATCAACTTGTCGATACGTGCATTGAGTTGGCTGGCTTCGCGCTTCTTCTTAGTCACCTCGTTTTGCAGTCCCTTTTGTTTCTTCTGCAGATCGGCTACCAAGGTACGTTTATCCTTTTCCTGCACTTCCAGCTTGGCCCGCTCACTCTCCCGTTCTTCCAGCAAAGTGGCTTTCGAGGCCTTTACCTCCTTCAGTTCCGCCATTTTAGCGTTCACCTGCTTCTGCTTTTTCAGGACCTCCTCGCCTTGCAAGCGTTGGTAGGTGGCATATTCGCGCACATAACGCATCCGGCGATAGGTCTGCTCCAGGTCCTTGGCAGAGAAGACAAACATCAGCTTCTCCTCGATGGAGCGGTTCTTGTACAGGTACTGAACAGACGATTCGTATTTCTTTTTCTTATCCCGCAAGTCCCGCTGCAACTCAGTCAGCTGCCGGTTGAGCCTGCTCAGCTCCCGGTCGATGGCCTGCACATCGTTGTTCAGTGTTGCGATGTAACGTTTCCGTTCCTCGATTTGCCCGGTGAGTGCCGCCAGACTGTTGAGCTGACTTCCTACATCCTTCTTGGTGGCCTTGAGTAGCGATTCCGTTTCGGATATCTGTTGTTGTAAGGCGCCACGTTTGCCCTCCAACTCTTTGATCAACTTATTCGATTGGGCAGAGAGCGGCAGCAAACAGGTAAAAAGGACTATCAGGACAGCCAGTGTGTGTTTCATAACTGAACCAACATTTTCAATATAACTTCCAGTGGTACTTGTGTGTATTTGGATGAAATCTCGGTCGGAGTCATATTGAACTCCTGATCGGAGAAGTCATAGAGTTTTATTTTGGCTTTCTCTAAGGAAGGTAGTCCGAGCTCTTTGCCGGTCAGCTCGCTTTTCCCACCGGGTTGTGCGGCCTCGAAGAGCAGTTTCTCTAACTTGGCAAACTTCAGGTTGGCGGAGAACATGGTTTCCAGTTCCGTCCTTGTAGCCTGTACATACCGCTTGTTCATGCGATCCAGAAACAGCACCTCGTCCGGCGTCACCTCGATGCGCACCATCTCGGTACGCAGGATAGGCATCAGCACCGACAATTGCACCCGCTCGCCGCTCTTCAACTTCATGGTTCCACCGGCCGTCATACTACCACCGTCGTTAGGCACGGTGAGTTGCAACTTGGACGACAAGTAGTGTACCTCTTCCGGGGTAGCAGGTATGGTGGCCAACTTAGAGCTCTTACAGCCGGTAAGCAATGTTATGCAAAGTCCGGCAGTGGCCAGGATGCGTGTCAAACGTTTCATTCTGCAATGTATTTCTTCTTTTCTATCTTCTTTTTCAACGTAGTGGAGCTGCTACCCATATCCAATGCCTGCCTCCAGTACTTCAAGGCCTCCTCCACATCACCGGTCATGTAGTAAATATCGCCGCAGTGCTCCACGATCACATCGCTCTTATCACCATCGTTCTTCATGGCATCGTCAATGTACAGGCGCGCTTCGGTATATTTGCCCTTCTCAAAGAGAATCCAGGCGTACGTATCCAGGTAAGTAGAGTTCTTAGGTTCCGCTTTCACCGTTTTGTAGCTCATCTCCTCCGCCTTGTCCAGATCGCGTCGCAGCACCGACAGGTAGTAGGCATAATTATTCAGCGCACCAATATTCGAGGGGTTATACACCAAAGCCGAATCATACGCGGCAAAAGCCTCGTCCAGTTGTTTCTTGGTATGGTATGAGTCGCCCAGAATGGAGTAGAAGTCTGACACCACCTCTTTCTTGCTCTCGGAGGTGACTTGAGTCAACGCTTTCTGGCACACCGCTATCACATCGTCCGTCCGCTCATACTGATTATAGGCCACAGCCAGATAGAAGTAGAACTCCAACGCATCGGGCGTCGCATCGACCCCTCCTTCGCAAAGCCGCATCACCTCCGGATAGTTTTCCTTACGGATGGCAGAGCCCAGCAGCGTGATGCGGGCCGCCTTGTTGGTCGGGTCTATCTGTATTACTTGCTCCAACACAGGTATCGAAGCCTCCTCCATACCTTTTGAGAGCAGGTATTGCGCATATAGCATCGGGATGTTCGCGTCGTCCATGTCCTGTTGCATCACCCGGTCGAAGAGGTTGATCACCCGCATACTGTCCCGTCCGGCCTGTTCGTTCTGCAAGATGTATTGCCGCATCACCTCCACCTTGGTTTCCGAAGGCACCTGTTTGTTGAGCAACAATGTGTCGAGTTGCTGTTGGTACAGCTCCTTCTGTCCCGTCTGTTCATAGTACGAAGCCATCGAGAGGAGCGCCTGCGCATTCCCGGGCTCGTTGTCGAGCACCTTCCGATAGATGTCGTACGCTTCCTTGGTCCGGTTCTTGTCCAGATAGACATCGCCCAGAATCACCTGATATCGCATATCCATGGGATACTCAGCCACCAGACTCTCTATTTCGCGGAAAGCATTCTTCTCGTCGTTCATCTGCATATAGATGCGGAACTTCTCCATGGTGAACTGCTCGTTCTTACCGATGCGATCCTCCATCCGATCCAGAATCGAGATCATCTTGGCGTATTGATTCTTGCGACCGTAGATGTCCAGAAGCGAAAAGAGCGGATCCTGCTTGCCGGGAAAGCGCACAGACATATCTTCGAGCAAGGCAGTAGCTTTGTCTATCTGGTTCTGCTGTTGGTACAGACTGGCCAAGGCCTGGCAGTACCAGTAATTGTCCGGCTCGTTCTGTACCGCCCTCTCCAGGGCTTGCTGCCCTTGTGGCACTTGCTTCAGGAAGAAATAGTATTGCGATATCTCGTACAAGGCCGAAGAAGCCTGTGGGTTGATGCCCAGGCAATGTTGCAGCAGCCCGAAGGCAGCAGCGTACTCCTTCTTTTCCTTCAGCCGGGTAGCCTCAAGGAAGAAATATTCGTATTTCCGTTGCTGTTCGGGGGTGAGTTGTACCTTCGCAGCAGCCGAAACATCCGCACTCTTCCGGACGCTTCCTGCCGATCCGCAGGCGATGAGGCAGCTTGTACCTGCCACAAGCAAGAGTCCTGCCAGTTTATGTATGATCCGTTGAGTAGTCATTCTGTTATTTTTTTCCTGTATGTCCGAATCCTCCGGCACCGCGTTCGGTTTCATCGAGCACCTCCATTTCCAGCCATTGGGCCTGTTCGTGGCGGGCGATGACCATCTGTGCGATGCGTTCGCCATCTTCAATGACAAACGGCTCGGCCGAAAGGTTCACGAGAATCACGCAAATCTCTCCGCGGTAGTCGGCATCGACCGTTCCGGGCGAGTTGAGCACAGTGATTCCTTTCTTGATAGCCAGTCCGCTGCGGGGCCGTACCTGCGCTTCATAACCTTCGGGCAGGGCAATGTAAAGCCCGGTAGGGACCAGGCAGCGCTGCAAAGGAGCTAAAGTAATGGGTTCGGATAGATTGGCACGGAGATCCATGCCTGCAGAGAGTTCCGTGGCATAAGCCGGAAGCGGATGTTTGGATTGATTGACAACTTGTATGTGCATATTGGGTCATTTTGCTAATTCATGGGCGAAAGTACGCATTTTAGGGCAAAAAGTCATACATTTGCAATAATTTTATATTTTATTGAGTCAGAAGGAGTTCAAGGAGTATGGATTGGAGACAACTTATATCAGCCAAGCGGTTCGGACTGGAAGAGTTCCACGAAGAGCGACTGGAGAACCGGTCGGAGTTTCAGCGCGATTATGACCGCCTCATCTTTTCGGCCCCGTTCCGCCGGTTGCAGAACAAGACGCAGGTATTCCCGTTGCCGGGAAGCATCTTCGTGCACAACCGGTTGACGCACAGCCTGGAAGTGTCGTGTGTGGGGCGTTCGCTGGGCAATGACGTAGCGCGTGTCATCCTCGAACGCCAACCGGAACTGCAACAATCGTTCCTCCCCGAGATCGGCTCCTTCGTTTCGGCTGCTTGTCTGGCGCACGACCTGGGCAATCCGCCTTTCGGGCACTCCGGCGAGAAGGCCATCTCCACGTTCTTCTCCGAAGGCAAGGGACAGTTCCTGAAAGAGAAACAGTCCAACGGCGAGCAACTTTCACCGATGGAATGGGAAGATTTCATTCGCTTCGAGGGAAATGCCAACGCTTTCCGCCTACTCACCCATCAGTTCGAAGGACGCCGCAAAGGAGGCTTTGCCATGACCTACTCCACCCTGGCCGCCATAGTAAAATACCCCTTTTCATCGAGCCTTTCGGGAGGAAAGTCTAAGTTCGGCTTCTTCGTAAGCGAGGAAGAAGGGTTCCGCCGCATCGCCACCGAGCTGGGCATGATCCGGCTCAATGGCCATCCGCTGAAGTACGCCCGCCATCCGCTGGTATTCCTCGTGGAAGCGGCCGACGACATCTGTTACCAACTGATGGACATCGAGGATGCCCACAAACTCAAGATACTCACCACTGAAGAGACGTGCGGACTGCTTCTGGCCTTCTTTGACGATGCCCGCCGGGAGAAGATGCAAAGCACGCTGAACCGGGTGAGCGACGTGAACGAACAGATAGCCTACCTCCGCTCGTCGGTCATCGGGCTATTGGTACGGGAGTGTACACAGGTATTCCTCGACCACGAGGCCGATATCCTGAACGGCACCTTTCAGGGAGCGCTCATCAAACATATCTCTCCCGGCCCCGCCGAGGCTTACCGCCACTGCGCCGAGCTCTCCATCATTAAGATATACCGCACACGCGACGTACTCGACATCGAGTTGGCCGGTTTCCGGGTCATCAGCACCCTGCTCGACCTGATGATCGAAGCCGTGACCTCGCCCGAGAAAGCCTACTCGCAACTGCTTATCAATCGGGTTTCGAGCCAGTACCATATAAAAGCGCCTGTACTCTACGAGAGAATACAGGCGGTATTGGATTATATCTCGGGCATGACCGACGTCTTCGCCCTCGACCTTTACCGGAAGATCAACGGCAACAGCCTCCCCGCGGTGTAAATACTTTGTTGGCACCCGATGTAAGCAACAGCGCATCGGGATTGTCGCGCACGAACGATTCGATATGTCGCATCCGCTTTTCTTCGAGGATCTCGTCCACCGCAATCAGGATACCCGTCTCCTCCACATCGCCAAACTCATAGTTGATGGCCGTGCCGAACATGCGCATCGTGGGGCTCAAGCCCATGTAAGCGTTCACCAGCGGCGGGATGTTGTAGCCCAGCTTGCGTATTTCCGTATTCAATATTTTGTAATCGTCCTTGAAAGAGTCTTCGCAGAACAACTTCGTCAGTTCCTCCTCACAGGTTTCCGGCTGCAATGGCTGCTGCGGGGTAATCAATGCTTCCTTGTCACCGAAATGTTTCTTCAGGAAATGCAAAATCATGTCCCGTCCCTGACGGTGGTAACTGGGGTACATGGTGACCTTACCGAAGAAGTACTTCACGTTGGGCATCACTACGGTGAGCGCACCCAATCCGTCCCACAGGTTATCCAATGCAAAGAGCCCTTTGCTTCCGGCGCGGCTCGACTGGTATTCCAGCGTCACGAACGAGCGTCCCAACTCAATAGTCGTAGGCAGAAACTCGTCAATGAACCTCTGCGAGAAGTCGAACATGTGTGATGTGGCCAGCAACGGATGTCCGTGCTCATCGAACTGCACTTCCGTACCGAGAATGTAGCGATAGCCGCCCAGAATCTCTTCCGCCTCAGGATTCCACACAATGAGTTGCTTGTACGGATTGTCCATGACATCGAATTCATCCAAATCCAACGCCAGCCCGGTTCCACCACCGGCAGCACGGAAAGCTATCTCGCGCAAACGCCCGATTTCCCTCATCACATGCGGCGAGTCCTGGTGAGTAATAATGTAGATCTGATTATTACTCTTGTTGGTCATGCGCAGCCGCTTTTCCTCCGTCAGTTCCGATTTCAGTAGTTCCTTACTTATCGGTTCGATTATTTGCTCCATATAGTATATAATGTATCTTTCTTACAGTTTGTACACGATATCCTGCACATACTGGGCCCATTGCGCAGGCGTCTTCGACTTGTCGAATGTCTGCCACGGGATGGGTTTCCCGAAGGTGATCGTGAATGTTTTGTGTCGGTTCTTGAACATCTCGTCGGCCAGATACAGCATGGCGATGTTGAATTTGATACCCAATGTCTTGCACAGGTTGGCCAGGTTGTAGAAGAAGTCCGAGTTCCTTCCTTCAAAGTGCACCGGCACCACATCACGCTGCGCCTGTATGCTCTTCACCACGAAAGTCTTCTTCCATTCCAGGTCGCGTATCACCCCGTTTTTCCGGCGCGAGCAAAGCCCGGCGGGAAACATGATGAGTTGGGCATCCGAGCGGAAACCGGCTTCCACCATCATGGGGAAGTCTTTGGCTTGCTTGCCTGTCTTGTTGATGGGAATACAGAGGGGAGCCAACCCGCGAAGATTCATCAGCAGGTCGTTGACGAGGTATTTCACCCGGCCGTCGAAATGACGACCCAGGACATAACCCAAGGCCACACCGTCCTGACCACCCAGCGGATGATTCGAAACGAATGTATATAGCCCGTCCTGCGGGAGATTCTCCAAACCCTTCACCTCTACCTTGGCATCCAGGAAATCGAGGGATGCTTCAAGGAAGTCGACCCCTACCTTATCTTTAGATTCCGTCAGAAACACATTAAGTTCTTCCTGATGTACGATCTTTTTGAGGTAAGAAATCAAAAACTTCGGGATGTAGCGGAATTGTTTCGGGGCCTTTGTCCGAAGAATACCATCAATATCAATTAAAAACAAAGAGTCGTCAGCCATCTGTTTTATTTAAAAATGATGCTACAAAATTAAGTGTTCTTTTCCATTAATTGCTATAAATCGTAAGAAAAAGCAGGATAAATGTTTTTGGTTCACCCCAAATGGGGGTACAAATAGCCCGAAAACTATCAAAAAACACCCGAAAACGTCCTTTTGATAGTTTCCCCCCTAAAGTATGACGGATCTTCCCCCGCCGATTTTCGCCATCGCCCTTACCTTTGCAATATCGAAAATCAACCGAAATATTCACATTCAAAATAATAACGATATGAAGAGCTTAAGTTTTAGAAGAGATTTAATAAGCGTACAAGACGAACTGTTACGTTTTGCCTATAAGCTTACTACCGACCGCGAAGAAGCCAACGACTTGTTGCAGGAAACTTCCCTGAAAGCCCTTGACAACGAAGACAAATACACCCCGGATACCAACTTCAAAGGCTGGATGTACACCATCATGCGCAATATATTTATCAATAACTACCGTAAAGTGGTGCGCGACCAAACGTTCGTGGACCAGACGGAGAGTTTGTATCACCTGAACCTCCCGCAGGAATCGGGAGCGGACAATACCGAAAGTTCATACGACCTCAAAGAGATGCGCCGCATCGTGAATGCCTTGCCGAAGGAATACAAAGTTCCATTCTCCATGCACGTATCGGGCTTCAAGTACCGCGAGATCGCCGAGAAACTGAACCTGCCCATCGGCACCGTGAAGAGCCGCATCTTCTTCACCCGCCAGAAACTACAGGAAGATCTGAAAGACTTCCGATGAAATAGTCCATTGTTTTTCAATCATATTATAAGAAGCAGATTTTGATTATTAGTTGCAAGGGCAAGAGGGAAGTGATTCCATCTTGCCCTTTTAGTTTTTACTGCCGCAGCCAACTGCTTCCGAACACCACGTAGTAGGTAAATCCTTCCGGCCCCATGGCGAAGTCCACACCCATGCGTAGTTTCAGCTTCCGGGCAATGAGATAGCGGAACCCGGTACCATAGCTCCATGCCCAGTCGGAACTACCGAAATCACTGTACTTGTCGAACGCCTTGCCCGCACCTCCGTAGAGCATCAGGCTCCAACGCTTGGTGAAGTCCCACCGTTCTTCTACCTCGGCCAGCATGGTCGACTTCCCGGCATAGCGTGCCGTGGGCACTCCGCGCATGTCGATGTAGGGTTTAATGTAGAAAGGCACGTCGCCTGCTACCTGCTGCACGTCAAGGCGGGTGCCGGTGATAAGGTTGTCCAGTAAGGGAAAGAAGTAGTACGCAGCGCCCTCGAACTGAGCGTATTTATATTTGCTTCCTACCACCGGATTGCTCCAGTCGGCGGTCAAGTTGATTTTCAGGCCCCGGTCGGGCGTGAAGGTATTGTCCCGACTGTCGAATGAGGCTTGTACACCCAGCTTAGCCACATTTCCGCTGACGTAGTTGGACACTACACTGTCCAGTTTCTGTCGCCACACGCCGTTGCCATTATCGTCCTCCACGCTGAGATCGTTGTGCATGAATAGGTATTTCACCCCAAGCGTGAAGCGCGGGTCGCGCAGTTGCTTGCTCACGGAGAGCATCACCGGGATGGTTTTGATGTTGAACCCGAAGTCCACGTCCTTTCCCAGCTTGTCGAGGTTGAAGTAGTAGTCCATATTGATGTTGGCATACCCGGCAGCCACAGCGTACTTGATGCCCCACTTGGGTATCAGCCCCACCCGTGCCGCCCCGGCGGCCCAACTGTTGTTCAGTGTCCACCCGCCAAAGGCCGTGGTAATGTTGGGCTGTTGCGGATAGACCTTCCCATTGATAAACTTCGGCTTGTTCTGTTCGATGAACACCGGTGCCAGAGCCACACCGAATCCTCCGAGCGACGGTTCGGTAATAATTGTGGGCACGGGAACAAAGCCTTGCTTGTTGATGATCCAGTCGCTCAAGTCGAACTGATGATCGATGGAATCGCGGAAACTGACCTTTTTCGACTCTTTTTCCTGGGCGTTAGCGGCCGGTGCCAGGAGAAAAAAGCAAAGCATTCCGCTGCTGATGGTTTTCAAAAATCTTTTCATACGTACGGTTCGGTTTATATCGTCTGCTTAGAACAACCCGATGACGTGTTTGGTTCATGGCAAAGGAAGTCGAAATTTCCACCGAGGTGTACCAATGGTAACTCCCGGCACACGCCGGTTTCAACAGAGGTATGTCTTATACTGGAATAGGTTGACACTATTTTGTTCTTAATTGTTCTATAAAAAATTTATTCTTATGGCAAGATCAAAACGTCAGACCTATGATGAGCTTTTTAAGCTCGAAGTTTTGCGGGACTATTACTCGAGTGG
>JAVBVI010000104.1:0-18859 GCA_031554505.1 Bacteroides sp. | reverse complement strand
TGACGTACGCGATAAGGTGTCCCGGGCACAGCGCCTCCTGCCTCGCGACTGCGACCCTCCCACTGTATCGAAGGCAGATGCCGACGCCCAGCCTATCCTGATGGTGGCTATCCAGAGCGATAAGCGTTCGTTATTAGAGATCAGTGAAATAGCCGATCTCACCGTCAAAGAGCAACTGCAAACCATCTCCAATGTGAGTAGTGTCGGTATCTGGGGCGAGAAACGGTATTCCATGCGCCTCTGGATCGACCCCATCAAGATGTCGGGCTATGGAGTAACACCGCTCGACGTAAAGAGTGCCGTGGACAAGGAGAATGTGGAACTCCCCTCGGGAAGTATCGAAGGAAACACCACCGAGCTCACCATCCGCACGATGGGACTGATGCACACTGCCGAAGAATTCAATAATCTGATTATCAAAGAGAGCCAGGGACGCGTCATCCGCTTCAGCGACATCGGACGCGCCGAACTGGGTCCGGCCGATATACGCAGCTACATGAAGATGAACGGCGTACCGATGATTGGCGTGGTAGTTGTCCCGCAACCCGGTGCCAACCACATCGAAATTGCTGACGCAGTGTACGCCCGTATGCAGCAGATGGAGAAGGACCTGCCGGAAGACGTACATTACAGTTACGGATTCGACAACACCAAGTTTATCCGATCGTCCATTTATGAAGTGGAAGAAACGGTATACATCGCCTTCGGCCTGGTTATCCTCATCATTTTCCTCGTCCTGCGCGACTGGCGTGTAACGCTGGTTCCCTGCATTGTGATACCCGTTTCACTCATTGGAGCCTTCTTCGTAATGTATGTAGCCGGTTTCTCCATTAACGTACTATCCATGCTCGCCATCGTATTGGCTGTGGGACTCGTAGTGGACGATGCCATTGTAATGACGGAGAATATCTACATACGAATCGAGCGAGGCATGAACCCCAAGGAGGCAGGCATCGAAGGATCGAAAGAGATTTTCTTTGCCATCATCTCCACCACCATCACGCTGGTAGCCGTATTCTTCCCCATTGTATTCATGGAAGGTACAACAGGACGACTGTTTCGCGAGTTCAGTATCGTGGTATCAGGCTCGGTACTTATCTCGGCCTTTGCCGCTCTGACCTTCACTCCTATGCTGGCCACCAAGTTGTTGATCAAACGGGAGAAACAGGGTTGGTTCCACCAATGGACAGAGCCTTTCTTCCGGGGAATGAACAACGGTTACCAACGATCGCTCGAAGTCTTCCTCCGGAAAAGATACTTAGCTATCCCCATTGTTGCGATAACCTTGGCCATCATTGGTTGGCTATGGGTCACTATCCCGGCCGAGATGGCTCCGCTGGAGGACCGCTCCAACATCAACATCAATACGCGTGGAGCCGAAGGAGTGACCTATGAATACATGCGCGACTATACCGAAGATATCAATGCGCTGACCGACTCCATTGTACCGGATGCGGCGGCTATCACAGCCCGCGTATCGGGTGGTAGCGGTAGTGTACAGGTTACGCTGAAGGATATGAAAGACCGTAATTACTCACAAATGGATGTAGCTGAAAAGTTGTCGAGAGCTGTGCAGAAAAAGACCAAAGCCCGCTCGTTCGTACAGCAGCAATCCACCTTCGGAGGCCGCCGTGGAGGTATGCCGATACAATATGTCATCCAAGCCACCAATATAGAAAAGTTGCAAGAGGTTCTACCCGGATTCGTAGCCAAGGTCAACGACAACCCGACTTTCCAGATGGCCGACGTGGATCTGAAATTCAGTATGCCCGAGACACGTATCAACATCAATCGCGATAAAGCCACTATCATGGGAGTAAGTACCCGCAACATCGCTCAAACCCTGCAAGACGGTTTGAGCGGGCAACGCATGGGCTACTTCTACATGAATGGCAAGCAGTACGAGATTCTGGGTGAAATCAATCGCCAGCAACGCAATAAGCCTGCCGACTTAAAATCAATCTACATCCGGAGTGATAAGGGCAACATGATACAAATGGATAATCTGGTCGATCTCCAGGAAGGCATCGCTCCTCCCCGCCTCTACCGGTACAACCGCTTCGTATCGGCTACCGTATCGGCCGGATTGGCTGAGGGGAAGACCATTGGACAGGGTCTGGAAGAGATGGATAAGATAGCCAAAGAAACCCTCGACGATACTTTCCGTACGGCCTTAAAAGGTGACTCGAAGGAATACCGCGAAAGCTCGTCCAGCTTGATGTTTGCCTTCATACTGGCCATCGTTCTGATTTACCTCATTCTGGCGGCCCAGTTTGAAAGTTTCAAGGATCCACTCGTTATCATGTTGACGGTTCCTTTGGCTATTGCCGGAGCCTTAGTGTTTATGTTCTGCACCGATCAGACCATGAACATATATAGTCAGATCGGTATCATCATGCTCATCGGTTTGGTAGCGAAAAATGGTATCCTGATCGTTGAGTTTGCCAACCAGAAGCAGGAAGCCGGCGAAGACATGATGACTGCCATTCGCGATGCTTCGCTGCAACGTCTGCGACCCATTCTGATGACAAGTGCGGCTACCATCCTGGGACTACTCCCACTGGCATTCGCCTCGGGTGAAGGAAGTAACGGCCGTATCGCCATGGGTATCACCGTAGTGGGTGGTATGTTGGTTTCTACCTTCCTGACCATGTACATCGTACCTGCCGTATACAGCTACATTTCGACCAATCGTTCTAAAAGACTGAAATCATGAAACGTCACTTTATATGCTATATCATAGGTAGCCTACCCTTTCTGGCACAAGCGCAACAAGTACAAAACTACACATTGAGCTCATGCCTCGAGAATGGGTTGCAGAACAACTACCAACTTCGTATCGTACACAACCGGGAGCAGATAAGCAAAAACAATGCTACGCTGGGCAATGCCGGATATCTGCCGACACTGGATTTCAGCGCCGGATATACCGGAACAGTGAACAATACAGAAACGACCGCCCGGGCAACCAGTGAGGTAACAAAGACCAACGGTGTGTTCGACCAAACGGTCAATGCCGGGCTCAACCTCAACTGGACCATCTTCGACGGATTCAGTATCTCGACCAATTACCAGCGGCTGAAAGAGCTGGAACGGCAGGGCGAAACCAACACGCGCATCGCCATTGAAGACTTCATCGCCTCACTAACGGCCGAATACTATAACTTCGTGCAGCAGAAAATCCGTCTGGAGAACTTCCGCTACGCCACCACCCTGTCCAAAGAACGCCTGCGCATCGTGGAAGAGCGTTACCACATCGGTAACTTCTCCCGCCTGGACTACCAGCAAGCCAAGGTGGATTTCAATGCCGACAGCGCCAAGTACATGAAGCAGCAGGAACTGCTCCACACCTCCCGTATCCGCCTCAATGAGCTGATGGGGAACGAGGATGTGGATCAGCCCATCGCCATCGAGGACTCCATTATCCGAGTGAACGCCCTACTCCGTTTTGACGAACTATGGACAGCCACCCTAGCCGCTAACTCCTATCTGCTCAAAGCTGACCAAAACACCACTTTGGCACAGTTGGACTACAAGAGTGTCCTCTCACGCAACTATCCGTATGTGAGGTTGAACACCGGATACGGATACACCTTCAATAAGTATGATATCAATGCTACCAGCAAACGGGAGAACCTGGGTTTCAACGCCGGAGTGACGGTAGGCATCAATATCTTCGACGGGAATCGTAACCGGCAGAAGAAGAATGCCAGTATCGCCATTAAGAACGCTCGTCTGGAACGCGATCAGTTGGAGTTAGAACTGCGGGCCGACATCAGTAACCTGTGGCAAGCCTACCAAAACAATCTCGAATTATTTAATCTGGAACGACAAAATCTGGTAGCCGCCCGGGAGAATCACGAAATCGCCATGGAGCGTTACATGCTGGGTAACTTGTCGGGTATAGAGATGCGCGAAGCACAGAAAAGCTTACTCGATGCCGAGGAGCGAATCCTATCCGCCGAGTACAGCACCAAGTTGTGCGAAATCTCCTTGCTTCAAATCAGTGGCAAAGTATTGAAGTATCTCGAATAAACATCAATATTTACGCGCAGAAAGACCAAATTTTACGCTAGTATCTGTCTGCATTCGATTATTTTTGTAGTCAACGAACTATTAAAATACTTCCTATGAAACGACCGATCGTATTATGCTTGGCTTTTCTCTGCCTCGCAGGATTATCCGCGCAAAATGAATCTGACTACAGGAGCCAACAGCCCTATAAGAGTTGGGTAAAAACAGCACCTGAGTTCGACGACGCCTTCTTCAGCACGGCAGAAGCGCGCCGCATTGCCGACAATGTACTCCTCTACCAACAAATCACCGGTGGATGGCCGAAGAACATCTATATGCCCGCTGAGTTGAGTACTGAAGAGCGCGTACAGGTCATTGCCTCTCAGAAAGATGTGAATGAGAGTACCATCGACAACGATGCTACCATCACAGAGATTCGCTACCTGGCCCGTACCTACCTAGTTACCCAAGATGAGAAATACAAAACCGCCTTACAACGCGGCATCCAATATCTATTCGACGCCCAGTACAGCAACGGAGGATGGCCGCAGTTCTATCCACGTTCCTATGGCTATTATACCCACATCACCTACAATGACAACGCCATGGTTAATGTCATGGAGTTGCTTCGTGAGATTTACGAGAAACAAGCACCTTACACCTTCCTGCCGGATGTAGTAACCGAGAAGGCCCGCAAGGCATTCAATAAAGGGGTGGAATGCATCCTCCAAACGCAAGTGGTGCAGCATGGCAAGCTCACCGTATGGTGTGCGCAACACGACCACAAAACACTGCAACCGGCCAAAGCCCGTGCCTACGAACTTCCCTCGCTCAGCGGACAAGAATCGGACGACATTGTACTGTTGTTGATGTCACTTCCCAAAACACCCGAGATTATAGCCGCCGTAGAAGGTGCCGTTGCCTGGTTCAAGGAAGTAAAAATAGATGGGATTCAGAAAGAATACTTTGTCAATGAAGAAGGGGAAAGAGATTATAAGATGGTACCCTGCGCCGATTGCGAAACGCTCTGGGCACGCTTCTATGAATTGGACGACAACCGGCCGTTCTTTTGCGACCGCGACGGGATCAAGCGATACACACTTTCCGAGATCGGACACGAACGCCGCAACGGCTATAGCTGGTACAATAATCAGGGAAATAAAGTACTGAAAGCCTACGAAAAATGGGCCAGCAAATAGTGAAAAGGATTTACACTAATGCATAAAAAGAGAACGGTGAACAGGCTTTAAACCTGTTCACCGTTCTCTTTTATAGTAGGAATATCCTTATTTTGTGTTAAGGTAACACAAGTATTGTTCCGGAATTAGGATAAGCCCCATCATCATCTTCGCAATACAACGCACCTAAATCGATGGTTTTTCCAACCTTAGTACCCAATGGATATTTAGTAATATTTGTGCTCAGGTTACCATAGACAGAACCAAGCGACATCTCACCATAGCCATAATCAATTCCCATACTTTGCGGATCAACTTTTACAGCATCGGGGTCATTAGCGTTTATAACAATGTAACACGGATTCTTCGTCACATCATCTTCTCCAGTATAAGGACAAATACCAAATCCATAAGGATTCAGGACACGATAAACATCTTCTCCTTCAGCTTGAGATACTTCTACATCGGCAGTATAGGGATTTGCTCCGAAAACACCTGCAATAACACCATCTGTCCATTTACCGGTTCCGATAACTATCCAGTTATATGCTTTCGATACTGTTAATGCTACAGACTTAATGGCACTTACAGAAGCCTGTCCATCTGCAATACCTAATGTAATAGCGTAGTTCTTTCCCACAACAATGTCGTCTGAGGCAGTAATAGTTACATTAGCTATACCTTCTCCATCTGCAAAAGCAACAGCAGAAGGAATGTTGAACAATCCTGATTCATCCGCATGAGTCAAGGTTATATTGGCTGCTCCAACAGTCGTATTACGACTGATGGCAATTTCAAAACTCATATTAGTAGCATCCAGAACAAAGGATTTCTTTGCCCAGTAAAAACTTGCTCCTAAAGAGTCCGGTGTATAAATAGTTCCTTTGTTGTCAGTATCACAAGATGTCAGGAAAGACATACTGGCAACGAGGGCTATACATAATCTTATAATATTCTTTTTCATATTCATATTTTTTTCAGTGAACATATTCTTACTGAACAATCGGGTTCTGATCGCCAGCATTTATATTCTCATTTCCATCCAGTTCCGATTGTGGAAGCGGCAAAATGAACAAGTCAGAACCAGCATTTGTATTCTTAGTTGCCAGTTTCTGGGTGTGATTAGAATCCGTATACGTACGATTGTATCCCATACCCAAACGCTGCAAATCAAAGATACGTCCTGCTTCACCCCAAAGTTCCACGCGGCGTTGGAACAGGATTTCGTCCATCAAAGTAACCAATGCAGCATTGCTATCCATATTATATGTTTTAGCATCTGTACGGGCTTCCAGACGATCAGCAAACTCAGAATCGCGTTTACTTCCCAGCTCTGCAATCGTAGTTCTGGCTTCGCTATACTTGGCCTGATGACATTCTGCTTCAGCCTTTATTAGGATCATTTCTTCGGCTCTCATCAACAGATAATCTCCAATACGAGTAGTCACGTCGGCCATTTTGAACTTTATCTGACAATAGGGAGCTTGCGACGTGCCATTTACGTTCACTGTGGTACCGGGTCTGAACCAGGCATTCCGCTCATCTGTTTCAGGGATCAGCTTATACAAGCCGGAACTGATGCATTGACGGGCTTGGGTCGCATACATACCCGGTGCATCCGAATCCATGTGTGAGAAGAAACCAGCAAAGCCACTACCCTGATCGGCGATCACTTCAACGCCCCACAGCACGTCAGCCACCTTCACGCTGTTATTTCCACCTAATTCGGCAACAGTAGCAACTCTCAAAGACGGTCTTTTCAACGCTTCCGCAGCAGCGGTAGCAGCGGCAGGATAGTCTTGTTGTGCTAAACGGGCGCGAGCCTTGAAGCCATTGGCGATATAGTAGTCCACATGAGAAACATGCGCTTGAGTTTTATTCGATATACCTCCCAACAGACCGATAGCAGTTTCCAGGTCCGTATTGATTTGAGTGTACACATCTTCTACGGTTCCACGCGGTTTTCCTTCCGATCCGGCCACAGTAGGCTCGGTGTACAAAGGTACTCCCGGCTTGGTCTTGCTGGTAGCATACGATTGCTGATACATTTGAATCAGGTAGTAATAAGAGAAAGCACGCATGGCGTACGCTTGTCCGATCACACTGCTCTTCAAGTCCGGGTCTCCGCCCATGGACTCTTCAGAGGCAATGATATAGTTCGCATTGCTGATAATCGTGTAATAGAAGTTCCAGATGGCGTACGAACGTCCAGCTTTACCGGTGTAGTCTCCATGTACATTCAACCGGTAATCTTCATAAAACCAGCCCTGGCCTTGTTCCAACATCAAATGATCTTCTGCCATCAGGTCAGCTAACAAGTTAATACCAGTCTGACCGCAGTTCTCTGCTCCCCATCCGACACTCCAGCCGGCCGTATACAACATACGATACACTCCGTTCATGGCGGTTAGTGCGCTTTGAGCATCAGAAAAGATGACAGAACCCGAGACTTTGTCCGTCGGCTCAGTATCCAGCTGATCTGAACAAGAGCTAAACGAGAAAGCTCCCATTAACATTAAGAAGGAATAAAATATCTTTTTCATGTTTTTACTTTTTAAGAAATTAGAATGAAATATCAATACCTAAAGAGATGGTCCGTACAGGGACATAACCAAAGTTCGTTCCTCCAGTGAAGTTGTATTGCGGGTTCATTCCTTTCAGGTGATTAAACATATACAGGTTATCACCAGAGGCTGTGAAACGAACCCCTTGCATACCGGCTTTTCTTACCCATTTACTAGGAACAGTGTAACCCAATGTGATATTCTTAATGGTAAAGTAAGAAGCATCGATCAAGTTATTATCCGTAACGATGTAACTCTTGCCAATTTCAATGCGTGGAATATCCGTGATATCTCCCGGCTGTGTCCATGCTCTCTCTAACATTTTGCTCTTGGATTGGCCAACGTAGTTACCGTATAATAACGTATTATAAACTCCATCATAGACCAGTCCGCCTACAGAATAGGTGCAAAGAATATTCAAATCAAAACCTTTGTATCTGAACTCGTTTCCGATGGAACCATAAAAATCCGGAATACGGCTTCCTTGAATCGACTTAGACGCCGTTGCTTTTGATGCGTTGTCTGAAATATACTTCTCGCTTTGCACTCCATCTTTATCTGTATCCCACACCCAATAGAGCTGTTTTCCGGTAGCCGGGTCAACCCCTGCAGCAGTTGCTGTATAGAATGACCTCAAGGTTTCACCTTCACGGATGATGTAGTTACCATTGATAATTTCCGGTTTATCAGCTAATTTAAGTACCTTGTTTTTCACGAAAGATCCCATCAAAGTCATCTTCCAGGCCAACGGCTGGTCTTTCAGTATTTCTGCTCCCAGTGTGATGTCCATACCGGTATTGCGCATACTACCTACGTTTTTGTTATAACCGTCGAAACCTAAAGAACTTGCCATAGGATAGCTCATCAACATATCGGTCGTTTTTCTCTGATACCATTCAATGGTTGCAGAGAACCGGTCAAAGAGTTTGGCTTCAACACCGATATTTAGATTGGCATTTTTTTCCCATTTCAGATTTTTGTTCTCTAAGGAACTAACGGCTGCTCCACTCTGATTGGCATTGGGCCAACCTAAGTCATAGAATGACTGCCATGCGTACATAATTTCATAACCGTCGCTATCCAGCAAGTTGTCATTTCCTTGTACACCGTAGCTAGCCTTTAGAGAGAGGTTATTAAGCCAGGTAACATTTTCCATGAAACTCTCCTTGGAGATTCGCCAGTTGGCACCAACCGACCAAAAATTACCCCAACGGCTATCTTTGTAGAAACGTGAAGAGCCATCGGTACGGAAGCTGGCCGAGAGATAGTATTTATCTGCATAGTCATACTCTACACGAGACAGCACAGACTCTACAGCGTAATTGTCCTGATAAGAAGAAGCATCTGTAATGGTAGTCGCCGCATCCAGTTCATATAATCCACCAAAAGGGAAACCGGTCTTGGTAGCCGACAAATAATCATACTGATATTTGTAGAACTCGTGACCCAGCAATGCAGTGACATGATGATCGCCAAATTTGCGATCGTAGTTCAGCAGTTGGTTGAACGTATAGCTATACATACGTGTAGCTCTTTTGTCAATGGTACCTTTTACGGAAACTGAGTTTCCATTATAGGGGTTGTAGTACTGCATACGTGTGGAATTAACCAGGTCAAAACCATACGATGTAGTCAGCTTCAGGCCTTTCAACGGACCTTCCTTCAGGTTACCTAATTCGGCATAAATTCTACCGGTAAGGTTGTCACTTGCCGTTTCATATTTATCATCATACAGTGTAGCAATGGTATTCCAATTTGCACTGGCTCCGGCTGGCCGGTTCTTGCCATAATCGAATACCCGATTATTCTGTTTATCATAAATTGTAGCTCCGTTAGCATCCTTCTCAAATACCGGGAAAATAGGTGCCATTAATTGGGCGCTGTACCAGACATTCGAATTGTATGAGTTGTTCTCCTGACCTGTATTGCTCTTATTACGTGAATAGTTGGCACTGGCTCCGGCTTTCAACCAATCGGTAACCTCTGAATTAATATTCATGCGGCCGTTGTAGCGAGTGAACTTGGTTGTTTTAAGCAATCCCTCTTCGTCCAGATAACCTAAAGAGAACATATAAGTTCCTTTCTCTGTACCACCACCGATAGAAGCTACATATTCTTGACGCAACGGATTGTTTGCCATTGCTTCGTCCATCCAGTCTTCGCTATACTTGAGTTTAGCATCGCTGCGCACCTTTCCTGTTACCGGATCAATAAGGTCGACAATGCTGTAGTTAAACGGATTGTATTGTTCGTTCACTCCCAACATGGCAGTAGTACCGCTTTTCATGTTTTCCAATGCAAGAACACCGGCAGCCGCAGGCGAGAGTCCGTTATTCAATATCTGATTGTTCTTATAAGACTGGAACACGGTTTCCAGGTATCCAGCTTCGTCCAATGTTTCATAGCGTTCAATGGCTCTTGAAGCTATACCCCAGTTGGCTTTCAGGTTAATTTTAACCTTACCGGTTTCGCCTTTCTTCGTAGTGATCATAACTACTCCATTTGCGCCACGGGCTCCGTAAAGGGCACCGGCAGACGCATCTTTCAAGATAGTCATCGACTCAATGTCGTTCGGATTGATGGCAGATATATTTCCATCATAAGGCGTTCCATCTACTACGTACAATGGATTTTGTGAAGAACTGATAGAACCATATCCACGGATAACCACAGAAGATCCTGCACCGGGCTGTCCGGAACCAGAAGTTGTCTGCACTCCAGCTACCATTCCATCCAAAGCTTTGGTCACATTGGCAACAGGTCTCTCCTTCAATTTATCTGATTTGATAACCTCGGCCGACCCTGTAAATGACTCCTTCTTTGTAGTTCCATAAGCCACCACAATAACCTCGTCAATTAGCTGATTATCAACCTTCAACGATATTTTTACACTGGATTTAATTGCTACTTCTTGTGACTGCATTCCGATGTAAGAAACCTGCAAAGTCTTCGCGGAACTTGGCACATTCGACAAAGTAAAGTTACCATCTATGTCGGTAATGGTACCTAAACTCGTACCTTTAACCAGCACAGAGGCTCCAACAACTGGTTGCCCATCTTCTTCCGAAATTACAACACCTGTAACTCTTTGAGTTTGGGCAGTTACTAGACCTATACCAACAAAAAGGCAGGTCAATAACAGCATTAATTTTCTTTTCATAAATTCTCTCTTAAAGTTTAACTTTATAATAATTGTTTCTAAGCTCTAACAAAATGCAAATATATTAATAAATATGAAACATGCAACCAAAAGGACAAAATAATCTTTAATTTCTGTCATATTGACAGCCGAACATCTGCAGTTCTGCTCTTAAACATAGTTTTAAAATAAGAACATGAACGAAAAACGCTGTCCGTACTTACTTGTTGTTAGGCTGATTTTAAGAGAATTCACTAGTTAAAAACAGTTTTTTGCTTAAAAAACGTTGTTTTTACGCAGAACAGTTCTGTTAAGTGGCTGCAAAAAGGTGCTAATATTCGGAAATTCAGTGAAAAAACAACTCTTTTTTCCCTTCCCAAAGACTTTTTCATCTTGGTTAATTCTTGTTTAATCGTGATTTAAAATGAAACAATTCCTTATTTAGTACTTTAAAAGTAAAACCGAATTGGGGAATGGATAAAATTATTTACAGATTAGTTTTCAATAGGAAAAAAGAACTCAATAAAAAAGGGATGGCATTAGTGCAAATTGAGGCATACCAAAACCGGAAGAAAAAATACTTTTCAACCAAGGTCTACCTATATCCTAACCAATGGGATTCGAAAAAGTGCCTGGTAAAAAACCATCCGAATGCAAGTGCATTGAACCACATGATTTATGCTTACATGGCCGAAATAGAAGAGAAAGAATTGAAACTTTGGCAACATGGGCATACTCCTTCTCTGACGGCCCTACGGGAAGTATTGTCGGAATCCAAGGAGGAAATAACCTCTTTTCTGTCATTCTATAAAAAAGAGGTTGCCTTGTCCAGCCTCAAGGACAGTACCAAATCCAATCATCTTACTACGTATGACCTGCTCAAATCGTACAAGAGTGATGTTTCGTTCAAAGAGTTGACTTTTGAATTCGTCTCTACATTCGAATACTTCCTGAAGAGCAAAGATTATCATGTAAACACTATTGCTAAACACATGAAGCACTTGAAGCGGTATGTAAATATTGCCATCAACAAGGAACATATCGACATCCAGCAATATGCGTTCAGAAAGTATAAAATAAGAAGTGTGGAAAGTAAACATACTCATTTGGCTCCCGAGGAACTGACTGGGTTGGAAAATCTGGTATTGGACAAGAAATACGCCAAGCTGGAGCACACATTGGATGCGTTCCTGTTCTGCTGTTATGTGGGGATACGGTATTCGGACTTTATCAACCTGAATGCAGACAATCTTGTGCAGATGGAAAACAAAACATGGCTTGTTTATAAGTCTGTCAAGACTTCGATCGAAGTACGCTTGCCTGTTTACCTGCTTTTCAGTGGAAAGGGAATGAAGATTTTAAAGAAGTACAAAAAAGATATGTCATCATTCTTTCAGTTGCGCACCAACTCGAATGTCAATAAAGAGCTTCTGGTCATCACGAAATTGGCCGGCATATCCAAGAGGGTCTCTTTTCACACCGCACGTCACACCAACGCTACTTTATTAATTTACAGCGGAGTTAATATAACGACCGTCCAGAAGCTTTTAGGGCATAAGAGTGTGAAAACGACTCAGGTATATACTAACATTATGGACATGACTATAGTGAAAGATTTGACTGCACATACGATGTCAAAATAGAAAATTTCAGACAGTTTTCTTCTGCTTCAAAGTCGCTTCATTCCATGACGCGACTTCTCTGTTTTTGCACAGATCCCGAACCTTAAAACAGGAGTCAAATCAGTGGGTATACCCTGAGTATTTTACTTCTAATATGGTTTTTGCACTTCAGTTAGAGGCCGCATATTCTGATATCGCAGTGAAATTCAAGCCTTTAAGCATATATAAATTCTCCTTTTTACACATATTTTGGTAGAAATCAAGTATCTCGACAAAATTTTGTTAAAATACTATATTGCAATAAATCAATATGTTAGTCATCTCATCTACCTTCTTTTGCTTCATTGCAAAGTTTTTAGCACTTTGTATAACGTTTTGATTGTCAGCATTTAACAACGAGTGTCAGTTCCGCGAAGACACTGCAAATCTCTTTCATCGGAATGCGATCTCAAGAGGTTGACATAAGAGAAAATGTCAGAATAACACTGAGAGTCGACACGCAACTGATTGACGAGGTAGTAGTGGTGGCCTATGGTACAGCTCGAAAAGAATCCTTTACCGGTTCGGCTTCGGTTATCCCGAATGAAAAGCTAGAAAAACGTACAGTTGCCAACTTGACTAAAGCTCTCGACGGGCAAACAACAGGTCTTGTTGCGACTTCGGGTGGCGGACAGCCTGGCGATGGCTCCAGTGTGGTAATTCGCGGATTCGGCTCGATCAATGCATCCCAAACACCGCTGTATGTGATAGACGGAGTACCTTTCTCGGGTTCTTTGAGCTCTATCAACTCTGCTGATATTGAATCGATGACCGTTTTGAAAGACGCTTCTGCCGGTGCACTTTACGGTGCTCGTGGAGCGAACGGTGTTATTATCATTACCACTAAAAAGGGTAAGGAAGGAAAGGTATCTGTAAGCTACAAGGGCATGGTAGGATGGTCGTCACGCGCCATCAAGGAGTACGACATGGTGGGGCAGAAAGATTTCGTGCAACTTACCTACGAAGCTTTACGTAATAGCTATGTTTACAAGAATAACTACAGCTGGGAAGACGCGTCGGCCGTGGCTTCTGCCGGATTGGGTGGCGCTTTGGGTGGAGAAATCTACAATCCGTTCAAGAACTACACCTGGGCTACCCTTATCAATCCGGAGACAGGCATGATACAAGCCGATGCCAGATCGGTTTGGAACGAAAACTGGGTCGATGCTGTTTCAGATAATGCTGCTTTCCGGAATGAACAGCTACTGACCATCTCGGGTGGAACGGAGAAGCTGAAATCACTCTTCTCATTGGGCTATCTGGATGAAAACGGTGTTCTGACGACGACGAACTTCAAGCGATACAGCGGGCGTATGAACATAGACGCCGAAGTAAACAATTGGATACGAGGTGGCCTGAATACTTCATTCTCGAATACGGAAACCAACTATTCTATGTACGACGAATCCAACTACTCCAACATCTGGTATTCGGCACAGTTCATGGGCCCTATTTATCCGGTGTATCAGAAAACATTAACCGGCGAAAACGAGCTGGATGCTCTCGGTCAACCGCAATTGGACTATGGTCCCACACGTCCGCAAATGTCCAACTTCAACGCCATCGGTACACTGTATGACGACAAGTCGATAGTGAGAAATGACAACGTAAGCACCCGTTCTTACTTTTCTATCGGCTCGAACCAGGACAATGCAGGTTGGCTGAAGGGACTCAAATTCGATGTAAACCTGGGGTTCGATTACCGTACGCAAAACGAGATGATCTATTATAATATGTATCATGGCAATCAGGCTGGTGCCAATGGTATGATTTATAAACTAAACACACGCATGTTCAGCTACACGTTCAACCAATTGCTCAACTGGCAACGTTCGTTTGGCCTGCACAATCTGGATGTTCTGGCCGGTCATGAGTATTATGACTATGAGTACAACTATCTGGAAGCCGGGAAATCCAACCTGGTAGACGGTATTTATGAACTGCGTCCCGGAACCAATATCCGGTCGGCTGACTCCTATTCGAATTCCTACAAGATCGAGTCATACCTCTCACGCCTGAATTATAACTTTGATGAGAAATACTATTTCTCGGCCTCGTGGCGTACAGATGCTTCTTCACGTTTCTATAAAGACAATCGTTGGGGCAATTTCTGGTCGGTAGGCGGAAACTGGAGAGTCTCGGAAGAGAGTTTTATGGAAAACCTGACCTGGCTCGATAATTTGAGTCTGAAAGCCAGTTACGGAGTGCAGGGCAACGACGGTTTGATGTCGGGAGCCAGCCCCAACTACTATGCCTGGCAGAGTTTATATAGCTTGGGCTGGCCCAATGCAAACAATACCGGAGCTATGATTTCCACCCTGGAAAACAAGAATGTAAGCTGGGAAAAGAACGGGAATCTCAACGTAGGTCTGGAAGCCCGTTTGCTTGATGACCGCCTCGATATCTCTTTCGAGTATTACAACCGTAAAACTTCGGACATGTTACTCAACTATCCGATGGCTCTCTCCACCGGATTTAGCGGTTACAGCGCCAATGTAGGCGACATGCGCAATACGGGTATCGAATTCAGCCTTTCGGGGGTATTGATGAAAACCCGGGATCTGACGTGGAGAGCTACCCTGATGGGGTCGACCACCAAAAACAAGGTATTGAAACTGACCACCCAGTCGCCCGAGATTATCAGTGGTATTTACAGCATCAAAGAAGGCATGCCGCTGCGTTCATTCTTCCTGGCCAGGTCGGCCGGTGTAGATCCTGCTACCGGAGCCCAATTATACTATGCCTATGATAAGATGAACGAAGACGGTACCATAGAAGGCGAATACATCACCAGCGATTACGGGAAAGCTGCCACCAGCAAATATTATCAAGGCTCACGCATCCCCGATTTGTATGGTAGCATCAGTACGGATCTTACCTACAAAGGTATCGACCTGAGCGTGATGACAACGTATTCCATCGGCGGTAAGATATTTGATAACTTATACTCCGCTTCTATGAATATACTCTACACGGGTAATACCTGGAACAAGCATGCTCTGCGCCGCTGGCAAAAGCCGGGCGATATAACCGATGTGCCGAGAGTGGAAATAGCCGGCAGTAACACTTTTACCGACCGTTTCCTGGTGAATGCTTCTTATTTTGCCATTAAGAACATCACATTGGGTTATACACTACCCAAGGAGTGGACCCGGAAAATCGGCGTGGAATCCCTGCGGGTGTTCGGCACCGGAGACAACCTTGCCCTCTTTACCCATCTGGATGGTACAGATCCGCAATACAACTTCTCGGGAGGAACCGACTATGTGTATGCACCCAACAAGACGTATTCCATCGGTATTGATATTAAATTCTAAAAACGAAAAGTAGTATGAAAAAATTATTGTTATATATATTATGGGGGTTGCCTATTGTTGCAACGACCATAACCTCATGCGATATAGAGGCTTTGGAGACTTCTCCTACCACTGCCGTTTCCGGAACCAGCATGTTTGCCAACGCTACCGCTGCGCTAGTTCCTCTGAATGGCATTTATCGTTCCATGTACACCCAAGACTGGTCTACCACAGGTAATGTCCAGCAATGCGATGGCATCAAAGCCTACACGATGATGGCCGATGTGATGGGCGAAGATTTTATTATGGGTGCACAAGGAAGTGGCTGGTATTGGTTCGATTGTACATATATTGTGAAACCAAGATTTACTCAGTCGTCCTTCCGCTCTTATGACTTGTGGAAAGCTTATTATACATGGGTGGCCAATGCAAACTACATCATTGCCGCCGAAGAAACCATGGAAGGTACTCCGGGCGATGTCAACAACGTCATCGGTCAGGCCTATGCCATCCGGGCTTATTCCTACGATATGCTGGCCCGCATGTATTCGCGTACCTATAAAGGGCACGAAACAGATCCCGGCGTGCCTCTTTACACCGAGCCTACGGCAGCCGGAACCGAGGGCAAGCCGCGTGGCACTCTTCAGGACGTTTATACACAGGTTTTAGCAGACATCAACAAGGCAGTGGACTTGCTGAAGGAGGCCAGTCCGCAAAAAGACAAGAGCCATATCAACTATGCTACGGCCTGTATCCTGAAAGCCCGCATCTGCATGGTCATGGAAGACTGGCAAGAGGCTCTCACGGCTGCTGAAGCGGCCATAGCCGGAAACACGCCTGCTTCCGCGAAGGACATCCTGGGAGGGTTCAACAACCGGACCATGCCGGGAGTACTTTGGGGTGCACAGGTCATCAGCGACCAAGCCGATGGATGGGGAACTTTCTTCACACACATGGACTGGACTACGGAAGAAAGCATGTATGCCCACACAGCTCCCAAGAAGATCAATAAGTTGCTGTACGAAAAAATGGGTCCGAACGATGCCCGGCGCGCCTGGTGGCTCCCCAACCAGCAGAATCCCGATCCGGATGGTCCCAGCTATGCCTATATCCAAAAGAAGTTCCTCTTTGCCGATGTCAGCCAATGGTTGGCCGACATGATTTGGATCCGTGTAGAAGAAGCTTACCTTACCGCAGCAGAGGCAGCCTGTCGTATGAACAACGATGTCAAAGCCAGAGAACTGCTGACCACGCTCATGTCCTACCGGGATCCAGACTATCAGGTTACAAAGAGCGGCCAATCATTAGGGGCCTTAACTACCACTGAAACAGGTTCATTGCTCGAAGAAATCCTCTTCCAGCGACGTATCGAGTTGTGGGGCGAATTTGGCCGTATTTACGACATCAAACGTCTGAAACAAGGTTTTGTGCGGACTACAGAAATGGGATGGCCTACGGGCGCCCTGATCGCAGGGACCAACACCCAGAATCCAGAAACCTATGCATGGGTCTTGACGATTCCACAGGCTGAGTTCGATGGTAATGAAAGCTTAAACTTCGAAACGGACCAGAATCCGACAGGTGATACTAAATAGTTGTAACTTCCAAAAGAATGAGAAATATGAAAAAATATAAGAATTTCCTTATAGCGCCTTTGGCTCTGATAGCTTTGGCCTTATGGTCTTGCGATACGGAGAACATGGGGACAGAATATACCCCGGATACAGTGGGGGTCAGCTTTTACTGGACCAGCACCTCTATCGTATACACTCCGGATGAAGGATCTACTTTCTCTGTCAAGGTAGCCCGCAGTACCACCAAAGGAGAAGCTACGGTATCCGTTACAAGCACGGACCCGTCGGGATTGTTCACCATTCCTTCTTCAGTGACTTTTGCAGATGGAGCGGAGAGTGCCGATATTCAAATCACAGGAGGAGATTTGATCTTGGGGACAGTCTACAAGATCACACTCGAACTTCCGGAAGAGATGTTATCTGTTACAGGCAACCGGAAGGCAGAAGTGTCGTTTATGAAAGATTACAACTGGATCGATACTGGTACAGGTCAATGGACGGATGGTCTGATCGGCACTTTCTTTGGTGTAGAAAGGCTGACTTACCCGGTAACTGTTTATCAAGCTGAAGGCGAACCTGGAATGTATAGAGTGCTGAACCCGTATGGCTTCAATGTATATGCATATACAGCGGAAGCAGAAGTAACCAAGAATCCTTGCTATTTGGTTATTAATGCCAATGATCCCAATGCGGTGTCAGTAGAGCCCCAAAGTTTGGGTATTGACTGGGGGTATGGTGAGTTTACAGCAAACTCTATATACCCTTATGAAAGCGAAAACATCGCTGCTTATCCATTAGGAACAATGGTAGATAAAACTATCGATCTAGGTGCCATTTATGTGAGAATGGGAACTGAGTATGGGGGTATAGCTCCAGAAAAAACGATTTTGGTTTTGCCTGAAGAGTAAAATCGAGGCTGGACATGGATAGATGACATGTCGTTCAGCCTCCATGAAATGAAGATATAAAAGATATTCCCAGGATTCGTTCTACTCTGCAAATACAAGAGCCAATCAACCATCAACCACCAAATTGCTTTATATACCTGACAGACAGGAAAGTATATTGGTGGTTGATGTTGTTTTATCAACCACCAACATCAACCATCAGCCACCAGCTATAATTCGATAAGATAATAGAAACGGTTGTTTTTCAGCCTCTTAACGGGAATCTTTAATTTGTTCAGAATTCGTCCGAAGTGAACAATTTTGGTTGCCGTCAGCTTCATGCCGCTCTTCTTCTGTATCCGTTCCAGAATCTCCACAGCCATCAGCCACTCGCCCTTTTCCTTTTCTCCGGCCGCTCGGAAATACCGCTGGAACAACTGCTCCACAGGTGTTTGCAACTCGAACTCCTGGTTGGCCTCCATCATCAGCGCCTCCTCTTCGGGCGAGAAGTAACTCCGTTCGCCTTTCCGCAACTCGTGCTCCGCC
>JAVBVI010000122.1:0-14672 GCA_031554505.1 Bacteroides sp. | reverse complement strand
TGAAAATCAAAGAAATAGTAAGCGCCCTTGAACGGTTCGCGCCTCTGCCATTGCAAGACGGTTTTGATAATGCCGGCCTGCAAATCGGACTGACAGATGCGGAAACAACAGGGGCTTTGTTGTGTCTTGACGTGACCGAATCGGTGTTGGATGAGGCCATTGCGCTGGGATGTAACCTCGTCATTTCGCACCATCCCCTTATTTTCAAAGGCTACAAATCGATCACCGGAAAAGATTATGTGGAACGTTGCATCCTCAAAGCTATCCGTAACGATATGGTCATCTACTCGGCTCACACCAATTTGGACAATGCAGCAGGCGGGGTGAACTTCAAGATAGCCGAAAAGATAGGATTGAAGAATGTACGCGTTCTCGAACCGAAACAGGACAGTCTGGTGAAGCTGGTGACGTTCGTTCCTTCCGCCCAGGCAGACGAAGTGCGCGAGGCGCTGTTCAGGGCCGGCTGTGGACATATAGGTAACTACGATTCGTGCAGTTACAACCTCGAAGGTGAGGGTACGTTCCGGGCACTCGAAGGCGCCAATCCTTTCTGTGGTTCCGTAGGTGAGCTGCACTGCGAAGGCGAAGTACGCATCGAAACCATCGTCCCGGCATTCCGCAAAGGCGAGGCGGTGCGGGCGCTGATAGCCGCCCATCCGTACGAGGAACCGGCATTCGACATCTATCCGCTGCAGAATGTGTGGTCGCAGGTAGGTTCGGGCGTGATAGGCGAGCTGGATGAACCGATGACGGAACTCGACTTCTTGAAACAGGTGAAGAAAACATTCGAAGTGGGCTGCTTGAAGCATACGAAGTTGTCGGGTCGCGAAATACAGCGGGTAGCCCTTTGTGGCGGCGCGGGTGCTTTCCTGCTTCCACAGGCCATACGCCAACAGGCTGATGTGTTTATCACCGGCGAGATTAAGTATCACGACTACTTCGGTCACGACGCGGAGATACTCATGGCCGAGATTGGGCATTACGAGAGCGAACAGTATACGAAAGAAATCTTTTATTCCATAATCGGGGACTTATTTCCTAATTTTACACTTCAATATAGTAAGGTGAATACGAATCCCATAAAATATTTATAATAAAATGGCTAAAGAATCCAAAAACGAACCCAAAGAACTGACGGTAGAGCAGAAACTGAAAACGCTGTTCCAGTTGCAGACCATGTTGTCGGAAATCGACAAGATCAAGACTCTGAGAGGCGAATTGCCGCTGGAAGTACAGGACCTGGAAGATGAAATTGCCGGCCTGAGTACCCGTATTGAGAAAATCAAAGCGGAAGGCGACGAGCTGAGAGCTGCCATTGCTGGCAAGCGGGTAGAAATCGAAGTGTCAAAGGCTGCTGTAGATAAATACAAAGCTCAACAGGAGAATGTACGCAACAACCGCGAGTTCGACTTCTTGTCGAAGGAGATCGAGTTCCAGACACTGGAAATCGAACTTTGCGAAAAGAGAATTCGTGAGTTTACTACCGATGAACGCGACAATGTTCAGGATGCCGCTCACAGCGAGAACATGCTGGAAGAGAGACAGAAGGACCTCGAAGTGAAGAAGGGCGAGTTGGATGAAATTATTTCTGAAACCAGACAGGAAGAGGAAAGACTGCGCGACAAGTCGAAAGACCTCGAAACGAAGATCGAACCGCGTCTGCTGCAATCGTTCAAGCGTATCCGTAAGAACTCGCGCAATGGTCTGGGTATCGTGTATGTACAGCGTGATGCCTGCGGTGGTTGCTTCAACAAGATCCCGCCCCAGAGACAGTTGGACATCCGCTCACGTAAGAAAATCATCGTTTGCGAATACTGTGGACGTATCATGATCGACCCGGAATTGGCTGGCGTAGAGATCAACGGTCACAAGGAAGAGGCTCCGGCAACTACTACGAAAAGAGCTATCCGTCGTAAGACAGCCGAATAAGTTTTATTCACCACAGAGTCAAAAGAGTTCCACAGAGTAATAAAAATAAAACTCTGTGGAACTCTTTTGACTCTGTGGTGAATCTTTTATAAGGAAACATAGTCCGGAATATCCGGCAAAAACCTATACGAATTCTTTTCATAATCCATTCGGCAGCAATAATGCTGCATTCCATTGCTCACAATCAGGTAATCTACCTTCAATACCATGTTGTAGCGCGTAATCTGGTCGAACACCGCTTGCGTGATCTCAATATGCGGCGCTTTATACTCCACAATCATCCGGGCCGACAAATCGCGACGGTACAACACCGTATCGCACCGCTTCTTCATACCATTCAGATTCAACAACACCTCGTTGGTCAGTAGTGCCGGAGGGTATCCTTTATGTCCGGTCAGGAAGTGGATGAAGTGTTGACGCACCCACTCTTCGGGGGTCAACGCTACATATCGTTTACGAATTGTGTCGAAGATGAAGTTTTTTCCATCCCGTACCGTAATTTTCGCGTCGAATACTGGCAAGTTTAATGATAACATTTACTATATTTGTGAGTTAAATAAAGGTTCCCGTATGTCCGGGGACACAAATTTAATGGATAATTATGAAAACAAAGCAAGAAATCGTAGAGAATTGGCTACCACGCTACACCAAAAGAAAGCTGGAAGAATTCGGAGAGTATATTTTGTTGACCAACTTCAACAAATATGTCGAACTCTTTGCCGAGAAATTTGATGTTCCTATCTACGGAAGGGATGCCAACATGATCTCTGCCACTGCCGAAGGAATCACCATCATCAACTTTGGGATGGGTAGCCCTAACGCGGCCATTATCATGGATCTGCTTGGTGCCATCCACCCAAAAGCCTGCCTGTTTCTGGGCAAGTGCGGCGGCATCGATATCAAGAATAAACTCGGCGACTTGATTCTGCCCATCGCTGCCATTCGTGGCGAAGGTACCTCCAATGACTACTTTCCTCCCGAAGTACCCGCACTTCCGGCGTTTATGCTGCAACGCGCTGTGTCGTCGGCCATTCGTGACAATGCACGCGACTACTGGACAGGAACCGTATATACCACCAACCGTCGCATCTGGGAACACGATGAACGGTTCAAGGAAATACTGCGAGCTACGCGTGCCATGGCAGTAGACATGGAAACGGCTACCATATTCAGTTGCGGTTTTGCCAACCATATACCTACCGGGGCTTTGCTGCTGGTGTCCGATCAACCCATGATTCCCGAAGGAGTGAAGACGGACAAGAGCGATCAGATTATCACACAGAACTATGTGGAAGAGCATGTACGGATAGGTATTGCTTCGCTTCGCATGATCATCGACCAGAAAAAGACGGTCAAACATTTGAAATTCGACTGGTAACATTCCCCTTATGGCAAAACAAGAAATCTCCTGCGACGACATTCTCAAAGAACTAAAGGCCAAACGCTACCACCCTGTCTATTACCTGATGGGGGAGGAGTCGTATTATATTGACCTCATTGCTGACTATATCACGGAGCACGTGCTGGATGAAACGGAGAAGGAGTTCAACCTCACCGTTATGTACGGGAGCGATGTCGATGTCGCGACAGTGATCAATGCAGCCAAGCGTTACCCCATGATGTCGGAGTTTCAGGTGGTTGTGGTACGCGAAGCGCAGACCATCAAAGGCATCGAGGAACTGTCGCATTACATGAAACGTCCCATGCCGTCGACCATTCTGGTGATGTGCCACAAACATGGTTCGCTGGACCGGCGTAAAAAGCTGGCTGCCGAGGTGGAGAATGTAGGCGTGTTGTTCGAATCAAAGAAAATAAAAGAGGCGCAACTGCCGGCTTTTATCTCTTCCTACCTGAAACAACGTGGTGTGGATACCGAGCCGAAAGCCTCGGAAATGCTGGCCGACTTTGTGGGTACGGACCTCAGCCGTCTGACGGGTGAGTTGGACAAACTCATCATTACTCTTCCCATCGGACAAAAGCGGGTTACTCCCGATCAGGTAGAGAAGAACATCGGTATCAGCAAGGACTATAACAACTTTGAGCTACGTAGTGCCCTGGTCGAGAAAGATGTCCTGAAAGCCAATAAGATCATTAAATATTTTGAGGAGAACCCTAAGACGAAGCCGTTGCAAATGACACTATCCTTGCTCTTCGGATTCTTCTCCAACCTGATGCTGGCCTACTACGCTCCCGAGAAATCGGAACAAGGAATTGCCGCTATGTTGGGGTTGAGAACTCCCTGGCAAGCTCGCGAGTACATGACTGCTATGCGTCGGTACAACGGAGTGAAAACCATGCAAATTATCGGTGAAATAAGATATGCCGACGCCCGGTCGAAGGGGGTAAATAACCCATCGATGGGAGATGGAGATATCTTGCGTGAACTGGTATTTAAAATATTGCACTAAAAGGGATGTGAGTCCTTTAGCAAAAATTAAGAATTCGCATCTTCTTGAGTAGATTTCATCGCGACTCTGCCAAAAGTCTGAATTCTTCGTGCTCGTACACGAAACTCGTTGCTTTGTGTACTATTTGTACTAAAATGTAAGGTGTTGACTCTTTCATGGATACAAAAAACTCGTTTGGATAAAACGTTTTTTTACTCCCCATGTCCGACTCTTCACAGCAACAAGAGGATTTTGATACTAAATAAGTAAAATAGGACAAAAAGGAAATGGTTAATAAACATTACGCAATGCCAAAATTGCGCAAATATGAACAAAGATAGAGATTTGTTTTTACTTTTGCGAGGTTGTTTGTTTAACTATTATAACGAGCAAAACGGTTTAAGGAAATTTTAAAATTAAATATTTATGTCACAAGTTATCGGGTATATCTCTCAGGTAATCGGCCCTGTGGTCGACGTTTACTTTGAAGGTAACGAGGTAGATTTAATGCTGCCGAGCATCCACGACGCATTGGAAATTAGAAGGTCGAACGGCAAAAGGTTGATTGTAGAGGTACAGCAGCACATTGGCGAAAATACGGTTCGCACCGTGGCCATGGACAGTACCGATGGTTTGCAACGCGGAATGAAGGTGCACCCCACCGGGCGTTCCATTACCATGCCTGTGGGTGACCAGATCAAGGGACGCCTGATGAATGTAGTAGGCGACTCTATTGATGGCATGAAAGAGCTTACCCGTGAAGACTCTTATTCAATACATCGTGAACCACCTAAGTTCGAGGATCTGACTACCGTGCAGGAAGTTCTGTACACAGGTATCAAGGTGATCGACTTGCTCGAACCTTATTCTAAAGGTGGTAAGATCGGCCTCTTCGGAGGTGCCGGTGTAGGAAAGACGGTTCTTATCATGGAGCTGATCAATAACATTGCGAAAAAGCACAACGGATTCTCGGTATTTGCCGGAGTAGGAGAGCGTACCCGTGAAGGTAACGACTTGCTTCGTGAAATGCTCGAATCGGGCGTTATTAAATATGGTGAAGAATTCCTGAAGGGAATGGAAGAAGGCAAGTGGGATTTGTCGAAAGTGGACTACGACGAAGTAGCCAAGTCGCAAGCCACGCTGATCTTCGGCCAGATGAACGAACCTCCCGGTGCCCGTGCATCGGTAGCTCTGTCGGGACTGACCGTTGCCGAGGCTTTCCGTGATCTGGGTGGTGACTCGGGTATGCGCGACATTCTCTTCTTTATTGATAACATCTTCCGTTTTACGCAGGCTGGTTCGGAGGTTTCGGCTCTGCTGGGACGTATGCCATCGGCCGTAGGTTACCAACCGACGCTGGCTACTGAAATGGGCGCTATGCAGGAACGTATCACCTCTACCCGTAACGGTTCTATTACTTCTGTACAGGCAGTCTATGTGCCGGCGGATGACTTGACCGACCCTGCTCCCGCAACGACCTTTACTCACCTTGATGCTACTACGGTATTGAGCCGTAAAATCACCGAACTTGGTATCTATCCGGCCGTAGATCCGTTGGAATCTACTTCACGTATTCTCGATCCGCACATCGTAGGTCGTGAACATTACGAAACTGCTCAGCGTGTGAAACAAATTCTTCAACGTAACAAGGAATTGCAGGACATTATCTCTATCCTTGGTATGGAAGAATTGTCGGAAACCGACCGTCAGATTGTGAATCGCGCCCGTCGTGTACAACGTTTCCTCTCGCAACCTTTTACCGTAGCCGAACAGTTTACCGGTGTTCCGGGTGTGATGGTATCCATCGAAGACACTATCAAAGGTTTCCGTATGATTCTGGATGGCGAAGTGGACTATCTGCCCGAGCCTGCCTTCCTGAACGTAGGTACCATCGAGGAAGCTATTGAAAAGGGAAAACAATTGTTGGAACAGGTGAAGTAAGTCCGTTTACGTACAAGAAGGAATATAAATATGAAAGAACTACATTTGAGTATCGTATCTCCCGAGAAAATGATTTTTGAAGGACCGGTGGACAGTGTCACACTTCCCGGCACCATCGGCTCGTTCACTATCTTGCCGCAACATGCGCCCATCGTTTCTTCACTGAAGGCGGGCAAGTTGAGCTATGTACCCGTCGGCGGGGAAGAGCAGACAATGGATATTCAAGGTGGTTTTGTGGAGATGAGCGACGAGGAAACCTCTGTGTGCATAACCCTTTAAAACAATGATTGCCAGCATGAGCATTACCAAACGCAACTTTCTGCTGTACCTGACTGTCTTTACCCTGGTGGTTGGCGGGCTGGGACTTTTGGCATTACGTTACTGGTTGCCCGGGGACTATTTTAGCGGATTTTATTTCGTATTGGCCTATTACTTCGCTTTTGGAGTGTTCAATATTTCCATGTTCGATATATGCCGCCGAAAAGCTCCGCAGAAGTTGGTGCTGTTGTATCTGGCTTTGAAGGTGATGAAGATCATCGTGTCGGTTGTAGTGATGCTTATCTATTGTGTAGCAGCGGTACGTGACAATGTACACGGGTTCCTGTTGGTATTTATTGCTTATTATTTGCTGTATCTGATATTTGAAACGTGGTTTTTTTTCTTGTTCGAAATAAACAGGAAACGTAAAACGATAACAAAAAATGAAACAAATGCGTAACATACTTACCGTATGGCTCTTTCTGCTGGGACTTGCCTTTGCTTTGCCCCTGTCGGCACAAGAAGAGGGAGCGCAGACCGGCGATCACGAGGAAAAGGTGGATGTGAAAGAAATCGTATTCGGACACATCGGTGATGCTTATGAATGGCATATCACAACGTGGGGACATACGCATGTCACCATTCCGTTGCCTGTCATCGTATATAGCGAAACGACTGGATGGCACACGTTCTTTTCTTCCCGTTTGCACGAAGGTGACGGTAGCTACGAAGGTTTGTCGATTGCTCCTACCGGAAGTAAGTACGAAGGGAAACTGGTGGAACATAATGCAGCCGGAGAAGAAGTGCGTCCGTGGGATATCTCGATCACCAAGGTAACTTTTTCGTTGATTTTCAACAGCATCCTGCTGATAGTTATCATCCTGAGTACAGCCCGGTGGTACAAACGCCGGGAGAGAGGTGACAAAGCACCGGGCGGATTTGTCGGGTTCATCGAAATGTTTGTCATGATGGTGAACGACGATGTTATCAAGAGTTGTGTGGGGCCTAACTATCGTAAGTTTGCACCCTATCTGCTCACAGCCTTCTTCTTTATATTTATCAATAACATCATGGGGCTAATTCCTTTCTTCCCCGGAGGTGCCAACGTGACGGGCAACATCGCCATTACCATGGTACTGGCTTGCTGCACATTCCTGGTCGTTAATATCTTCGGAACGAAGACCTACTGGAAAGATATCTTCTGGCCCGATGTACCCTGGTGGTTGAAAGTGCCCATACCGATGATGCCGGTTATCGAGTTCTTTGGTGTCTTTACCAAACCATTTGCCTTGATGATTCGTCTCTTCGCCAATATGTTGGCCGGACACATGGCTATGTTGGTGCTGACATGTCTCATCTTTATCTCGGCCAGTATGGGACCGGCTCTAAACGGGTCGCTCACGGTAGCCTCGGTACTGTTCAATATCTTTATGAATGCACTCGAGTTGCTGGTAGCTTTTATCCAGGCCTACGTATTTACCATGCTGTCGGCCGTGTTTATCGGACTGGCGCAGGAGTCGCACGAGCATCATGAAGAATCGGAAATAAAAGTGAAAGAATAGAAAATAGATAATAAAAAACCATTTAAAAACAAAAGATTATGTTACTAACTGTATTATTGCAAGCAACTGCGGCTGCAGCCGGAGTAAGTAAATTGGGAGCAGCTTTGGGCGCTGGTCTTGCCGTTATCGGAGCAGGTTTAGGTATTGGTAAAATCGGTGGTTCGGCTATGGAAGCCATCGCACGCCAGCCGGAAGCTTCAGGCGATATTCGTATGAATATGATTATTGCCGCAGCTTTGATCGAAGGTGTAGCACTGCTGGCAGTGGTAGTTTGTTTGCTGGTATTCTTCTTGTAAACATAAAACCCAGGGCTTATGTCATTGTTACTACCCGATAGTGGCCTGTTGTTCTGGATGATCCTCTCGTTCGGGATAGTCTTTGGTGTACTGGCAAAATACGGCTTCCCCATCATTGTTAAGATGGTGGAAGACCGTAAAACCTACATCAACGAATCCCTGGAAGTAGCCAAAGAAGCCGCCGCCCAGATCTCTAAATTAAAGGAAGAGGGTGAAACACTGATAGCTGCTGCCAACAAAGAACAAGGGCGTCTCTTGAAGGAAGCCATGCAGGAACGTGAAAGGATTATTCACGATGCCCGCAAGCAGGCCGAGGTCGCTGCACAGAAAGAACTCGATGAGGTGAAGAAGCAAATCCAGATTGAGAAGGATGAAGCTATCCGCGATATCCGTCGTCAGGTAGCTATCCTCTCGGTAGACATTGCCGAGAAGGTAATCCGCATGAATCTGGACGAAAACGAAGAACAGATGGCCATGATTGACCGGATGTTGGATGAAGTCTTAACCCGGAAGAATTAACAGAATATGGAAGTAGGAATCATTTCGATGCGATATGCCAAAGCACTGATAGGGCATGCACGCAGCAAGGGAACGGAAGACAGGGTGTACGAGGAATTCTCCACGCTCTCCTATAGTTTCCGCAAGTTGCCCAGACTGCGCGACGTGCTCGATAATCCCATCATCCCCAAACAGGAGAAGATGGCGCTTATCTTTGCGGCTGCCGATGGTAAGAAAGAACCTAGCAAGGAATTTGCCGGATTCATACAGTTGGTGTTGAAGCACCGGAGGGAATCGTATCTTCAGTTTATGGCGTTGATGTATCAGGACTTATACCGGAAGCTGAAACATATCGGGGTGGGTAAGCTCATCACGGCTGTTCCGGTGGACAAGGAAACTGAAAATCGTATCCGCCAGTCGGCCGGTACCATCCTCCATGCACGCATGGAATTGGAAACGATCGTCGACCCTTCCATCGAAGGTGGTTTCATATTCGATGTGAATGATTTCCGGTTGGATGCAAGCATTGCTACCCAGCTGAAGCGAGTGAAACAACAATTTATTGAGAAGAATAAGAGAATAGTTTAGTTATGTCTGAAAATATAAGAGTAAGCGAAGTTTCCGACATCCTACGTCAACAGCTCGAAGGGATCGATACCCGGATACAGCTCGATGAAATAGGTACGGTGTTGCAGGTCAGCGACGGTGTGGTTCGTATCTACGGACTTCGCAACGCTGAAGCAAACGAACTGTTGGAATTCGACAATGGCATCAAAGCCATTGTGATGAACCTGGAAGAAGACAACGTAGGTGCTGTGCTTCTAGGTCCGACTGATAAGATCAAGGAAGGCTTCGTAGTGAAACGTACCAAACGTATCGCTTCGATCATGGTAGGCGAAAGTATGTTGGGACGTGTGATCGACCCGCTGGGCGAACCGCTCGATGGTAAAGGTACGATCGGCGGACAACTGTATGAGATGCCTTTGGAGCGCAAAGCACCAGGCGTTATCTACCGTCAGCCGGTGAACCAGCCGTTGCAAACGGGCCTGAAGTCGGTCGACGCCATGATTCCCATCGGACGCGGACAGCGTGAGTTGATCATTGGTGACCGCCAGACGGGAAAGACGGCTATTGCCATCGATGCCATCATCAACCAGCGTGATAACTTCCTGGCCGGCAAACCGGTATACTGTATCTATGTAGCCATCGGACAGAAGGGGTCTACGGTAGCTTCTATTGTAAATACCCTGCGTCAGCATGGCGCTTTGGACTATACCGTGGTGGTAGCTGCCAATGCCGGTGACCCGGCTGCGTTGCAGTATTTCGCTCCGTTCGCGGGCGCTGCCATCGGCGAGTATTTCCGTGATACAGGCCGCGACGCTTTGGTTGTCTATGATGACTTGTCTAAGCAGGCGGTTTCTTACCGTGAGGTTTCGTTGATCCTTCGTCGTCCTTCAGGACGTGAAGCCTACCCGGGCGATATCTTCTACTTGCACTCCCGCTTGTTGGAGCGTGCGGCGAAGATCATCAACCAGGAAGAAGTGGCCCGCCAGATGAATGACCTGCCCGAAAGCTTGAAAGATTTGGTAAAGGGAGGCGGCTCGTTGACGGCTCTGCCCATCATCGAAACACAGGCGGGTGACGTTTCGGCGTACATCCCGACCAATGTGATCTCCATCACCGACGGACAGATCTTCCTCGATACAGACTTGTTCAACCAAGGTAACCGTCCGGCTATCAATGTGGGTATCTCGGTATCCCGTGTAGGTGGTAACGCACAGATCAAGGCCATGAAGAAAGTGGCTGGTACCTTGAAGATAGACCAGGCGCAGTACCGCGAGCTCGAAGCGTTCACTAAATTCAGTGGTGATATGGATCCGGTAACAGCCCTCACTATTGACAAGGGACAGAAGAATACCCGTCTGCTGGTACAACCGCAATACAGCCCGATGCCGGTAGAGAAACAGGTAGCTGTGCTTTACTGCGGAACCCACGGACTGTTGCGCAATATCCCGTTGGACAAGGTAGAAGATTTCGAACAGAGCTTCCTGGAAAGCCTGGAAATAAATCACCGCGCCGACGTGCTGGATGTATTGAAAACAGGAGTGATTAACGACGAGGTGACGAAGATACTCGAGGAAACAGCTGCCATGACGGCCAAGCAATTCCTCTAATCGTCGTCCGGAAGGTTGCTAAACACTCATCACTAATCGTTAATCACTACCAAGATGGCTTCACTTAAAGAGGTAAAATCCAGAATAAATTCGGTACAAAGTACCCGTAAAATAACTTCTGCCATGAAGATGGTGGCTTCGGCTAAGCTGCACAAAGCGCAGGGAGCCATTGCGAACATGTTGCCGTATCAGGAGAAGCTGAACAAGATTCTTACAAACTTCCTTCGGTCCGACTTGCCGGTCGATTCGCCTTTTACGGTGGAACGTCCGGTGGAGCGTGTGGCAGTGGTCGTGTTCTCGTCCAACGGTTCTTTGTGTGGCGCTTTCAATGCCAATGTGTTGAAGATGCTTTGGCAGACGGTAGAGAGTTATCCTCAGCTGAGTAAGGAGAATATCCTGATATTCCCGGTAGGCCGTAAGGTGGAAGAGGCTGTGAAGAAAGCCGGCTATGCCGTGCAGGGCAGTTTCCAGAAACTATCGGAAAAACCTTCGTACCAACAGGCTGTGGAGCTGGGCGAACGTCTGCTCAACATGTATCTGGCGCACGAAATCGACCGGGTGGAATTGATTTACCACCACTTCAAGTCGATGGGATCGCAGAAACTGATGCTGGAACGTTTTCTGCCGGTCGACTTGTCGGCTTCGGTACAGGCGAATCCGGGAGAGAGGCAGTTGGAGTACGACTACATTGTGGAACCTTCGGCCGGCGAACTGTTGACAGAGTTGCTTCCTAAGGTGCTGTGCCAGAAGATCTTTACGTCGGCATTGGATTCGAATGCATCGGAACATGCTGCTCGTATGTTGGCCATGCAGATTGCTACGGATAATGCCAGCGAACTGATACAAGACCTGACGAAGCAGTACAACAAGACCCGTCAGCAAGCTATTACCAATGAGTTGCTCGATATCGTCGGAGGCTCAATGAAGTAGGATTACTCATACATTACTCAACAAAAACAGCCAACTGTCCTCAGATAGTTGGCTGTTTTGTTTTATGGGTAAGATTCACCACAGAGTCACAGGAGTTCCACAGAGTTCTAATTCATCAGAAATTTGAAACTCTGTGGAACTCCTGTGACTCTGTGGTGAAAATTATTTCGCTTGAGCGGCTGCTTCCTTTTTCGCTTTTCTTTTTTCTTTCCATACTTCGATAACGCCGGGCAGGCAGGATACCACGATGATAACCACCATCAGCAGTTTCAGATTCTTCTGCACGAAGTCCAGTTGTCCGAAGAAATAGCCTGCATAGAGAAACAGAACTACCCAAACGATACCACCGACCACGTTGTAACTCATGAAGCGGCGGTAGTGCATCCGTCCCATACCTGCCACGAAGGGGGCGAAGGTACGTACCACGGGTACAAAGCGGGCCAGAATGATGGTCTTCCCACCATGCTTCTCGTAGAACTGATGAGTCTTCTCCAGATAACTTTGCTTGAATATTTTCGAATGAGGATTCCGGAATAGTCTATCTCCCAGATACTTGCCTATCAGGTAGTTGGACGAGTCGCCCAGAATGGCAGCGGCTATCAGCAGCAAGGCGATGAAATGTACTTCAATGTTGTTGGTGGGAAGGGAGCACAGGGCGCCTGCCACGAACAGGAGTGAATCGCCGGGAAGGAAAGGGGTAACTACCAGTCCCGTCTCACAGAAGATAATTAAGAACAGAATTCCGTACACCCATGCGCCGTAGTTGGCTATCAGTTCGGCCAGATGAACGTCAATGTGCAGGATAAAGTCGATAAGAAATTGAATATATTCCATATAAATTTATTTAACGGCTACAAAGGTAGTGTAGCTTTTCGGATAAAGAAGTCTTACGCGCCTTAAAATCTGTTATCGGCGAACATTTCTTTCATTCCTTGCTCCAGGTTGCGGGGGTAGTAGCCCAATTCCTTCCGGGCTTTCTCGATATTGAGTCCGCTGAAACGGGGGCGAAGTGTACTTTCGCCCATCTCTTGTGTGGTTACGGGGCAGATCAGCGAACGGTCGGCTTGCAGGAAGTCGGCCACGCGGTAAGCCAGCTCGGCAATGCTCAGGCATTCGTCACCGCAGATATGGTAGATGCCGTTTCGTGCGTGATGTATCAGTCGTTCCACGCCGTCGGAAACGTCGCCCACGAAGGTAGGCGTGCGCCATTGGTCGGATACCACTTGGATGGGTTCGCCTGCCCGTAAGCGGTTGGCCACCAGTTGCACGATGTTGCCGTGCTGTCCCGGAAGTGTTCGGCCGTACACCACCACTACGCGGGCGATGGCGTAACTGCTGCATAGCTCGGCCACCCGTCGCTCGCCTTGCAACTTGGTGATGCCGTAGAAATTCACCGGAAGAGGCTCGTCCGTTTCCTCATATAACTCCGTGTCGAAGCCGCTGAATACGAAGTCGGTGGAGAGATGGATCAACCGGCTTCCCAAGCGGTCGGCATGCCGGGCCAGACGCTCCACTGCTTCGGTATTGGTGGCGTAGGCTTCGTCGTGGTGCGTTTCGCAGAAGTCGGGCACGGAGAGGGCCGACGTGTTGATGACCACCTGTGGGCGGACTTCGTCGAGGAGTTGCCGGACGGCCTCTTCGTCGCGGATATCGGTGGGCACGAAGCGGTAGTTGCCGCCCGGACGAATGTCGTCGTGCAGCGAACTGCCCGTTACTTCGTAGATGGGTTTGGCCGATAAATCGTCCAGCATTCTACGTCCGGTAAAACCGTTGGCGCCTATGATGAGGACTCTTTTCATGATTAGTAGGGATATGCGGAATTTCGCCGTTGCTGTACTTCGATGCGGATGCCGAAGTTCCCATTGGACGATTTCATTTCGAAAGCTCCCCGGAAGTTATTCCTTTCCCAGGGCAGTGCCGAGGGGTTGAACACCCGGTAGCCATCCTTGTTGTAGTCGCCGTAGGTATTGATACGCATGCCGTTTTTCAGTTTGAACGACCCCATCTGCATAAACTGCATGCCGCTTCCCCGGGCCCAGGTACTAGTGGACAACGAAAATCCGGGAGCAAATCCTTGCGTATAGATGACATCCGTATTCAGCTGGAGTGCCTTTAGGTAGTTCTTGGGAGCATCGGGCTGGGTGAAGTCGAACTTTGACAGTGGTTGCGCGGGAGCTATTTCCATCAAACCCATATCGAGCAGGAAACCGCCGATTTCCTTGACGTTGCCGGGCGTATAGTGGATGCTGTCGGACGGAAGTTCCGATTGCGCTGATGCTTTAAGGACCGGAAGCAGCAGGAAAGCCAGTAGGAGTAGAGTCAGTTTCTTCATACATTTCGCACGTTTTATACAAAGGTACTGAATCGGCGGGATATACCGAGGGAAAAACTGCCAAATTATGCAAAACGACGCATCCCCCCAAGCCTCTTTTATGTAAAAGAAACTGTGTACGGGCGAAAGCTTCTTGCAATCTTCCTGTTTCACTCCTTCTAACAGAGTGTTTCCGCGGGTGAAACTCTCTGTTTCAAAGGCTCTAACACGCTGTTTCAACCGGTGTATGTCTTATACTGGAATAGGTTGACACTATTTTGTTCTTAATTGTTCTATAAAAAATTTATTCTTATGGCAAGATCAAAACGTCAGACCTATGATGAGCTTTTTAAGCTCGAAGTTTTGCGGGACTATTACTCGAGTGG
>JAVBVI010000153.1:0-25581 GCA_031554505.1 Bacteroides sp. | reverse complement strand
CCACTCGAGTAATAGTCCCGCAAAACTTCGAGCTTAAAAAGCTCATCATAGGTCTGACGTTTTGATCTTGCCATAAGAATAAATTTTTTATAGAACAATTAAGAACAAAATAGTGTCAACCTATTCCAGTATAAGACATTTCGTCGTAGGAAACTTTTTATAGCAGGGAGTATAATGGGGGGCAGGTAGTGGACAGGTAGTGACGAATACCTTGAAAAGTGACAGATGCGTGACGGATAAAAAGGGTATCTGTCACGCATTATTTGTTTGATTATCAGTTATTCACGTCGAAAAAGGTGACAGCGTGACGGATAAAATCATTTTTTTCGCACGGAGAGAGAGGCGGCTGTACAGCATAGTCATAAAAGTTTTTCAACTCGGCTATTCGTCTGTTCACATTATTAATGTACATTTGCAACCAAACCAATTTGAGACAACCATGGCAAATTTCTTCAAATCCTTCTTTTCCGGTAAAAGCGAATCAACGGAAGAGGACAAACAAAAGAGTGAGAAAAAGAATTTCGAGATACTGAAATACGACGGACTCCGTGCCCAGCGCCTGGGACGCCTGGACTACGCCGAGAAATGCTTCGCCGGAGCATTGGCCATCGAAGAGGAATTCGAAACAATGAGCTACCTCAGCCAACTCTACCTGCAAACGGGCGAAGTGGAGAAAGGCATCGAGCTTCTGCAACGCATGGCCGACCTGGAGCCTCATCTTACCAATACCTTCCTGACTCTGGCTCATGCCTACTACTTGCAGGAGGCGTATGCCGAAATGTCCAAAGCAGCACAGAAAGCCATCGAGACCGACCCGGAGAACGCTTCGGCTTATCTCCTGCTCGCCAAGGCCGACCGGGGATTGAAGGAGGATTTCGAAACCATCGCCCACCTCACCAAAGCCGTCTTGCTGAAAGAGGGATATACCGAAGCACACCTGCTGCGGGCCGAAGTGTTGCTGGAAATGCATCAACCCAAAGAAGCACAGGAAGATATCGCTGCCGTACTGGAGCAGTCGCCCGAGGATGAAGCTGCCCTATTGCTGCACGGCAAACTGAACGAGGCTTTAGGCAATACCGAAGGTGCCGAAGCCGACTACCGCAACGTTATCGAGATGAATCCGTTCAGCGAACAGGCCTTCCTCTGCATGGGACAACTGTATATCACCCAGCAGAAACTAACGGAAGCCATCGAACTGTTCGACGAAGCCATCGAGCTAAACCCGAGCTTCGCCAAAGCTTACCACGAACGCGGACGGGCCAAGTTGGCCAACGGCGACCAGGAAGGTTCGGTAGAAGATATGAAGAAGTCGCTCGAACTCAATCCCAAAGAGGGAGCACAGGTAAGCGGCATGTTTGCCAACCAGATGGGCAAAAGCACGAATGTACTGGGGCTCTAAGAACGATACGTACACATAAGGAATCCCGGATATCAATCACTCTGCGAGTGTTGGTATCCGGGATTCCTTGTTTATTGCTCCGTCGTCCGGAGAGTTTTATTCCACCGTAATGGTAGTCTTTACTTTGGAGTTGGCTTTGAGGTCCACTTCCATGCCTTGATTCGAAAGGATTCCTGCTATCTTCTGGTTGATCACCGCCTCCTTAGTCAAACCGGTCTTCAGGTCGAACTGGATGGTTCCGCCTTGTTCACCTTTCAGCTTGCCTTCCATGCCGTCGATAGTCGACTTCACAGCCATGTTAGCCACCGTTTGGTCTGCCGAAGCCAGTTGGTAAACCGACTGGATATTCATTTTTATTCCGGGAACCGACACACTCTGAGCCACCTCGTACGAATCGCCCACCTTGATGGGCTTGCCCGGATAGATCTTAAAGCTCTGTTCGAAACTCTGCCGCATCGCGTCATTGTTGAACTGCTGCCTGATTAAGCCTTCGCCCATCTGCACTGCCATATCTCCGTAGGATTCTATTCCTTTTATCACCGCGTCGGCCACGGCATCCATGCCGGTTACCGATTTCACACTTCCATCGGGCATTACGGTCGCTTCGAACTGTTTGCTCAGCAGACCGCCAAACATTTTAGCCAGGATATCGTTGAGCCCGGCATCGTCTGCCGGAGCAGGGTTCTTAGAGTCGTATTTCATGTTGGCCATGGAACCGGACATCTCAAAATAGATATCTGCAAACTGGAAGCTCAACTTGATGCCATCGGCATTCTTCTCCAACACAGTCATGTCATAAGTAGTCACCATGGAATTCTTCATCGCAAACTCCTGCCCCATCGCAGCCTGCGCGATATCCTGCTCCATATTCATGCAGTAACGGTATTTGACTCCCTTGTCGGGGTTGAAGGTGAGTGTCACCTGCGCCATAGTGAGTGTAATGCCTGCCAACAGGCACAACGAAAATGTCAGTAATCTCTTCATATACGTTTCTTTTTAATAATAATGTGTTAAACAATAATTGTAGAATATAGGATGCGCCTCGGCTATTCAAGCAAGCTTGATGGCCGAGGCTTTCACTTTATTTGACAAATATAGTTATTTTGACGAATCATTGTATAGAAAAGGAACTAAAAAAAGCGATCCTCCCGTTCAGGGAGAACCGCTTTCCTCATTAACTTATTCTACAGAGGGCCCGATTAGAGAGCGCCTACAGTTTTCAAATCTTCGTTGGTCTTGCGAACAGCTTCAGCGCTGGCTTTGAATTTAGCCATTTCGTCTGCGTTCAATGGCAGTTCAACGATCTTTTCGATACCGTTCTTACCCAGGATAACAGGCACGCCACAGCACAGGTCGTTTTCGCCATATTCGCCTTCGAGAGCTACTGAGCAAGGAATCATTTTCATCTGGTTGTGCAGGATAGCTTCGGTTACATAAGCTCCGGCAGCACCCGGTGCATACCAAGCCGATGTTCCGAGCAGGCCAGTCAGTGTAGCACCACCTACCATCGTAGATTTTACGACTTCTTCGATCTTCTCAGCCGAGAGGAAGTTAGAGATCGGCATGCCTTTGTAAGTAGCGAAACGAGCCAAAGGAATCATCGTTGTATCGCCGTGTCCGCCGATCACCATACCTTCTACCTCGTTAGCGTTGCAGCCCAAAGCCTGAGACAGGAAATATTTGAAGCGTGAGCTGTCCAGTGCACCACCCATACCGATGATACGGTTCTTCGGCAAGCCGAGTGACTTCAGTGACAGGTATGTCAGGGTATCCATCGGGTTAGTGATCACAACGATGATGGCGTTCGGAGAGTATTTCAATACGTTTTGGGCTACCGACTTCACGATACCGGCGTTCACACCGATCAGTTCTTCGCGAGTCATACCCGGCTTACGGGGAATACCTGAAGTGATAACAACCACATCCGAATTAGCAGTCTGTGCATAGTCGTTGGTGCAACCTACAATGGTTGTATCGAAACCCAACAGCTGAGCTGTCTGCATCATATCCATTGCTTTACCTTCTGAAACGCCTTCTTTAACGTCCAGCATTACTACTTCGTCTGCTACTTCGTTGAAAGCAAGCACATTTGCACATGTAGCTCCTACGTTACCTGCGCCTACTACGGTTACTTTTGACATAATACTTACTATTTTAAAAAGTTGATAATTGATTCATTGTTCAAATGCGAGCACAAAAGTACAACATAATCAGTATTGAAGAAATATTTCCGCAATAAATTTAGTTAAAGAAACAACGAGCCGGTTTATATCCCCGGTACCGGTTAAACGCTCCGGATGAAACGGTCTTCTATACTTGAAAAAATGATCAAACGAAAGTCTTTGTCGACAGAAAAAACAACTCTTAGGAAGAAATCTTAAAAATATGCTATTAACTCACTAAAGTTATATAAAAATAAAGGTTTATATCTTACTAAATTATTATTTTTGCGACGATTTTCAATTCAATAACGTTATGAGTAAAAGAAACCTGTTGATAGTTATCGTTTCAGTGCTCGTCATTGCATTAGTCGGACTTTCTTATTTATTGTTCTCTGAGAAAAAAGCGAATCGTGAATTGGTGGAAGAATTCACACTGGATAAAGAAGATCTGGAAAATGAATACACCCGCTTTGCCCTGCAATATGACGAGCTAAAGATGACAGTGACCAATGATTCTCTGGCTACCCTCCTGGAACAGGAGCAGATAAAGACCCAACGGTTGCTCGAAGAACTCCGTACCGTGAAAAGCACGAACGCCAGCGAGATCCGTCGCCTGAAGAACGAGCTGGCCAGCTTACGCAAAATAATGATAGGTTACATCAACCAGATCGACTCGCTGAACAAGCTGACTGCCCAGCAGAAGATCGTAATAGCCGATGTAACCCGGAAGTTCAACGATGCTTCCCGCCAGATAGACGCTTTGGCCGAGGATAAGAAAACACTGAACAAGAAGGTGGCTCTCGCCGCCCAACTGGATGCCACCAACTTCTGGGTACAGCCCCGCAACAAGCGCGATAAGCAGGTCAAGAAAGTAAAGGACGTAGTGAAATTCGCTATCGGCTTTACGGTTGTCAAAAACATTACTGCACCTACCGGAGAACGAATACTGTATGTGCGCATTACCAAGCCCGATAACGACATTTTGACAAAGAGCGAATCCAATACGTTTCCCTATGAGAATCGTACATTGGGTTACTCCATCAAAAAATATATAGAATACACAGGCGAAGAACAAGCTGTTACTGTGTTCTGGAATGTAGAAGAGTTTCTCTATGCCGGCAATTACCGGGTAGATATCTTTACAGAAGGAACATTAATAGGATCACAGAAGTTTACCTTGGAATAAAGAAAGAAGGAACACGACCAGGTTTACGTGACGCCAACAAGCATTCTCTAAAAAAACGTTCAGCAGACATTCTTATAAAATAGAACATATATTTATTATTCAAGTTAAGTATTATTCAAGCCAAGTAAAAAGACATGAGAAAAATGAAAGCGTTGAGTGTACTATGCATGGGCATAGTAGCACTTGCACTGCAAAGCTGCGAAAAAGATTTGTATCAACCTCAGGAAGAAAAGTCAACAAATGACTTCTTCGATTTTGCTACAGCCAAGGATGTTCAACTGAACATTGACTTCGGATTTAAAGACTACCAGGTGGTATTCGAACTCTATGAGGAAAATCCTATCACGCAAAATGCGGGTGGGGAGTATGTAAAAACGGATAAAGAGCCACTCTTCCGCTCATATACGACTGCGCAAAGCACGTATGAGCACGAAATCAACTTATCTTCTTCTGTAAAAGAGGTATATTTGTATTCCGACTATGTAGGAATTTCAGGTCCGGTAAAACTTTCTGTAACAGATGGCAAGATCTCTTTCAACCAGAAAGAGTACCTGAGTCAAGTAGGCACACGTGCTGTTACTACCGGAGGACACATCTACCCCGACGCCTATAAAACATTGGGCGACTGGAATGCCAACGGACGCCCCGACTATTTAAAAAGTGAAAGAAAGTATGACATTCCTTCCAAATACCTGAATACCATCTCCAAGATGTACTCAGAATTGAAGGCCGATTCTTTTCCGGTAAAGTATCCGCAATACTTTGGAGAGAATCCACGTACGGATATCCACCTGATCAAGGAAAGCGAAGTAGATCTGATATTCCTGTACAGTGGCGCCGCCTATAATAATGTAGTAGGTTACTACACCTATCCTACCAACAATCCTCCGAAAAGCAGAGCGGAAATCACTGATCCGGTTATTGCATTCCCCCGAATCACTGCTACTTTCAAAGGCGATAACGAAGTAAACTACGGACAACAGGTACAGTTGAAATACTGGAACGGTACTGAATTTAAGGACAAGTTCCCGGCAGGTGTAAGCATTGGCTGGTTCATCGTCTCCGATGCCTTCCGTCCGTATTCCCAGGCGCGCATTGTAGAAGACGAAACCACAGCTACGTTCTACTCTACCGATGCCACCTTTGCCCGTTACCAGGCCGGTCATGAGTTCCTCTCTAAAGACATCTTTACACAAAGGCCGGTGGCATTGCTGCACGACCCGGAAAGCCAACACATGATTTCCTTGTGCTGGGAAGACCGTATGAGTAAAGATCTGTCATGCAATTATTACGATGCCGTATTCTTTATCAACGTTATTGAAGCGAACGCCCTCGAGAATCCTCCTTTGGAACCTCCGGTTACCGGCGAAGACTCGGATATATACACCAGCTACCAAGGCACATTGATTTTCGAAGACTTGTGGCCTGCTAAAGGCGACTTCGACATGAACGACCTGGTCATCGAATACCGCTCCAAGCATTATATAAACAAATTGGATCCCTATTATGTAGTAAAGATAGAGGACGAGTTTATCCCGAAACACGATGGAGCGACTTTCACTAACGGCTTCGGATTCCAGTATGCCGGATTGTTTAACAACGAGACCTACGTTACCAAGGCTTCGGACATTGCTTCTATCAAAGTAGAAACAGCCAGTGGAATCACATCCAAGTTCATGAACGGACAGAACCTGGAACCCGGACAGACTACAGCAACCGTTATTCTGTTCGACAACCTCAAAGATGCATTGGGCAAGGATGCCGTATTCAATGTAACGACCGAGTTCAATGGCAGAGGAATTTATGACAGACATGTAAGACCTCCGTACAACCCGTTCATCATCGTGAAAACCAATGAAGGTCGTGGCCGTGAAGTACACTTGCCCAACCGCCTGCCGACATCACTGGCCGACACAAGTTTGCTGGGAACCAGCCATGACAAATCAGATCCAAGCAAGGGCCTGTACTACGTATCCGATCCGGACAACGAGGGCTTGCAGTATCCGTTTGCCGCTTATCTGTCCAACAAGACCGATTTCTACTGCTCACCCGAAACCACTCCTGTCGATGTCACTTATCCCGACTTCGAGAAATGGGTAAGAAGTAATGGAAGTTACTACACGACTTGGTTCAACAACCCGAGATAAAGTATCCCTACTATAATCTCTCAAAGCATCCTGCCACATCGCAGGATGCTTTTTTGTTTCCATGCCCCTCTCAAACCTTTATTCTAAAAAAATGCTAAAGTCTTTGGAGTTCTCTTGAAAGCCTCTATCTTTGCATCGTTGTTTATGCAATTATATGCATCGCAATGAACAATTAAAAGCAGGAAGCGAACAACTAAAGCTAAGTTAAAGTTGTTTACCATAGAAAGCAGTTCCCTCATAATGATATAAATATCAATAAGCAATGAAAAAGAAACTTACGCTTATATGCCTGTTGGGCATCACCTTTTCCGTTCATTCGCAAACGGTGTTAACCTTAGATAGTTGTCGTGCATTAGCCATTGCCAACAACAAGGAGCTATTGATAAGTGGCGAGAAGATCCATGCCGCACACTATCAGCGCAAGGCTGCCTTCACCAACTACCTACCCGACATCAGCGCCATGGGCACCTATATGCGCAACCAAAAGGAGATCTCACTGCTCAGTGATGCCCAAAAGGATGCGTTGAACGGACTGGGCACGCAGGTAAGCGGTGTGATGCAAACGGGTATCACCCAGATTATGGGTGCTCACCCGGAACTGACCAGCAACCCGCAACTCATGTCCATACTGCAAAGTTTGGGAAGCATCGACATCGCTTCGCCGCTCAACTCGGCAGGGAGTGCCATCGTCGATGCGTTGCGCACCGATACCCGCAATGTCTATGCCGGTGCCCTCACGCTAACGCAACCTCTCTACATGGGTGGCAAGATACGAGCGTACAACAAGATCACGCAATACGCCGAGGAGTTGGCCCGCCAGCAGCACACCACGGGCTTGCAGGATGTGATTCTCAGTACTGACCAGGCTTATTGGCAGGTGGTGTCGCTCAACGGAAAGAAGCGATTGGCCGAAGGTTATCTGAAATTGCTGCAAAAGTTGGACAGCGACGTAGAGAAGATGATTGCCGAAGGAGTGGCCACCAAAGCCGACGGACTTTCGGTACGGGTGAAAGTGAACGAGGCGGAGATGACCCTGACCAAGGTGGAAGATGGGCTGAGCCTCTCGAAGATGTTACTTTGCCAATTGTGCGGAATCGACTTGACCACGCCCATCACGCTAGCCGACGAGAACCTGGAAGATATTCCCACCACTGCTCCCGAAAACAGCTTCGACATGGATCGTGTTTACTCCAACCGTCCGGAGGTGCGCAGCCTGGAACTGGCCACGAAGATCTACGATGAGAAAGTGAACGTGACGCGTGCCGAACATCTGCCCACGTTGGCTTTGGTAGGCAACTATTTAGTCACCAACCCGTCGATGTACAACGGATTCGAGAACAAGTTCCGCGGCATGTGGAACGTGGGCGTAGTGATGCAGGTTCCCATCTGGCACTGGGGCGAAGGCCGCTACAAGATAAAAGCTGCCAAAGCCGAAGCCAGTATCACCCGTTACCAGCTGGACAGCGCCAAGGAGAAGATCGAATTGCAGGTAAACCAAGCGGCTTTCAAGGTAAACGAAGCCGCCAAGAAGCTAACCATGTCCATCCAAAACATGGAAAAGGCCGAAGAAAACCTGCGCTATGCCACGTTGGGTTTCGAAGAGGGAGTCATCCCCACCAGCAACGTACTCGAAGCGCAAACGGCCTGGCTCTCGGCACAGTCGGAGAAGATCGACGCGCAGATCGACGTCAAGCTCACCGAACTATACCTGCGCAAGTCGACAGGCGAACTTCGCTAATTGACAATGGATAATGGACAATGGATAATTGACAATTAAAACAGTAATAATATGGTATCTTCACAGAAATCACAAAACAGCAACATGCTCCTGGCTTTCCTTACCCTGTTGGGAGTGATAGCCTTGGTAGCCATCGTAGGATTCTTCATGCTCCGCAAAGGGCCGGAACTGATTCAAGGACAGGCCGAAGTCACCGAGTACCGTGTATCGAGCAAAGTACCCGGGCGCATCCTGGAGTACCGGGTGAAAGAAGGACAGACCGTACAGGCAGGTGATACGCTGGCCATCCTCGAGGCACCGGACGTCATGGCCAAGATGGAACAGGCACGCGCTGCCGAGGCTGCCGCGCAGGCACAGAACGAAAAGGCCATCAAAGGCGCCCGCAGCGAACAGATACAAGCGGCTTACGAGATGTGGCAGAAGGCGCAGGCCGGAGTCACCATCGCCGAGAAGTCGTACCGCCGGGTGAAGAACCTGGCCGACCAGGGCGTGATGTCAGCCCAGAAGCTCGACGAAGCCACCGCCCAGCGCGATGCGGCCATCGCCACAGAGAAAGCTGCCAAAGCACAGTACGACATGGCCCGCAACGGTGCCGAACGCGAAGATAAGTTGGCCGCTGCCGCACTGGTGGAACGCGCCCGCGGAGCGGTAGCCGAAGTAGAATCATACGTCAGGGAAACAGTTCTGGTAGCCCAAGCTGCCGGCGAGGTGTCCGACATCTTCCCAAAGGTAGGCGAACTGGTAGGAACCGGCGCGCCGATCATGAACATCGCCATCCTGAACAACCTATGGACTACCTTTAATGTACGCGAGGACTTGCTGAAGGACCTCACCATGGGTGCCGAGTTCGAAGCTTTCGTCCCGGCGTTGGACAACAAGGTGGTGCGCCTAAAGGTAGACTACCTGAAAGACCTTGGCTCGTATGCCGCCTGGAAGGCCACCAAGACCACCGGTCAGTTCGACCTGAAAACATTCGAAGTACGCGCACGCCCGCTCGAGAAGATCGAAGGACTTCGTCCGGGCATGTCGGTCATCATCAAGAAATAAACCCGTCACCCGGTTATGAAGCAGAAAAAAAAGAAACACATCGCCCTGTGGAACGTCATGGAGAGAGAGTGCAAGCGGCTGATATCCCGCCCGCTTTATCTCTTCTGCATGGTCATCGCTCCCTTGTTCTGCTACGTGTTCTTCACCACGTTGATGGGATCGGGGCTGCCTACCGACCTGCCAGTCGGGGCAGTGGACTTAGATAACTCGTCCACTTCCCGGAGCATTCTGCGCAACCTCGATGCCTTCAGCCAGACGGCCGTCGTGCAGCAGTACGGCAGCGTGAACGAAGCGCGCACCGCCATGCAACGGGGCGATATCTATGGCTTCTTCTACATCCCGGACGGACTGGCGGCCGACGCGCAGAGCCAGCGCCAACCCAAGCTTTCGTTCTACACGAACAACTCGTACCTCATCGCCGGCTCCTTACTCTTTAAGGATATGAAGATGATGGGCGAGCTGACAGCCGGATCGGCCGGACGGTCGGTGCTCTACGCCAAAGGGGCGACGGAGGACCAAGCCATGGCTTTCCTGCAACCCATCGTTATCGATACCCACGCGCTGAACAACCCGTGGCTCAACTACTCGGTGTATCTGTGCAACACGCTGATACCCGGTGTGCTGATGCTGATGATCTTCATGGTCACCGTGTACTCCATCGGCACGGAGATCAAAGAACGCTCCGCTCGTGAGTGGCTCCGTACGGGCAACAACTCCATCTACATCTCGTTGGCAGGCAAGCTCCTACCGCAGACGGCGGTGTTCTTCCTCATGGGTATATTCTATAATGTCTACCTGTACGGCTTCCTACACTTCCCGTGCAACAGCGGCATCTTCCCGATGATCCTGGCCACGCTCTGTCTGGTACTCGCTTCGCAAAGCGTGGGCGTGGTGATGATCGGCGTGCTGCCCACGTTGCGTCTGGCGCTGAGCTTCGCGTCGATGTGGGGCGTGCTCTCGTTCTCCATCTCAGGATTCTCGTTCCCGGTGATGGCCATGCACCCGGTATTGCAGGCTTTGAGCATCCTGTTCCCGCTGCGCCACTACTTCCTGATCTATGTAGACCAGGCGCTCAACGGATACAGCATGGCCTACTCCTGGCCCAACTACCTGATGCTGCTGGTGTTCATCATGCTGCCCTTCTTCGTGGTGAACCGCCTGAAAGAAACATTGATATACTATAAATACAAGCCCTGATGAAAGAACATACCTTCAAAGATCATATCCGACAGGGCATCTTCGACCTGTTCTACATCTGGAAGCAGGAGATACGCGCCACCTTCCGCGATCAGGGTGTGCTGATTTTCTTCGTCCTCGTACCACTGGCCTATCCGCTGCTGTATGCCTTCATCTACACCAATGAAGTGGTGCGCGAGGTGCCTGTCGTGGTGGTCGACCACTCGCACTCCACGCTGAGCCGGCAGTTCCTGCGCAAAGTCGACGGCACGCCCGACGTGCACATCGTATCCCACTGCACCGACCTGGAAGAAGCCAAGCTGGTGATGAAGGAGCGCGGTGCCTACGGCCTCATCTATATCCCGTCCGAGTTCAGCCATGACATCGCCCAAGGCAAGCAGACGCAAGTAAGCATCTACTGCGACATGAGCGGGTTGCTCTACTACAAAGCCATCCTGATAGCCGCAACGAACGTGTCGCTCGACATGAACCAAGATATCAAGATATCGCGAGCCGGCAACACCACCGACCGGCAGGACGAGATCACCAACTATCCCATCAAGTACGAGGACGTCAACCTGTTCAATCCCACCAACGGTTTTGCCTCCTTCCTCATTCCCGGTGTGCTCATCCTGCTGATACAGCAAACACTGCTGCTCGGCATCGGCATGTCGGCCGGAACGGCGCGGGAGAACAACCGCTTCAAGGACCTGATCCCCCTCAACCGGCACTACCAAGGCACGCTGCGCATCATCCTGGGTAAGGCATTGGCCTACTTTATGGTGTTTGCCGTGGCCTCCATGTTCGTGCTTTGCGTAGTGCCCCGCCTGTTCAGCCTCAACCAGATCGGCATGCCGCATACGCTGCTCTTGTTCGTGTTGCCCTACCTGGCTGCCTGTATCTTCTTTTCGATGACGGTGTCCATCACCATCCGCAACCGGGAGACCTGTATGCTGATCTTTGTCTTCACCTCGGTGCCGTTGCTCTTCATGTCGGGCCTGTCGTGGCCGGGCTCTGCTGTGCCTGCCTTCTGGAAATACTTTTCGTACATCTTCCCCAGCACCTTCGGCATCAACGGTTACGTGCGCATCAACAATATGGGAGCCTCGCTGGACGAAGTAGCCTTCGAGTACAAAGCGCTGTGGATACAGGCCGGCTTCTACTTCATCACTACTTTCTTCGTGTATCGCTGGCAGATCATCCGGAGCCGTCGCCACCTTATCGACCGCTACAAGGAACTGAAAGGCTCGTTACATACCAAGTAACGCTTTGTTTCAAGGCATGAAACAGGTTGTTACTCGGCATGAAACGCTTCGTTACTTCCTATGAAACACGTTAGTTCTGACCGACATCGGAGACCAAAGACCGCCGTTCAATACCCGGCAATCCTCCTCTTCCGCCTACATTAACAAACCTTTTTGAGTTTATTAACTATCACCATGCTTGCTTACTACGATTTATTCGTAGATTTGCAAATAAGGAAACTAAATCAATCAATATATGGAAAAGCTGACCATACAAGAAGAAGAAGCGATGCTCTACATGTGGGAGCTGAACGACTGCATTATCAAAGACATCGTGGCCAAGTATCAGGAGCCGAAACCTCCCTATACTACCGTAGCCTCCATCGTCAAGAATCTGGAACGTAAAGGCTACGTCAAAGCCCGTCCCAAGGGAAATACTTACCAGTATACCCCCCTCATCCGCGAAAGCGAATACAAGCGCAGCTTCATGAGTGGCGTGGTGCGCGACTATTTCGAGAACTCGTACAAGGAGATGGTGTCGTTTTTTGCCAAAGATCAAAAGATTTAGGCCAGCGACATGAAAGACATTCTCGACATGATCGAAAGAGGAAAAGAAGAATAAACACATATAAAGACATATACTATGAATCCGGAATGGGCATACTTTCTGAAAATCAATGCGGCGTTGGTACTCTTCTTCGCATTCTACCGGATGTTTCTGCACAAGGATACATTCTTTAGTTGGCGTCGCGCGGTGCTGCTCTGCTTTCTCGGTGTATCGCTGTTCTATCCCCTGCTGAACTTCCAGGGATGGTTCAAGGTACCGGAAACTATGGTAGTGAACATTGCCGAGTTCTATACCGCCGTCATGCTGCCGGAGGTAGAAGCGCTTTCCACCACACAAACCGTCAGCTGGACAAACTTTGCAGGATCGGCACTTAGCTTTACTTACTGGGCAGGCGTGGTCGTACTGCTGCTTCGCTTCGGGGTGCAACTGGCGTGCATCGTTCGTATCCGTCTCCAAAGCCGCACCATCTATCTGCAAGGCATCCGCGTCTTTGTTCCGAAGAAAGTCACCGAACCCTTCTCCTTCTTCCACTGGATATTCCTGTGCCCCGACCGCTATACGGACGAGGAACTGGACGAGATCCTGACACACGAACTGACTCATGCCTGCCAGGTACATTCGTTCGACGTGATATTCAGCGAACTGATGTGCGTAGCCTGCTGGATGAATCCTTTCGCCTGGCTCCTGAAGAAGGAGGTACGCAACAATCTGGAATACATCGCCGACCACCGTGTATTGTCGAGTGGGCACGACTACAAGTCGTACCAATACCACTTGCTGGGACTGGCGCACCAGAAACGCATCGCCACGCTGTCTAACAGTTTCAATGTACTTCCACTTAAAAAACGCATACGTATGATGAACAAGAAACGCACTCGGGAAATCGGGAAAACCAAATACCTGATGTTCCTCCCATTAGCCGCCCTGCTGCTGGCTTTTAGTAACATAGAAGCGGTGGCACGCACCACCAGCCGCTTGGCACACGAAGCTGCCGGGCTGATAACAGATGCCGACCAGAATCCGAAGAAGAAAGAAAAGCCCACGCAGGAAAGCACTCCGGCCCAGGCAGTAGAGAATACCCAGCCCGCCACTCCGGTCAGCGAGCAGAAGATCGAGAGCACTGACGAAGCCTACGATCAGGTAGACAATATGCCCGTATACCCCGGCGGAATAGAAGCGCTAATGAAGTTCATTCAGGAGACTCTGCGTTATCCGGTAATAGCACAGGAAAATCGTGTCCAGGGACGGGTAACCGTGCAGTTCGTCGTCGAAAAGGATGGAACACCCAATGAGATTGCTGTCGTCCGCAGTTTATCTCCCGAAACCGACGCAGAAGCCATACGAACCGTATCATTAATGCCGAAGTGGCATCCGGGAACCTTGAAGGGCAAACCTGTCCGGGTGAAGTTCACCGTGCCTATTGTCTTCAAGTTGACCGGCGGTAGTGGCGACGCTCCATCCCAAAATGCCGCATCCTCACCGATACCTTCTATCGACCTGGGTCCTCTGAGAATAGTCGGCATAAACGGCCCTATACCCGGTGCTATGGATGGAGGTATGATGCCACATTTTCCCGGAGGTAAAGAAGCACTGATCAAATACCTAGCCGAGAGCCCTCGCCTGGAAAGGCCCGATTCCAGTACAGCAGAATCTGTCGCAGTACTGTTCATTGTCAATAAGGAAGGAGAAGTCACCCAACCCATGATAGTAGGAGGCGCATCGACTGAACTGGACGCAGAAGCCCTCCGAGTAGTACGCGACATGCCAAAATGGATTCCCGGAGATGCTAAAGAGCAACTCGCTATTGTATACGTGGTGCCTGTACCTTTCAAACTTGCTAAAACGAAATAAGAGAACGCTTTATGAAACATTTTTTATTAATCGCCAGCCTATTACTCGGGCTGGCCAGCCACTCGTACGCTCAAGAACAAACTGCGGGAAGTGCATCATCCGGCACCTGTGATTTATCTCTTTTCAGCTATGGCCCACTGACCATTGTAGGCATGGAAGGAGAAGCTCCCGGTTCCCTGGGAGCAGACTATATACCACAATTCCCCGGAGGCGTAGAAGCCTTGAGTAAGTACTTAGTCGAAAGCATCCGCTGGCCTAAAACGGAATCCGATGTTCAAGGCCGGGTGATTGTACAGTTCACTGTCAGCAAGGAGGGGAAAATCCTCCAACCGAAGGTAGTAAGCAGCCTCGACCCTTTGTTCGATGCGGAAGCCATCCGGTTAGTGAAGAGCATGCCGCAATGGATACCCGGAAAAGAAAAAGGCAAACAGGTCGCTTTGGTATACACGGCACCCATCGTTTTCAAACTTCAATAAAACGGAATAACAGCATTGCTAGATGATCCCAGATGCCCACAGCGAGCATCACCGTCTGACAGGCGATCGAAAGAACTCCTGAAAGCAACCGAGGAATAGAACATCAAATCATAAGTAATAGTATGAAAACAAACATCAGTCTGCTTCTTCTTATCATCTTATCTGCCTTGTGCAACACGGCTACTACATCCGATCACACACAAGTATCAGATAAAGTTGACGGCGAAACTCAAGCCGGCGATCGAAGAACCTTTACTGAATATCCCGGCTTAAAGGAAATAAATAGTGCGGATAGTTTATCGACCGAACAGCATTTACTTCAAATGCTTGACAAAAAAGACTTTTTTCGACTTGAAATTCTGTTGCAAGAAAAAAGGTCTGAGTTACCTCTGCATATCGTATTATATCTTGAAGCTAATTTACAGAATGCCTTCAATCAAACGGAGAAATCGTTGCAAACTATCGACAAGTTGCTCGGCAAGCATGGTAAATCGTTGAATGACATGCTCCTTCAGAGAATTTATGTGATCAAATACGACAATTTGTATAAACAATATCGTTACAGTAAAGCAGCCGAAGCATTAAAGATAGCTATTGACAAATATGGTCATGCTGTAGACAGTACTTATTTGGCCATGTTGCGCGAAAAAGATTACAGTTTTGTTGAGTCGTTAAAAGAGTTTCCTGCACAAAAAATGCATCTAACTACTGACGTAAGTATTCCCGTCTCGCTCAATCAATACAATCATCTGATCATAAATGTATCAGGTGGTGGGCAATCGGAGAATTTCATGTTTGATACAGGGGCTTCGAATGTTATATCCGAGAGTAATGCCCAACGAATGGGTATTCGAATACTCAATTCAATAGGAACTACAGTAGGAGCAGCAGACAAGAAAGTTCAATTTAAAGTAGGCTTAGCCGAAAAACTGTGGGTGGGTGACTTACTGTTTGAGAACGTTGCCTTTAAGGTAATGCCCGACGAATTACTCTCATTCCCGGCAGCCAATTATGTGATTCATGGAATTATAGGTTTTCCTATTATGAACCAAATGAAGGAAATAGAGATCCGTAAAAACAGAAGTATCACTGTGATTGCTCGTCCTAAAAAATGCAATCTACACAATCTGTTTTTGGACCACGCCATGCCGATCATTCAATTGGAGGCGAATCGCGATACGGTACTTTTCATCATGGATACAGGAGCCAATACAACCAAGTTTTCCGAAAAATATTTTGCTACAAATAGCGTTGAGATCAAAGAGAAAGCAACTTTAAATACCATACGACGAGCTGGTGTAGGCGGTACTGTCGATAACGAAGTGTACGAATTGAAAAATGTCCCATTGAAAATCGGAGGACAAGAAATGACAAGTCCAACCATGATGGTGTTAACCGACAAACTTTCGTACCTTAATTATTATGATGGTCATTTAGGACAGGATGTATTGATGCATTTCAATAAACTAACTCTGAATTTTAAGGAAATGAGCTTGTCATTTGATGACTAATACAAGCAATACATTATGAGCTTTTTCATATTTGTAAATTCTCTTGAATATCTATTCCCCCTTTTCCTGCAACATGGGTTCCGAGGGTTTAAAACCTAAGGGTCGAAGGTTTTAAACCTAGCACCCAAAGGTTTTAAACCTTCGACCCTTAGGTTTTAAACCTTCGAGCGGTATGGCTACAGATATCTGTAAGGCAGGTAAGACCGTGCGACCGAACAACCTAAAAAGAGATGGCGATCCGTATTCTTTTTTTACTAGGAAAGCTTATCGAACTCCTTCGTGAAGTTTTGACGGAAACATTGCTCGCAGTGCCTTCCGTAGCGTCCCAATCGGGTGAGAATGACTACTTGTGCATCTCCACAATCTTAGTGGGTGCTTGTCCCGCATTGCGCTTATCTACCTGAGCAACTACTGCGGAAGCCAATGAAAGGAAAGCCTGACCGGTGATCGAATCTTCGTTCAAGGCGACGGGGGTACCGTTGTCACCTCCTTCGCAAATGCTTTGCACAATAGGGATTTGCCCCAACAAAGGTACTTCCATCTCTTCGGCCAGTTTCTTCGCACCGTCGCGACCGAAGATATAGTATTTGTTCTCCGGCAATTCGGCAGGAGTAAACCATGCCATGTTCTCCACCAAACCGAAGATGGGCACGTTCACCTTATCGTTGGTAAACATGTTGATACCCTTGCGGGCATCGGCCAATGCCACTTCCTGCGGTGTGCTGACTACCACCACTCCGGTCAATGCCAAGGTCTGCACGATGGTCAGGTGAATATCGCTGGTCCCGGGCGGCAGGTCGATAAGGAAATAATCCAGGTCGCCCCAGGCGGCATCGCCGATAAGTTGCTTCAAGGCATTGCTCGCCATACCACCACGCCAAAGCGTAGCCTGACTGGGATCGACAAAGAAACCGATGGAAAGCAACTGCACGCCATACTTCTCAACGGGAACGATCAAGTCGCGTCCGCCAATACTCTCAACTACCGGACGGGCGTCTTCCACCTGAAACATCTTCGGCATGGAAGGACCAAAGATATCAGCATCGAGTAGTCCCACTTTATAGCCCAGCTTCGCCAAAGCCACAGCCAGATTGGTGGCCACGGTGGACTTGCCCACGCCTCCCTTACCAGAGGATACACCGATGATATTCTTCACCTGTGGCAACAGCTTGCCTACTTCCGGGCGCGCTTCCTGCCGGCTCAGCACCGTGATGTTGCCCACAATCTTCACGTCCTTGCTCACATAGGTAAGGATAGCCGTTTCGGCCGCCTTGACCAGCGACTTGATAAACGGATCGGTCGGTTTCTCGAAGATCAGGGAGAAAGAGACCTTCATACCTTCGATGCGGATGTTATCGTCCACCATACCGGCCTCCACGAGGTTTTTTCCGGTACCGGGGTAGCGCACTGTTGCCAGCGCGTCGAGTATTTGTTTGGGATAAAGTGTCATACGCTCTGATTATTTGGAAGTTTGTAGTCCGCTCCGCTTGCTGCGGTTGTAGCTCCGGTAGTCGTCGAGTTCTATCTCGACGTCGGGTTCGCACAACTCGCCTGTTTGCGGGAGTTGGAACTTGATATATTTGATACATAAACCACGGTCGAGCCACTGTTGTTCATAATAAGTCTTGATGCCTAGGATGTCGTCCACCAGGCCGGAATGGTACAGGTCTTCCGTGATGAAATCCACCGGCAACTGATTGGTTTCGAGCATACAGCGGGTGTAGGTGTACATGAACTGGCTGTCGGTCTTCACATGGATCAACCCGTCCGGTCGAAGGAAGCGGCGGTAGCGTTCCATGAAGTAAGTCGACGTGAGTCGTTTGGTAGCCTTTTTCATCTGCGGGTCGGAGAAGGTGAGCCATATCTCGCTCACTTCGCCGGCGGCAAAGAAGCGGTCGATGATTTCAATGTTGGTACGCAGGAAGGCCACGTTCTTCATACCTGCTTCGAGGGCATCGGTGGCACCTGTCCACATGCGTGCACCTTTTATATCAATGCCGATGAAGTTTTTGTCGGGAAACATGTGGCCCAGCCCCACGGTATATTCGCCCCGTCCACAGCCCAGCTCCAGCACAATCGGGTGATCGTTTCCGAAGAACTCCTTGTTCCACCGGCCCTTCATGTCGAAAGGCACATTGTCCGCCACCGAATACGGATACTGGAACACATGCGGATAGCTTTCCATGTCGGCAAATTTCTCTAATTTATTTTTTCCCATACACACTGTTCGTTTAATAGTTGCAAAGGTACGGAAAGAAGGGAATGTACAAAAATAAAAGCTCCGTCTTTTAGGGATTCTTCCCCAAAGACGGAGCCTTCTATGGTAAAAGTCTGCTATTCTGAGACTACGCCTGTGCTTTCAGGTCTTCGTAGAAAGCTACTTTGGAAGCCTGCACATAGGGTTGCAGGAACAGGTAGCCGATACCAAACGTAAAGATGCACAAAATAGCCCAACCAATAAAGCTCAAATAGAGCAGAAAGAGCGTCATCTTGTTTCCTCTCATGATACGCATGCTTTCCTCAATGGCTGCATTGTAGCTTAACTCCGGACGATCGGCCAGAATAAAATTCGTCATGGAATACGAGAACATCTTAACGATACCCGGAATGACAAAGAGCAGAGTCCACAAGAATGTATAAACAGCCACAAGCAGATTGGTGAACAGCACACGTCCATAATCATGGAACCCGTCGAACAAGTCTCCTATCTCCACAGCCTGGTTCGCCCGGCGAGCTTTCAGGAATACAATGTCATAACCATACAGGATGGGTAACGTTACCAAAAAGGGTATCCAGGCAGTAGCACTCGCCACAGCTCCATATACAAGGGTTACCACTACAGCCAAAAGCCAATTGATAGAAAGTGTTGCACGGGCTTCCGCGCGAAGTTCCGAATTCCGTTTCATGTTCTTCAGTTCTTAAAAGATTAATATTTGATCTTATTCCACGATCGTTACCCAGCCGTGCGTATCCGGTTCGTCACCGTACTGGATGCCGCGCAACTTGTTGTACAGTTTCAGACTGACAGGTCCCGGCTTACCGTCCTTGGCGAAAACATAGGAGATATTGTTGTCCAGGTCGTCAATGCGTTCGATGGGGCTGATCACAGCGGCTGTTCCGCAAGCTCCGGCTTCGTCGAACGTGCTCAGTTCCTCTACCGCCACCTCCCGGCGTTCTACAGTCATGCCCATATCTTCGGCCAGTTGCATCAGGCTCTTGTTGGTGATAGACGGCAGGATGGAGCTGGATTTCGGAGTGATGTAGCTATTGCCTTTGATAGCGAAGAAGTTGGCAGCGCCCGCCTCGTCAATGTATTTCTTTTCCTTGGCATCGAGGTAAAACTCGCACGAGTAGCCCAGATCGTGTGCCTTCTTATTGGCACGCAAGCTGGCGGCATAGTTTCCACCGATTTTATAGGTACCGGTTCCGTGCGGAGCAGCACGGTCGAACTCACGGATGATGACGTACGGAGTCGTGGTAAAACCGCCTTTGAAGTAAGGACCTACCGGAGTAACGAATACCACAAACATGTATTCGTCGGCCGGACGGACGCCTACCTGGGCGCCTGTACCAATGAGCAACGGGCGGATGTAAAGGGAAGCACCACTTTCGTAAGGTGGGATGAAGCGTTCGTTCATCTTCACGGCCTTCACCACGGCGTCTCTGAAAAGTTCGGTCGGTAACTCGGCCATCATGATGCCCCGGCTGGTAGACTGCATGCGGGCCGCATTCTCTTCCAGGCGGAAGATACGTACTTTGCCGTCCTTGCCACGGAAAGCCTTCAATCCTTCGAATGCTTCCTGACCATAGTGCAGACACGTTGCAGCCATGTGCAAATTCAGATGTTCTTCACTGCTTACTTCCAATTCACCCCACGCACCGTTGCGGTAGTTGATCCGGATGTTGTAATCTGTCCGGATGTAGCCAAACGACAGATTCGCCCAATCTATTTCTTTCATATCTTAGATAATTTGATCTTTGAAGCAACAAAAATAACTTTTATTCTTCAGACTGTGACCCATCGTGCCACATTTTTTGCAGATCTTGCTCAACTTTCGTCAACTTTTCCGAGCAAAACGCTATAAGCTCGTTCGCTTCTTTGATTTTGCCGGCCAGCATGTCGATGTCCAGTTCATTGTTCTCTATCTGCTTGACGATCGCCTCCAGGCGTGCCATGGCTTGTGAATATGTTTCTTTTTTTGCGGCCATATTATTTGTTTTTATTTACCGTTGAAGTGATTTCGCCTTTGTGCAGGCGGGTAACGAGGGTATCGCCCGGCTGCAAGGCCGAAGCGTCGGTCACGGCTTTACCGTCCCGGAGGGTGATGCTATAGCCACGTGCCAGCAGGCAGTCGGGCGATGCGTCGCCGATGCGTTGCTGCCAGAGTTCCAACCGGTGGCGGTGCTGTGCCAGGAGCGCGGCCGATGCGTGCGTCAGGTCTTTCCTGGCCGACAGTAACGGCAGCCGGGCTCGCGACAGCCGACGGGTGGCCGATGACGGGATGGAGCTTTGCAGGTAGGTAAGCCGGTGGCGTTCTCGTTCCAGGCGGGTGGAGGTACTTTCCTGAAGCCGTGTCGCCCAGTGATCCAGCGCGCCGGCGGCCTGGTTCATCCGGGATATCAGTAACTCGGCAGCGGCAGTAGGTGTCTTCACCCGGGTATGCGCCACGGAGTCGAGCACGGTATCGTCTCGTTCGTGCCCGATGCCGGTGATGATGGGAAGTGGGAACTGTGCACAGGCCGCTGCCAGCAGGTAGGTATCGAAGCCCGAAAGGTCGGAAGTAGCCCCTCCTCCGCGGATGATCACCACCACATCGAACTCATCGGCCCGGGCGTGAATAGCGTCGAGTGCAGCCAGGACCGACTCTTCTACCTGGCTGCCTTGCATCAGGGCGGGAAAGAGCTCGGTGCGGAAGGCAAACTGCCGGGGATGGTGGGTCAGTTGGTGGCAGAAATCGCCATAACCGGCCGCGGTGGCCGAGGAAACGATAGCGATGCGTTGCGGAAGCACCGGGAAGTCGAGCTCTTTGTTCAGGGTGAGCACACCTTCGGCTTCCAGTTGCCGCAGGATCTCCCGGCGACGGCGGGCCATGTCTCCCAATGTATAGGCAGGGTCGATGTCCTGCACCGTGAGGCTGTAGCCGTACAGTTCGTGGAACTGCACGCTTACCTTTACCAATACTTTGATGCCCGAGGCGAACGGCTGTCCGGTGGTTTCTTCGAAATAGGGCTTCAGCAGGCGGTAGATGTTACTCCAGATGGTTCCGTGTGCTTTGGCTACCAAGCCGTTACTGCGTGGGTCTTTCTGAATGAACTCCAGGTAGCAGTGCCCGGTGGCATTGGAACGGACATCGCTCAGCTCGGCCTGTACCCAATAGGTATCGGGTAGGCAACGGCTCAGCGCACGCTTCACCAAGGCATTCAGGTCGAAGAGGCTCATAGCTTCCGCCCGTCCTTCGCCTTCCCACGGTATGTTCTGCTGCGAGTTCATTCGACTGATTACTTCATTTTGTAGGCTTTCCACATGTCGGGTATGCCGTATCCGTAGATATTGTCGGGGCAGTCGGCCCGATCACCCGAACGACGTACCAGCTCGATCAGTTCCTTGGCCGTTAGCTCCGGTCGCGACTGCCACAGGCAAGTCACCATGCCGCACATGATAGGCGAGGAGAAGGAAGTCCCGTTCGCCTTACCCACATTGCCATTCGTCCGCATGACATCAGACTGGAGCCCCATGGCTACCATGTCGGGCTTTACCCGTCCGTCGGTGGTGTTGCCCACGGCGGAAAAGGGTGCCAGTTGCTTGTTCGCGCCGATGGCGCCGATGGTGAGTACATTGTCGGCATCGCCCGGAGGGGTGATCTTCTTCCACGAACCGCCCCCGGTGTTCCCTGCGCTGCACACCACTACCATGCCTTTGTCGGCTGCCCGCGATGCCTGACGCGACATCAACGCAGCGCGTCCGTTGAGGTCACGATACGTGTAGTTCTTCGTTCTGTCATCGAACTCGTAATAACCGAGCGATGTGTTCACCACATCCACGCCCACACTGTCGGCAAATTCGATGGCGGCCGCCCAGTAGTCTTCTTCCACGAGGTTTTCCGAGTACTCGTCCTCGCTGCGAAGCAACCAATACGAGGCTTCGGGCGCTGTTCCCACCATGACGTTGGGCTGGTTCATCGCCATACACGAGAGTACACCCAGGCCGTGACTGTTCTCGGCAAAGATATCCGACTGGGGATTGACGAAGTCGCGCGTGCCCAGTATGCGGATGTTCTGCATCGCCGTGATGAGGTCTGCATTGTGAAAACCGGCATCGATAACGGCTATCGTCATGCCTTGCCCACGGAAGCCGGCTTCATGCAACTTCTGCCCGTTGCTCATGGTTATCTGCTGTTCACCCGCGCCGTAGTAACTATCGGTCGACTTCGGCTCGTTGACGAGCGAATCGCGTTTCAGGTTGCTGTCCTTCTTCTTGGGCAGGGTCCATACCTTCTCTACGGAAGCCACGAAGGGGAATTGTGCCACGCGATCTACAAGCAACGGATCGTTGCACGACACGGTGACAAAGTTGTCCCACTTGCCGCAGGCCACCACCTTCAGTCCCTCGTTGCGAAGGGCATCGATGTAGGTACGGCATACGGGCAAGTCGGTCGAGTCGATGGACAGGTGTTGTTTCTGCCGGCGCTCGATGGCCTTGGTGGAGAGGTACTTCTCCGGTTGTTTCAGTGAATACGTGGTAGCAGCCTTGTCGGTAAGGCTGATACGGTATTTCAGTGTGTCGCGTTGGGCCGATGCTCCTATCGAAGTGAGCAACAGGGCCAGAAGGATGATCTTTCTCATTGTATTTGTTTTGTTATTGGTTTTTATTTTCGTTGGCCAGTTGTTCCAACACCAGCCCGATGCCTCGTTGGGAGGCAATGAACGCTCCGCCCAACACCCGGCGGCCGTCATAGAACACGGCCGACTGTCCCGGCGTGATGGCGCAGGCTTCGGAGTGAAACTTCACCAGCATGCGTCCGTCGGCCAGTTGGACTACCTGGCACGGTATGGGCCGACTGCGGTAGCGTATGCGCACGGTGAGTTCCTGGCAGCCGAAGAATTCGCCGTCGTCCACGATCATCGGGTCTTCTATCAGCATATATTCTGTACGCAGCAAGCCGGCATCACCCAGCATCACTGTATTCTTCTCGGGATTGATCTTGATGACGTACATCGGCTGCCCCATGGCTATCTCGAGCCCTTTCCGCTGACCAATGGTATAATAAGGATAGCCGCGGTGCTGCCCTAGCTTCGAGCCTTCGGGACCTACAAACCAGCCCGGGCCGATCTCAGAGTCCATCTCCGGGCGTTGCTCGCGCAGGAAGTCGCGGTAATTGCCTTTGATGAAGCACACCTCCATGCTCTCGCTGTCGTTGGACTTCGACACGAAGCCTTTCTCGCGCAGGTACCGGCGTACCTTCTGCTTCGTCATACTGCCCAGCGGGAAAAGGCACCGGCTCAAGACGTCCTGCCCCAGCTTCCAGAGAAAGTATGACTGATCCTTGAATTCATCGTAGCCCGATGTGACAAAGACCTTTTCACCCCGGTGGAACAAACGGCAGTAATGTCCGGTGGCAATCCAGGCACAATCCATCTTGTCGGCCCACTCCAGCAGGATGCGGAACTTGAACAACGGATTGCACATCACACAAGGGTTGGGCGTGCGTCCGCGGAAGTATTCGTCAATAAAATTCTTTACTATTGTATCTTTGAAAGGCTCGCGTTCGTCGACCATATAATGCTCGATACCCAGGGTGGCTGCTACCTCGCGTGCGTCCTTCGGCTCGTCGCCCCACACCCGCATAGTAACCCCCACCACCTCGTAACCTTGTTCTTGCAGCAACAAGCAGGTAGCGGTGCTGTCGATACCTCCGCTCATACCTACTAATACCCGTTTGTTCGGATCTTTCATCTTTAGTTTCCCCTTTTTTTAGGTTTTCTGCAAAAATAGGCCATTCCTAGCACATTACCATCTAAAAAAGTAGAAAAAGGATTAATAGTATTTCTCAATTCCACCAAATCCTGTTATTATTTTATTCTCTTTCGTTTTATTGATAAAGTTGTTTAATCGCTTTTCAAATTCTTCGGGTCGTTTCCTCGCTGCTTCAATGTATGCAATTCGGATACGTTTATATGCATCGGAAAAAAGTTGATAGTTTTTCCAGACGATTTTATCTTCTTTCAATCGGTCGATTATATCATCTGGGAAAGTAAAAGTGTCAGACAAAACTTTTCGTATTTTATCCTCCCATTTAGGGTGTATCATTTTATTTCCCAATAACCATTTAAGCCTTTCTTTGTTGGCTTGCGAGTAGGCACTTTTAGGGTTTCTGGGCGTGAAACGCTGAATTCGATGTTCTTTATCAAGCGGTTTTATCGTACTGTCAATCCACTCGAAACAAAGGGCTTCTTCAACAGCGTCGTTGTATGCAACACTTTTCTTGCCCGAAGATTTCTGAGGAAATACAAACCAGACTTCATGGGCAGTCTCAAAGTTGTCAGCCAGCCACTCCCGCCAATCTTTTCTATTTTCAAAATATTCTATTTCTATTGACATAACAAGTCATTCAAACGAACTATTTTACTGCCTTTACTTTCATAATATTGTATCATCTCGGGGATTTTCTTTTTATCCCAACTGGTAATGCAATCTGATAAGACAGTAACTTCATAATGGGCCTTAAGTAAATTATAACAAGTTGATTTAACACAAATAGCAGCATCTGCTCCTGTTATGTAAAACCCACCTATTTTATTCTCATCAATAAAGTTTGCAAATTCTTCACTGCTTAATGCGTTTGTTTTGTATTTTGTAAAAACGTTTTTAGATACTATTTTCAAGTCTGAAGCCAATTCAGACCCATATGTATTGGGTTTGAGAGTCTTCGTGCCAGCTGATAAGTTTTCATGCCTGATATAAATAACAGGTCTATCATTACTAACTGCCCAATCAACGGCTTTATTTATATTATCAATTATTTCCTTGTAATTTTTTGTTATATCATTTTGAATATCTATTACAACTAATGCTTTA
>JAVBVI010000042.1:0-6658 GCA_031554505.1 Bacteroides sp. | reverse complement strand
ATTGGCGGCTGTTTCCAGGTCGACAGAGAGCTCGAACTCCACCGTAATGCGGCTACTTCCTTGCGAGCTTACACTGGACAAGGAGCGGATACCCGGAATACCGTTGATGTTCTGTTCCAGCGGTTCCGTGATCTGGTTCTCGATAACGTCGGCATTGGCACCGGGGTACGAACACTGTACGGTGATAATGGGATTGTCTACCGACGGGTACTCGCGTATTCCCAGATAGGTATACCCGATAAACCCGAAGAGAAGAACGATAAGTGTCAATACCGTTGCCAGTACCGGTCGGCGAATGCTTAATTCGGATATGTTCATAAGGCAGGCGGTATTAGTTTACTTGATCGAGTACCACGGGAAGATCCGTGCGCAGTTGCAATGTCCCGGAGATGATTACCGTGTCGCCTTCCTGCAAACCTTGTACGATCTGAACACGATCCGCCGTACGAAGCCCCTTCTGGACTTCAACTGGTTGTGCTTTCCCCGATTTGTAAAGGAATACTTTGTCTTTCCCCATTTCCGGCACGATGGCTTCGGACGGGATGGTCAGGCGGGCTATCTCCTCTTTCTGTAGTTTGATACTGGCAAAGCGTCCCGGTAACAGGGCGCCGTTAGTATTGGGATAGAGGGCACGTATCGGGAGAGAATGTGTCACCGGGTCGATTTTCGATTCAGTGGCGTATACCTGAGCCTTGAAGGTTTGCAGTTTTCCTTCCACATAGAACTCAAGATTGGTGCCTTTCAGAATCTCACTGGCGTATCTCTCGGGTACGGCGAACTCTATTTTTAGCGGAGAGATTTTGGTAAGCGTGGCTACAATGATAGAGGGAGAGGCGTACGTACCCACACTGACCTGGCGCAGACCGATGACTCCATCGAAGGGAGCACGTAACTCCGTCAGGCTGATATTGGCTTTTACTATTTCGATATCGGCATTCAGTGTAGCCAGTTCAGTCTTTACCTGTTCATAGGCTTCCTTACTTACCGCATCCCGCTCCAACAAAGCACTCTGCCGGAATACCCGGTCCTCCGCCAGTTTGAGCTGGGCCACCAAGCGTTGCAGTTGGGCTTGCAACTGGCGGTCGTTCACCTTGGCTAGCAATTGTCCTTTACTCACCTTGGTGCCTTCTTCGAAATTGATTTCTATGATTTTCCCGGAAGTCTCAAACGACAGGTTTACTTCTTCGTCCGGCATTAAGAAACCGGTGATTGGTGCTTCGTCGGCGAGTATCTCGGATCTGACTATTTGTGCATTTACATTCAGGACTCTCTTGGCATTACGCTGTGCGCCCCCTGCCTGATTATCAGCAGCAGCCAACTCTTTGTTCTTTTTGGGCAACATAGAATAAGTGCCCCATCCGACTAGCCCGATGCCGATGAAAGTGATGAGCCCCCATTTGATTTTTTTGTTCATGTGTATTCCCGTTTAAGGCATGCAGCAGCGATGCGCTTTACGCCAGTTTAGTAGTGGTATATGATTCGTCTAAAGTTAGACTGTGTTTGCTTGAAAAGGTTTACTGGTGAGGGCGACTTTTTTAGTAGGCCCCTCGGTACTTGCCTTCTTCCTTGTCGTCGAGCATATTGAGGTAGGAGGCATAACGCGATTCGCTGATGAGGTGCTGTCCTACTGCATCACGCACAGCGCAACCTGGTTCTTGCCGGTGCGTGCAATTGCCATAACGGCAATCGGCCGATACCTTGAATATCTCGGGGAAGTAATGACCTATTTCTTCTTCTTCCATATCGAACGTACCGAAGCCTTTGATGCCCGGGGTGTCGATGATGTAACCATCGCCTTCCACGGGAAACATCTCCGAAAAAGTAGTAGTGTGCATACCTTTGTTGTGGTACGAAGAGATTTCGGCGGTCTTCACTTCTGTTCCGGGCAGCAAGGCATTGATCAGGGTGGACTTACCTACACCCGAATGCCCGGAGAAGAGGGTGACTCGTCCTCGCAGCTCTTCCCGGATGCGGTCGATGCCTTCGTCCTTCAATGCTGAAATGCGGAAGCAGGGATAGCCGATGTGAGTGTAGAGGGCAATGAGTGCCTCTAAGTAGTGGCGCTCCTCTTCGCTATAAGCATCTACCTTGTTGAACACCAGTTTCACCGGTACCCGGTAGGCTTCGGCCGAGGCCAGGAAGCGGTCGATAAATATGGTCGATGTTTCGGGATAGTTTACCGTCACCACCAGCATGCACTGGTCGAGGTTAGCGCCGATGATGTGTGATTGTTTGGAAAGATTGGAAGAACGACGTACGATGTAGTTCTTCCGATCTTCGATTTCATTGATGAAGGCCGTACCTTCCTGGTTCAGCGTGATATGCACATAGTCGCCCACTGCCACCGGGTTGGTACTTCGAATACCTTTCAGACGGAAATTTCCTTTGATTTTACAATCGACCATCCTTCCGTCTTCGGTCTTTACCTGATACCAGCTTCCGGTGTTCCTGATGACTAATCCGCGCACGCTTTACCTATTATATTATTATACGGTCATGATTTCTTTTTCCTTCTCGGCCAGTACATCTTCAATTTGTTTGATGTACTTGTCGTGGATCTTCTGCAGCTTGGCTTCTGCGTTCTTCTGTTCGTCTTCGGCCAGACCGTCTTTTACAGCTTTCTTCAGCGCTTCGTTTCCGTCGCGGCGGGCGTTGCGTACGCTTATCTTGGCTGTCTCGGCTTCACCTTTACACTGTTTCGAGAGTGCTTTACGGCGCTCTTCGGTCAGCGGCGGGATACCGATGCGGATGATTTCGCCATTGTTCTCGGGCATGATGCCGAGGCTGGAATCGATGATGGCTTTTTCGATAACACGGAACATCGTCTTATCCCACGGCTTGATGGTGATGCTGCGGGCATCGGGCGTGTTCACGGCAGCTACGTTGGCGATGGGTACCATGCTTCCGTAGGAATCTACGCGAATACCGTCGAGCAGGCGTGTGCTTGCTTTACCGGCACGGATGTGGGCGAATGCCTCGTCTAAGTACATGACGGCCATATCCATTTTTTCTTGCGCTTCGTTGATACAAGTCTTTACGTCTATCATATTCTTTTCGTATTTAGTAATGTTACTGATGAAATCAGAACAAAAGTAGATTATTTTTTGATTATCTGCAACAATAACGAAAAAGAACCTTGATTAATCTCCGATATAACGGTAAAGTTTCTCCTGAGAACAAATATAAAGATTTCCGTTGGCACTGAAAAAGATACTTTCGGTATAGTCTAATATTGGATCTACGGCAGGTTTCGACAAAGTAGTTAATTGCTTCGTCTTTACATTGTATTTATAGTACATGTAGTAAGTGCTCAAGTAGAAACAGTCACCTTCCATAAAGCCGCTGTATATATCTATAATCTTTGCAGGAACCTGGAGGTCTGTTAAACTGTAATTTGTCAGGTTTATAGAACTGAAGCCTTCGGGTGTTGTAGCATACAGTTCGTTGTTTCGCCCGATGATATTTTTAATGTTTGAAGGTAGCACAGCCACTTGTGTCCACTGGTCGGTGGAAATATGGTATTTGTACAATTTCTTTTCAGAGTATTGACTCTCAGCCATAAGTATGTACACATTCTCGTTCGTAGTAACCTGACCGATATAATTGTCCTGCGTAGGTAGCTCACCGAGTTGGCTCCATTGTCCGGTGGCTATGTTCATTTTATAGAGTGAGGTCCGGTCGTGCTCATTAGAGACGTTATCATTGCTACTGTAGATATACCCGCCGTGGGCAAAGAAAACAGGCGTGACGTACTGGGAGTAATTCTCAGGCAGAGACATTTTGGGGAACTCTTTCCAGCTGGCAGTAGCCGGGGAGTACTGGATGATGGCTCCTGTTCCCTGTTTCTTGTAATAAAGGTCCCCTTCGTAAGTTGTCGGTTGCAGCCATCCGGTACGTTGACTGGGTGTACTGCTTGTCGCTTCCCATTTCTCCCGGAAGGTGAAAGACGGGGTTTTTATCAACCCTGACATCGATCCCGGGCTTGATTGTCGCAAATTAAGGTGGATGCAATATTGAGCTCCCGACTCAACTTGAAACCACTGGGGCATAACTGCTTTTATGTAGTTGTCTTTCCGGGTACAATACGACAACATTCCATAGTTCGTGTCTCCTTTATATAGATGCGCGTAAATGACTTCGGTATCTCCTGCGTGATCTAATAGCATGAACAGGGTGTCTTCGACACACGGCCTTTCTGGGCTGAATGATATAATAGACCAACCATCAACGTCAAACCGAACCTCTTGGGCGCATGTCAGACTGCCTGTTCGTATTTTGATAGACAAATAATTATCTTTTCCTGAATAATAGGAATAAGCTTTGAATTTGGCAATGATCTTTTCGTTCGATTGTTCCAAAATATCAAAACAGTGTTCATCGTAACTGGCAATGACCGTGTTCCTTGTTGCCGCACTGGAGAAATTCTTCCCTTCTATAGTAATGATTGTGCCTACCGGACCATGAGTGGGCGAAATGGAGGTAATGACCGGAGCTGCTCCTGTGGGGGCTTTAATAGAAATTGGATTTGAAAGGTAAGTCCTCTCACCTATTTTAGCATAAGCTTTGGCAGTACAATCAAGCCCAAGCTCGAAGTCAGCTTCGGTGGTCAATATGAGTGGTGTGTTGTTCGGAACGATATAAGTCGTTTCGCTTTGGCCGGAGATGTCACTCCACCGGTAGGAGTCATAGTGCCGTGTCACGATGAGTCCTTGTTCTATAATGGTACCGTTGGTTTTCATTATTTCGGTTGAGAATTGAATTCCGTTTCCTATATGGATAGCTTTAACGATCCCGAATTCCACACCCCGTACTTCGAATGCGGCATCTTCTTTACATGAACTTAGCAGCAGTAGCAGGCATGCGATGGTTGTTGATGTATATTTGGTCATGGCGCTTACTTGTTATAGGTTGAATGATAGAGTGATGAATAACTGGCTGAGGGATCGTTTGTCTTTATCGGGTAGCCAGGTGTACCCCAAGTCTATAAAGTAGGCGTGCCGATCGTTGAATCGAAACTCGTATCCTCCTCTGATACTACTCCCCACTGTGGTCGATGGAGTTTTTTCTTGTTGGTAGACAGGTGCCGGGGAGTTCCCATTGGTTCCAATAGACCCTGACCGGGATTGCACATCACTGCTCAGAACGAAAGCCAGCGTAGGGCCAATCTGTAAATACGGGATGTGCCGTTTGGGCGAATGGAGAAATGTGTATCGGAGCATCAGGGGTAACTGCAAGGATTGTTTGTTGTATATTAAGTCGTTGAAATAATTGTCAGATTCTTTGGAAGCCGAATAGCCGTCCTTTATATAATAAAGCTCGGTCTGTATGCTGAGATTGGCATATAGTGGGGTATTTGCAAAGACACCGGAATATAAGTGTAAGTCTGGCGAGGGGCTTGGATCTATACCGTGCAGGAATCCGATACCACCACCGGCTAGTATTCCCCAACGGAAATGCGTGAACAGATTCTTGTTACCCGTAGTTACTGCCTGTTCGGTTCTTTTCATGGAATAGCGGGTGAGGCGCATTTTGTCGATTCCTTCCTTGAAGTAGCTGTCCCGGGCAGTTGGCTCCTGTTCCAGATAAGTCTTGAACGGATTGTTATCCTCAGTCATGAACAACAGTTCATTGTTTTTTTGCAGGAAGAAGACATCCTTATCACCTCCTGTATAGCACCACACTGTTACCGAGCCATGCTGCACGATCTTTTCCAGAAACACTCGTTTCTGTTCACCGTTGATGTCTATCAGTCTGCTCTCAAAATCTTTTCCATTCACTCCATAAGCGAGGATCATGTCAGGAGTATACGTCTGAGTAGTGGATGGTGAACGTTTGGATTCACGTATGATCTCAGTCACAGAGTGGGCACGGTTTTTTCGTGACTCAAGATCAAGGTTGATTCCGAATCTGGATAAAGAATCGGTTACAATATACCCTTCTTGTGCAGAAATTCGGCACAAGCAAATGAGTATAAACAAGGTCGGCAGCAGGAGTCTTTTCATGTTTTTGGGGTGTTGATGTTACCTGTGAAATAGAATCACTATTGTCCCGATTTTAATGGGGCACTAATGACTTGCGCAATAAAGATAGTTAATTTTGAGTTAACTTCAAATAGGGACTACATAGACAAATTGATCGTTGATAATCAATGGGTTAAGAACTCGGTGTGGCCTACAGTTATCTGTGGCCAAAGGGGTACATAGACAAATAAAGCGATATTAATCAGCCATTTACCATAAAATCCACCTATTTGACTGATAAACAGACATGAAAAATGAGGGGATATGCCGCTTTGTATGGTTTTTGTCCCCTGTTTCCCTCCTCATCATACGCTGATATGGTCTGTTTTTTAGGTTCATTCGATAAATCCTAACGATGCATTTGTCGGATGAACCATTTCTTTAGTAATGATTAAAAAATAAGCTGGTACAGATTAACCAACTGCCTGCCTGATTTTAATTTTCGCCTGTGCACATAACTATTCGGAAACTGGCTAACAACTAATCGTATCAATGCATCAGGGCTGACGCATTACTCCCAGTCCCCTTCCAATAATTGAACAAGGAAAGCTTCGTCCCATCCGGCAGCTTTCCTTTTTCCTTTTAAGCTTCCCTTCTTCGGATTCTTCTTAATAGCCATTAAGGCTATCTTATTCATT
>JAVBVI010000078.1:0-29427 GCA_031554505.1 Bacteroides sp. | reverse complement strand
TCTTATGGCAAGATCAAAACGTCAGACCTATGATGAGCTTTTTAAGCTCGAAGTTTTGCGGGACTATTACTCGAGTGGTATGTCCAAAAGTTTTACCTCCAAGAAGTGGGGTTTATCCAACCACACTGTTCTTCTGAGATGGATTAAACGTTATCCATTAGATTCTTCTTTGCTGTCTTTACCTGCTAAAACTCTGATCAGTTACCAGCAGAGTCATAGCACCAAGAGTCGTGAAGAAGTTCTTGAGCAGGAGGTTTTGAATCTACAGAAAGCCTTAGAAATGGAGAAACTCCGTTCTCGTGGCTTTGAAAAATTGCTTGAACTCACTGAAAAAGAGGAAGGAATTTCTATCTTAAAAAAAGCTGGTGCCAAGCGGTGACAGGCCTTCGTGAAGAGTATCCTGACCTCAATCTGGATACTCTCTGCGGACTGTTTGGCAAGACTCGTCAGGCCTATTATAAAAAGAAAAAGATTCTGCTTACCAAATCCCAGATACGCTCTGTCTTACTTGAAGCGATCTTTTATTATCGTTCCGTGGCCCCTCAGATTGGAGGCATTAAGTTGTATTTTGAGTTATCATGTTTGTATGGGCATGAGGTGACAGGTGGCAGGGATGCTTTTTTGAACTTCCTGCGTGCCGAGAAGTTGATGCTACCAGCACAGAAAACCCGTCATACGACCGACTCAAATCACTTTTACAGGAAGCATCCTAACCTGATCAAAGGTTTGCAGGCGGCATACCCTAACCACATATGGGTCAGCGACATTACTTATATCTGGATAGAGGGGGGAGTGTGTTATCTGCATCTGATTACAGACGCTTATTCTCATGCTGTTCTGGGCTGGGTGCTGGCTGGTGGACTACATGCGGAGTATACCATTGCGGCTCTCTCACAAGCTATAGAAAAAGCAGGGGGAGGGAATCTATGCGGCACCATTCATCATTCGGACCGGGGAAGCCAATATGCTTGTGACAGATATGTCGGCCTGCTCCTGGAGCATCACGTGCGGATTAGTATGACAGAGGATTATAAGCCCACAGACAATGCTGTGGCAGAACGTATGAATGGAATTCTTAAGGAGGAATGGATTTATGGTATGTCACTCTTTGCTTCAGAAGAACAAGCCCGGAGGGAAATCAGTAAAATGATAGACTTCTATAACAATCAACGCCCGCATATGAGTATTGGAATGAAGAAACCAATGGAAGTATATCGGGGAGAAGTACCGGGAGAGAAATTATGGAAAAAGAAACAAGCATGTTCAAATAACTCAAATAATGAACTATATTTGTAGCACCCAGAACAGAGCTGCGCCGGGTTATGCCAGTGCACTCAAAAAGTTGGCAGGGCATCGAGCCCTACCAACTTTTACCCAGAAGCAGAGACTGCTATGGATTGTCCAGTATTTTCTAAAAGACAACCGATTAAGGAAGCCGGGGAGTCAACTGGCAACACACTTAGGAAAGAAGGGCAAGTCATTGACAACTTGTTTAGGGAACCAGCGTCAAAACTGACAACCTTTGTTCGGATAAGTCAAAACACTCTGTTTCATCAAATGAAACGAAGTGTTTCTTCGTATGAAACACTTTGTTCCAAGGCATGAAACACTCTGTTACCTCATGTGAAGCACTTTGTTCCAATGGAAGCGGTAATGTAGTTTAAAAAGCAACGGGTTTTCTGAATAAACCTTTAGCGGGCGCTCTACTCTTTAGGCACTTCCGGTCCCTCCTTTCGGTAGTCCAATGGTCGGATGTGGTAGGCCTCCTTGAAGCACTTGCTGAAATAGCGGGACGAACTGAATCCCACCATGATTGAAATATCTATGATGCTCAGATCCGGCTTGTTTTTGAGCAGGCGGGCGGCTTGTTTCAGCCGGATAGTAGAGATGAATTCGTTGGGCGACTGTCCTGTAACGGCTTTCAGCTTGCTGAACAGTTTGGTGCGCGACATACCCATCTCTGCGGCAAATTCGTTGACCGAGAATTCCGGGTTGTCTATGTACTGCCCCACCACGACCGTTGCCTTGTCCAGGAACTCCTTGTCCAGGGCATTGGTGGCCAGCATCTGTGGAGTAGTTTGCGGTTGCCGGCTGAACTTCTCCTGCAACATGATGCGGCTGTTGATCAGGTTGTTGCAGCGCGACAGCAATAAGGCTACGTTGAACGGTTTGATGACATAGTCGTCCGCTCCGATCTTCAATCCTTCGATGTTGTTATTGATGCTGGCTTTGGCCGTGAGCAGAACTACCGGGATGTGGCAGGTGTCGATATCGCCCTTGATGGCTTTGCACAGTTCGATACCCGTCATGTACGGCATGACGATGTCGCTGACAACTAAGTGGGGCATTTCCGACCGTACCTTCTCTAATCCTTCCTGCCCGTCGGAAGCAGTTATCACCTGGAAATAGCCTTCGAAGATAGCCGCCAACATTTGCCTCAGCGAGTCATTGTCTTCTACAATCAGTACTTTGGCTGTTCGATTGCGTGCGTCAAGTGTAGCTTGTGCCTCCATCTCCTGATAAAAGAGATTCGGCGATGGCTCGATACCGGACATCTTGTGGTCTACGTTTCTCTCTATCTGGAAATTCTCTATCGCGTCCTGTATGGGGGTGAGTTCCTCCTGAGTGAAGTGTTCGTTGCCCAAGGGAAGTGCGATGCGGAATACCGATCCCTCGTTTATCACGCTCTTTACGCTGATGTCTCCGTGATGTAGCTTGAGGATTCCCTTCGTGAGCGGCAGTCCTATACCGGTTCCCGATGTGACCGACCCCGGTCGTTCGACCTGGAAGAAACGCTCGAAGAGCCGTTCGGTATCTTTTTCCGGTATGCCGATCCCTGTGTCGCCTACCTCGATGATCACTTGCGCGTCTTTCTGCCTGACATGAATGTAAATAACCTCTCCCGCAGGGGTGCATTTGATGGCATTGGATAGCAGATTGTTTATCACCTTCTGCATCTGCCTTTCGTCATACCACGCCAGAATGATATCCTCCTCTCTCTCGAAACGGAAGTCTATCTGTTTTCCCGAGGCGTATTCCTCGAAGAGCCGGTAGTTGGCATACAGGAATTCGACGATGTTGTGTTCTGCTACGTAGATACGCATATCGCCTCGCTCCTGTTTCTGGAAGTCGAGTAATTCGCTGATCAGTTCCCGGAGTTGCAGACTGCTGTTGTACACCTTAGCCAGCTTGTTGAATACAGCCGGGGTGAAGATCTGCAGGTCGAGCAGGGTTTCCATATGCCCGATGATGAGCGTAAGCGGCGTTCGGAACTCGTGCGAAACGTGTGTGAAGAAGCGGAACTTCGTCTGGTTCAGGTCTTCCATATCCTGCAAGTGTTGTTGTTCGTATTTCAGGGAAGCCTGTAACTTAAGATGCTTGGTGTACAAGCGCAGGATGTAATAGGTGATGCCCAGAACGAGGACGATATAGAGCAGATAAGCCATTGTCGTCTGGTAGATGGGCGGTAATACCTTGATATGTAGTTGGGCCTCGTCCACGAAGCGGTTGTTGGAGCCGCTGCTCTTTACATTCAGGGTATAGTCGCCGGGATTCAGATTCGTATAGGTGATGTAATGGCGGTCCTGCGCGGTAGTCCATTCCTTGGAGAATCCTTCCAGTTGGTAGATGATGTACTCTTCGTTGGCAGCGATATAGTTGGAAACGGCGAACTCTATCGTTATGGTGGTATGATTGCTTTTCAGTGTGATGTGCGGGGCAGTAAAGAGCGACGTATGCAGGATGTTGGTGTCGTCATTGGCGGTTATTTCGACTCCGTTGACATACAGGTTGGTGAAGGTAATGTCATAGGGCTTCTCAGTGAAAGTCAACGCTTGTTGGTCGAACGAGATCATTCCTTGTATGCCGCCCAGAAATACCTCACGCTCACGGGTGAGGTACAATGTGTTTTCGTTGATGGGTGATAGCGGAAAACCATTGTCTTTGTTGTAGTTGTAACACCGCTTTGCTTCGACACAGAAGACAGAGAAGCCTTGGCTGGTGGTGAGAAACAGTTCGCCCGGCTTTGACTCGCATACATTGTATACACAATCACCGGATAACCCGCTATTCTGTGAGTCGTAGTTCTCGAAGTCATCGCTTTCATAGCGGTAGACATCCAGGCCGCGACCTGCGGTACAGAAATAAAGGTTGTGCCGACTATCCTGCGTAATGCTGTTGACGCTGTTATTGCTCAAGCTGTTCGGCCTCGATGGATCGTGCCTGTAGAGTTTCAGTTGTTGGCTTTCGAAGTTGTAGGCATAAACTCCTTCTCCGGGTACCGATATCCACAGTGTATGGCGGTGGTCTATGTACACATCGGATACATTTTTCCCGGCGAGACTCTGGTGTCCCTCGATGGACAAGGCCTGGCTTGTGCCTTTGGCCGGATCGAATACATATACTCCGTTGAAGGTGGCCAGGATCAATTGGTCACCATAAGGTTCTATGTCGCATATGATGTCGGGCAGAAGATGTTTTATTTCCGCGCGGCTGTTTTTGTAATAAGTGAACCGGTCATTGCGCAGATCCAACCGGTTTAGCCCTTTGTGGGTGCCAACCCACATCACATCCTTGTCTTTCTCATAATAGATGGACTTGACATTGTTGCCCACCAGGCAGTTCTGTTTCCCTTTTTCTTCTTTGTACCAGCGGAAGGTCTGCGTCGTTGGGTTGTAGACATTCAGCCCGCCGCCTTCGGTGCATATCCAGAGGTTCCGGTGTTTATCCTCCGTCATCCGGCTCACGATAGGCGAACTAAGTCCGCTCCACCCGTCGGTCGACGTCTTGTACCAGGTGTAAATATCATACTCCGGATTGAAATAGTTGATTCCTCCGAAATAAGTTCCCAACCATAGCGTTCCCTGATGGTCCTTAATGAGGCACCATGCAAATGAGTTGGTAAGTCCGTTGGGAATATTGCTTTCTTTATACTGGGTGAATTGGCCGGTGCCCTTGTCGAACTTATTCAGCCCGCGGAAAGTACCGATCCATATATCTCCTTTGTTGTCCTCGCAGCAAGAACGTACGAAGTTAGACGCAAGTCCTTGGCTGCGACCCGATTCTTCGGTGAAGTTAGTGACCTGGTTATCCGATATCCGGAACAGCCCGTGTTCCCAACTGCCTACCCACACATCGCCTTCGGAGTCCCGGTAGAGGCTTACGATATTCCCTTCCTGTGTGGGTTGGGTGAGTTCTTGTTGGTGCTTCAGGACAAATACTCCGTTGGTCTCCGTTCCAATGTACAACGTATTTTCCGGTGTCATGTGCAGGGCGGTGATGGCGCATTTCGGGTCGGGTAGCCGGTAGTATAGATCGAATCCGGCAGTCTGTGGGTTGTACGTGAATATCTCGTTGCCTTTACCCACGAAGAGTTCCCGGCTGAAATGGATGGCTTGGATGCCGCCATCCTTCCACAGGGTGGTGAAGCGGTCGGTTCCCACATCATATTCGGCTATTCCTTCGGTGGTAAGAATATAAATCTTCCTGTTCTTGTTTCCCTCGAGTTGTAGGATATGGTTGCAGAAAAGACTGTATGGATTGTTTTTCTGGAGTTTGTAGGTCTGGATTTTATGTCCGGTGAACCGGTTGAGCCCTTCGCGGGTGCCCGCCCAGATGAATCCCATCTCATCCTGATACAGGGCGGTGACGGACGATTGCGACAAACCCTCATCCGTAGTCAGATGATGGAATGTGATATTTTGTGCCAATAGGGGCCATAAAGAACCCATGCACAGTAGCCATGCAATGTAACTCGTTTTTCTCAAGGCTTTCCCTTTCTCCCCTTCTTCTCAGAGGGACTTGGTTTTTCACTTCACTAAAACACTTACAATAGTACAAATAAAAAAAGGATTTCGCAACTTATATACCGTATTTAAGGAGATAACAGGCTTATCCTTGTTAAAATACTTCCTAAATCTCATAAACGGACGATTTTGTACTTTTTATGTCGTTTTTTGTCACCTATGATCACTCTTAACCTTCTATTTTTGCAACAGATCCAGTACACAATAAGTTGCTGGGAAGCCGGTATTTAGATGCTATTTTCGCTCAATATAATTATTGACTCTTTGAAAAAAACGTACTGATTTACACTTGATTGTATCATGCTTGATTTTGTGCAGATGTTTGTTGTTTCCTACCTTAACTATACCACCCTTGAGAAAGGGAAGTGATTAGACCTTAACCGTGTATAACCAGTGATGTGACTTGACGGTCGTAAAAGCATTAAAATGTAGAAAACCTCGGATTATAGATAAAGTTTAATGTTTTGAAATAAGGATGGAAAGCGAATGCAGGCCGAACACCTGCTTCGTTTTCCATCTGTTTTTATATGGCTGGATTTCCTTGAAACTGCTCTGTGATATCAACCATTTTCGTTTTTTCAATTCGGTAGAACCTCTGGTTGGTCAATGGACTGTCCAATCCGCCGAGCCGCTCGATGTAGGGGCCGAGTTTGATGTAGTCGAGTGATTGTAACGAGCAGCTTTCGGGCAGATGTTCTCTGCCCGAATACCACGCTGTCTTCAACTGATGATGGGTTGTTTGCCGGAGGAATGCCAGCAACCGTTGTACTTCCTGTGGGGCGGCATCGCCACCCATGAAGCAGAGGCAGGTGATGGCGTTGCCGTATTTTTCCAGTAGCGCCGAGAGTGTATGCTCGTCCAACACCTCGCCTTTGTCTTCCATAAGATAGGGGCTGTGGCAGCCCGGACATCGGTTGGGACAGTTGGAGAGGTTGATGGCCAGCGTCACTTCGCCGGGGACTTCCTGGAAAACAATGTCATAGTTGTGATACCGTAGCATAGTGACGTCGTTCGGCCTCCTGCTGCCGCGGTTGTGAGAAGTTACTGACTCGTTTCATGTAACCGATGATGCGGGTGAGGTAGTCCAGGTTCTTGCTTTGGCACATGGGACACTCTTGCAGATGGCGCTTGTCGATGTGTCCGCAGTCGTTGCACACAGTGTTGGGGATGTTGAACGTGAAGTAGTTGCATCCTTCCTGCGTGGCTACCCGTAGCAGTTGGGCGTATTGCTCCCGGCTGAGGTGTTCGTCCAGGTTGAGGTGCAGGGCCGACCCTCCCGTGAGGTGCTCGATGTACTTGCGCCCGTGCAGGCGGAACTTGTCGACGATGTTTAGCGACTGGTCTTCCACCCTATAGAAGTAACTGTTGTAGCAATCGCGTTTACTTACATAACCGTCACGCTTATCCCACTTGGCATGTTTCACGCCTACGTTCTCGGCGGGGATCATCTCGCAGTTGAACATCACATCTTTGGTGCGGTGCTTCTTGTTGTAGCGTTCGATGAGGCCGAGCACCTGCTGCACGAAGCCTTCATACTGCTGATTGTCGTCGATGTCGATACTGAGGAACTCGGCGGCTTCGACCAGTCCGTTCACACCGATGGTGAGGTACTGGCGGCCGAGGTTGATATAGCCCGCATCGAACAAGGGCAGCATGCCTTTGCTTTGCATGTATTTCAGATTCTCGTTGTAAGCCAGTTGTACTTTGTGTACCAGGTCGACTATCTCTTCCAAGTAGGTAGAAAACAGAACACGGTCACGCACGGCTTGCTGGATACAGCGGTTCAGGTTGATAGTGAGTACGCTTTTCGATCCGGTGGACACGCCGCCTGCGCCGAGTGTATAGCTGAATCCGTTGTCTTGTATCTCGTTGCGCAGACGGCAGCAACTACTTAGTGAGTCGGCATTGTCGCTCAGGTAGGTGAAGAAGGAATGCCCTTCGGCGTACATTTCGGCCGTGAAATCGCCATACTCCTTGTCTTTGGGTTCGCCATTTTCGGTGAGCAAGGCCATGGTTTCCACAGGAAAGGTGAGCACGGTGCGGGTACGTTCGCGGTTGAACCACTTCATGAAGCGTTTTTGTAGCCAGTTGAGCGATGTCCAGTCGGGTTGGCTACCGTCGGGGAAGTAGAAGTTACCGAACAGGCTTTCGAAGTAGAACCGGTCGTAGTAGGAGATGTTCCAGAACACCGCCTGGAAGTTGCGCGCGCCGGTGGGCTGGTTGATGGAATAGACGATCTGCTCGAAGTGGTCAGTGATCACCTTGTCCAGCGTGCGTTGCCGTTTGGAAAGGTCGACTACCTGGTTGGCCTTCTGATAATAATCCAGTCCGTATTCCAATCCGATGAAGTAGTTCATGTACATCAGGAATTCCGGTGTGGCACAGGCACCGCTCAGCATACTCGATACCATAAAGACCATGTTTGTAAAGCCTCCGCAGAACGACTTCAGGTTGGTCGGCGCCTTGGAATTCCCGCCTATCGACGTGGTACCTCCTATCAGCCACGGGTACATGGTGATACTGGCGCAGTAGTTGGCCAGGCTCGTCTCGTCGTTCTTATAAATAAAGTGATTGTTCAGCAGGTCGATGTAGCGGTCGGCCACCTCCTTGCCGTACATTTCCTTGATACGGTCGGTGAGCATACGGCGGTTCAGGCGGATGAAGTTCGATTTGGGCAACTCGCCGATGAGCGTAGCCATGTTCTTGTTTTCCACATTGGCGTTGGCGTCGAACTTACTGCCCGATGCGGCATTCGAAGCATCGCAATAGTCCATCAGAAACTTTAGCTTGTCGCGTACCTCGCGGTCTTCCAGATGCTTCTGCCGGTACAGCATGTACGACTTGGCTACGGCGTAATAGCGTTCGGCCATTAAGGCCACTTCCACTTGGTTTTGTACATCTTCCACAGTGATATCGTTGGTGATAGTCACCCGGCTGAGGATGTTGCTGATGACATCCTGTGTGGCATAACTGCCTACCGACAAGAAAGCCTTAGCTATGGCCGTCTTGATTTTCTCCAAGGAAAAAGCCTCCTTTTTCCCATCTCGTTTGACAATGAATAATTCCATCATAGAACCTGTTAAATGATTAGTAAAACAGGACATAACAGGAAAGAGGAACAGAAAAGAAGGGTGTCGGAAAGTATGTGCAGAGAGATGCACTGTGAGAACCCGTCCTGTGTCGCCTTTCGCCCGAAAGCCCCAGTGTATAAGCAACATTGGGCAGGTCTTCTGACTTGTTCCGGGCAGTGCGCCTTCCCATCGGACGGGCCGACAGTGGCATGAGGATGCACTCCTTATGAGCGGAACTTACAGCTACGGGGATAGTTCCTGATTTGCACAGGATTCCCTTTTAATCTCTGTTGCGCGGGCAACGGCGAGAACCAAATGTTCGGCTGCAAAGATAGGCTTTTTTGTGGGATGGTAAAGAAGCGGGCCGAGAAAATCGGTCGAATTATTTCACTCTTTGTACATTGTTCCGAAACTCCATGGGAGTAGTTCCGGTATGCTTCTTGAAGAATTTTCCGAACGACGACTGGTCGGCGAAGTGCAGTGTTTCCGCAATCTGCTGGATATTGGTATCCGGTTTGCGTAACAGGATCTTTGCGTCGGCCACCAAGGTTTCGTTGAGCCACTTCGAGGGCGATTTCCCGGTGGCATTGGTCAGGACGCGCGAAAGATTGCCCGATGTCATATATAGTTTGTGGGCGTAGAACGCCACCTCGTGCTCCTGCCGGCAATGGGTAAGAACCAGGTGCATAAACTTCTGGAGGATATCGTCCTTGCGGGTTTCTTTTCTCTGAAGAATCGTTCCGTCGGCAGTCTTCTTCAAAAAGATATCGGCCAGGTCCAGAATGAAACTGTTTACTTCCATCCGGACCATGTAGCTCTGGAAGGTATGCCCCGTGTTTTGTACGTTCCTTTTGATGCGGAGAATGATATCTACCAGACGGCGCAGTTCGTCGTCTTCGAGTTTGGTCATGGGTTCGGCAGGAGTCGATTTGTTGGCAATAAGTTTCCGGACATCGGGTGCCGAGTCGATGAACGATAGCAAGAACTCCCGCGAGATGATCAGGGTATATCCTTCGTAACTGTTGCTGACAGAGATGGTTTCGAGAATGTGACGGTTGTCCAGCAGCAGAACCATGCCTTTGGTGAGCTGGTGCGTCTGGTAATCGACCCGGAGCGAGATCTCGCCATAACTGCACAGGAAGAAAGCCATAGCATCCAGACGAACGGGCGGCATCTCGTCTGGACAGAAACCATCCATAATGCTCTGAAACTCATGATCGTACACGATGATATCGTTGGCCAGCGTGTGTGCCCTAGTGTCTTTTATGATGACACTGAATATATCCTCAAATCCTACATTGACAACTTCCATACATGGCTTGAATTAGTCCGCAAATATATTTCTTTTCCGTTTACGGTGTGCTAAAAATGGACGAATTATTGCAGATTATAGACTAAACGGTATTGTCCTTCCTTTTATATTGCGTGATTTGGACGAATAGATGCAGAAAACTGACTATTGTTATTGTAGTTTTCCATATCACCTTTGCGTCGGAATTAAAATCAACAATATACCAAGCAAATGAAAAGAAAAGTATGTATGACGACACGGATGATGGCTACAACGATCACGTTGTTCTGCTTTCCGGTGCTCTTCGCCCAACAAACGGACGTGACGACTTTGACGCTCCGCGAGTGCGTCGGCCGGGCGGTGGAAAAGAACATCAACATCTCCCAAGCGGTGCTGAACAAAGAAAACACCCGTCACCAGGCAGATGAAGCGCGCTCGTCTCTCTATCCGCAAATTGAAGTCAAGGGAGTATTCCAGGATAATACCAAACTCTCGAAAACGATTCTGCCGGGCGACCTCATGGGTGAACCGGGAACGTTTCTCGCACTGGAGATGGGAACGCAGTTCAATACATCGGCCCATATCTCTGCCAATCAGGTACTGTACAATCAGACGGCGATGACGGCCCTCAAGCTGTCGAAGAAGGCCGAATATGCTGCTACATTGGGCGTGGAGAAAGCGAAGGAAGAAATCACCAAGGAGGTGGCCAAGCTCTATTTCCTGATTCAGACCACCGCTAAGCAGAACCAGCTGGTGCAGGACAACATCGCCCGTACGCAGCGCATGACGGACATCGTTAAGAAACAGGTGGACAACGGCATCGTCAAGCGCGTGGACTACGATCGTATCCTGGTGAACCTGCAAAACCTGCAAACGCAGCGGGACAACAACCAGGCGCTATACGAACAACAACTGAATATGATGAAGTATATGCTCGAGATGCCTATCGGCCAACCCATCGCGCTGGCCGACAGTGCGGATAGGGCGTTGCTGAAAACGCTTCCCGGCCTGGAGGTTGGTTTCGACCGGCATACGGATATCCAGTTGCTCGAAGCGAAGAAGGATATCGCTTCGCTGAACCGGAAGGTGGTGACGGCGGGATACATGCCCAGTCTGGCTTTCTTCGCGCAGTATGGATACCAGGGTATGCGGACCGAGTTCAAGGAGTATTTTCAGAGCGGACCGATGAACAAGTGGTTCGACTCGTCGTACATCGGCTTGCAACTGACCATCCCCATCTTCGACGGTTTCCAGAAGCGGTCGAAAGCACGTCAGGCCAAAAACGAGTACCGCCTGGCAAGCCTTACGCTGGATAACACCAAGGCACGCTTCTCGGCCGATTACAAGAATGCGCTAAACAACTATCTGAACAATAAGCTCACCGTGGAACGGCAGCAAAACAATATAGACCTGGCGCAGAAGGTGTATCAGGAAACAGCCCTCAAGTACCGCGAAGGGATGTCTACCATGAGCGACTTGCTGCAGGACGAGATGGGGCTGAACAATGCACAATCCAGCTACCTGAATGCGCTGTATAAGTTCAAGGAAGCCGAACTCGACATCTTATCGCTCAACGGAGATATCAAAGATATAATGAATTAAGAATAAGAAATGACGTTATGAAGAAGATAATTACCATCGTAGCCATTCTCGCAGTCGTTACCGGCCTGATCAGTTGGAAATTGGTAGACAATAAGAGAGAAATAGACAGCAAAGCCGAAGTCAAAGTAACCACCGAAGCCATTGCAGTCACCGTAGCCGACGTACATAAACAATCGGCTGAGAACACCTTGAGCCTCACGGGCATCACCGAAGCCAATCAGGTAGTGATGGTGGCGTCGAAAGCCAGCGGAGAGATTACCGCCATCCACTTCAAGTTGGGCGATTACGTCCACAAAGGGCAGGTACTGGCCCGCGTGGACGATACGTATGCCCGGTTGAATCTGGAAAACGCCCGTGTCAATTACAATAAATTCAAGGACGATGTACAGCGCTACCAGACGCTTCGCGAAGGTGATGCCGTTTCCGAAACCCAACTGCGGGATATACAGGTGGCTTATGAAAGCGCCAAGATCCAGTTGGAACAGACGCAGCGTCAGTGGGATGATACCTTTATCCGGGCACCGTTCAGCGGGTACATTACTTCCCGCGAAGTAGATCTGGGCAAGTATGTCAATGTAGCCACTGCCATTGCCGGCATGGCCGATATCTCGGAACTGAAAGTATTGCTGTCTGTCCCCGAATCCAGCGCATATGCTTTGCAGAAGGGCGGACCGGTAACTATCCGGACACAGATTTATCCCGCTACTCCGTTCACCGGAAAGATAGCACACATCAGTCCGCAGGGCGATGCTTCGCACTCCTATCCCGTGGAAGTGGCTCTGCCCAACAACAAGCAATACCCGCTGAAAGCCGGAACGTACGTCGATGTATCCATCGACATGGGCCAGACGCAGGAAATGCTTTTCATTCCCCGCGACGCCATCGTCAGCAGTGTGAAAGACCCGTCGGTGTATCGTATCGAGAACGGTATGGCTCGCCTGGTGAAGATCACCACCGGACGCGACCATGCCAGTTCCATCGAAGTGCTTCACGGTCTCCAACAGGGTGATCAGGTGGTGGTGAACGGACAAATCAACCTCATGGACGGTGCACAGGTTTCCATTATCGGGAATGCTATAACCAACTGACCGGTATGCATAAACTAACTTCCCGGTTGGCGTACGCGAACTCTCTTTTTAGTAAAAACTAAGTGGTCCCCTTGCAAGGGGACAATGGGATCCTTGCAAGGAACTCATTGGAACCTTGCAAGGAACTAATGGGATCCTTGCAAGGAACCCACTTCGTTTTAGTAAGAAAAGAACTTCCTGTAGGCATACAAGAAAGTTGGCTTATGCACATGAGATACTTATTTCATGCAATAAACATATTCACTCTAATACATACATACCCATGGCTTCCATAGTTGAAACCTCTATAAAACGGCCGTTGCTGATTCTCGTAGTCTTCACGGTACTGGCGCTCGGCGGGCTGATCACCTACAACATGCTCAACCTGAACTTGCTGCCCAAGTTCGATGTCCCCATGCTTACCATTCAGACGGTGTACGCCGGAGCAGGTGCTTCGGAAGTAGAAACCTCCGTCACGAAGAAGATGGAAGATGCCCTCTCCACCCTCGAGAACCTGAAGAAGATCAGTTCCACCTCCATGGAGGGCGTGTCGATCATTGCCATCGAGCTGAACGAAGGTTCCGATGCCAATCTGGCCGTACAGGATGCCCAACGGAAAATCAATGCCATCCGGTCCGAGCTTCCCACGGAGATACTCGACCCCTCCATTGACAAATTTTCGATGGACGAGCTACCGATCATGAACATCGCTGCATCGGCCGCGCTCTCCTCTACCGATTTCTACCAACTGGTGGAGAACCGCATCCAGCCCCGGTTGGCCAAGATCCCCGGGGTAGGTTCCGTGCAGATGACCGGCGGAAACGAGCGCGAAATTAAAGTCAACATCGATGCCAACAAGCTGAAAGCATACAACCTTTCCGCCCTTCAGGTACTCCAGGCCGTACAGACCGCCAACATGGAGATTCCTGCCGGAAACGTGGAAGATGCCAGCGTGATCTATTCCGTCCGCTTGGCTGCCAAGTTCTCCAATCTGAATGAGCTGCGCAATACTGTCATCCTGACCACCCCTACCGGCGGTAAGGTCAAGATCATGGATGTAGCCGAGGTAGAAGACGGTGTAGCCACGCAGAAGCTGATCAACCGCATCGACGGACGCGACGCCATCGGTATCTCCGTCAAGAAGCAGTCCGATGCCAATGCCGTCAAGGTGGCCGATAGGGTGAAAGCCGAACTCGCCTCCATCGAGAAAGAGTACGCCGGCAATCAGGTGAAGTTCGAGATAGCCACGGACGATTCCGTCTTTACCCGGGCGGCTGCCAACTCTGTGGTCATCGACCTGATCCTGGCTATCCTGATAGTAGCTGTGGTGTGCTTCCTCTTTTTGCATAACCTCCGTAGCGCTTTGATCGTGATGGTATCCGTGCCGTTGTCCATCATCCCGGCATTTATTGTCTTGTACCTGATGGATTTCTCTCTGAACATGATGTCCTTAATGGCCTTGTCGCTCGTGGTGGGTATCCTGGTGGACGACTCCATCGTGGTGATCGAGAACATGTTCCGCTATCTTGAAGAAGGACGTTCCAAGCGTCAGGCTGCCCTCGAAGGAGCGAAACAAATCATGTTTACCTGTCTGGCCATCACCATTGTGATTGTTGTAGTATTCCTTCCGCTGGCCATCACGGGCGGACTTATCGGCGGATTGCTGAAAGAGTTTGCCGTACCTATTATCGTGGCTACGCTGTGCAGTTTGTTGGTGTCGTTTACGGTGACTCCGTTGCTCATGTCTCGCTTCGGCCAATTGCCCGACGATACGCGCCCCACGCTGTCGGCCCGTTTCTCGCGTACTGTAGAGCATATCTTTCAAGTGGTGCAGGAGACGTATGCCCAGTTGCTGGCTGTCAGCCTGAAACACAAAGCTACCGTACTGCTCGTTACCATCGGCTTGCTCGTGGGTTCCATAGCTTTGGTACCGGCCGGCTTCATCGGTTTCACTTTCATTCCCGATACCGACCAGGGCGAACTGGACGTATCGCTCGACATGAATCCGCAGGTGACGGTATACCAGAACAATCAGTTGACCATGCAGGTGGAGAAGATTATCCGCAGCAAACCGGAAGTGGAGCGTATCTACACCAACGTTGGGCTGTCGGAGTCGACTACCAAGAACAACGTCACCACCATTACCGTGAAACTGGTGGACAAGAAGCAGCGTAGCATCAGCGTGGAGGCTATGGCCCAGCAACTGAAAGCAGAGATCATGCAGATTCCCGGCATCCGGGCACGGGTCAGCCCAAAGTCCATCAGTGGCGGAGGTTCGGAACCTATCCAGTTCATCGTGCAGGGAACCGATTTCGAGAAAGTACAGCAGACGGCCGCCGTGATTCTGGATGCTGTGCGCCATACGCCCGGAACGAGCGATGCCAAATACTCCATCGACGACCCGCGGCAAGAGGTGCAGATCCGGTTGAACCGTGAAAAGATGTCTACCCTGGGACTGTCGGTCTCCGATGTGGGTTCTACACTTCGCGTGGCGCTGAACGGCAACGATGACTCCAAGTATAGCGAGGGCGATTTCGAGTACAAGATACGGGTAGGGGTGGACAACTTCGACCGGACGGAAGCCGAAGACGTATCACGTCTCACCTTCCTGAATAAGAGCGGGCAACTGATTCGTCTGGACCAGTTTGCCGATATCACGTACGGCTTGGGCCCGTCGGCCTTGGAGCGTACCGACCGTATTCCTTCCATCATTGTGAAGTCGAACGTCGTGGGCCGTCCGTCGGGAACGGTGGGAGCGGAAATCTCGGCTACCTTCCAGGGAAAGATTCCCGAAGGCGTAAGCGTGACGGAAGGTGCTATGATGGAACAGCAGGCCAATGCATTTGGCAGTCTGGCATTCGCTTTCCTGGCGGCTATCGTGATGATCTACCTTATTATGGTGGTGCTGTACGACTCGCTGCTCGACCCGGTCATTGTGATGTTCTCCATCCCGCTGTCGCTCATCGGCGCGTTCCTCGCCCTGGCGCTCACCATGAATACGTTGAACATCTTCAGCATCATCGGGCTGATCGTGCTCATCGGGCTGGTAGCCAAGAATGCTATTCTGCTGGTGGACTTCACTAACCACATGCGCGACAAAGGTTTGGATACGTTCGACGCCCTGATCGAAGCCGGGAAAGAACGTCTACGTCCTATCCTGATGACCACGTTTGCCATGATTTTCGGTATGCTCCCCATCGCTTTGGCAACGGGCAACGGCGCCGAACTGAAGAACGGAATGGCTTGGGTCATCATTGGCGGACTGGCCAGCTCCATGGTGCTGACGCTGGTGGTAGTGCCTGTAGTGTATTATCTTTTCGATCGGATGACCGCTCGCTTCCGCCGCTTTCGCAGGAACCGTGCTGTCCGGAAGTTGAAAGAGAAATTCATGGTCGAAGAAGAAATAGTAACAGCGTAAATGTCTGTAAACAAGTGTTTTGCTTTAGAATGAGATAAATTGGTAAACCTAAGTCTGGCAGCAGATAGAACAGATTGCGTAGCTCGTTTGGAAATCTAAACCGGGTCGTCAACCAGTAAGAACTGCGTAATCTGTTTATCTGTTTCTGGAATATTTAACTACCTTTGTCGAACTTCTTGAAGCAATCGAACAAACAAGTTTCAGTATATATAATAGGTGTAGCCTATACAGAAAGAAGAAAACAGATGAAGAACCTCATTCACATTCCGGCAGCCTTGCGCCTGCTCACTTTGCGATTTTTTCTGCTATTGCTGGCGGTGGGAACCATCCTGCCGATTTCAGCGCAAACCATCACCGAAGTCGATACCATCACTATGCGCGAAGCAGCCAAGAAATTAGGCTTGCTGAAGTATCACTACAACGACTCCATCCTTCTACCCCGTAGAAATCCGCTGAGAGCGGGCATCGAAACCGTGGGACTGAACGTCGGTGTATGGGCGTTCGACCGCTATGTGCTCGACGGTGACTTCGCCCGTATCAACCTGAATACGATGAGGAGCAACATCAAGCACGGCTTCGTGTGGGACAATGACCAGTTCTCGACCAATCTTTTTGCCCATCCATATCACGGTGGACTCTACTTCAACACCGCTCGTTGCAACGGGATGAACTTCTGGGAATCCCTGCCTTACTCTTTGGGTGGTAGCCTGATGTGGGAGTTCCTGATGGAAAACGAACCGCCCGCCATTAATGACTTTATTGCTACTTCCATTGGCGGAGCCTGTCTGGGTGAAGTTACCTACCGCCTGTCCGACCTGATCATCGACGACCGCTCCACAGGATTCCAACGCTTTGGCCGTGAGTTCCTGACTACCCTCGTGTCGCCCATGCGCGGACTGAACCGCCTTATCAACGGTGATATGTGGCGACACCGCACCATCCGCGGCCGCTCTCTGAAAAGTACACCCGCCATATTCTACGTCACTGCCGGACACCGCGCCCTGGCCGAAGATTCGGAAATCCGCCGCGAGCTGGACAACGGTATGTATGTAGACTTCAGCCTGCTCTACGGAAACTTGTTCGACGAAGAAAACGACCAGCCGTACGACGCTTTCTCCCTACGTGCCACCTTCAACATGTTATCCCAGCAACCGCTCATCAGCAGTGTCAACGCCATTGGGCAGTTGTGGGGCACGAATATCCCGTTGAAACGGGAGAACCGCCGTTTGCACGTGGGTGTGTTCCAGCATTTCGACTATTACGATTCCGATGTGGTGCTCGACGGGCAGAAGATCAACTCCTACCGCATCTCAGAGGCTGCCGCTTTTGGCGTGGGTGCCATGTATGCCGCCCGTCTGAATAAAAACATGAACTTCGCCACCACGGGCTACCTCAATGCCATTCTGTTGGGCGGAAGTATCACCGATTATTACCTGAACATCGACCGCGACTACAACATGGGTAGCGGTTTCAGTTCCAAACTGGGTATGGAGTTCTTCTACAAAACCCGCCTGAACTTTGGTCTCCGGGCAGAGGATTACCGGCTTTTCACCTGGAAAGGATATGATCCGGAAGTGGACCTCAGCCAACTGACGCACGAGGAACAACTATACCTCAATGCACAGGGTGATAAAGGTAATGCCAACCTAACCATCTTTACGGTCGACTTCAACTACCGTTTCAAGAAACGGTTCACCGTCTCGCTCGAAACGTCATACTATATGCGTAATTCACGGTACAAGTATTTCGAGGATAAGGACTATCAGGTGATTGAGAATAAGATCGGGTTGGGGTACTTATTTTAGTAAGACTGTTGCAAAATAATAATCTCCTGCTATCGGTTTCTAGCCAATAGCAGGAGATTATTATTATTCAGTTTGTCAATATCCGATGGTGAAGCGTTCCCGATGATGTACCGGATTTTCCAGCTCATCAATCATCGCTTTGGCATAGTCTTCCACCGAAATCTTACTTTCACCTTTGGCATCTACAATCAGGTCGTCTTTGCCGAGGCGATACTTCCCGGTGCGCTCGCCCGGTTCAATGGTTCCGGCAGGGGAGAAGAACACCCAGTCCAATTCATTTTCTTTGGGAAGCATTTCCAGATAAACATTGCCGAGGGCTTTCACGGCACCTTTATAAGATTCGGGAATAGCACCGGAATCAACCACACGCACGCCGGGAGAGACGAATAGAGTTCCAGCTCCTCCCACGATGAGCAGGCGTTTTACTCCAGCTTTCTTCACTCCGCTGATGATGGCGGTGTATCCGTTTATGGTATCCTCAACTATATGGGGGTTTGTCCAGCCGGGGCTATAGGCACTAAGCACTGCATCGGCTCCTTGGACAATGCTTGCCACCACTTCGGCTGAAGAAGCATCGGCTTTCACTACTTCCAGTTCCGGACTCACAATGGTAATCTTTTCCGGGTTGCGCACAACGGCTTTTACTTTGTAACCTCTGTTCAATGCTTCTTTCAGCAGTACGGAACCGATGAAACCGCTGGCTCCGATCAATACGATCTTTTTCATTGTTTTATTGTTTATTGAGTTTGTTCTTTTATTAACAATGAAAAAGTAAGGTATTCTGTTCACGGCATAGGGGAATAAAAACGGTGAAAAGACTATTCCAGAACACCTTCCGGTATCCCCAAGCCTTCCAGTGTTGTCCCTATTCTCTTGTCGGTTTCGTGCTCATTCAGTATCAGGTTCGGAGCTATATGCTTTCCTATATCCTTAAAGTCAAAACCCGTCGGAAGATACTTGGTAAGGAAATTCAGGAATCCTTTGTCTGTATAGTCCAAATCGAACAGACGGGTTATCTGACCGGCTCCTTCCTGGCAAGTTAATGTCATGTAAGGTTCGTCCTGGACCGTAGATAGTAGATAACTGCCTTTCAGGAGCTGGGTGAGGCCGTCGAATACATAAAAGTCCCTGTTAGGATTGGATACCAGGAAGAGTGTACAACCTTCGGGGAAGAGGGGAAAATGGCTTTCCCTTATTTTGAACCCGAAGTTGGCATAGACCACCTTGATAGTTAGGGTTACAGTTTCTTGGGTGACATTGTCGCGGATCATGAGGGTGGTTTCTCCTTTCTTCTTTCCGGTGACTTTGATGCTGCCCGCTCCTGGATGCCCCAGTTGGATGGTAGCATCCAGTATATCCGGCTGTTTCACCGTGAGCTGGTAGTCCCGGTTGCCTCCCACAATCGTAATTTCATGGCCGAGCCCCAAAGGTGTTTCGTAGCTTCCTTTTTCGAAGGCCAGCGGATAAGTTTTGTCGTCTTTTTCCTCATCATCGCGGATGTGCGTCGTGCAGGAGACGCTAAAGAGGATAGACAAGAGTAGCAAGGTGTTTGTGAAGTGTCTCATCAGTTGGGCCTTTGTAATTAAAAGCGTAAGTTACTTACCTTCTTGCGGCACATTACTACCAGCACGATGACTCCGATGAGGAACAACGCGATAGCGCCGTAAGCGATATTCTCGGTGACATGTACGCTCTTCGGGTCGAAGCGCATCTCGATGGTATGCTTACCGGCCGGAACATACATCGCACGCAGGATATAATCAGCACTGGCTATCTGCGCGGGCTGACCGTCGATGGTGGCTTGCCAATCGGGGTAATACACTTCGGAGAATACCACGACGCCATCCTTGGGGGAATTGGTTTCGTACACCAGGTGGTTTGGCTCGTAGCTCTTCAGCGTTACGGTAGAGAGCGAATCCTTGTAGCTTTCGGTCACGCCATTCAGCAGGTCCTTGTACTTCGTATTCACGATGGCTGTTTCCGTAGGCAGCACTCGGCCAATGGTTTCTATCTCCTCGTTGGCATCGTCCACATACTGTACCTTATGCACGAACCAGGCATTGCCGTAGGCATACGGATTCTCGATGGGTACCGTCTGTCCCTCCTTACCGGCGGCGAAGATGAAATACTTCGTGTTCAGCATGTTGATAACGGGGAATTTATGGGCATCCAGACTGTCCATTTGTCCACCGGCGGCGATCATTGCTTTGTACAGGTCGCCCATTTCCGGCGAGATGTAATGGTCGATCATGTCCTGGTAACGACGTAGCTTCACCGCGCTGTAACCACCTACGCTCTTGTGCCAGTACGACGTGTTGTTTTCCTGGAACGTGCTGGTGGCAAAGTTCAGTACGCGGTAGTCCAGTGACTTGTCACGCAGGATGTACTCGTCCGTCTGTGTTTTGTTGAACGCTTCCGTCTGCGTTGATTTCGGCACAAACATCTCATCGTTCAGGTAGCGCTTGTTCACGCCCCACATGTCTACCAGACAGAGTACTGTGACACCGGCAATCATCCAGGCAGCTTTTAGTTTGCCGTAACAGAAGAGGACCAGGAGTGCGCAACCGATAGCGATCACGAAGAAACTACGCCAGGCATCGGAGGTCACCATGTTCATACGCATCTCTTGCAGGTTGGCCAACACGGGAGCCAGATGTTCGGCCGGCAAACCGTTCTGCAACGCCATCTTCTCGTGGATCGTCACAAACTCGGAGAAGAACAGGCCCGGAGCTACTGCCAGAATCAGGGCTACACCAGCCGTCAGTACCAAACTGATGAGGGTGACGTTCCGCTTCTCTTTCAACAGGGCAGAGGGCTTCTCGATGATCTCCTTCAAGGTGAATACCGCCAGCAAGGGGATCGTGAATTCGGCTATCACCAGGATAGACGATACAGCGCGGAATTTATTATACATCGGAATAAAGTCGATGAAGAAGTCGGTCAGCCCCATAAAGTTTCTACCCCAGGCCAACAGGATGGAGAACAGCGTGGCTCCTACCAATGCCCATTTTAGCGGACCTTTCACGATGAAGCAGCCCAGGATAAATAGGAACAATACAAAGGCGCCTACATACACCGGTCCCCGGGTCATCGGCTGGTCGCCGAAGTATTGGGTAAACTGAGAGTAAAGTCCCGAATAGGTGGGGATGGCTTTCTCCATCGCTTTCTCGTTGTACGAGAGCGGGTCGGAGATGCCTCCCTTCACATTGGGTACGAGCAAGGTCAGCGTTTCGCCGATACCGTAGCTCCATTGGGTGATATAGCTGCGTTCCAGTCCGCTATCCGTCTGGTCGGCTGGGTTCGTTTCACTTTTCAGTTCGCTCTTGCCGCGCATGGTCTCCTTGCTGTACTCGTACGTGTGGTACAAGTTGGGCAGGTTGACAGCCACACCGATCAGGGCGGCTACCACCAGCACGCCGCTCGCTTTGAAGAAGTGCGGCAGCTCTTTGTTGCGCAACGCTTCTTCGAAGTAAGCCCCCGCGAAGAACAGGATCACGAACAGGAAGTAGTACGACATCTGTACGTGGTTGGACTGTATTTGCATGGCGAGGAAAAGCGCCGTAAGGATACCTCCCAACAGATATTTCTTCCGATAAGCCAGTACGATGCCCGCCAATGTGGGTGGTATATAGGCCAGCGTGACAAACTTCCAGATGTGTCCCGCTTGTATCAGGATGAAGAAGTACGAGGAGAACCCCCAGAGCACTCCACCCAAAGCCGACAGCCCCGGCGACAGCCCGAAAGCGCGCAGCAGGATGTAGAATCCGAGCATCATCACGAAGGTGAGCCAAACGTAGTTGGGCAGGTAAAGCCGGTAGACGTCTTCCACGAACTTCACCGGTTCGGTGGAGTCGTAGCTGGGCGAAATCTGGTACGTGGGCATACCTCCGAAGACGGAGTTCGTCCAACGGGTCCGTTCGCCTGTCCGTTCGTAATACTCCTTGCCCTCCTGTCCGCCGCCGGCACCAGCTACGGTGTCATGCTGGAACAAGATGCGGTTTTCCACGTCTGCCGGGAAGAAGTAGACAAACGATACGATGATGAATGCCAGGATGGCGATTAGGTCTGGAAGGATTCGCTTCATGTTGTTCGGTTTTTAATATCTGTAGTGATCAGCTTTGTACGGTCCGTCTACCGATACGCCGATGTAGTCGGCCTGGGCAGACGTAAGCTTGGTGAGTTTCACGCCGATCTTCTCAAGGTGCAGACGGGCTACTTCTTCGTCCAGATGCTTCGGCAGGCGGTATACGTCTACTTCGTACTTCTTGTTGAAGAGCTCGAGTTGAGCCAGAGTCTGATTGGTAAATGAGTTGCTCATCACGAACGACGGGTGACCGGTAGCACAACCGAGGTTGACCAGGCGACCGTCGGCCAGCAGGATGATGCTGTGTCCGTCCGGGAAGTAGTAACGGTCTACCTGCGGTTTGATATTTACGCACTTGATACCGTTGTAGTGTTTCAGGGCTTCTACCTGTATTTCGTTGTCGAAGTGACCGATGTTGCATACGATGGCCTGGTCCTTCATCTGTTCCAGGTGATCGATGCGAATGATGTCGATGTTGCCGGTAGTAGTCACGAAGATGTTACCTTCCGAGCAGGCGTCCTCCATAGTCACCACTTCGAAACCTTCCATAGCCGCTTGCAGGGCACAGATCGGATCGATCTCGGTCACCAATACACGGGCTCCGTACGAACGCATGGAGTGTGCGCAACCTTTGCCCACGTCGCCATAACCGCAAACTACCACCACTTTACCGGCGATCATCACGTCCGTAGCACGTTTGATGCCGTCGGCCAGTGATTCGCGACAGCCGTCCAGGTTGTCGAACTTTGATTTTGTCACCGAATCGTTCACATTGAAAGCCGGGAACAGCAGTTTGCCTTCTTCCTTCATTTGATACAGACGGTGTACACCGGTGGTTGTCTCTTCGGATACACCACGCATCTCGGCGGCTACCCGGTGCCAGCGACCGTTGTCTTCGGCCAATACCTGTTTCAGGATAGCGTTCAGTTCTATTTCGTCTTCGGCTGTGGCAGGCTTGTCAAGCACAGCGGCATTGTTTTCAGCATCATAGCCCACGTGGATCATCATAGTGGCATCGCCTCCATCGTCTACGATCACGTTCGGTCCTTTACCGCCTTCAAAGTTCAGCGCTTGCAGTGTGCACCACCAGTATTCGGCCAGTGTTTCGCCTTTCCATGCGTACACGGCTACACCCGAAGCAGCAATAGCTGCAGCGGCATGATCCTGTGTGGAGTAGATGTTGCATGAGCACCAACGTACTTCAGCACCGAGTGCTACGAGTGTTTCGATGAGTACGGCGGTCTGGATGGTCATGTGCAACGAACCCATGATGCGGGCGCCTTTGAGCGGTTTCGATTCTCCATACTTTTCGCGAAGAGCCATAAGGCCGGGCATTTCTTTTTCTGCCAAGTCGATTTCCTTGCGACCGTAGTCGGCAAGCGTAATGTCTGCCACTTTGTAGGGCAGGGTAGAGAATAATTCTTTGGACATATTTGATTTGTTTAAAAAATAAAAGTGGAACAAAGATAGAACATTCTGATTAGTAGGACAAAAGGGTGGGGGCTTTTTTATTAATTTATAAAGGAATAGGGGTTGGAATTGCTTTCGCCGACTGCTTCTTGCGGTTCAGTTGGCGAAAGCTTCATTCTATAATTCTTGTCAATGAGTAGCTTTATACCAGTCGGTTTCTGTTTTTGTAGAAGCTAGGGAATTGTTACTTGGGTCGGAAATGGTGATGCCCGAGAAAGTGTTTATTTTTATTTTCTGACTTCCGGAAACAGTTGTGAAATAGTATTCTGTGTGTTTCCTGTATTTGGAAGGGATGACCCGTTCCAGCTGATTGTTGAACCGGATGAGCAGTTCGGGGTCTGTACAGAGTTTGGACACATAGTCGCCATAATCGAAAAAGATAGTAGGAGTGTAGCCGTCCAGGCGCTGTACCGTACTTGTCGGTGACGAGTCGAATGTGAACCGGCTGTTTATTTCCTTCATTATTCCGGCGAGGCTTTCCACTTCGGAACAATTTGTTATTCCGAGTGTACCACAAGGCATATCGGTATAATTCTGGTAAAACTTCAGAAACTCATTGCCGATTTCTTCATAATTGACATTGCCTATCAGATAGGGAGCAATATTGGTGTAGGGCATGCCGTAAGCCATTACCTCGGTGGGGCAGCCGATAAGGTGACTGGCTACATCTTTCAGTTCGTAGGCCACTTCAATATTCGACATGTAGCAATCGTCGAAAAGGATGTATTCCATCTTTAATCCTGCTCCTTGAATGCCTTCTTTCAATGTGCTGATTTCGGTTTGATACTGGCTGGTCAATCCTCCGAAGAATCGTGTTTGGATTGGTCCGTCATATTCAAAGTGATACTTCTGTCGGGCAGTAAAGGATTTTGTACCCTGCTGGACAGGTATCCAGCCCATTCCGTGGCATCCGATAATCATGGCATAGCGGTTGGCGGGTGCTGTGTTTTTAACATCATCAAGAATAGACGTTATCCATGCAGTAGTGGTAAAAGCAGGGTTTTGGTAATCTTTGATGGTTGTCCGTTTGCTGTTTCCCTTTTCGTAGCTCAACTCAAAGAGTGTTGCTTTTGTTGTGGAGCTGGCAAAAAGTACCAGTACCCTTGGATTCTTGAGGATATCTTGTTTAATTGCCTGTTCGAAATCAGAGATGTTTGTTTGGAAATTACCAGTCAGATTGCTGGACCAGGGAAGGTACAATAATACAGTTTGCTCGTTGACTGATGGTGTGGGCTCGTCGTCTTTATGGCATGCAGTGATGCAAAAGGCGATAAATATGATAAAAAGAAAACGTTTCATTTGTTCTATGAGTTAAAAGGTTCATACAAAGGTAGTAAAATGTTTTGAATATGAAGGATTTCGGAGAGGATTTTGCCTGCTTACAGTTTTTTTTGTATATTTGAACAACTAATAATTGAACGCTTATGAGTTTCGGAGGACATGTATTCGACATGATACGACGGGATAAGCTGAACAGGGAACTGCGCAGTCTGCGTCGTGAGCGGAGTAAGGAACGTCTCAGCAAGCTTTATGGCAAGCATTCGTTTGAACCGGAGGAGGTGTCTGTGGAGGAGTTGGAGAAGATTGGCCGGCAACTTAAAGAGTGGAAGGCAGAACGGCAGGCACATCTGTCTAAGCAGACGTTGCTTTTCTATGCCTTGCTTTTGGGGGGTATTCTTGTTGCATGGTTGGTATGGAGTTTTTTGTTGTAGCACTCTTTCTCTCCTATGTGTTTTTGTGGTTTTATTCGCCATTCACCATTTTTTTAAATCTATGATGCTGATTGTGTGATAAATATTCGATGGTGAATACCTTTTCCATTCACCATTGATTCACCATTTCTTTGAGTATTCACCATTCTTTAAGTTAACGGAATGCTTTTTCAAACCGGGTAACGAAATGTTTCCTGGTTTGAAACACTTCGTTACCCGGTTTGAAACACGTCGTTACCCGGTTTGAAACGATTGGTTAGCTTACTTGAAACTCTCTTCTAAGGCAAGAGCGTTGCGAAATCTTATTTGCTTGTATCCGCCATCAGGATAGCAGGCTGATTGAAGCTGATGTTCTGAACCAGGATCCAATCTGCTGTCTTGTCTGCCTTTTTGAATTCTATGGTTGATGCTGTTCCGTTGTCGGCGTATGTGAACGTTGCTTTGTGAGAAGGCATCCATTCCTGTGATTTGCTGTTCCACTTGTATGCTACCTGTTCGGTCATCTGGCCTTGTTCGTTGTACGTATAGTCATACTTGGCATGGTGGGTGAGGAAGCCTTCATTCAGGTAAACTGTTTTTGATACAATCTGCTCACCGGTTGTTTCGTAGTTTACCACGTATTTGTTTCCTGCATACACGTTGCTGTTCATAACTGATGCGATTACCACTGTTACTACTGCGATTGCTTTTACGATTGTTGCTTTCATGACTGTAAGTTTTTAATTGTTATTTTTTTGTTTTTTGATTCTTGTTTGTTTTGCTTTTGGGAGGATGTTTCTTTTAGGAAGAAGCTTCACTGCCTTGGCACTAATTAAAATGCAAGTGCCGTGCCAAAGTTCTAAGTATCTGGTAGTCAATCAATAACTAAATTTTCTATCTGTTCGAAATCGGACACTTGTCCGCTGTTTTCGTACGAGTGAGTGTTTTCGTAAATAAAAAAGATTAACTTTGTGCATCATTCATGAATCATCATCTTAATGATTAAACTTATGGGCTTTAAGAAAATCTTTCATACTCTTCTCGCAGCAATCTTCCTGATGCAGTTTGTAGCATGTACCGTCGTTATGGACGACGAACCGGGAGCAGAGTTCGATATTCCGGAACTAACTACCAGCAACACTATACAGTTTACAGTGGACTATGGCGACAGGTATCCGGTAGAAATTCATTGGGCGGGGAATAGAGTAGCCGTTGACTGGGGTGATGGCAAAATAGAGAAAAGAGAATCTTCGGCAAAGGAGGTGTGGGGGCTCAAACATAGCTATACCAAGATAGGTACATACCGGGTAAAGATATGGTCGGAGGAAATTACTTATTTAAGTATGGCGGGGTTGATAAATACATATACCGGACTTAGTATTGGGAAGTGCCCCTATTTGCACGAGTTGAATATCGGTAATATCGATGGATTGGAAGCTTTTAGTGGAGGTTATTGCCCCAAACTGGCCAGGTTGTTCCTGTCGAGTATCCACTCGTTGAAGTCTGTTGATGTGAGCACATGCCTGGCTCTCGAAGAGTTTTCTCTCTATTCGATGGATAATCTTGCTTCATTGAATATAAAACATTGCAGTAAGCTACAAAGCTTAGTTATAAGAGATAGTAAATTGAGTGAACTTAATATGGAAAGCAATGGCAGCCTGAATAGTTTGCAAATTGGACGGTCTTTGTTATCTGAAATAGATTTCCGAAGTGCACCTGGTATCGTTAATCTGGAGATTTACCAGTGCGCCAAACTTCAGACTCTTGATGTAAGCCGGCTAAATGAACTTATTTACCTCAACTGCACCGATTGCTCCCTGTCTTCATTGGATATTACTGCCAATACGAAGCTTCAAACGCTTGAGTGTACAAATAATAGCTTGGAAAGCTTAAATATATCGGAAAGAAACAATCTGAGAACAGTACACATTTACGACAACAAACTGGAAGCAAAAGTGTTGAATAATATCTTTATGATGTTACGCCCTGTTACCGACTTTGGATTGGGTACTGTGTGCGAAATATATGTATGGGGAAATCCCGGTGTAGGGGATTGTGACTCCAATATTGTTTTCAATAAAGGCTGGCGGGTTAAAAAAGAATTATCCAGATGAGTGCTCTTGGCAAACCTGTTTTACAATAAAAAACGATGGTTTCTGCATCATTGTGTGTAAAAATACTCCTATTAGAATAAAAAGTTCCCTTTCGAACCGTCTGTAATCCATACTTTTGTGATGTCTATAAATTTTTATTAAAGAATTGATATCATGAAAAAAGGAAAACGCACCCTCTCATTGTGGATGCTGCTGATGGTTATTCTCGCATCCCCTACTATAAAAGCGAGTGATTATACGTATTTATATAAAAACCTGCCTTTCCCAATGCCGGTAGTACAAAAGCCGGTATTCCCGGACCGTAAGGTAAGCATCACCCAATATGGGGCCGTTGCCGATGGAGTCACTTTAAACACCCAAGCAATCAATAAAGCCATCAGCGACGTGTCTGCCAAAGGAGGCGGAACCGTCAATGTCCCTTCCGGGATCTGGCTTACAGGACCCATTATCTTTCAATCCAATATCAATCTTCATCTGGAACGAGGAGCATTGATACTTTTTACTCCTGATTTTGATGAATATCCACTGGTCGAAGCCGTATTTGAGGGAATGAAAACCCATCGGTGCCAATCGCCCATCTCTGCTACTAGTCTTGAAAACATTGCGATTACCGGTCGGGGAGCCATCAATGGTTCGGGAGATGCCTGGCGCCCATTGAAAAAGATGAAAGTAACGGACGGACACTGGAAGAGTGTTGTTAATTCCGGGGGAGTGCTGAAAGACCCACAACTCTGGTATCCGAGTAAAAAGGCATTGTTGGGTGATAGTCTGACTTCTGCCAGAGGGGGACGTCAGCTAACGAAAGAGGATTGGCTCTCTATAAAGGACTTTCTTCGTCCGGTGATGGTCAGCCTTGTCGGTTGCAAGAATGTATTGCTTGAGGGCGTTTTGTTCGAGAACTCTCCCGGTTGGAACATACACCCGCTGATGTGCGACAATATCATTATAGATAATATAGAAGTTCGGAATCCATCGTATGCGCAGAACGGCGACGGACTGGATCTGGAATCATGCAAAAATGCACTTATCGTAAATAGCAGTTTCGATGTGGGCGATGATGGCATCTGTCTCAAATCAGGCAAGGATGCAGAAGGCCGTCGTCGCGGTCGCCCAACGGAGAATGTGATTGTAGATAATTGCCGGGTATTCAAGGGGCACGGAGGCTTTGTCGTGGGAAGCGAAATGTCGGGTGGCGTGCGGAATATCTCCGTATCCAACTGCCAGTTTATCGGAACAGATATCGGTTTACGCTTTAAGAGTGCCCGCGGACGGGGAGGTGTGGTAGAGAATATCTATATCAACAACATCAATATGCTGGATATTGTACATGAACCGGTGTCGTTCAGCCTTTATTACTTTACCCAGCCAACAGCCATTATTCCGCCGGTGGATGAAACGACTCCCGTTTTCAAGGATATTACCATTAAGAATATTACCTGCCGGAATGCCAACAAAGCTATGTACTTCCACGGTATTCCCGAGATGCATATCCGGAATGTCAATATTGAAAACTCTGTTATCACTGCTCGTTATGGAGCCGAACTGCGCGAATCGACAAACGTCACTTTGAAAAATGTGAAACTGAATATCGAACAAGGTCCTGCGCTGATATTGGAGAACGTAAAAGATCTTAATGCTCCCAGTCTGGCATATAAGATAGATTCCTCGGCTGATGCTGTTTCTATTACCGGAGACAGAAATGGGAATATTAATATACCGAAACGATAAACAAGATCAGTAAAACAAAAAAGCCAGCATTTCTGCTGGCTTTTTTCGCTCTCCCTCTTGGACTTGAACCAAGGACCCTCTGATTAACAGTCAGATGCTCTAACCGACTGAGCTAAGGAAGAAAGTGTGCATTCAAGATTCTTTGCTCTCCCTCTTGGACTTGAACCAAGGACCCTCTGATTAACAGTCAGATGCTCTAACCGACTGAGCTAAGGAAGAATGTTTTCTCAAATGCGTTGCAAAAGTAATAGGTTATTTTGAAATATGCAATATCTTTGCAAA
>JAVBVI010000039.1:0-31764 GCA_031554505.1 Bacteroides sp. | reverse complement strand
AATGAATAAGATAGCCTTAATGGCTATTAAGAAGAATCCGAAGAAGGGAAGCTTAAAAGGAAAAAGGAAAGCTGCCGGATGGGACGAAGCTTTCCTTGTTCAATTATTGGAAGGGGACTGGGAGTAATGCGTCAGCCCTGAGTTTCTAAGTCATTACCTATTGCTAAATATTAGTAGTTCAAACCCCTGAATTCTACTGCATTTCTAAAAAATCACTACCTTTGCCCGCATGAATATACATAAAACGATAGAATCAGCACTGCATTCTCTCAAGATAGAGAACCTCAACGAGATGCAGCAAGCCGCCCTCCAGGCATCCGCCGGAGACAATGACGTAGTATTACTCTCGCCCACCGGATCAGGCAAAACACTGGCGTTCCTGTTACCCCTGTTGCCCCGGTTGCAAGAAATAGCCACCAGCGGAGCAGATACTAAGAACATTGGTGTCCTGATACTGGCCCCCTCTCGCGAACTGGCCCTGCAGATAGATACCGTGTTCCGCACCATGAATACTCCCTGGAAGACCTGTGTGTGCTACGGCGGACACCCCATCGCCGAAGAGAAGAAAAGCATCCTGGGCAACCATCCGTCCATCATCATCGGAACACCCGGACGTATTACTGACCACCTCGGGAAAGGCAACTTCGATCCTTCGACCATCCATACCCTCATCATCGACGAGTTCGACAAGTCGCTCGAGTTCGGCTTCCATGATGAGATGTCCGAGATCATCGCCCAGCTTCCCGGACTGCGTCAACGTATTCTATTGTCGGCTACCGATGCCGAAGAGATCCCCCAGTTTACCGGACTGCACCGTACCGTGAAGCTCGACTTCCTCGACGACTCCGCCCGGGAAGAGTCGCGCCTGGAACTGCGGAAAGTCCTCTCGCCTGCCAAAGACAAAGTCGACACCCTGTACCGCCTGCTCTGCTCTCTGGGCAGTGGGTCGAGCATCGTCTTCTGCAACCATCGCGACGCAGTGGACAGGGTAGGAGCATTGCTCACTGAGAAAGGTCTGTACAACGAACGCTTCCACGGCGGCATGGAACAGCCCGACCGCGAACGCGCCCTCTATAAATTCCGCAACGGAAGCTGCCACGTCCTCATCTCCACCGATCTGGCTGCCCGCGGACTCGACATCCCCGAGGTGGAACACATCGTGCACTACCACCTGCCGGTCAACGAAGAAGCCTTCACCCACCGCAACGGACGCACCGCCCGCTGGGATGCCCGAGGTACCTCGTACGTCATCCTGCACGGCGAAGAACAACTGCCCGACTACATCCCCGCCGATACCGAAGCTTATGAATTACCTTTACAACCCTCGCGCCCGCCCAAGCCACTTTGGGTCACCATATATATAGGTAAAGGAAAGAAAGATAAGCTCAGCCGGATGGATATTGCAGGGTTTCTATATAAGAAAGGACAACTCGCGCGCGAAGACGTAGGCCCCATCGACGTGAAAGACCACTACGCTTTTGTAGCCATCAGCCGTGCTCGTGTGAAGCAACTGATGACCCTCATCCGGGGCGAAAAGATCAAAGGAATGAAAACCATCATCGAAGAAGCAGAATAGCTGCTTTTGATAAACGTACTTAACAAATTGGTGTATAATACTTGCATAACTCATAAAAACGTAAGAGAAAAGCGCTCTTAAGGAGTAATTTTATCAAGAAAGATTTGCTGTACGGAATTTAATTAGTAATTTCGCCGTGTCTTATAAATACAACTAACAAATTGTTAAACAAAAAACACACTTCCAATGAAAAAGCATAATTTTAATGCAGGACCTTCCATTCTTCCGCGTGAGGTGATAGAGGACACAGCCAAAGCTATTTTAGATTTCAATGGTTCAGGCCTTTCCATCCTCGAGATCAGCCACCGCGCTAAAGACTTCCAACCTGTGGTTGACGAAGCCGAGGCACTGTTTAAAGAACTACTCGGCATACCCGAAGGCTATTCGGTACTCTTTCTGGGTGGTGGTGCCAGTTTGGAGTTCTGCATGATTCCGTTCAACTTCCTCGAAAAGAAAGCCGCTTACTTGAATACCGGCGTTTGGGCGAAGAAGGCATTGAAGGAAGCTAAAGCATTTGGTGAAGTGGTAGAAGTGGCTTCGTCCGCTGCAGCCAACTACACTTATATCCCGAAAGATTTCACTATTCCGGCCGATGCCGACTATTTCCATATTACTTCGAACAACACCATCTACGGTACGGAGTTGAAAGCCGACCTGGATTCGCCTGTTCCAATGGTTGCCGACATGTCGTCCGATATCTTCTCACGTCCCATCGACGTATCGAAATACGCTTGTATCTACGGTGGAGCACAGAAGAACTTAGCACCTGCCGGTGTTACCTTCGTGATCGTGAAGAACGATGCGTTGGGTAAGGTGAGCCGTTACATCCCGTCTATGCTGGATTACCGCACACACGTGGACAACGGTTCTATGTTCAATACTCCTCCCGTACTGCCCTTCTACACAGCTATGCTGAACTTGCGTTGGATCAAGGCACAGGGTGGTGTGAAGGAAATGGAACGCCGTGCCATCGAGAAAGCCGACATGCTGTACGGCGAAATCGACCGCAACAAGATGTTCGTAGGAACAGCTGCTGTGGAAGACCGCTCACGCATGAACATCTGCTTCGTTATGGCTCCCGAATACCAAGCACTTGAAGCCGACTTCCAGAAGCTAGCTACCGAAAGAGGCATGGTAGGTATCAAGGGGCACCGTTCAGTAGGTGGTTTCCGCGCATCTTGCTACAATGCCATTCCGAAGGAAAGTGTACAGGCGTTGATCGACTGCATGCAGGAATTCGAGAAAATGCATTAATATACGCTCTCGCTAACGAGTAGCAGAGTCTCACAGAGTTCTTTTGTAAGTTTGTGAGACTCTGTCTTTTTTATAAAAACCCCAAAACACACCTCAATGAAAGTATTAATAGCCACCGACAAACCGTTCGCTAAAGTAGCGGTGGACGGTATCCGCAAAGAAGTCGAAGCAGCAGGTTTTGAACTGGCTTTGCTGGAAAAGTACACTGAAAAGGCACAGCTGCTCGACGCAGTGAAGGATGCCAATGCCATCATCATCCGCAGCGACATCATCGATGCCGAAGTGCTTGATGCCGCCAAGGAACTGAAAATAGTGGTACGCGCCGGTGCCGGATACGACAACGTAGACCTCGCAGCAGCTACCGCTCACGGTGTATGCGTGATGAACACTCCCGGACAGAACGCCAACGCAGTAGCCGAACTGGCGCTGGGTATGATGGTGTACGGCGTGCGCAATCTGTACAACGGTACTTCGGGCACGGAACTGATGGGCAAGAAGCTTGGTATTCACGCATATGGTAACGTAGGCCGTAATGTGGCCCGCATCGCCAAAGGTTTCGGTATGGAGATCTTCGCTTATGATGCCTTCTGCCCCGCCGAAGTCATCGAGAAAGACGGCGTGAAAGCTCTCACATCGGCCGAAGAATTGTACAAGACTTGCGAAGTGGTATCGCTCCACATTCCCGCAACGGCTGAAACAAAGAAATCGATCAACTACGCCCTCCTGAAACAAATGCCGAAAGGTGCCATGCTGGTGAACACCGCCCGCAAGGAAGTGATCAACGAGGACGAACTCATCCAGCTGATGGAAGAACGTGCCGACTTCAAGTACATGACGGACATCATGCCTGCTGCCGACGAAAAGCTGGCCGAACTCTTCCCCTCACGTTACTTCTCTACCCCGAAGAAGATGGGGGCACAGACTTCCGAAGCCAACATCAATGCCGGTATCGCTGCTGCCCAACAGATCGTCGGCTTCCTGAAAGATGGTAACGAACGTTTTAAGGTTAATTGATAATTGACAGTTGACAATTGACAATTGGTGATGTATAACCTCTTCACCGATTGTCAATGGCCAACTGGTTAATTGTCAATTGTCAATTATCAATTGTCAATTCAAAAATTATGGCTGTAATCAAACCATTCAAAGGCATTCGTCCCCCGCAAGCGTTGGTGGAGCAGGTAGCCTCACGTCCGTATGACGTACTAAACTCCGAAGAAGCCCGTGCTGAGGCTGACGGAAACGAGAAATCACTGTACCACATCATCAAGCCCGAGATAGACTTCCCGGTGGGTACCGACGAACACGACGAATGTGTGTACGCCAAGGCGGCTGAGAACTTCCGTAAGTTCCAGGACAAAGGCTGGCTGCTGCAGGACTCAACCGAAAACTACTACGTCTATGCCCAGACCATGAACGGCAAGACGCAGTACGGACTGGTAGTAGGTGCTTACGTGCCCGACTACATGAATTGCATCATTAAGAAGCACGAACTGACCCGCCGTGACAAGGAAGAAGACCGCATGAAGCACGTCCGCGTGAACAATGCCAACATTGAACCGGTGTTCTTCGCTTATCCCGATAATGCCGCTCTGGACGTTATCGTAGCCCGCTACACGGCCCAGAAGCCGGTGTACGACTTCATTGCTCCGGGCGATGGGTTCGGTCACCAGTTCTGGATCATCGACCAGGCTGAAGATATCGCGGACATCACAAAAGCCTTTGCCGCCATGCCTGCATTGTACATTGCCGATGGTCACCACCGTTCGGCTGCCGCTGCACTGGTAGGAGCAGAGAAAGCCAGTCAGAACGCTAATCATCAAGGCGATGAGGAGTACAACTACTTCATGGCTGTTTGCTTCCCCGCTAATCAACTGACCATCATTGATTACAACCGGGTGGTGAAAGACCTCAACGGTCTCTCGGTTGCCGAGTTCCTGAAAGCCCTCGAGAAAGATTTCGTAGTCGAAGAAAAAGGCGCAGACATCTACAAACCGGCGGCTTTGCACAACTTCGCCCTCTACCTGGAAGGCAAGTGGTACAGCCTTACTGCTCGTCCGGGAACGTATAATGACAACGACCCCATCGGTGTGCTTGATGTGACCATCTCGTCTAATCTCATTCTCGACGAGATCCTCGGCATTAAAGACCTTCGTTCGGACAAGCGTATCGACTTTGTAGGCGGTATCCGCGGTCTCGGCGAACTGAGCAAACGGGTAGACAGCGGTGAGATGAAAGTAGCCCTGGCGCTCTATCCGGTTTCCATGAAACAGCTGATGGATATTGCCGACACAGGCAACATCATGCCTCCGAAGACTACCTGGTTTGAGCCGAAACTGCGCTCCGGCTTAGTGATTCACGCGCTCGACTAATTGACAATTGACAATGCACAATTGACAGTTTAGAAGATATATAAGTAGGGAGGACATTCGTAAAGAGTGCCCTCTTTTCTTTTGTGCGTCCGTAAATATCCTTACTTTTGCAGCATGATTGCCGAAGATACATACAAAACCATCGCTGCACTTTCCGAAGGCATATTTACCGAGAAGCGAAGCAAGTTTATTGCCGTCGCCATCCCCGTGCGTACGGTGGAGGAGATCAAGGAGTATCTCGAAGTCTACCAGAAGAAGTATTACGATGCCCGCCACGTGTGCTACGCCTATATGCTGGGCCATGAGCGCAAAGACTTTCGGGCCAATGACAACGGCGAACCCTCGGGCACGGCAGGCAAGCCTATCCTGGGACAAATCAACTCAAACGAGCTGACGGACATCCTCATCATTGTAGTCCGCTACTTCGGAGGCATCAAACTAGGTACCGGTGGCTTGATCGTAGCCTATAAAGCTGCCGCCGTCGAAGCCATTGCCAACACCGAAATCATCGAAAAGACCGTCGACGAGGAGCTTACCTTTCTCTTCGAATACCCCTTCATGAACGATGTGATGCGCATCGTCAAAGAAGAAGAACCGGAAATACTCCGCCAATCATACGACATGGATTGCAGCATGACGCTACGCATCCGAAAGAGCATGATACCCAAACTGAGAGCCCGTATCGAGAAAGTAGAAACCGCCCGCATCCAGGAAGAATAGGAATTAAAACAACAACGATATATGTCATTCGAAGCAACCAAGAAAGAGTGGAGTGAACTCTACGCTTTCTTCCGTCTCCTGGCCGATGGCCAAGTCCACATGGGTACAGCCAAAGGCAAAGCCGACGAAGAAAACATTCGTCCCATTGCGATGATACAACGCGAAGAACACGACGGCCCTCGTCGCTATCTCATCGAAGCTGAAGAAATTCATCTCCTGGGTGAGACCATTGATAAACGCTTGCCGCGGGAAGACTTCGGCATCGTAGCCGATCTGATCCTGCAAGCCATCAAAGCATCTGCCACCGATGATGTTACCTCACCCGATGGGGTAGAAGAGTTTCTGGATGCCGTCTCCATCATCGACCTTGAAGCTCAGACGGAAGATCGCACTGACTTCTCCATCGCCTTTTGGCACGCCGATGTACCGCCGACCGGGATCAATGTCCGCTCCCGTATCGGCACTATGAACCCGCTGCTCGACGGAGGCCGTACCGCCAACCTGAAACTGGAACAAAGTGGTATTAAATTTGCCAACCCCACCGTCAACAAGATCAATGCCTTGCCCGAGTCGCCCACCGAGGTAGCCGAACGCATGATGATGATCGAACGCTTGGGCGGCATACTGAAATACGCCGATGTGGCCGACCGTGTGTTTCGTTGCAACCTACAGATGATCGACCTCCATTTCCCGCGTCTGCTCACAGAGATGATACGTACCATGCATATCGATGGCATCACCCGAGTCAGCGAACTGACCGAACTGATGAAAAGTGTCAATCCGCTGAAGATAAAAGAAGAGCTGATAAACAAACACGGCTATTACGAGTTTAAGATGAAACAATTCCTGATGGCACTGGCCCTCGGTATGCGTCCGGCAAAGATCTACCGCGGAACAGACTCCGCTGTCGAAGGCATGCTACTGGTAGATAGTAATGGAGAAGTTGTTTGTTTCCATAAGTCCGAACGAGAAACCTTCGAGAACTTCCTTTTCCAGAACAGCCGTTTCGAAAAGGGACCGGTGGAAAAGGATAAATACGGCTTTCTGGAACGCGAGAACAATGTGTATTACTTCAAACTGAATGCCAAGATCGGCTTGGTGAAACGGTGAAAATCGTGATTAAGGCTATTCTTCGTAGACTCCTATCATTCCCTGCGGCGAAACTGTTTCCAAACTGATTCTGAATTTCTGGCTGCGGTTGTTGTTATAAAAATGAATACTGGCTTTGCCCTCCTCGTCCGGAACGACCGAAGGATTCCAGTACAAGGTGCGGCGATAGTCCGGTTCCGGAGGCAGTACCGAATAATCCGGGCTGTAGAATTCTTTCGCCGGGCTGTACCCCTCAAGCCATGTCTTCCGTACCCCTTTGCCTGCTGCAGCGGGAATCTTTCCTTCCGGATAGGTTTCTATGAAGACCACACAACTGTATATCAGATCCACATCGAGCGGAGACATCCGAACGTCGGCGTACTGGCAGATAGTGGATAACTTTTCGTTGATATAGATGGATTTGATGGATTCCAGCGTTATGAGTTTGTATAGATTGTAATCAAATTCCGTATGCTTGGTACGCTGGTAATTGATAACAAAAAGAGGTAATTTCGATTTGTAAGACAGATATTCACCATGATCCCTAGGCTGGAAGTTCTTATTCATCTGGATCATCAGCTGATTAATATCCCTACCGATGAATTGCCCCTTGTCTGTGATATCATCCATCTCTGAATGGACGTCGTAATAGGCAATGGATTGGGCGCGGTTCTGGTAGATTTCTTTCTCGGGCGACCGTTTCTTGGCAGTAACTGTTACCTCATCCAAGTGCAGGACCTTTTCTCGGTTTCCTGTTCTGGCCAACGAATCTTTATAAAAGGTAAGGAAGGATTCATAACTCTCGCTCAGACTATCCGGTTTTATTTCGTCGATGGGATTTTCCTTCTCCGTACCGGCAAGGACTACCTGCATTTCAGGATAAGAATAGGACCGCGGTGCCGGTGTGAAAACCCGGTCCAGCAAGATACGGTAATCTTTTTTCTTCCCTTTCTCACGGACGGACAGCAGCATGTTCCATTTACCTTCTACGTCCGACACGAAGGAGAACTGCCCCAGACTGTCGGTCACAAAAGAGGAGAAGAACGTGTTCGCTTCATTATTTTCTTCCCGTTTACTCAGGAAGAGGGAGACATCGACATTAGGCTTGGGAATTTGCCTGACAAATGAAACGACCTTTCCCTGCGTCATGATACCTTGTTCCGGGCGGTGCTTCCAGTCGAAGGATCCTGCTCCGGTGACCTGTTCCCATGAATACCGACGCCATCCTTGTACCATCAACAACAAGTCGAGCGAAGCCCGGTGCCGGGCATCATCAGATTCAAAATAATAGCCCGGGTTCCGTACGTAACCTTTGATCCCGGACATAAGCAAAAGGTCTGTAAGGATGTTGTGACGGTACTCTACTTCGTTCATACCGTCTTTCACAGACAAGGAAAAGGGAATACGGACAGGATGCTGTTCCTGATCAGTCAGTTCAAAGTCCATATCTACCCGTTCATAGGGGGCATAGACTTTTTTCTCTGTTTTTAGCCGGATGTCCAGTTGCTCATTCTGCTGGGTAAACAAAAAACGGTCGCAACGGATCTTTCCGTCACTACCGAACAGTACCAGCCGGGATACTCCTGAAGGTAGTTTGCTCTGGTCTATTTTGATCTGGGTATCCTCACCAGTCATATTGATCAAACAGAATGTTTCCAGTTTATTCCAGCTCATCAAGGCTACTCCGAACATCTCATCGGGCGTGTTCCGGTTCTTTTGTATGCGGACATGGATACTGTCGGCTTCGGACAAATTGTCCACGCTCCAGACCATCCCCTGTGGGAGAGCCGGCGGCATCTCGAACTCATAGGTTTTCCCGTTATGGCGGACCACTGCTTTGTGCTTGTTGCCGGGAGTATAACTGAATACACCCTTTCCCTCGTGCTGCATGGTAAAGCGGGCTACCTCTTCCCGGGCTTCGTTGATAACGGTACCGGATACACCGATCGGACTACCCGAGGCATCGGTTGCTTCGAAGGCCACCTTCGATGTGAGCCCCTCGACCAGATTGCCGCCTTCCGGAAAGAATTTCAAATTGACTTTCCGGCCTTTCTGTGGCTTTTCCCGTTCCACCGGATATTTTCCGGTACCGTACTTCTGCATGGCTTTCTCTGTAAAATCACCTTCGTTTTTGGGTTTGTCGTACACCGGCAGCAACCGGGAAAAGATTACGTCTTCTCCAAAGTTCAGCATGTAGCGGGTATATGCACGAACCTCGTAAAACCCGGAGTAAAAAGGAAGCTGGTTAAGCGTGAATTCGCCGTGGCATTGGCCGTTCTCTATTTTGAGAATTCGTTTGTCGATGATTTCGCCTCCGGGATTCAGCAGCTCTACGTACAAGGTTTTACTGACTTCTATGCCGGGTTGTGTCCCGCTGGTTAGTACATAACACGTGAACCAGATGGGATCGTCCTGATAATAGCTGGTGTTATCGAAGTGCAGGTAAACCTTTTCCTGCGGCATATATTGGAAAAAAGAGTGGATGTCTTGGGCGCGTTGAATAAGGGTGGATGCCACATCTTCTGATTGCTGGGCTGATACATGGAAGCTGAATGTCCAAAGAAGGAGAAACCCTGTTAGGGGTCTGATGATTATCTTGCTAAATAGAATCTTTGTTTTCATGGTATATCCGGGGAGGTGTTTGAGTGTTTGCGAAACACAAATATAAAGTTTTTATTTAGATAAGTTACAAAAAGAAGGACTCTGTTTATTTTTCTGATTGTCATTTTCTTATCTTTGTGGGATTTCACCTGTTTATCCGGCATCTGTTTGACCATTCTTTCCCCGTATAGATTGAGTGAAACCGGCGCTTTATTCGTATCTAATACAGTAACTCATATCTGAAAAGCATGAAAAAGTATCTACTTCTACTTGTCTTCCTGCCGATGCTGTGCACGAAGGCGCAAAATATCCCTCTTCCGGACAACATGCCGAAGGCTTATCCTCGTGTGTTGACTACGCCTAACGGGAAAATATCCACCCAAAAACTTATCAAGAACGAAGTTTGGGCACGTGACGTGTACGGTAAGCTGAAGCAGCGTACTGACGTATTCACCGACCGCGTGTCGGCACAGCCCGATTGGCTTCTGTCTCGCTTGGGCATGTATTGGAATTCTCATGCCACGGACGTATATATAAAAGGTGAAGTCTTCGACCATGCCGGAGGCGACCGTGCTCCTGCACCTACCGTGCGCTACACCGGAACCCGGGGAACTGCCGCCACCTACGGACGTCCCAAGTTGGAAGACATTGTTCCGTATGACGATACCGACGGAAATGTCACTTTCCACAACAACGCTTTACCTGAACGTCCGCTCGAGAAGGTACACCCCTCCAAGACAGGGCGCAACATTGAAAGCATCAACATGGAGATCGTAGGCATTGCCCGCGACGCGGCTTTCCTCTACTGGATGACGGGCGAGGAGAAGTATGCCACGCTGGCCGCCGATGTATTCGATACCTATATGACTGGTATTTACTACCGAAACGTTCCCATCGACTTGAATCACGGTCATCAGCAAACGCTGGTAGGCATGTCCTCGTTCGAAGTGATCCACGAAGATATCCTTAACCCGCTGGTGACGCTGTACGACTTCCTGCACGACTATCTGCAAGCCCGTCGCCCAGACAAGATGCCTGTCTACGCAGCCGCCTTCAAGAAATGGGCCGAGAACATCATCGACAACGGTGTGCCGCACAACAACTGGAATCTGATGCAAGCCGGATACGTGATGAACATCGGCCTGATACTGGACGACAACGCTGCCTACGCCGACCACAAAGGTCGCGCCTACTATATAGACTATGTACTGAACCGTTCCAGTATCCGCCAGTGGAGCCTGTCCCGTCTGGCCCAGTACGGATACGACCCGCAGACAGGCATCTGGGCCGAATGTCCGGGTTACAGCACCGGAGTGGTGGTGAACGACTTTGCCGACTTCACCCACTTGTTCGACCGCAACCTGTCTTACGACCTGGTGAAGGAACTCCCTGTTCTTGCCACCGCTGTGAGAGCCATGCCGCAATACCTCTTCCCCAACCGGATGACCTGCGGATTCGGTGATACCCATCCGGGCTACCTGTCCACCAATCCCATGAAGCGGATGATACAGAATGCACAGGCCCACGGCAAGCACGATCAGGAGCGCCGCTTCACTGCCCTGCTGAAATGCTTCGATCCCGAAGCGGACAAACCGGCGGGTGAAAAGAAAAACGTGCGGGTATCCATCAACTCTTTCTTCGACGACCAACCGCTGGTGCTCGACAAGAAAGTGTCCGCCGGAGAAGTCACCGACTACGTGAGCCCGCTGTTCTACGCGCCCAACGTATCGTGGCTGGTGCAACGCAATGGGATGAATGCCCGTCACAGCCTGATGATCTCGCTCAACGCCAGCGAAGGCAACCACATGCATGCCAATGGCATCTCAATGGAGCTTTACGGCAAAGGTTTTGTCCTCGGCCCTGATGCGGGAATCGGTACGTCGGGCTATTCCGGACTGGATTACCTGGAATACTACGGCCAGTTCCCGAGCCACAACACCGTTTGCGTGGATGGCATCTCATCATACCCCATCATGAAGAGCAATCATGCCTTTGATATGCGCGGTTGCTTCCCGGCTGCCAACTCACTGTACGGTGAGTTCCCCGCCGTGACGTTCAGTGACGTCAGTTTCCGCGAACCCGAAAGCCGGGCCGACCAGACACGTACGATGAGCATTGTCACCACCGGACAGCAAACCGGATACTACGTCGACATCTTCCGCAGCCGCAAGGAGCGGGGAGGGGACAAGATGCACGATTACTTCTATCACAACCTAGGCCAGAAGTTGACACTGACCGCTGCCGACGGTTCGGCACTGAACCTGCAACCCACAGAGGAGTTGGCTTTTGCCGGCGCCCACCTGTATGCTTACTCGTATCTGTTCGACAAACGCAGCACCGTGACCGACCGTGATGTAAAAGCGACTTTCACCATCGACATGTCTGATGGCGATGATATCTCGATGAACCTCTGGATGAAAGGAGAGAAAGACCGCGAAGTCTTCACTGCTCTGGCACCCATGACCGAAGGATTGAGCCGCTCGCCCGGCATGCCTTACCATATAAAGGAACAACCCACCCAGACGTTCGTTGCCCGCCAGTATGGCGAAGCCTGGAAACGCCCGTTCGTAGCCATCTTCGAGCCGAGCAGCCAGAACGAACCGTCCAACATCGCTTCGGTGACCTACTTCCAGGCCGAAGAGCCGGCGGACGATTTTGCCGGCATTCGCGTCACCTCTGTTGGCGGACGTACAGACTACATCTTCTCCCAGGCCGATGCCGGGCAGACCGCCTCGTACCAGGGTATGCAAGTCACAGGCACGTATGCCTTAATCAGTACGGAAACTATTTTCCTGGGCAATGGCACCCTGCTGAAAGCCAACGGTGTAACGATCTCTTCCAGTCAGCCCGTCAGTGTGTTGCTGGAGAAGAAAGGCAACCGCTGGACAGCACGTGCTACCGGCCCCTGTACCATCACGGCCGATGGTCAGGCTGTTCGGGTAGCTGTTCCGTAGGGTTGTTTCAAACAATGAAACAGACAGCTTGAACAAGTGAAACACCGCGTTTGCTCCGATGAGACTCTTTTTTTCATCCTTCCGTTGAGTGTATTCTTCGCTTCAATCGTATATGTTATTCGTATCTTTCTTTTGATACTATCCGGGCAATGCTTATATTTGCGTTGCCTTTTCGGAGATTTTTCCGGATGAAAAAATAACGTGCGCTGGTAGTGAGGAACACGATTCGATACATAATACCCTTTATTCTGTTACTGATATCCACGGATATAGTAGCAGTCCAGAACTATACTTTCCGGAATCTGACGATGTCCGACGGATTGTCGGGCTTACTGGTCAATACGATTCATAAAGACTCCGATGGATTTATCTGGTTGGGTACGGACAACTGCCTCGACCGCTTCGACGGTGTGAAGGTGAAGCATTACGCTTTCCGGGCGGCCGACACCCGTCGCAAACGCGTGAACTGCATCGCCGAAACAGCCGATCAACAGCTCTGGACGGGCAACGGGCTCGGGCTCTGGCGGCTCAACCGGCAGACTGACGCACTGGATCGCATCGCTCCCGAAACGATCAACTTCGCCGTCAATGCCCTGCTGGATGATGGCGACGACTTATACATAGGTACGGAAAAGGGCCTCTTTGTCCAACGGGGCGGCCAGTTGCAACATATCCTGGTGGACAAGAATGTGCTCTCGGCCAGCAACCGCGTGATGGCGCTTTATCTGGACAAGTCGAAGAATACCCTTTGGTTGGCCACCGTGCGTGGACTGCACGCCTGCTCACTGGCCGACAACCAAATCCAGTCCTGGCACCTGGACGAAAACGTGCCCGATGCCAACTACTTCCGCTGCCTCACTCGTGTGGACGAAACACTGTACTGCGGTACGATGAGTCAGGGAGTGGTCTGCTTCCAGATAAACAAAGGTTCCTTCACCCGCTTCCCCAGTCTGGGATGCGACATCATCTCATCCATCTCCACCGACGGAAAAGACCTGGTTTACGTATCGACCGATGGCAACGGTGTGCACTTCCTCTCGCACAAGAAGCGGAGCGTAGTGCGTAGCATCTGCCACGACGTGCGCGACAAGGAAAGCATCCGTTCCAACTCCGTCTACTCCCTGTTGGTCGACGACCGGGGCATTGTCTGGGTAGGCCTCTACCAGGGCGGCCTGGACTACAGTCTCTACCAAAGCGGGCTGTTCGAGACGTACGATTTTCCACCACTGTTCGACTCGAAAGACCTCTCCGTACGTTCGTTCCTGAACCACGGCAAAGAGAAACTTATCGGCTCGCGCGACGGGCTTTTCTATATTAACGAAGGAACCCGTGTGGTGAAAAGCTTCTCGAAGCCTATCCTCACGGCCGACCTTATCCTCACCATGTGCCACTACGAAGGACTGTTCTACATCGGTACGTACGGTGGCGGACTGATGGTGCTCGACCCGCGTACGCTGAACCTGCAATCCTACCAGGGCGCAGGTGCCGAGAACTTCCACCGGGGACAGGTGTTCCGTCTCTGTCCCGATGCGTCGGGCAATCTCTGGATTGCCACTTCGCAAGGACTGTTCTGTTACAACGCCCCGCAGAAGCAGTTGAAAACATTCACCACCACCAACTCCCAGTTGCCCGAAGGTAATGTGTACGAGATCAACTTCGACTCTACCGGTAAGGGATGGATTTGCACCGAGAACGGAATGGCCATCTACGACCCCGCTTCGCAAAGCATCCGCTCCAATATATTTCCCGAAGGTTTTATCAACAAAGACAAGGTGCGGGTGATGTATGAAGATTCCCGGCACGACATCCTGCTGATGCCCGAGAAGGGGAGCCTCTTCATCACTTCCCCGACCATGGACCGCTTTCGCCGCATACCGCTTATCCCGGTAGTGCCCGAGAATGCCTTCATGTCTGTTGTCGAAGACAATCTGGGCTGGCTATGGATGGGTAGCAACGACGGACTGGTGCGTATGAAGAAAGAAGGAGCGGAGTACGACTTCTTTACCTTCAACGACGGACTGCCCAGCCCCACCTTTACCATAGGATCGGCTTACAAGGACGAGCAGGGAACACTTTGGTTCGGTAACACCAAAGGACTGATCTATGTCGACCCGCAACGCATCGACGATACCCGCCGTGAGATACGTCCCATCATCTTCACCGACCTTTCGGCCAATGGAGTGACGGTGACCGACTCCGTGCTAAAGTCCAGCCAGAACAATCTTACTTTTTCTTTCTCCGATCTGTCGTACGGTTTGCCGGCGGCCATGGTATTCGAATATCGCCTGGATGGAGCGGATCGGGAGTGGCAATTGCTTTCCGGGCAGAACCATGTGTCGTACTATGATCTGTCGTCGGGTACGTATACCTTCCGGGTACGTCTGCCGGGTAATGAGAGTTCTGAATCGTCTATGACGGTGCATATCAGTCCGCTATTCCCGCTCTGGTTTTGGGGAGTGTTGGTATTGGGTTTGGTGATGGCACCCTGGATCGTGGTTCGTTACGTGAAGCGTATCATCGTGCGGGCGGCTCATGCCCTTCAGCGCGAGAGGAACGGCGAAGACAAAACCAATGCTTGGATGGCTTCTACCTCGCGAACTGTCGACGAAGATGCAGAGCTGAACGAAGAAACCTCGGCCAAAGCCGACGGAAAGACACCCAAATCATCCGAAGAGAAGTATAAGACCATCCGTCTGACCGAGGACGAGTGCCGGGCATTGCTCGCTAAACTACAAGCATATATGAAAGAGGAGCGTCCTTATACCAACTCCGACCTGAAGTTGGGCGACCTGGCGTCGGCCATCCAGACCTCCTCGCACTACCTGTCTTACTTGTTCAATCAGCACTTGAACCAACCGTATTACGACTTCGTGAACGAGTACCGTATCGCCGAGTTCAAGGTGATGGTAGCCGATCCGAAGTACACCCGCTATACGCTCACCGCTCTGGCCGAACTTTGCGGTTTCAGTTCCCGCGCCTCCTTCTTCCGGTCGTTCAAAAAGATCACCGGCATCACGCCGAACGAGTATATCCGCAGCATCGGTGGTGTAGACAAGGCTGAATAAGTTCCTCTACGACCAAGTTTATTTTACTCTACGAGGTAGCATGTCAAAGATGCCATCTTATGCAGCATAAGATGGCATCTTTGACTGTATAAGGTGGCATCTTTGACATCGCTGCCCCCTTATTTAATTCCTATTACTTACTCTTTCTCGCTTCAATAGGCTTTTTCAGTATCAAATAATAATTTGATACTCTACTTTTTGCAATTTTAAATATGCTGATAATCAGTAATATAATTATAATTAAGTCTACCTAAATAGGTTGAGATTCGTTTGCCTTCATTTCTTAATTCTTTTTAAAAACACCCACTTATATTTGCATTCAGTAATCGCAACGTAAAAGCTAATATCATGGAAACATCCGTTCAACTCAACGACTGCATCATCACCCGCTCGTACGAAGAATACCACTCGGCTATTCTGCACTACATCAGCTGTCGCATCACTCATCGTCACGAAGCCGAAGACCTGGCTCAGGATGTCTTCGTTCGTTTGCTCGACTACAAGCAGATGCTTCGCGCAGAAACAGTACGTTATTTCCTGTTTACCATTGCACGCAACCTCGTGACCGATTACCTGCGGCGCTACTACAAGAAGCAGGAAGCCACCTCTTATATATATGATGTGTATACCACTCCATGCAACGAAACCGAAGAGAACATCGTTGTCAATGACCTGCTGGCTGTAGAGCGAACCAAGCTCGCCACCTTCCCCGAACAACGCCGCATCATCTACGCCATGAGTCGCTTCGGCAACCAGACACCCGGCGAGATATCCGAACAGCTAAACCTCAGCAAACGCACGGTGGAAAACCATTTGTTTCTGGGCCGGCGGGATATGCGCACCTTCATGAAGAAATGTATTTGATCCAAATATTCATTATAAATAACACTGTATGCTTATGAAGAAAGACACTTGGAACGAGGTTTACATAAACCTCCTAAGAAACGAACAAGAACATTTATTATTAACACCTCAAATTTAATTTTATGAGACATTCAAAAATGATGCTTGCGTGCATGCTAATGCTGTTGGTTTCGACAGCTGTTTATGCGCAAAACAAAGTCACAGGTAAAGTGACCGACGCTAATGGTGAGTCCATTATCGGAGCTAGTGTATTGGTGAAAGGAACCAGCAATGGTACGATTACCGATATAGATGGTAACTTCACATTGAACGATGCCAGAGGAATTTTGGTTATTTCGTACATCGGATATACATCGCAGGAAGTGGCCATTGCCGGCAAAACGACCTTTCATATTACCATGAAGGATGATGCCGAACTGCTCGACGAAGTAGTTGTAGTAGGTTATGGTTCGCAAAAGAAAGCTTCACTAACCAGTGCTATCAGCCAGATCAAAGGAGATGAAGCCTTCAAGAACAAAGGTGTAGCCAATGCGACAGTAGCCTTGCAGGGCGAAGTCCCGGGGCTGACCATAACACGTACGTCTACCCGTCCCGGTAGCGAAGGTGCAGCCATGAAAATTCGTGGTGATATCTCCGTGAACGGAAACTCCAGCCCGCTGATTCTGATCGATGGTGTATCGGGTTCATTGGATGAGTTGAACTCCATGGATGCCAATGACATCGAAAATATTTCAGTATTGAAGGATGCTTCGGCTGCTATTTATGGAGCACGTTCGGCTTCGGGAGTTGTACTGGTTACTACCAAACGCGGTAAGCAAGGAAAGGCACAGATCTCCTATAGTGGTGCATTCAGCCGTACTGTCGATGGTATCCAGCCTCCGATTACCAATAATAAACAATGGTTAGATATGTTCTACGAAGCACAATACAATGATGCTTCAGCCCTGAATCCGACTTTGACTGACCCGAAAGAGATTCACAAGAACGTTAACTGGTGGATATTCAATAGCTTCGGCGGATCTACATTGGACGCTACTCCTACCACTTATGTAGGCGAATCACTCTTCAACGCCCTGCGCGAAGGAAAGACCCTGACCCTGCGTCGTGGTAGCAACCTCGACCGCTGGATGCCCGATAATTACATCATGGACTACATGTACGGTCAGGCTTCTTCTCAGAAACACTCGGTTAGCATTTCGGGAGCTGATGAGAAATTCAGCTACAGAGCTTCTTTGGGTTACACCGATGCCAATTCACAAATGAAGGTGGCCGAGGACGGCGAAAAGAAATACACTGCTCGTATGAATATGGACTATCAGGCATTCGACAACTTGAAGTTTGAAACAGGTATGTCGTACGAAAAACGTGATATTACTACTCCGAGTACTGACGTAGGTAATGGATACATGGACCCTTGGTTCTGGGCAGTATACAATGAAAACGGCGATGCTTACGATACATTCAGTGGAAACCGTAACCCGCTCGGTGGTTTGGCGCAGGGTGGACGTAACAAAACAGGCTTCGTAACCTTCCGTGGTAATATGAAGGCCACTCTCGACCTGTCGAATTTTGTTAAAGGATTGAACATTTCGGGTACAGGTGCTTACAAAACTGTTGAAAAGAGTTATCAGGAACAGAAGAACAAAGTACAGTATTACGATTGGGAAGGAAATATGACGGGTAACAAACAAGGTCCCGGTTCCTTGAAAGAACAAATCCAAAAATGGGAGAACATCACTTTGGGTGGTTTCATCAACTACCAACGTTCATTTGCCAATCTACACAATGTTTCGGCAATGGTGGGTATGACGGCCGAACAAGAAACCTATAAACAGATAGGAGCCAGCCGTCGGCAAGGATCAATTTATCCGGATTCCGATCTTGTTGACCTCGATGTATGGATCAGCGGAACCAACAATGAAGCCTACGGTGGCCAGAGTTCTTGGGGATTCCTTTCATACCTGACACGTTTGAACTATGATTATGATGGAAAGTACATCGTTGAATTCCTGGGACGTCGCGACGGTTCGTCAAAGCTGGCCAAAGCACAACGTTGGAAAAACTTTTATTCAGTTTCCGGAGGTTGGGTAATCTCTAACGAAGAGTTCCTGAAAGGTGTTCAATGGTTGAGCAACCTGAAAGTACGTTACAACTATGGTAAGACCGGTAGCGTAGAAGGTATCTCCAACTACGAGCGCTATGCAACGATTGGTACCGGAAGTGCTATTTTCGGAGTAACCCCCGCTACACAGACTTCTCTATGGATTAGTGGTATGACATCCGACCAACGTACCTGGGAAACCATCATTAGCCACGATGCCGGTTTGGATTTCGCTTTCCTGAATAACCGCCTGAGAGGTTCGTTCGACTATTTCGTAAAGAACAATAATGGTATGTTTATCGGTGTAACTTATCCTTCAGTACTGGGTGCCAGTGCTCCTAAGACCAATAATGGTAAGTTCCGTGCCAAAGGATGGGAAGTTGCCCTGAACTGGAACGACAAGATCGGACAGGTGAAGTATAACCTTGGTGGTTCTCTCTCGGATGCTTGGTCGAAGGTATTGGAACTGACTAACAATGAGAATGTACCCAACCCAGGTAAAAATGATAGCCGTCTGATCGGCAAACCCCGTCAAGCCATTTATGTTTATCAGACAGAAGGTGTTTTCCAGACACAGGCCGAAGCAGATGCTTATTATGAAAAATACTATTGGAATGCAGAGCACACAGGTCCGAAGGCAAACAATATCCTTCCAGCTCCTCAGGCAGCAGGAACCAACCGTCTGCGCGCAGGAGCACGTAAAATAGTCGACCGGGATGAGGACGGTGCTATTACTACCAAGGACCTTTACTATGCCGGTGACGCTGCTCCCCGTCTGGTATTCGGCCTGAAAGCCGGATTGGAATGGAAAGGCATCGATGTTTCTGCTTTCTTTCAGGGAGTAGGCAAACAGGTCATTCTTAGAAGTGGATACCTTTCAGCTCCATGGACCACAAACTATGTGATGCAAAACACCTCCTTCATGGGAAAGATGTGGAGTCCGGACAATATGGATACGGATTATACGATTGCTTCACGCGACCAGAACTTTAACAAGTATAACTATGAGAACAAAGACGTAAGCGTGCAGAACAACAAGTACATTCGTCTGAAATCGTTGGTAATGGGATATACACTTCCAAAGAAAATGACTGCCAAAGCAGGTATCAACAAAGTGAGATTCTACTTCTCTGGCGACGACTTATGGGAATGGACCAAGATCAAAGACGGTTATGACCCTGAATATGGAGAAAACTCCAATAATACATTCCCATTCAGCCGTTTGATGACTTTCGGTTTAGATATCACATTCTAAAAAACCTTTTAAAAATACAAGTATGAAAACTATAAATAAGATATTTTTGCTATCGGCCATGACCTTGTCACTGGCTGCATGCAGTGATTTCCTTGAAAAAGAACCACTGTCACAGGGTACTGAAGCGATTGTATTCAAGAATCCTACCCACTTTGAGCAGGCAGCCAATGCTTTGTATAATCTGGAAGGTTGGAAAAACTACAATGGAGCAGCCAACTATGGTAATATGGACCAAAATCTTGATATCTCAGGATTGGGAAGCAATGGAGGCGCATCGGCACCCGAAGGCAACTGGCAATGGAACAAGCCGTACGAATATATACGTGGTTGCAACATTCTGCTAAAAAAGGCGAATGAGTATAGCGGTGATAAAGATGCTATTGCCCAGTCGGTAGGTACCGCTTACTTCTTCCGTGCCTGGCAACATTTCTATTTGTTGCGTATCTTCGGTGGTGTACCCATTCTGGATCATGTACCCGATGTGAACGACCCCGCTCTGAAAGCTCCGCGGAATAGCCGCTATGAAGTAGCAGGTTTTATTATTTCCGATCTGGAAACAGCTATTCCTATGCTTCCTAAAGAAAAAAACATTCCCGATGCCAGCAAAGGTAAAGTGAGTCAGGAAGCTGCCAAAGCATTCTTGGCACGGGTACTGCTTTATGAAGCAACCTGGGAAAAGTACGCCTCTTCTGTATCATACGATCTGGATGGCAATGGCACCGACAAGGGTGCAGGTACAGCGAAACCGACAGGATATCCTTCTGTGGAAAAAATGCTGACCGATGCCAAGAAATGGTCGGGCGAAGTAATCACCGAAGCAGAAACCGGCACCTATAAATTATGGAATGAGTGCGACTCTTTGAGCTACTTCTACCTCTTCAATATCGACGATAAAGGCGGCAACCTGCCCAACTTCAAAGGTGCCGGAAAGAGCACGAATAAAGAATTCGTCTTTAGCATCAAGTACGATTATGATATTAAGAGAGCTGGTATCAACCTGTCACACACGGTTATCACCTGGCAAGCCAACAATATCAGCACACAGTTTGGAGAATCCTTCCTGTGCCGCAACGGGTTGCCTATCCGTATCAGCACTACCGGAAGCATGGCAGATGCCCAGAACAATTCGGAGTTCTTTGGCTTCAATAAATTTAAAGATGAATACTGGAACCGTGATTACCGTTTTGTCGGTTCTACCTTTATGCCCGACCGCCCCATTTGGAGCAGCCGTTCGGAAGATGGTCGCCAGTTGACCGCATTGGGAAATCCTTATCCCACTCCGGTATTCCCTGCACCGTCTGCAACGTTGAATCTGAACGACCCTGCTTATAGTAGCAAGAACGCCGTATTTGTTCCGACCCTTCGTGGCAATACTACATTCAACACCTACGGCAGCCGTAAATTCATGATCGAAGGTGCCAACCGGGCTACAAATACTGAATCGCCCGACTTCCCGCTCATCCGTTTGGCCGAAGTACACCTTATTTATGCTGAAGCAACTGTGGAATTGGGCAATGGAACAATCTCGGATGCCGATCTGAACTTCTCTATCAACAAGAACCGGGAACGTGCAAGAGTAGCTCCGCTGACCAACGCATTGATTGCCAACATATGGGATGCCGGATGGTGGGATCACAAAGAAGGCAAAACAATTTGTAAGAAGATGAATATGCTCGATGAGATCCGTCGCGAAAGAGCTAGCGAATTGTTTGGCGAGGGTTTCCGTTTGGACGACTTGAAACGTTGGGGTATTGCGCACATCAACCTTACCGGACAGAAACTGGGACGTCATATTTACGGAACAGAGTACATGACTGCCAAAGCCAACGATGCTACCTATTTCGGTGAGCCGTCTTACTATCCGGAAAAATACCCGCTGCTTTACGGAGTTTATGAAGGAAGCGGTGAAACCGATCCCGACTACGGACGCTCGATCGCAACGCTGAAAGGAAACTTGCTCTTTAGTCAGCGCGATTATCTGGCTCCGATTCCTTTGGAACAGATCCGCTTAAATCCGCAATTGATTCAGAATCCGGGTTGGTAATCTGAATAAATAAAGCAAGCAAGTCTTTCGATTTGGTTGTATCCAATAAAAAGGGGGAATAGCTACTTGGCTATCTCCCCTTTGTTTTTGAACGTCTTTAGGTAATTAGCCTATTTGGCTCGTCTATATAGTACACTAAATGAAAATGAAATGAAGAAGCTAATCTTACTTATCCTATTAATCGTCTGTGCCGGATGGGCACAGGCCCAACAACACCCTTGTATCTATGCGTCGGCTTCTGACAAGACCGCCGTTCAGCAGAAGATAGCCACCGAACCATGGGCGAAAGAATCTTTTGAGCGGATGCGCACTCAGGTGGAAAAGTATGCCGACCGTCATGCGACCGACCCGCAATGGATCGTTTCCCGCCTGTCCATGTACTGGAAGGAGGGCGAACGCTACACCCAGTGTTATCTGAAGAAGCAGAACTGGGACAGGGGAGAGGGCAATGCTCCCGTGCCGACAGTACGCATGCCGGGCATGCGCACCTGGAACAAGTACGCCAATGTGCCGCTGGAAGATCGCCCACCGTACAATGAAACGGGCGATATGTGGGGTGTCAACCGACTGAACCCATTGGAAGCTCCCGTGCTGGTGCCGTATAAAGAGAGCGGGCACATGATACGTGGTAACAATGGCGATATCCTCACCTTGGCGGAGAATGCTGCTTTCGTCTACTGGATTACCGGCAAAGAGAAGTATGCCCGCTTTGCTGCCGATATCTTCAATACCTGGCTGGTGGGAACCTATTACATGAATCCCATTCTGGATCCGGACAAGTCATGCGGAAGTCTGGGAGGCTGGGAACCAGGAGGTATCTGCGGATACTATGATTACGAGCAGATACACGATGACCTGGCCCTACGCGTTGCCCCGGTGTACGACTTCATGTACACTTACCTGATAGAACATCCGCACCCACACCTGAAAGAGATAGGAAAAGACACCCGTACAGTAGCCAGCGAGGTGTTCAAACGCTTTATTAACATAGGTATGGTACGAGGCGGAAAGACAGGCAACTGGAATGTGAACGGATGGAACATGATGCTTCGTCCGGTGCTGGTGCTCGATAGCAACGATGCATACGCCGATGGCAAAGGAAAGGAATACTACCTGAACTTTTTAGTCAATGAAACAACATCCTATCACGATGCCATTCCCGATATGGTAAAGACTTATGACCCGGTAACAGGGCTCTGGCCGGAGTCACCCGGTTATGCATTTAGTGTCAGCCAGATGCTGCTCGACTGGGCTGCGCCTTTGCGCCGTGTCGGGATAGATATCATAGAGCGCAATCCTATCCTGCAGAAAGCTGCTATGGCTGTCTTCCCCTGGATGGACGAATCGGCCAATATGGTCGTGTTCGGTGATTCACGGGGAGGATCGGCCAATTTCCTGACGCTGGAGAATCTGCTGGCATACTACACCTGCACAGGCAATCTGGAGGAGGCGCAAAAGGTAGCTGCTGCCCTGAATAAAGGCATCGCACTGGGCAAGTACCAACGCAATGAGGCTACTTGGGCAGGTATTTGCACCTATGTATCGGATATACCTGCCGTCACGACTACCGGTAGTGAACGCACTTCGTACTCCGAGCACCATCGCTTCATCACCTTGAAGAACTGGGAGGCTCCTTACCGCATGATGGCTACCCTCTATGGTGGTAAGAAAGGATATCACCTCACACCTAATGGTCTGGCAGTTCAGTTCTACGGATATGGCTATGCGCTGGCTCCCGATGCTGCCGCCTACGAATCATATTGGAGTAAGGACCAGGTATATCATCAATCGTCTACAGGAGCCAATACTATTCTGCCGGGATACACCGAAGGAGAGATAACCGTCAATGCCATGGAGCCCAGAGTCGAAGCATTCACCAATACGTACGAACTGACTCCTTGGGTGAACTTTGCCGATGTCACTGCTGGAGAAAAACGACGGGTGATCGTGATGGTACGTACGTCGGACACTACCGGATATTATGCCGATATTTTTCGTTCCGACCTGGAAGACAATGACTACCTGTTTCACAACGTAGGAACTTCCCTGACACTTTTCGATGCGAATGGTCGTGAACTCTCCACATCGCCTGTTGAGAAGCTCAATACCTCGTATCACCCGGGATACGACTGGCTCACCAACCTGTATGGCAGTCCGTACACACACGACTTTGTCGCCACTTGGAAGATGCCCGAACAAATCACCTCTCGGCTTTGGATGACGGGAGCCGTCGGTCGCACTTTGTACCGGATGGATGCCCCAGCCACTACCCTGAGCCGGGGACTGACTCCGGGTAGTGTATCCATGCCTCCTTCATCGACTCCAACACTGTTAGTTCGTCAAAAGGATAATAATGCCAGTATCAATCCATTCATGGCTGTGTACGAAGCTTATAAGGGGACTCCTTCCGTAACACATGTAGAACGACTGGCTGTTTGCGAAGAAGGCGCCGGTCTGAAAATAGAAAACGCTCATCGCTATACAGATTATCTGCTAAGTGCCACGGACAACCGGTTGTACAAGCCCACCAAGCAATGCTCACTTCGTGGGAATCTGGGAATGATCCGCGAATCAGAAAAAAAAATAACCATGCTTTATCTGGGGAATGGCTCCTTCTTGCAGAAAGGTAATTGCTCCCTAGAGGCCGAACATCCTATTTATGCCGCCGTATATCAGCTCGATGGAGTTTGGTATTACTCTTCTACCGGTACCGCAAAGCTAAAAATAGGCAAGAAAACCTGGGCATTGGTAGAAGGATATAACCAAAGACTGCTCAACTTCAAAGGTGCCGGAAAGAGTGCTAATAAAGAATTCGTCTTCAGCATCAAGTACGGTTATGATATAAAGTGAGCCGGTATCAACCGGTTCAATAAATCGAGTAGGAGGAAAACGACTTCGTTTTCTCCCTACTCGATTCGTCTATCGTAGTGACCTCTTTCAAGGTGTAATGCTTCGCTTTTTTGTGTTCCGAAATGAGGATCCATCCGCATTGAGCTTCATCCAGAGTTTTCCGTCCCTGGTTTATGAGACTTGTCATATTTCCCATAGTATCTTCTGCGGATCCCCAAAATAAATACTTGATGTATGATTTGCGCACTTGAAGATTGGGCGAATGTAAGAACATCGCCAATAAAACCTCGACTCTGGGGGAGAGTCTCGCATCCACCTTTCCACCTTTTAAAAAATGATTGTCTATATAAATATAGGTTCGTTCTGCATAAAAAGGTGAATTATTTTCCTTGCACCCAAGCAGAAATATCCTTTTCTCTATAGTCAGATTAGTGGAGGGCTTTCGTTTGTAACAGTATACAACAGAACAGCCTGTTGCTCCGGCTACCAGCAGCAGGAAGAAGATAAGCGTACGCGGCATGAACGGCCAAATAGCCGGCAAAGAAATATCGGCATACACATGGTAGTCGATATCTTCGAAGTCGCCCTGCCCCAAGATAGATGTGGTGAAGTTGCTTGCTATCTGTGTGGTATCTGTACTCCAGTCGTCTGTTTTCTTGTAAAAAGAAGATTTGATACCAATGCTCATCGGGAGACGGATGTTTTCTTGACGAAGCAGACTATCCATGATCTGCTTAATATCAGTGCTATGGAGTTTGTTGTTAAGTAATAGATTAGTTTGCCTGTTGCGCTGTATGTGGGTTTCCATATCTACTACCTTCGATTGGTAGGTGAAGCAGGTATCTTTATCTCGAAAAAATACTTCTTTAAATTTTCCTATGTCTTGTGGATCTATGCTGAATCTGGCTACCTGAAAAAAAACGCCTTTTTCTCTCGCATTGATTTGCACGGCATTTTTTATCACGACAGGAAGTCTTGCTTGAATATAGTGGGTGGCCTGGTTTTCATAATGTACCCATATGGCGGCGAAAGAAACTATTGCTATGCAGAAAAGAGCGATGGATATTCCCTTAATAGTTTTATTCGTTTTCATAAATTGTCGGTGCGTTTCAAAGTTAAACTGCTACAAATATAATTAATTATTTATAGAACCTCACAAAAAGTTAAAATAAAATATAGAAAGTGTGTTTGTCCTCTCCCCAATAGTCTGTTCTACATTGTAAGGTAAAAAAATGAGGTAAAAAATGAGGTAAAAAAATTGGAGGTGACTTTGGAAGTCTCTATGTTTGCAAATATTTAACAATTTTAGATCGAGTAATTATGAGAAATGCAAGTAAGATTCTTTTGGTAGTTTCCATGATCATAATAGGATATTTTCTTTTCAAGAGAGATAGTCCCCCGACGACAGATTTGATGCTTCTAAATATCGAAGCATTGGCAAGAACGGAATATAAGAATATTTATTGTTATGAATTAGGGTCTTTAGATTGCCCCGATACCCATATTAAAGTTCAGAATATTATAGAATGGAACAGGTAATCAGATTATTATTGTTGGTTTTCTGTTTGTGCTCCTGCACTCCTTCGCCGAATGTCCATTACACCACATTCCCCCGGGAGGAGAATTTAGAGTCACAAACAGTAGTCATCGACACGGCCCTCTTCCGTTATCCTTTCCGGGTACGCATAGAGCAGGACAAAGCCGTCGTGATGGATCTACACGGGGCCAATCACTATTTCCATCTGTTCCAGTACCCGGACTTCCGTTATCTGAATTCATTTGGTAAGCGTGGCGACTCTCCCGAAGAGATGCTTTCGCCCGAAAACATCCGATTCCAACGAGGATTTACCTGGACACTGGATGCCGGTAAGAGCGAATTGACAAGGTTTGCCATATCCCTTTCGGGTGATTCGCTGGTTCGAGCGGAAACGGTGCCGCTCGACGGTAGTCTGCTCCGGGTGCTCGATTTTGTGATGTATGACGATTCTACCTTTATTGTCCCCGACTACACCGGCGATAGCCGCCTTTGTTGGGTGGACAGGAAAGGGAAGCTGATTCGTAAAACCGGAACTATCCCCATTCAGAACAAAGAAACGTTGAAGTATGACGGTCCTGCTTTGGCGCAGGCCTGGCGTAGCTTCATCGATTACAATCCCCGAAACGGTGTGCTTGCCACAGTCACCCAATTGGGCGAAGTACTCGAAGTATACAATCTCCAGGACGGTAGCCATACCGTACGTATCGGCCCTCACGGCGAACCGGAGTTTACGGTCTCTGGCGGGTATGCCATTCCCTTTGGTATCATGGGTTTCAGCGATGTACAAGTCACTGATAAAGCTATTTATGCCGTATTTCACGGACTTTCGTTCAAAGAAACGGCTCAGCAAAAAAGACAAGTTATCGATGGTGGACAATTTATTTATGTGTTTAGCCTGAAAGGTGAACCTATTTGTAAGTATGTACTGGATAGATTCATCTATGGCATAACTGTCGACGAAGAACAGGGAATAATCAAAGCTACGGATGTGAATAGTGATCAGCCTATAGTGACTTTTCGCTTAGGTTGAGAAAGAGAGAGAAGTAACAATAGTAAAGGAGTGAACGATTCCTGTTTTTGCGGAAAGTTATCGCTCACTCCGTCACCCACTTAACAAGGAAAGGAGGCGCTTGGCAAAGGTATTATAAAATTTTGATGTGGCAAACATTCTTAATTTGCCCCATTTGAACAATACATGGTTCATATTATAATTATGAATCTTAAAATTTTATTAAAATGAAAGTAAAAACTCTTGTAGGTATTATTGCTATAGTTTGCTTATTTGCAACACAGCAATACTTGAGTAAGCAAACTAGTGATTTGCAGTTGCTGTCGTTAGCAAATATTGAAGCATTGGCCTCTGCAGAAGGGGAAGGATTAAGAAATGGTTGCGTTACAGTGGATACTTTTTCATTCGGACCAAGATTGAATTGTCCAGAGTCCGGTAGTCCCGAATATGAAACTAAGACTACTTTTTATCGTTGTTCACTAGGAAATGGTGAACAGTGTTCGGAAGGTTCTCATATGATCAAATATACTTGCCAAGGTGAGTCTTATGATGAAAAAAACATTACGACATATACTTGTAAAAACTATTTTTGATCTTTATTGAACATTTGCCAAATTACTCAGTAGATTATGAAACAAATATTTTTTATTTTCAGTTTGGTGTTTTTGTTCTCTTGCTCAAGGAACCAGTCGAGCCCGACCGCAGCAACTATCGATTTTGATACCATTAAGGAGTCTTCGGATCTATTATTCTCTTCTTTGGTGAATCCTCCAAGAACAATTATCTTGGACAACACTAATGATGATGCGTTGATCGGTAGTATTCAAAAAATGGAAATATACAAGGATCGAATTGTTATCATGGACTGTCTAATTGGCAAATGTTTATATGTGTTTTCCACAGATGGTCAGTTCATTTGTAAGATAGGTACCCGTGGAGTCGGCCCGGGTGAATTTGTTACATTGGTTGATTTTACTATTGATAGGAATTCAGGAGATATTTATATTCTGGATTTGGCTTTGAGATGCGCGCATATCTATTCCAGTTCGTCAGGTGAATATCTTTCAACAGTGGATTTGACCAAGGTAAAAGGGCTTTATGCTGGCCAGATCATGTTTGTTGATGGATATTTGTATGCAGATATGCATACACCTAAAGAATTTGATGAGACGAAGTATTTGCTTCAAAAAATAGACCCGTCTACAGGTAAAACTGTGGAATGTTATTATACCCCAGACGAAGTAAACAAAGGCTGGTACTTACCTCAATCTACTTTATCTCCTTATTTTAACTTTACCGGAAAGCATGCTGTTTTTTCTATGGATTTTATGGACGATATTATAGATCTGGGTTCGGATGAATTACGACCTTTGATTTCACTGAAAGGGAAAGACCTCGTTTCTCCGGCAGATCTTCAACCCATCAAGGAGGCTGAAAACCCGGTTCAGGAGTTGCGCAAGCTGAACAAAATCCATACTTTGACTCATTTTATAGAACATGACGATTGGCTGTATTTCGAAACTGAACGAGGGCGGAGTTTAGGAACTGTATTATACAATAAGAGAACCAATGAGGCAACAAGTTACAGATTTTTAAAGGATGATTACTTGTGTATGGATAATACCATACTGAATACCCAGTTTGGTTTTGCAACAGAAGAGGGCATTTGTTATTATGCCAACCCAGGAACAGTACCTGTCTTTTTGGATGGAATGCGCAATGGCTTAGTTACAGGTGATTTTGACAAAAAGGATGAGTTGCTGAAATTGGATGCGGAGGATGCTAATCCCATTTTATTCTATTATACATTTAAAAACTAACATGCTTGTGCGTATGAAGAAATGCATTTGTTTTTCTCTTCTATTCCTGATCGTAGTATCATGCAAGGACGTAGAGAAAGAAAGAATAACTCATTTGGTAAAAGAGTGGAGTGGGAAAGAAGTGTTTTTTCCTGAACATTCCGTGTTTACCGTTCAGGGGCAGGACACTATAAACTTCAAAATCTCAGATTCCGGATATAAGATTGTCACTTATGTGGATTCAATAGGTTGCAGTAGTTGTAAATTGAAATTACTTCACTGGAAGGGTTTTGTTAATGATATGGATACTGTAGCCAATGTGCAATTCTTATTCTTCTTTCATCCCAAAAGTATGCAGGGGCTACTTCATACTATTCGTGAAGATAACTTCACGTATCCGGTTTGCTTCGACGAAAAGGATGAGTTTAATAACAGAAATCAGTTCCCTTCGGAAATGGCTTTCCAAACGTTCTTGTTGGATAAAGATAATCGGGTAGTAGCTATTGGAAACCCTATTCATAATGCCCAGGTGAAAGAACTTTATAAAGAAATCATTCTGGGCGATAAAGCACCTCCATCACAAGTGGCAACAAGTAACCACACAGAGATCACAGTCAGTACTTTGGAGGCCAATTGGGGAAAGTTTGACAGCACACAAGAAAAAATAACAAGTTTTACCTTGATTAATGTAGGCAATAAGCCACTTGTTATTGCAGATGTCATCACCTCTTGTGGATGTACCACCGTGGATTACACCAAAGAGCCGACTCGCCCAGGAGGAAATGTGACTTTAAATGTAAAGTATAAAGCGGATTCTCCCGGGTATTTCAATAAGTCAATAACAGTCATCTGCAATGCGAAAAAGTCGCCTTTGACTTTTCTTGTTAAGGGCGAAGCGCAATAGTTTGGAATTTAAAAGTGAATAAAAAGAGCTTATCATGATGAAAAAAGTGTATTTATTTGTAGGAGTTATTATTACTGTGTTTGCAGTGGTACTTAATTTTAGTATGGGTTTACGCAGTGAGCCTTTGTCGGCACTAACTTTAGCCAACATTGAAGCATTGGCCCGGAACGAGTCAGCTAGTAGTGGAACTTGTTATAAGACTTTTACTTATTCAGGTCAGTCAGTAGGCCTTGTATGCCCAGATGGAAGCACAAGCTCTAAACCTTGTCCAAATGTTAGTACCAATGGCGTATATGGAGACACTTATCCTTGTATGAAATAAAAGAAAAGATTGCAATGATAAATAGCACATTAGGTAACTCTGCTTTGCCGTATATAATTCTGTTTCTTGCTATAGTGATTTCATTTTCCTGTAGCAGTACTAATGATCGCAACTATTTGAATGAGGATATCATCCTGTTTGAAGATACTCTGTCACTCGAAACTTTAAAAGGCGAACAGGTTGCATTAGACGGTTTGTATGCTGGGAGGATGGATGTATGTGATTCATTGTTATTTATGCAAGATTTCAAGTACCCGGGCTACTTTATATCGGTTTTTAATCATTATACCGGGAGACATTTAGGAAATTTTATGCCCAAAGGAAATGGCCCTGATGAATATCTCGACTTGTCGTGGATCTACCAGTTCTTTTACGAAGACGGACATCTGAAAGGATTGATCTATTACTTCCTACGGGAAAAAATTATAATATGGGACATAACGGAATCACTTCGTACTGGTAGTACATGTACAGAACTGATTGATATATCCAAGAGCGAGCCTAAGGGCGCTTTGGGTGGGTATATGTTTTTCACAAATACGAAACAACTGATGGCTCGTATCAGAAACAACCAGCCGACAGATAACCAAATGTTTCATAAGATTGATTGTGACGCGCAAGAGATAAAGCAGGTGTACTCTCTGTACAACAAGCCGATAGATAATGACGACTCTGTTTTTAGAATATTATACCATCACATTCCTTGGGCTCACAATGTCATTGGTAGTAAACTAGCATCGGGCATGGCCATCATACATCAGATTAATATATTGGATATTGAAACAGGTATACAAAAAGGTTTTCGGCTTAAACAAACGCCTGGGTTGGGGGATGTAGCGGGAAGCCGGCAGGATATGCAGTTTCATTATTTAGGCATTGCGGCAGATACTCAATATATTTATGCACTATATGTGGGTGAAACGACGGATCTTAAAGCTGGTTTTCCTAAAGGTCGGATAGTTCATGTTTTCAACTGGAATGGGGAATTGGTCCGAAAACTATATTTAGACCAAGAGGCCGGTCATATCGGGATTGATGCCCAGAGCCATGCACTTATGATCAAGAATGATGATACCGATGAGATTTATAGGTATTGCTTGAAATAGTGCAAATGTAACACTTCATTCCATAGAGTCTGTTTCAACATCGCAATAATATAAAATAGTATGACGAGAAGATTGATCTCTGTTTTGGTTCTTGTGCTTTTCATCAGCTCCTGCACCAAGATTCCATTAGGCCCTTCCAAGGAGGATATTATAAAATCCAATCCCCGATTGGCGGCAGTGCTCGAAAGGTATGCAGGCGATTCCTTGAAACTCAAAGCCGCCGAGTTCCTGATAGCGAATCTTCCTTTTCATTACAGTTACGAAGGTGCTGAACTGGATAAATACCTCGAACTCTATGCCCTCCACGGTACAGGGAAGTACTATCCGCAACCGGTGTACGAC
>JAVBVI010000073.1:0-5389 GCA_031554505.1 Bacteroides sp. | reverse complement strand
TTGATCAAATCATTAAAATAGCAGTCAAAACAACGATGTATTATGATGAAAGCATTCATATAACCGATTGGTTTTATCTTCATTTTGTAGAAAATCCGGGTATAGCTTTTGGGCTGCAACTAATACCTAAACTCATTCAGACTCTTATTCGCATTCTATTTTCCGGCGTGATTATATGGTACATTTCTATGCTTGCCGAAGCAAATTATAAGCGTGGTTATATTGCTTGTGTTTCGTTGATACTGGCAGGGGCTATTGGAAATATAATTGACAGTATATTCTATGGTGTTATTTTTAGCCAGAGTACATTTACAGAGATTTCAACTGTTGTACCCTTGAGCCATGGGTATGCCGACTGGTTGCATGGAAAAGTGGTCGATATGTTCTATTTCCCTCTCTGTGAGTTTGATTGGCCCGGTTGGATGCCTTTTGTCGGAGGAGAAAATTTTGTATTCTTCAGTCCTATATTCAATTTTGCAGATGCTGCTATAAGTTGTGGAGTGATTGTTTTATTCTTATTTTATCGGAGATCTCTTGAAGCTAGTATGAGTTTATTGAAAAAAACAACAACGAAAAGCGGCAACCTCGTCTAAAAGAGATTGCCGCTTCCTTATTATATAACTCCATCGTCTAGAACTTAGACGGATCAATTTCAGCATACTTGATGCGTTGACGACGCCATGTCCAGGCGGCATGCAACTTACCATCCTTACCCTGAATGATACACGGATAAGAATACTGGCTGATCGGGCTATCTTCCAATGTAAGCACCTTCGTCCACTTCACGCCATCTTCGGATACGGCAATGCTAAGCGGCGTACGCGGACCTTTCGGAGTACCGGGCACTGTGCTGAAATCATTATAAATCAACACATGGCGACCATCGGTCATTGTCACAGCATCCGTGCCGGAGTTATTGTTCGGCAGGTCGCTGAGTGTCACTTTACTCCAAGTTTCACCATTGTCACTACTCCATGAAGTAGCCAAGTTGCAGTTACGTGTGCGGCAAAGCACTTGCAGGCGACCATCTTTATGACGCAGGATACTCGGCTGAATGGCAAGGATGGGACGAAGCCCCTCTCCTTTCAATGCTTCACCGGCTTCCTGATCACTCACGTTCACACCACCCGGCTTGCGGTTGGCAGAAGGCAGACTCAACTCAGCTTCGATAGGGCCAACCATGCGCCATGTCTTTCCTTTATCGTCGGAAATCTCAAAGTGGATGCGCCAGCCCATACCACCTTCCGTACTCGACGGACTGATAATACGACCATCAATGTATTCCGGTTTGTTCTTCACCGGGCCGATGAAGCCCTTCGGAAGCGGTTCGCGTTTGCTCCACGTCTTGCCGCCGTCCTTGGAACGAACCAACCAGCCTGTCCAGTCGGCTACGTTCAAGCCGATCTTGTAGAAGAGCAGCAGGTCGCCGCCGGGAACCTGGAAGAGTACCGGATTCCAACAGGCTTTGCGGTGATTGGGTATCGAAGAATCGATGCCGGCCAGCGCAGCGTTCGGGTCGTTCAATGCGAACACACCGTCGGCAGCCATTTGCGGAGCTATCCACTCCTTGGCACCTTTCGGCTTACGGCTTACCCAAATACAACAATCCGGATTGCGTTCTTTGGTTCCGCCGAAGTAAGCGGCAACGAGGTCGCCATTCTTCATTTCGACAATCGTAGCGCCGTGACATTCGGGGAACGAAGTCGTCTCGTACAAGAATTCATCTTTCAGGATGGCTGCATTGCGTGTCGGGATGTTTACACTATAATGGTATTTACCCGAACCGATTTGTTCCACCTTACCATCGGGCAGATGCACTTCAGCGGTAGTATTGGCAGGAATTTCGATGTCCCACTCTACGTGCATCGGTGTCTTTGCCCAACGACTGACGATCTTTCCATAGGCCGATACATACGATGCATCGATCTTACTCAGTTCCTGAATAGCGAAATCAGGCTTCATCACAACGTGCTTGAAACCTACCTTCGTGAGGTCGCTCTTGATACCCGCCAGGTTCTGATAACTCCATGCCAGCAGGTCGCCGAGGATCATTACGTGATTGGCGCTGTTCATCTCCTTGTCGGCAGTGTCGCCGTTCCAAAGTTCCCAGATGGTGGTAGCGCCTTTCTTCGCCATGTAGCCCCAGGAAGGATACGTGTCATTGGTAGCGAAAAGGTAAGCGATATCGCCGCGTCCCATAGCAGTGAGCTCACGCATCACCCATTGCATACCGATAACGCCGCAGCTGATGTGCCCGTTGTTGGTGGTGATGATGGTTTTGATGACGTTCTTCTCTACTTCATCGCGCAAATCTGTGGGAACGAGGTCGAAAGCGAGTGGCAGGATATTGGCTGTCACGGTGTTGTTTCCGTAGAAGATGCTATCGGGATAGAGCAGATGACCGGGAACGTCCGACGTACCTTTCTTCACTGTGAGGAATTCCTTGTTGAAGACAGCTTTCGTGCGTTCCATTTCCTGTCCGTAGTAACGGGTATCGGCCTCGAAGCCTTGCATGCGGGCAAACTTCTGCATCAACGCGGTACATTTATAATAATAGGCCGTGGCAAGCAGTTTGCCGTCCGTGCGACGGGCGGGGTCTTTGCTGTGAATCAGTTCGAGCGATTCGGGCGGTACGCACCAGTCGCCGTACTTGTCTTTGGTCATGATGCCGGCGGGTGTCATGTATTCGTCTTTCATGTGTGCCAGCCACTTCTTGATGGCGTCGTAGCTCTTGCTGATGGGTTGGGTGTTGCCATACTGTGTGTAAAGCATGTCGCACACAATGGGCAGAGTCGACGGCCAGGTCATGTTGTCCGAGTAGTAGTTCCAGTAAGCCGGAGCTACGTCGGGGATACAACCGTCCTGGCGTTGTGCTTCGCAGATGTCGTCCATCCATTTGGCATACAGCGTTCCATTGTTGAACAGGAAGCTTTCGCCGAGGGAACCAGTGGTATGGTCGCCCAACCACGGCTGACGTTCGTTGCGTTGCGGGCAGTCGATCGGCATGCCTTTGTAGTTGCTGCGGATTCCCCAGAAGGCATTCTTCAACACGGTATTGAAGACGTCATCCGAAGTGGTAAGTGTGCCTACATGTTCCATGTCATCTTCTACTACCTCAACGGTGAAGTCTGCTACTTGCGGATTGGTATATCCTTTGATCTCTACGTAGCGGAAACCATGATACACGAAGCGCGGAGCCCAGGTGGCGTCTTTTGCTTCTTTACCACTCACGATGTAGTGGTCGGTGCAACGGGCATCGCGCAGATTGCGCATATACAGGTTGCCATCGGGCAACAGGTCTTCGGCAAAGCGCAAGCGGATGGTATCTCCGGCAGCACCTTTGATGCGGAAGCGTACCCAGCCGGCCAGATTCTGACCGATGTCCATAATGTACACACCACCTACTTTCTTGATGCTGATGGGTTTCACCGTTTCCATGACTTTCATGTTGGGTGTCATCTGTGCACGCAGCGCTCCGTCGGGGATGCCGACGCGTTCGGGTGTTTGCCACTTGGAATCGTCGTAACCCACTTCCGACCAGGCGCCGAGTTCCTTGCGGGCGTCGTAGTCTTCGCCATCGTACTCGTTGTTACTGCGGATGGGGCCTTCGGTGGTGAGTTTCCAGGAAAGATCCGAAGCAACGGTTTCCTGCGATCCATCGGTATACTCGATGACGAGGTTCAGACGGAGTTTGGGATAACCGAAGTTAGGTATCTTATAGGGTTTATAATCCTGACGCATGGTGTAAAACCGTCCGTTACCGAGGGTCACGCCGATAGCGTTTTCTTTAGCCAGTTGGGTGGTAACATCGAATGAGTTGTAATACACCGTTTTGCGGTAGTCTGTCGGGGCAGGTGCAAGCACTTGGTCGCCAATCTTCTTGCCGTTGATGTAGAGTTCGTACAGTCCCATGCCGGAGATGTGCACGGTGGCACGTTTCACGGTTTTCTTTGTGTTGAATTCTGTGCGAAAGTAGCGGGCGGCCAGACGGCTCCATTGGGTATCGCTATCGCCGGGTGCCGGACGTTCGAGACCGATCCACTGGCCTTTCCAGTTGGATTCCACGAGGATTCCCATGCCGAAAGTCGCGGACTCGCTCCAATTGGCTTCGCCTTTGCTGGTGTATACTTTTACTTTCCAGAATGCGCGTACGTTGCTTTTCAACGGTTTGCCTTGGTAGGCGATCCATTGTGAAGCGTCGGAGGAAATTTTGCCTGAATCCCAGAGATCACCTTCGTTTTGTGCCAACTTCTCGGGAGATGTGGCGACGAGAATCTGATAGGCGGTTTGCATCACGCTTTGTTGGTCACTTTCGATGCGCCAGCTGAAACGTGGTTGACGGGCGTCGATACCTAGCGGGTTGACCAACTGCTCGGTACGCAGGTAAGTGGTACTCACGGCAGCTTGCACACTTCCGCAAAGGAGCAGGCAGGCCAGCAGGAACATCCATTGTTGTTTGATTGTTTGTTTCATAACTTTAGGAATTGATAATTGACAATGCGCAATTGACAGTTAGGGAATCAACTTCGCCTTTTTAATTGTCAATTGTCAATTGTCAATTGATAATTACTTATTCCACTTTTGCTGAGCATCGGGAAGTTCCTTCCACTCCTTCTTCACGTAGTCTTTTGCAGCATCTACTGCAATCAGTACATGGTCGTTACCACTATTGTAACCGCAGTCGGGTTGGAAGGTCTGGACTTTGCTATCGAACTCGCCGATATACTCCAGCTTACCGCTCTTGGCCGCGAACCACCAAACGTTTTTCTTAGCTCCGCTGACTTTGCTAAGATCAATCTGCATCGGTCGACCGCTGTAGTTATACACCATCAGGTAATCATTTCCACGAGTGGCAAAGGCGCGATCGTAACGTTCGCCGTTGGTTCCGGCAATTACGCCTTGATCGGGTATGCGTTCAAAGAACGGGAGAGTAAGCATCAGGTTCTTCAAGTGAATCATCTGGTTGTAACCCGGATCGTGGAGTGCGTCCCACCAAGGTTTCTTCGCGCCAAAAGCAGCGCCTACACCCGGACGGATAAACTGCATAATGGAGTTGTGGCCGTACGAATGACCGAATGCTCCGGCAAATACTGCCCAGTAAGCATAACGGCGTACATCGTAATCCATCCAACGTACTTCGTTCTCATCGTGCAAACCTTGAGGGATGTCTTCGTAGATAGGCTCACCGTCAATGACAGGTTTCATCGGCTTCATGGCCATGCTGCGCTCTACGAAACGCCAGTTATCTTCTTCGGTATTCTCCTCGATGGGATAATCGCCATCGCCCTTGCGTTGTCCGTAACGACGGTGTCCGCTTTGGAACATATTGAAATCCAGCCACGGAGCATTGTTGAACCATGTTGCAGAAGTAGTACGTCCGCGCGGGTGG
>JAVBVI010000155.1:0-10281 GCA_031554505.1 Bacteroides sp. | reverse complement strand
TTGGGATAATAGTTGCAAGTGAAATAATTTATTATACATTTGCCGAAAATTTGAAAGTAGATAATTAATCACAATTAAATGCTCGAAGCTTATGTATTGGACATTAGAATTAGCATCAAAATTGGAAGATGCACCCTGGCCGGCAACGAAAGACGAACTTATTGACTATGCAATTCGTTCAGGGGCACCTCTGGAAGTAATCGAGAACCTGCAAGAAATGGAAGACGAAGGTGATATCTATGAGAGCATAGAAGATATATGGCCGGACTATCCGAGCAAAGAAGATTTCTTCTTTAATGAAGAGGAGTATTGATTGCCGGACTATGTAGGAAACTTAGTTCAAGAAATTGAAACTTATAAAGCGGGCGGCCTTTGGGCTGTCCGTTTTACGTTGATGAAAAATGAACAAACATGGCTGGTTAGACGTTTTTTTATTTAAATTATCTATATTTGTGCCGAATATTAAATTTCAAAGTATGAAAAAAGTAATTAGTACTGTAATGATAGCCGTATGCTTGTGCATGGCTATTCCTGCCCAAGCACAGCTTAAGTTTGGTGTGAAGGGCGGTTTGAATGTGTCAAAAGTTTCTTTTGATAAGAACGTTTACTCGTCGGACAACCGGACCGGGTTCTTTATTGGCCCGATGGCCGAGTTTACCATTCCTATCATCGGACTGGGTGTGGACGGAGCATTGCTCTACTCGCAGAAAGATCTGAAAGTAGACTACGAAGGCGAATCCGGAACGAGCAAACAACAAGGACTTGATATTCCTATCAATCTGAAATATACCATTGGCTTGGGCGATCTGTTGGGTATCTATGTAGCTGCCGGTCCGGACTTCTTCTTCGACTTTGCAAAGGAAAAGACCTATGTGGATGGCTCAGTTGACAAGAAGAAAGCTCAGGTAGGTGTGAATGTGGGTGCCGGTGTGAAGCTGGTGAACCATTTGCAGGTAGGTGTCAACTACAACATCCCGCTGGGCGATTCGGGCGATGTAAGCTTTAAAGATGCTACGGATGCTGTCTTCTCTTCCAATTACAAGACGAAGACCTGGCAGGTATCTGTAGCATATATCTTCTGATCTGAAATGTAAATCGTGTTTAGATAAAGAGACTTCTCTTCCGGGGGAGTCTCTTTTTTTGATATCTTTGCCGTCGGAATGAAAACATACATCGACGTCATACTGCCCCTGCCGCTTTTCAAAAGCTTTACCTATTCGCTGCCCGAGAAAGGGAACGGAGAGGTTAGTCCCGGTTGCCGGGTGGTGGTCTCCTTCGGGAAGAAGAAGTACTATACGGCCATCGTGCAGCGGGTACATACCCAGGCTCCGGAGGGCTATGAGGTGAAGGAGATCACGGCGGTGCTCGACGCTTCGCCTGTGTTGCTTCCCCACCAGTTCGACTTTTGGGCGTGGATGTCCGACTACTATCTCTGTACGCAAGGCGATGTGTACAAGGCAGCCCTCCCCTCGGGCTTGAAACTGGAAAGCGAGACAGTGGTGGAATACAATCCCGATTTCGAGGCAGAGACTCCGCTTACCGAGCGCGAACAGCGGGTGCTCGACCTGCTTTCGGTGGACCCGGAACAAAGCGTCACCCGCCTGGAGAAGGAGAGTGGCTTCAAGAATATACTCGATGTGGTAAAATCGCTGCTCGAGAAAGAAGCACTTTATATAAAGGAAGAGTTGCGTCGCACGTACAAACCCAAGACGGAAGTACGGGTGCGGCTGACGGAAGCCTATCGGAACGAAGAATCTCTCCGCGCGCTGTTCGATGAACTGACGCGGGCGCCGAAGCAACTGGCGCTGCTGATGAAACAGATCGAACTATCCGGCGTGCTGGGCGACCGCCACCTGAAAGAAGTTTCCAAAAAAGAACTGTTGCTCCGCTCAGGGGCTACTCCCTCCGTGTTCAACGGGCTGGTGGAGAAAGGCATTCTGGAAGTCTATCATCAGGAAATCGGACGACTGAATATCCAACTGGCGCGGACACAACCTCCTCATCCGCTCAATGAATACCAGCAGCGGGCCTACGATGCCATCCGGCAATCGTTCCTCGAAAAGAATGTCTGCCTGTTGCAGGGAGTTACCTCCAGCGGGAAGACAGAAATCTATATTCACCTCATCGAAGAGACCCTCCGACAAGGTAAACAGGTGCTTTACCTATTGCCCGAAATAGCCCTGACCACGCAGATCACCGACCGCCTCCGGCGGGTGTTCGGCAACCGGCTGGGTGTGTATCACTCCAAGTTTCCCGATGCTGAGCGGGTGGAAATCTGGCAGAAACAGCTCGGTGAGTCGGGCTACGACATCATTCTGGGGGTGCGTTCGTCGGTATTCCTGCCGTTCCGTAACTTGGGATTGGTGATTGTGGACGAAGAACACGAGAATACCTACAAGCAGCAGGACCCGGCTCCCCGTTACCATGCACGCAACGCTGCCATTGTACTGGCGTCGTATTATGGAGCCAGGACATTGCTCGGCACAGCCACCCCGTCCATCGAGTCGTGGCACAATGCGCAAACAGGGAAATACGGCTGGGTGGAGCTGAAAGAACGTTACAAGGAAATTCAACTGCCGGAGATTGTCACGGTAGATATTAAGGAACTGCATCGCAAGAAACGGATGACGGGACAGTTCTCGCCACTGTTGCTACAAAATATAAAGGAAACGTTGGAGCGGAAGGAACAGGTCATCCTGTTTCAGAACCGTCGCGGCTTTGCCCCGATGGTGGAGTGCCGCACCTGCGGATGGGTGCCGAAATGCCAGAATTGTGATGTGAGTCTGACCTACCACAAAGGCATCAACCAACTGACGTGCCACTATTGCGGATATACTTATCAGTTGCCCCGTTCTTGTCCGGCTTGCGAAGGAGTGGAACTGGTGAACCGCGGATTCGGTACGGAGAAGATCGAGGACGACATCAAGACGATGTTCCCCGAAGCCTCCGTGGCTCGTATGGATCTGGATACTACCCGTACCCGTACAGCATACGAGAAGATCATTGCCGACTTCGAGCAGGGAAAGACGGATATCCTTATCGGTACCCAGATGGTGTCGAAAGGGCTGGACTTCGATCATGTCAGCGTGGTGGGTATCCTCAATGCCGATACCATGCTGAACTATCCTGACTTCCGCTCTTACGAACGGGCGTTCCAGCTCATGGCGCAGGTAGCGGGGCGGGCCGGACGAAAGAACAAGCGCGGAAGGGTAGTGCTGCAAACCAAGAGTATCGACCATCCCATCATTCATCAGGTGAGGACGAACGACTATGGACAGATGGTGGCCGGGCAACTGGCCGAACGGCAGATGTTTCACTACCCGCCTTACTACCGGCTGGTCTATGTGTTCCTGAAACACCGCGATGAGGCTTTGTTGAAACAAATGGCACAAGTCATGGGGGCGAAGTTGCGGGCTGTATTCGGCGACCGCGTGCTGGGTCCCGACAAACCACCGGTGGGACGGGTGCAGATGTTGTTCATCAAGAAAATTATCGTCAAAATAGAATACAACGCCTCCATGGCGCTGGCCCGCGAACTGCTGGTGCGGGTACAACGCGAAATGCAGGAGGACGAACGTTTTAAGTCGTTGATTGTTTACTACGACGTAGATCCGACGTAATATGAAAAAGAGAATACTGTTTGTGTGTATGGGCAATATATGCCGCTCGTCCACGGCCGAGGGAGTGATGCGGCACCTGGTGGAAGAAGCGGGGCTGGAACATGAGTTTGTCATCGATTCGGCCGGAATCCTGTCGTATCATCAGGGCGAACTGCCCGATAGCCGGATGCGTGCCCATGCGGCTCGCCGGGGATACAACCTGGTGCATCGTTCACGTCCCGTGCGGACGGAAGATTTCTATAACTTCGACCTCATCCTGGGCATGGACGACCGGAACATCGCCGACCTGAACGACCGCGCTCCCGGTCCCGAGGAACAGAAAAAGATACACCGCATGACGGAGTACTGTACCCGTATACCCGCCGATCACGTACCCGATCCCTATTACGGCGGCGCCGAAGGGTTCGAATACGTGATCGATATTCTGGAGGATGCCTGTGCCGGCCTGCTTACTTTTTTAGTTCCGGGTAGCTGATGCGGGTGTGGTAGATGGTCTTCAGCTTTTCCTTGAACACACTCTTCACCGTTTCGATGTCCTTGAATGTAATGGGACACTGACGGAAATACCCCTCGGCCACCTGTGAGTCGATGATCTTGTCCGTCAGGTTGCTGATACTCTCTTCCGTGTATTCCGGCAAGCTGCGCGAAGCGGCTTCCACGGCGTCGGCCATCATCAGGATGGCCGTTTCTTTGGTAAACGGATTCGGCCCGGGGTAGGTGAACAGTTCGTCATTGGGTTCTTCGCCGGGATGTTCGTTTTTCCAGGAGATGTAGAAGAACTTTGTCTTTCCGCGTCCGTGGTGCGTGCTGATGAAATCCTTGATCACCTTCGGTAGATCGTACTTCTCGGCCAGCTTGATTCCGTCGGTAACGTGGCTGATCACCACCTGGGCGCTCTGCTCGTAGCTCAGATTGCGGTGCGGATTGATCCCGCCCGACTGGTTTTCGGTGAAGAAGGCCGGGTTCTCCATTTTTCCTATATCATGATACAAAGCTCCTGTACGTACCAGTTGGCTCTTTCCGCCAATACGTATAGCCGCTTCTGCTGCCAGGTTGGCCACCTGCATGGAGTGTTGGAAGGTGCCGGGCACGGTTTCGGACATTTGCCGTAGCAGGTCGTTGTTGATATTCGAAAGCTCCACGAGTGTGACGTTCGAGGTAAAGCCGAATGTCTTTTCCAACAGGAACAGCAACGGGTAAGCAAACAACAACAGGATACCGTTGGTGATAAAGTATTTGTACATTCGGATATTCAGCTTCGAAAGATCATTCTCGGTGATCAGTTCGAACATGAAGTACACAGCCGCGTAGGTCAGGATGATGAAGAGAGCGCTGCGCAGCAGTTGCGAACGTTGCGACAGTTCCCGCAGGCTGAAGATGGCCACCATGCCTGCCGCCAGTTGCGTGAGGATGAACTCGTGCGGGAACCGCAAGATGATGGAGCAGATCATGATGGTGACGACATGCGTGAAGAAGGCCGTCCGCGAGTCGAGGAACACCCGGATCAGTATCGGCAGCATGGCATACGGGATGATGTACACGTTGAAGAAGTTATTTCCTACCATCAGTGCAGTGATCACGCAATAGAACACGATCAGGATGAAGATCAGGGCGAGCTCCCTGCGACGCGCATAGTAATCCCGGCGGAACAGATGCAGATACAGCATGAAGAACAAGATCCACGCGCCTACGAACAAGACTTGTCCGACCAGGATGATGCGCTTCTGGGTGAGCGATTCGCTGCGTTGCAACGACTCTTTCCGGAGCGATTCCAGGATACGGTAGGTTTCCGGGTTCACAATCTCTCCGCGGTCGATGATTTTCTGCCCGCTTTGTACCATGCCACTGGCCCAGGAGAAACTGTCCAGTAATTCCTGGCGGGCGCTGGCCGTTCGCAGACTGTCGTGAATCAGGTTGGGCGTGATGTAATTATTCAGGTCGCACTGGCGCAGGAGGTCACGGCGGTAATGCGTCGTGTCAGCCGAAATCAAGTGTTCATAGGCTTCTTTGACCGTAAAGATATCGTTCATCATCCGCGAGTTGGCATCTTTCTCATCGATCACTTTAATGATATGCGTGCTGTCTTTCTGCAATGTCTCAATGTCCTCACTGCTTACGATACCCGAAGCATAGATTTCTTTCAGCGTTCTCTCGATGTGCCGTACATAGTCGGCCGAGGGAAGGATGTTTTTGAGGTATTTGTTGTAGTCTGCCTTCAACTGGTCGATCTCTACCTTTTCAACCTCCTTTTTCAGCTCGAAGTAAGGTTGGAACGTGCGTAGCAGGCTGTCTTTTTCCCATTTCACCACGTCGTCGTCTTTGTAGATAGGGAAGTCGAACGTAGCCATCAGCTGTCCGTACTTCCAGGGCTTGTTAACGTCGAACTGATAGTTGAATTTTCCGTCGCGCGGCAGGAAATAAACGATCAGCGCTACCGTTCCGCAGAACAGTAAGGCTCTGTATAGCCAGTCTCTGTACGAGAGTTTCTTTTTCTTTCTATTATTATCCATCGGCTCAATTTTTGCGAAAAGTACAAAAAAAAACAATAGTGTGGAAAAAAAGGTTTACTTTTACCGCGATTTACCCATTACTTAACGTAAAATATGACAGAAAGAAAAGTAAGAGTCCGCTTTGCCCCCAGTCCTACGGGTGCGCTTCATATCGGCGGCGTGCGCACAGCTTTATATAATTATTTGTTTGCCCGCCAGCATGGAGGGGAGTTGATATTCCGTATCGAAGACACGGATTCCGCCCGTTTTGTGCCGGGAGCAGAAGAGTATATCCTGGAATCATTCAAGTGGCTGGGCATTCGGTTCGACGAGGGCGTGAGCTTTGGCGGCCAGTACGGTCCGTACCGTCAGTCCGAGCGTCGGGAAATATATAAGAAGTATGTGCAGCAATTGCTGGAATCGGATAAGGCATACATCGCTTTCGATACGCCGGAAGAGCTGGAAGCCAAACGGGCGGAGATTGCCAACTTTCAGTACGATGCTGCCACACGCGGCATGATGCGCAACTCGCTTACACTTCCGAAAGAGGAGGTGGACGCGCTGATTGCCGAAGGAAAACAGTACGTAGTACGCTTCAAAATAGAACCGAACCAGACGGTGACGGTGAACGACCTGATCCGTGGCGAAGTAGTGGTGAACTCTTCCATCCTGGATGATAAAGTGTTGTACAAGTCGGCCGACGAGTTGCCTACCTACCATCTGGCTAACATTGTGGACGACCATCTGATGGAGGTGTCGCATGTGATCCGTGGTGAAGAATGGTTGCCCTCGGCGCCGCTGCACGTATTGCTTTACCGGGCCTTCGGCTGGGAAGATACCATGCCTTCGTTTGCCCACCTGGCGCTGCTGCTCAAACCGGAAGGAAACGGTAAACTGAGCAAGCGCGACGGCGACCGTCTGGGATTCCCTGTATTCCCGCTCGAATGGCACGACCCGAAGACAGGCGATGTGTCGTCGGGATACCGCGAAGCCGGTTACCTGCCCGAAGCGGTGATTAACTTCCTCGCCTTGCTGGGATGGAATCCGGGCAACGATCAGGAAATGATGTCGATGGACGAACTGGTGAACTTGTTCGACTTGGGACGTTGCAGCAAGTCGGGTGCGAAGTTCGACTATAAGAAAGGTATCTGGTTCAACCATCAATATATCCAGCAAAAGCCGGACGAGGAAATCGCCCGCCTGTTCGTTCCCGTTCTGAAGGAGCATGGCGTGGAAGCGCCTTTCGAAAAAGTAGTAGCTGTGGTAGGCATGATGAAAGGTCGCGTGAGCTTCGTGCAGGAGTTGTGGGAAGCCAGCAGCTTCTTCTTCGTGGCGCCCGAGACGTACGACGAGAAGACTGTAGCCAAACGTTGGAAGGAAGATTCGGCCCGTTGCATGACCGAACTGGCCGAAGTGCTGGCCGCGATCGATGATTTCAGTATTGAAGGACAGGAAAAGATCGTCATGGACTGGATCGCTGCCAAGGAATACCACACCGGAAACATCATGAACGCTTTCCGCCTGACGCTGGTAGGCGAAGGCAAAGGACCGCACATGTTCGATATATCCTGGGTGCTGGGTAAGGAAGAGACACAGGCTCGTATCAAGCGGGCGGTCGAAGTGCTCCAATAACAGCGGGGCGCTTATTCAGTTTTGTACCAGTCCGAATACATCAGATAATTGTGTGCAATCTTTTGGTTCAGCTCCTTAGCCTGTTCCGGGTCCACATTCTTGATGAACTTGGCAGGGACGCCGCCCCAAATGCTTCCCGGCTCGATGACCGTATTACTCAGCACCAACGAACCTGCTGCCACGATGGCACCTTCGCCAACTATCGCATGGTCCAGCAGGGTAGACCCCATGCCGATTAGCGCGTAATCCCTGACACTGGCTCCGTGGATCGTCACGTTGTGACCCACCGAGACGAAGTCGCCTATCTCGATGGTCGACTTCTGATACAGCGTGTGCAGCACCGTGCCATCCTGTATGTTCACCCCATTGCCGATGCGGATGGAATTGACATCCCCGCGCAGTACCGTACTGTACCAGATGCTGCAATCGCGTCCTATCTTGACGTCGCCGATGACGACCGCGTTCTCCGCTAAAAAACAATTCTCTCCTATTTCGGGGGTAAATCCCCGAACCGATCTGATCAATGCCATATCTTATTTTCTACTTTCGGTTAGATACTTTGCGTGGCCTTCTTCAACCACTCCTTTTCTGCTTCGTCCATTGCGGGCGATAGCTTCTCGAATACTTTCCGGTGATAGTTGTTCAGCCATTCCACCTCTTCTTCACTGAGCATCTCCTTGCGGATACCTTGGGTGCAAATGGGGCAGAGGGTGACGGTTTCGAACCTGAGGTACTCGCCAAACATCCCTTCGCCGGCCTTGCAGGTCAGTATCAGGTTCTCGGTACGTACCCCGTGGCTGCCCGATACATAAGCGCCCGGTTCGTTGGAAGTAAGCATGCCCGGTTGCAGTACTGTGGGGTTCTCGTTCATACGGATGCTTTGCGGACCTTCGTGTACGTTGAGGAAGTGTCCTATGCCGTGGCCGGTGCCGTGAAGGAAGTTCTTTTTCTGTTTCCACATCGGGAGCCGGGCCAGCACGTCCAACTGTGCTCCGCGGGTTCCTGCCGGGAATTCGGCTAACGCCAGGGCGATATGTCCTTTCAGAACCAGCGTGTAGTCTGTCTTCTCCTCTTCAGAGAGTTCGCCCAGGGCGATGGTGCGGGTGATATCAGTCGTTCCGTCCAGGTATTGGGCACCCGAGTCGAGCAGAAAATAACCGACAGGTTTCAGCGTGGCGTTGCTCTCTGGAGTGGCTGAGTAGTGCACGATGGCGCCGTGATCCTTGTATCCGGCGATGGTGTCGAAACTGTTGCCCATGTAGAGCGGTTGCTCCGCACGCAGGCTGGTCAGTTTCTCGTCGGCCGACAGCTCGGTGACATTACCGCCCGGTACGGCCTCTTCCAGCCATTTCAGGAATTTCACCAGCGCCACACCATCTTTCACCATAGCCCGGTGGACGCCCTCGATCTCCTTTTCATTTCGGATGGCTTTGAGCAACGCTACCGGCGAGTCGCCACGACGAATTTCACAAGCCGGGTTGATGGCCGAAAACAAAGTGTAGCAAGTCTTGGCTGGGTTGACCGACAGGCTGGGAATGCGGAGTGCTGCGAGGCAAGATGCTATTTCGGTGTACGCCTTTACCTGAATGCCCTGTCCGGCCAGGTAAGTCCGCACTTCGTCGGTCAGCTTTTCGGGAGCAATAAAGAACAGACTCTCCTCCTGGGTGATCAGCAGGAAGCTCACTACCACCGGATTGCAGTGTACATCGTCGCCCCGAAGATTCAATGTCCAGGCAATTTCATCGAGTGCCGAGAGGAACAGACCTTCCGTGCGGCTCTCCTGTAAACGAGTGCGGATGGCGGCAATCTTCGCTTCGCAACTCACACCAGCATAGTCGATGGGGTAGATGCGGGCCGGTCCGGCAGGCATGGGCGGTCGGTCGGTCCAAGCCGGAGCTACTGGGTCAATCTGCGTATTCAGCAGCAGTCCATATACTTCCAGTTCCTTTCGCAATTGCTCCACCTGGTTTACAGAGTAAGTTGTCCCGTCGATTCCCACGGTAGAACCCGGCCGGAGCTGGTTTCCGAGGTAAGCAGAGATAGAAGGTGTTTCGGGCAGCATCTCCTTGAACAGGCCGATGCCGGTGCCGGCTAATTGCTCGGCTGCCTGCAGGAAGTAGCGCGAGTCGGTCCACAATCCGGCTGACTCCGGCATAACTACTACTGTTCCGGCCGACCCGGTAAACCCGGAAGCCCATTGGCGAGTCTTCCAGTGCGGGGCTACATATTCGCTCAGATGCGGGTCAGTGCCCGGTATGATAAATGCCTGGATACCCAGGGGGTCGAATTGCTTGCGCAATGACTCTATGCGTTGTACGATTTTCTGTTTCATATACCTTATTATATTATAAACGATTTCAAATATACTCACTTTTTAAATAAGGCGGTTGTCCATGCCCGGTTAAGTACCATTTTTTATAAATTATTGCCGAAAGTTTTGCGGATAAAGAAAGTATGTGTAATTTTGCCGCGCATTTTGACTGCATATTTAATAAACATAACATATTAATTTTAATAACATGATTGTAGTACCTGTAAAA
>JAVBVI010000047.1:0-94572 GCA_031554505.1 Bacteroides sp. | reverse complement strand
ATCGTGATGGACGAAACCTTCGACATGTGGCGCAAGAAGAAAACCGCGCATGACTATGCCCGCTACTTCAACGAATGGCACGAACGCGACCTGACCGACCATGTGATGCGCGACCGTAACCACCCGTCGATCTTCGTCTGGAGCATCGGCAACGAAGTGTTGGAGCAGTGGACGGACGCCGGAGCCGATACACTCGACATACAGCAGGCCAACCTGTTGCTCAACTTCAAGCGCGATCCGTCCGCCCTGGCTGCCGATGAAGAGATGAGCGTCAACTCCCTGCTCACTCGTAAGCTGGCCGATATGTACCGCGAACTCGACCCCACACGTCCGCTCACTGCCGGATGCAACGAGCCCGATCCGAACAACCATCTGTACCGTGCCCAGACGCTCGACATTATCGGGTTCAACTACCACGAAACCTATTTCAAGGATGTACCGGAGAATTTCCCCGGACAACCGTTCATCGTCACCGAAAGCACGTCGGCCCTGATGACACGCGGCTACTACCGCATGCCGTCCGACTCGATGTACATCTGGCCCCAGCGTTGGGACAAGCCGTTCCACGAACCGAGCTTCTCTTGCTCCTCGTATGACAACTGCCATGTGCCCTGGGGAACTACCCACGAAGAATCCTGGCGGTTGGTGCGCGACAACGATTTCATCTCCGGACTGTACGTCTGGACCGGTTTCGACTACATCGGCGAGCCTACACCCTTCTGGTGGCCGGCTCGTAGCTCGTATTTCGGCATCATCGATCTGGCCGGAGTCCCGAAGGATGTCTATTATATGTATCAAAGCGAGTGGACCGACCAGCCGGTGCTTCACATCTTCCCGCACTGGAACTGGACCGCCGGACAAACCATCGACCTGTGGGCCTACTACAACAACGCCGACGAGGTGGAACTTTTCCTGAACGATCGTTCGCAAGGCGTACGCCGCAAAGGGAAAGACGACCTGCACGTATCCTGGCGCCTGACCTATGAGCCGGGTACCGTACGGGCGGTATCACGCCTGGACGGGCAGACCGTATTGGAGCAGGAAATACATACGGCCGGTGAACCCGCCCAGATACGCCTCACCCCCGACCGGACCGAAATCACTGCCGATGGACGCGACCTGAGCTTCGTCACCGTCGAGGTGCTGGACAAGGACGGTAACCTCTGCCCCAACGCCGACAATCTGGTGCATTTCCAGATCGATGGAGAAGCTTTTATAGCCGGGGTGGACAATGGTAGTCCCACATCGCTCGAGAGCTTCAAGGCACCCCAACGCAAGGCTTTCTACGGCAAGTGTCTGGTGGTGTTGCAAAACAATGGGAAAGCAGGGAAAGCCCGTCTCACAGCCACTTCCGACGGATTGAAAGAAGCCGCGGCCCATATCTCGGCTTATACACAGAAAGCACAGAAGTAAGGTGTAAACAGGGCATCCGCTCAATAATCTTTACATAGATTTTCGGTTTCTTGCCCCTCTGGGGCAAGAACGGCTACGGACACGTAGCCCCTCTGGGTAGGGTGTTCAGTTTGGGGTGCTCATTTTTTGAATCTGTACCCCTTGCCCCGTAGGGGCTACGTGTCCGTAGCCGTGGGCGAAAGCCCACGGAATTATGTACCCCTTTCACGCGCCACGGAGTGGCGCTGTTATTCCTTAATCCAGTCAAATAAATATTTCTTCTCATATTTTATTGAAAACTTATCCAGAAAAGCAAGATATTCATCTTTGAATGATTGTTTTTGATGATGTTGGGGTTGGTTCTCTATATACCCGATTACATTTTCTATTTGTGATTGAGAATAGGTGAATGCTCCAAATCCATCCTGCCAGTTGAAGTGACAAGGAAATATTGCTTTTTCATTAATGAATTTTGAAGATACAGCTTTAATATCCCTTGTTAGATCAGATATAGATAAGGCAGGATGCATTCCGACCAGAAGATGTACGTGGTCGGGATTGCAATAAATAGAATATAGTTTGCATTTATCCTGCGTAATAATTCCTGAAATATATCTTTGGAATTCTTCCCGAAATGATTCTGGGATCATACAAAAACGATCTTTTACAGCAAAAATGATCTGAACATAGATTTGAGTGTAAGTATTGGCCATGATTATACAGTTTAGTCATTGAATATTCTGCAAATATAGTATTTCCATTTTAATTTAATATGATTATCCGCTTTCTTCCCCCTGCCCCAGAGGGGTTGGTGTCCGTAGCCGGGGGGGGTAAGCCCCCGGGGCAGATATATCCCATACATGCGCCACGTAGTGGTGCCGTGTATAATTCCAAGAGCGAGCATAACAGCACCACTACGTGGCGCGTAGATGGCTGTGCAACCATTCCGGGGGCTTACACCCCCGGCTACGGACACGTAGCCCCTACGGGGCAAGGAGTACAGATTCAAAAAATGAGCACCCTTAACTGAACACCCTACCCTCTGGGGCAAGAACGTCTGTGGACACGCGATCCTCTGGCGCAAGGAGGAAATCAAATAGCCATAAAATAAAAGTCCTCACTTCATCTGTTCGGGGAGAACAGATGAAGTGAGGATCATTTATAAAAGGTTAGATGAAAGTACTAAGCGACCAGTAGTTGTCGATGTCTTGCTTTTCGCGTGCGCGTGACGGTCGTATGTATATCACTTATTGACTAGTTTCGAGTGTTTTCGGATCCTTGGTAACATTGGCCCTAGAGAAACTATTTTCCAGAGAAGGCCGGTAGACTTTTATTCTAATTTCTGCTGCAAATTTATAGAATAAAATTCTATGTAGAAAATAATATATCAAAATATTTCGCAGAAAAATGAAAAATAAAATTTTATACAACTAATTGATTGCTTTCTACAATAGGATGCGAACTATTTGTACATTTTGAGCCTGTCTTTCATGTCTGAATCTGCCCTTGTTTTTAGTTGCTCTTTTTGTACTTCATTGTATCGTAGGGGATTAAAGTTGTTTTATTTGATTTCATTGTTGAATAAAATATTCATTCATAGGGGCGTTTAGAGAATAAATTGTCCGAACCATTTTGTCAGGAAATGGGTGGTTGGCATGAGTGTGTAACCATTGGCAGACTGATTTCTAAAGATATATTTGTAAAGTAAAACGAAATATAATTCGTGTTATTTATCTTTATTTCCTTTCGGCTAAAGTGTTTTTTATTGTGCTATACCGAAAAAAGCAGTACTTTTGTCACACTGAATCGAAATAAAAACTACATGAAGCAATGGCTTGTCGCATACGTACGTATGCATCACGAAAAGAAAACTCATGAGCGCCTGGCCCAATTGGGAATTGAGAGTTACCTTCCCATACAGAAAGAAGTGCGTCAGTGGAGCGATCGCCGGAAGACCGTGGAACGCGTCGTTATTCCGATGATGATTTTCGTCCACGTCACACTCGAGGAACGTACGCAGGTGGTAGCTCTTTCGTCCGTGACGCGCTACATGGTGTTGCGGGGTACCAGCGTACCGGCTGTCATTCCCGATAAGCAGATGGAGCGCTTCCGCTTCATGCTCGACTTTTCCGAGGAGACCGTGACCATGACCAGCGAAAATTTTGCTCCCGGCGAGATGGTGCGTGTGGTCAAAGGCCAGTTGAGTGGATTGGAGGGCGAACTCGTTACCATCAACGGTAACAGTAAGGTCGTCGTGCGGCTCGATGTACTCGGATGCGCCCAGGTGGATATCCCCGTAGGATACCTCGAAAAGATGAAATAAACAGTATTGTGAAAAAATAACACTTCCAAGCTAAACAGAAAGCGAGTTGCCTTGTTTTTTTTAAGTAAATTACCATGATTACCTTAACTTAAAAAAAATATGGCAAATGAAAAAGTTTGGAATTATTTTGATGATTCTTTTACTCTGTGCCTCATTGCCACTTGTGAAGACAAATGCGCAAAAGGTAAGTAAAATTGAAAAATTGCTGGAGTATCTGGTGGACAATGACACCGTGAAATTTCAGAAAAACAGGGCTAAACTCGATAACGAGACCCAGTTGTATTATCCCGATGAAGTGGCGTTGATAGACTACATCAACGAAATATGGAACGTTAAAAAGGTCGATTCCATTCCCCACTATTTCTCTACGTACAAAGCAGCTATGGCGTACTCTTTCCCAGCTATCTGTGGAAGAGCCAAAGTCGACGTCGAACAGTTACGCATGCTTACCGACGACCGGTTGGTGGCGCTGTTGTCTGTTTCGACCGATAGGCTGGCCCTTACCCGGACGGTACTCGACTCCGTGGCTTCCACCCAGTATCCGATGAACAAGGCGAAGTTGGCCGCTATTCAGGATATCCGCGAGGAAGCGATGTACGATGTCGTCAAGGCTAATCCGCAGGCGACGCAGTGCGAACTCTACCTGAAAGAATATCCCCAGGGGCGCTTCCTGCTCCAGGTGATGAATGTGTACGATGACGGACTGTTCCGTACCGTAAGCAAGACTCCTTCGATAGAGGCTTTCAAGTTGTATTTCGACAACACCACGGTCAACGGCTTCTTCGGACGACCCGAAAACCGCCGGTCGATGACCCAGGCCCGCTCGCTGTACGATGACTTCCTGTATCAGCTCACCCTCCAACCGCAGGAGCTGGCTACCCTGAAAAGCGCCATTGACACGTATCGTACGGATGCACGCCTCACGGCTGCCGACCGCAAGCATTCTGCCTCGTTGGAATACCGCACTGACAGTGTAGACTATGAGGTGTTGAAGAGTGCCGTGACAGGTGCCGACCAGTTGGCCCTGGTCAAGAACTACCTGCTGACACACCGTTACAAGGAGTTTCGCGACAAGGCTGTGGGTCTGCGTGCTACCTTCGAGGAACACGTCATCTGGCAAGCCCCCGCGTACACCTATGCATACAGCAAAGGCAAGTTGGTGAAATCCACCGAGACGGGAGCTGATAAAACGACCACTAACAACTATACATACAACGAGAAAGGCGCCCTGAAACAGGTCGATTCCAGTGTGCTGACGGGTACGGACGAAGCGCTCTTTACCACCACGTACACCTTCGACGCCAACGGTCGCTGTACCCTCGAGAGCCGGGTGGACACGAAAGCCGGCAGTGAAGTCTATCGCCGGGCCAGTGTCTTCGCACCTACAGGCGAACTGCTGTCCGACTCTCTACGCACTGCCGATGGGCAACTGCTACTCCGCCGGTACGATGCCCAGGCTCGTGTGACAGAGCAGCAGGAGTACACCGGTGGAAAGCTGGTCACTTCGGTGAACTATCAGTATGACGACCGGGGCGAACTGGAAAAAACACTTTCCTCCTTTGCCATGCCCGAGACATTGCAACCCACCTACGTCATCGGACAAACCGAAACATGCGAGTACGATGCGTATGGATACCTTCGCCAACAGGTCATCGAGAAGACCCTGGCCAATAGCACCAAGACACAGAGCGTACTCACGTATCTGTACGATGAATTCGGCAACCCCATCGATAGCAATGCGTACTATGAGTACGACCATACCGGACGCTGGGTGAAGAAGACCGACCGCAACAACCCTTCCCAGGTGGAAGTGGTGCAGTGTATCTATAAATAATGTGTCACTGGATCATCAGGATGGGACACCCGTAGTATCCCAGGCTGTTGACCACTGCCATAAAGTTCTTCGGCAACACACCTTCGCCAGCCTCGTTCTCGTTCCTCATCGATAGGGAAGAGAGCAGGCTGGCTCTTTCGTTGGCCACCGCCTGTTCGCTGCGTAGCAGCAGGGAGGGAGAGGTGAAGCCGAAGATATGGATGGTTTTGCCCTCCAGCTCTTCTTTCAGGACGCCGTTCTCCATGATGTCCTCGTTGGTGAAGAGCAGTTGCCGGCCCTTCTCCGGGATGTAGTCGTCCTCGATGATGTATGCGATCAGGTCGGGTGCCATGATGGGCGGTACTTCTTTCGCCGAGTCCCATACCAGTAACGTTTCGTTCTGGAAAAGCATTTTCACGAGTTGGTTGTCTACCTGCACGTCGATGACGCCCATGTCGAAGCCGCCCAATGTTTTCGTATAGGCGCTCTGAAGAGTACCCGTGTAGAAGTGGCATGGGTAGTACATGTCCATACGTTTCCAGTATTCTTGAAAGAAGGGGAGGATGGATTTCGGCTTGAAGTGCTCCTCGACCCTCTGTTTCCCGGCGAAGAAAGTCCCTACCGACTGGCAAAGGGAGAGTGTGCCCGGTACGATCATGTTTTCCAGGTTACTGGTATCCTTCATCACCCACAGGGCCAGTCCGGCCAGGTGGTCGTACTCTGGTTGGCTCACTACAGGACGTGCCAGTGTCTCGATTTTTGAGGCGGCGCTGACGTCTGTATCGTTTTCTACTTCCAGTACAGTGTGGATGGAGTCTTCGTCTCCGGCAGGCTCGGAGGAGAGTACGGTGGGGTTCACCGACAGGCCGTGGGCCGAGAACGCCAGGAGGCTCAAGGTGGGTACCGCTCTTCCTGCGGGATCTCCGTTGAGTACCGGAACATCCAGCCGAGCTGCTACCAGACAGGCGGTGGCGCTGGAGATAGCTCCTATTTCGGCCGGTATGATGAACAACTGGTTCACGGGTACTCCCGTAAGTTCCGCTGCTTTGCGAACGGCTGCTTCGGCCGCTCGTGGGTAGGTGAGCCGGGCTGCTTTCTCGGGCGATCCGAGGTAAGCCACTACGATGCCTATCCGTCCCGATCCGATGGCATCGGCTGCCGTGATGGTCTGCACGGTGTAGCCGCTATTCGTGTAATACAGTTGGGTGTCGGCGGCTGGTGCGAAGTAGCTCACTAACTTCATACCCGTTTCGTAGCCTCCTCCTCCGCCGCTTCCCAGCAGGCAAGCGCCACGGACGATGTGTTGTAAATCGATTTGTTTGAGTTCGGTTGTTTCCATAATCATATGATTTATTGTGCATTTAGTGTTTCATCAAAGAAAGAATGCGTTGTTCGCTTCCGGTGGCTTGGTTGGCACGTGCTGCTTCCAGCGCTTTCTGCAGGCAAAGTTCCCGGTTCGCGGTGTCGCCTTTCCGGAGGAAGAAGTCCGCTTTCGCGAGGTATAGCTCGTCGAGGTAGCAGCGTTCGTCGTGAGTTTCGCACACCCGGATTCCCTGGTCTACCAGGGCGGTGAATCGTTCGTCCTCGCCCGCTTCCAACAGCGAGCGACTGAGCAGTACGGCGTAGATGGAGTGCATGCCTGTGGGGTCGGTACCGCTTTGTGCTTTGAGGATGGCGTATCCCGCTTCGATCAGGGTGATAGCCGGCATAGGATCCTTTTCTTCCTGAATAGAGCTACCCCGGAACATCTTCCCGATGCCCTCGTAGAAGGCAAAGTGATACTCGGCCGACTCGTCGAGCAACTTCCGGGAGTAGACGTTGAGCAACTCCTTGTTGCCCTCGAAGTAGTAAAACCAACTGAGCGCCTGGTAGGCGATGACGTTGAAGAAGTGGTTCCTGCCCGTTTCCACTGTTTGCCGGATAATCTTCTGCATCTCCTGTGCCCGTAGCAGGTTGCCTGTCCGTTGGGCGATGAGCAGGGTAAACATCCGGGCGAAGAGGTCGTTCATCTCATCGTTCTCGGTGCGTAACACACCCTCCTGCTTGTCTCGTTCGGCTTCTGTCTGGTACATGTCGAACTCCGTCTGGGCTTCGCACAAGCGGCCCATCCAGAAGAGTGTGTTGCCGATGGAGATAGTGGCAGTGAGTATCATGGAGCGGTTTTGGAGTTGCTGACCCAGGGCTTTGTTTTCACGGGCCACTTCGATGCACTTGTGCAGGTCCAGCTTGGAGAGGTAGATGCCCCAGATGCCGAACGAGATCACTTCGGTATTTTCCGTCTGCCCCATCTCCTCGCACAAGTCACGGGTTTGCAGGTAGAGTTGTTCTACCTCGGCGCTTCCCCATCCTTTGAGGGAGCGGTAGCAGATGCATTGCTTCAGGAGCAGGGCGAGGCGGTTTTGTTTCTGTTCGCGCGGGTCGCGTATGGCAGGGAGCAGGGCCAGACCTTTATTAATTAATGTGTTGGCCTCTACGTAGCGGGAGATGCGCATCATGCTGTCCACGGTGATGAGGATGTAGCGTATAGCCTTTTCGTACTCGCCGGACATCTCGTAGTGTCGGGCGATGTCGCCCGATGCCTCCTCCGGCTCGTTGCGGAACAGTTCTTCCAGGATACCGGCAATGTCACCGTGCAGCATCATACGTTGCGTCATGCTCAGTTCCTGATACAGGTATTGCTGGAAAATGTAGTTCGAGAAGTTGAACTGCGACACCATGCCTCCTCCGGAACGGATGCAACTTCCTTCCGCCACTAAGTGGTGCTGCTTCTGCAACGTTTTGGAGAGCTTCATCAGCAGGTCGCGTTCCGGTTCGCCCATGGTGCGCGAAAGTACCTGTGCGATGAAATTATAGCCTTGTACGCTGGCGTGCGACAGGATCTCTACCAGCGAATCTTCCAGCCGTCCGATGCGTTCCTGGATGATGCCCTCGATGCGTGCCGGATACGACCGCCATTGCAGGTGGGCGTTGTTCATCTGCACGCCGTCGTAGTTGCGTACGATCATCCCTTCGTCTTTGAACAAGTTCATCAGTTCGCTGACGAAGAGCGGGTTTCCGCCCGTACGTTCGAAGAGCTTTTCGCGGAACAGCGGGTCGTACTGGTTGGGTTCCGCGTCGAGCATGTCGTTCATCAGTTGCCTGCGTTCGTCGGCGCTTAGTGTGTCGAGGTTGATGAAGACATTGCCCCGCAGGATCTTCATCTCGGTGATAAACTTCGCGAGCGGATGCCGTTCGCCGCCGCTCTGGGCGATGTCGATGTCCGTGCTGCGGTAGCACCCCAGAAACATTACCGGAGCATTTTGCAAGCCCATCATCAGATGGTAGAGCAGGTTCACCGAGGCCGGGTCTATCCATTGCAGGTCGTCGATGAAGAGCACCAGCCGGTAGCGGGCAGCGATAGCCCGCAGGGCTTCCAGGTATTGTTCCAGTATCTTGGACTCTTCGATGAAGGTGGGCGAAGGATCGTTTTTGGGGTCTTTGAGGAACTGTTGCCCGATGGCCGAGAGTACCTGTGCACCGGGGATAAAGTTGCCCAGCAAGTCCGGGGCATGCTCCAGCAGCATTCGTCCGCAGAAGGCAAAAGATTCCTTTACCTTATCCGCACGGGTGCGTTGGAGTTTGTCGCGTTCGCCGGCATCCTGCAGCAGTTGCCTGAGCAGTTCCTTGAACGGTTGGTAAGGGATGGAATACTCCGAACGAATGTTGCAATAGGTAGAAACGAAGAGCGTTTGCTCGGCCTGGGGAGCTGTTTCGTCGATAAACTGGTTGGCCAGCACCGTTTTTCCACTGCCGGCTTCGCCGGTGATGAAGCGTATTTGTAAACGGCTGGACTGCACCAGGCTTTGATAAGCCTGGCGCAGAGAGTCAATTTCTTTCTGCCTGTGTATTAACATAGAATGATCAATCGTGTTTTTTTAATGGTATATCTTTCTTATGAAACGGTTTCACAGGAGAAAATGTTCCGGCTACTGCATGAAAATATTAAAAGTTTTAAACCCTGCCATTTTACATTTAGCATCTTTCCGGATCACAAATTCCGTGGCTCCGATGCGGGGGGTAAGCACGTTGTTTCCCCAGTCGTACGTGTATCCCATCCGTGTCCAAGGATAGGTGTTGGTGATCAGTTGGTCGAAGAACCATCTCCGGATAACCGCGTCGGACGTATCCAGGGTGTAGGGAGCACCAGCCTTGGCTGGGACGATTCTCTTGGTAGGATCGGTGACGTAGGCCGGGCGGAAGATGTCTTTTCTTTCCACCTCCAGGTAGACGATGGTATCCCTGTCTGTCACGTCGTCCAACCCCAGGAACTGGCGGAAGCGCTTGATTGTTTTAAGACTTTTCACGGCATTGAATCTGGCTTTGGTATCGACGGGCTCGAATACCCACAGGAAGGCGCCGAGGCTAACCGAATCTCTATCCTTATAATACGTGTGGTAATTGTCTCCACGGAGCAATGCGCATACCGTCACGGTGGGAGTGTCCAAGGTCTTCAGTTTGTCATCGGCGGGTAGCTGGTTGACTTCCGTGAGGAAATTGCCACTTTTTACTTTGGCGTTCATCTGTGTACTGGCTTCGTAAACCGTTGTTTGTGCCAGGGCGTTGCTGCCTGTTGTACAGATGACAACCAAGGCTAAAATCAATTGTGTAATCTTTGTTCTCATAATTTTTTGTTTTTAAAAAGGATTTATTTTTTAGTGGAATTCGTGTCTTCAGGCGGATACGATAGCCGTACGATGTCCCCCCGTGTCAGCTTCCGGGTGTAGTAACCGATGGGAATACCTTGTGCCACGTCCCTGCCTGCCTCCTGATGATAGCCGTTTACCTCGGCAAGGTAGTTGTCCAGTGCTGCGATGAGCGAGTGGATATCCATCACCTTCGAGGACTTGCCGGAACCGATCAGGGGAATGGTGCCCATGGTCATCACGCTGAGGTGGGCGGTTACTGTAGGGAGTATCAGGAAGCTCTTGACTTCGTCCAGTATCTCCGGGTCCACCCCCAACTTTCCGGTCCGTGCCTGGAGCCAGCCACCTATCCGTAGCTTTTCCTCCAGCCGGGCCCGGTTGCTTTCGAAGTCCTTGACGGGCGTTCCTTCCTCCTGCATCAGGTGCACCATGCCTACGAAGCTCGACCCGTAGACGGCTCCGGTGAGGAGCGTCAGGGCCTCGTCGGACGTGGACGGACCGGGCGATTTTGCTTCCTCTTTCGGCGACTCTATCCGTGCATGGGGGTAGAGCGTGTTCCAGGCATTGACCGCTTTGACAGGATCTATCACCTGTGGCTCTATGACGCCGATGTTGCGGTGCGTGCACTGGGCTGTCACCACCAGTGTGCCGTACAACCGGTGGCTTTCGGCCTGCCGGGTAGTCTGTTCCGAGGCATCCCGGGCCAGTTGCTCACTTCCTGCTCCGCCGGATTTCCGGACGAAGTTTCCCAGTTGTGCCACCATATCCTCTTTCGTACCGCCTCCCCGGGAGAAGTAGTGCGAGTCGAGTTTCAGGGAGGCAGTGTGCCAGGGATGAGCTTTCAACGTGGTTTCTTCCAGCTTCAGAGGCGTTTCGGGCAGAGTGCTGACCGATGCTTCGGACGCTAAGGCCGATTGAAGTTGGAACAACTGGTTCTCATTGTTCAGGTACGTGTTCAGATAGGCGGTCGCCGCCTCCCGGAGTTGCTGGTCCACCTCGGTCAGTTTCTCCGGCAGGGTATCGAGCGGTGTACCCATGCCATGAAGCTCGTTCAGGGTCATCATCAGGGAGTGCTTCATGCGGATCAGTGCATTCAGTCGCTGGTGGGCCGCATCCGTTTGCCGGGCGATGTGGCCCATCCGGGCTACTTGTTCCATCAACTTAGTGTCGGCCAGTTGGCCGAGCACTAAGGAGGGATGTGTGAAAGCGATGGAGTCGGACATGGTTCGTCGAGTCTATGATTATGCTTCGGCTGGTTTGTTGTCCTCCGAGTCGTCCGCCCGTCCGGCATGGTTTAGCATCTCCGGATAGTAGCGGTTCAGCCAGGCGCGGGTGATCATGGACTTGGTGATGGGTTTCAGGAAATAGTTGATGGGCACGCCCACGCTGTTGTCGGTCTCGATACACTTGGTGATGTAGTCGTCCATGGCCGTCATCATGCTGTTGACGTTGATGATGCTGTTTTCCTGCTCCTCCATCTTGGACAGGCCGGTGATGGCTGCGTCGATCTTGGCATTCTGCAGCTCCACCATCTGTCTGCCGGTGATGGCTTCGCGGGCGCTGGAGGCGATGCTGCTGTTCTCGCCGGCGGTGGCACCTTGCAACTTGGACAACTGTTCCAGGGGGCTAGCCCCTTCGGAGTCGACAAACTGCATCACGGCCGTTTTCACGATGTTCGACTTGATGGAAGGGATGATGCCCATCGTCACCAGCGAGCAGTGCGACTGCAGGCTCTGGGTGCTGAGCAGGTTCTTCACATCGTCGGCAAACGATGCTTCGACGCCGAAACCTCCCGACATCTTGGCAAACCAGCTACCGTACTGCATCTTCTGCTGCATCTGCGTGGCGATGCTCTCCATGTGCTCGGTGGACACTGTGTGGCTGGTGTTGAGGATGTGCACCATGCCCACGAAGCTCGACCCGTAGGTACAGCCCGAGAGCAAGTACACCGCCTTGTCGGCCGGCGTTTCCTGGAGCAGGGCCGTCTGTGTGATGGACGCGGGATCGTTGGTCTTGATCATGTCGCCCGGATGGATGGTGTTCCAGGCCCGTACCGCCTTGTCCACATCGAGGATAAAGGGGGCGAAGACGCGGGCATCCTTGTGGGTACACGAGATGCTGATGACCAGCGTACCGGCAATGCTGTGGTTGGACATCTGCGTGTGCACCTGTTGCTGGGCAGTTACCGAAGCCTGTTGGGCATGGTAAGAGCCGAAGTAGCTCAGCGAACTGCTCACGAAGGAGGCGATGTTGGCCACGTGCGAGGAAGAACTTTGCTGGTTCTGCTCACAGGAGAAGTACTGTACGTTCATCTGCATGGAGTCGTTGCCCAGGTCCAGCTTCTTGATGTCGCTCTGGTTGTAGTCGATCGGGCTTTCGATCTCCCCGTGCACGGTACGTACGAACGACCGCAGGGGCTGGATGGCCTTTTCGCTGGCAATCTTCTTGAGCCCGTAGTCCAGGGCGGCTGCCTTGATGAGTTGGCCTACGGCTTGGGCTTCGACCACCAGTTCGGACACGTCGAGACGCATGTCGAGCATTTCCTGGATGGTCATGTCGACACTTCGTTTCAGGGAGATGAGCGAGTTCATGTTGGCTTCGGCGGCATCCACAGGTGCTTGCAGGGCAGAGATGGCCTCGATGTTTTTCAGTCGCTCGGGGTGGATCACATTTCCCAGTATCAGGGAAGGATCGTACGGAATGGTTGATGGCATAATTTTTTGTTTTATTAAAGTGAATACTCGTGTAAGCTTACGGGGCAAATGTACCCGACGGGCGGGAGGGAGCGAAACGGTTTGTGTGGGCGACGGAAAAAAGCTGGCCGGAGCCCGCGGTTTCTTTTTAAAAAAGGAATTTGCCGCAATCACAAAAAAGAAACCACAATTCGGCAAATCGGGGTGGTAGATGTGGAGATATTTGTTAATTTTGTAAGGTTCAGAAATAATAAATGATAACTATGAAGCAAACAGAAGAAATGCGGCACGACTTCTTCCGAGAGTGTTGTGTGGGTGAAGCCATCTTCATCAGGCAAAAAGAAATGAGACGAAAGGTTATGTATGCCCACATCATGTGGGTGCAGGCGAGTGGAAGTTATTGTGATATTTTTTTGTCGACCGGCGACCGGCTGACAGTGGTGCATACGTTGACCGACTTTGAGCGGAAGTTGCCCCGCGATTGGTTCAAGCGGGTACACCGTTCGTACATTGTTAATATCCATCACATAGAGGGATTCATCGGCAATACGTTGTACATCGGTAAAAAGATTCTCCCTGTGAGCGCTCCCTATTGCAAGGAACTGGCGTCGTGTTTCAATATCCTGGAAGATTCGGAAACCCTGTTCAAGTATAAGAAGAAACGTTTTACTTTTAAAATGCAGGAACTATGAGTACATCAAAGAGTGATTACAGTGCCCGGGAAGCGTTGTTTCTTCAAGGGCGACCGATGCATACGGAGCTGACCGACGAGGATTATCGCGGTCTGGCCGGATTGCTGGAAGTAGAAGTAGCCGCCCTGAAAGCGGTGAAACAAGTGGAGAGTGGCGGTCGCAAGGGACTGCTGATCCCCGGACGTCCGCCGATTCTGTTCGAGGGACATGTCTTTTGGCGCGAACTGAAGAAGCGGGGCATAGATCCGGCCCCGTTGGCTGCCGGGCGTGAGGATATCTTGTACCCCGGGTGGACCAAGCAGTATTATAAAGGTGGAGTGGCGGAGTACGACCGGCTGGAACGTGCACGCGCCCTGCACCGCGAAGCGGCCGATGCTTCCACCAGTTGGGGACTGTTCCAGTTGATGGGGTTCAATTATGCGGTGTGCGGCATGCCTTCTGTGAGGAGCTTCGTGGAGCTGATGTGCCAGGGAGAACTGGGGCAGATGTGTCTGCTGGGACGTTTCCTGTATCTGCCGGAGAGTGTGGCGGCCGGACGTACACCTATGCTGTTGGCCTTGCGCAAGTGCGACTGGGCACGGTTTGCTGAGTTGTACAACGGACCGGGCTACCGGCAGAATCGATATGACGAGAAGCTCGAAGCGGCTTACCGGCGGTTTGTTGGGGAGTAGTGATGTTTATATAATAAGGAAAGGAGATGTTCTGGCGAGGCGGAGCATCTCCTTTTTTAGTGGCTGAAAGAAGAACGAAAAAGGGAATATAATCAACCTTAAGGTTGATTGTGTGGATAAAAGTATTATATTTGTAGCGTATAACTAATCTATTATTGTATGAACTTTGATTGTATCTCTGAGAATTTATGGGTTGTTCGTTATGAGAACGAAAAAGATAATGAATTGTACCGATTATTTAGTCAATGGAATGATGTGATGTATTTAGATAAATTCTTTAGGGAAAACTATGATGATTTAAAATTCTTCAAAGTCGATTCAATAAGTGACGCTATATCAGATACTATTGAAGATAGCGATATTTTGGAAAGTGTGTTTCTCGATATGAAACCAGAAGATGATCTTAAAGCTGTTTTTAATTCGCTTACTCATAAAAACAAAGAATCGTTTTTTGAAAAAGTAAAACATAAGTTAGGTAAAGTGGTATATAAACGAAATGCGAAACATGATTCCTGGTTAAGGATTTACGCTTTAAACTTAGGTGAGGGGGTGTATATGATTACGGGCGGAGCTATTAAATTAACCGGAACAATGGGAGAACGTAAACATACTGCTGATGAGCTTGTTAAAGTAGAAAATGTTAGGAATTTCCTGATCAGTAATGGGATTGTTGATAGGAATGGTTTTCAGGAGTATATAAACGAGATTAGTATTTAAGGAGGTGACTATGAATAGTATAAATGAGAAATTGAGCAAACTGGCTTCTTCAAATCCTTCCAAGTGGAAAGAAGAGGCGGAATATCGAAGAAAGAACAAATCATGGTTGCGATATTCCCAAAAAATAGCCATACTCATGCACCAAAAAATGGATGAGTTAAAGATGTCTCAAAAAGAGTTGGCATCCATCATGAATGTATCTCCTCAATACATAAGCAAAGTGTTGAAGGGACAAGAAAATCTTTCTTTAGAAACATTGACTAAAATAGAGGACGCTTTACATATTTGTGTTTTATGCACGGATGAGGTCTGATATATGGGATTCGCTGCTGCGAAAATAGCGGCGGCGATAAAAGTAAATGCCGTATGAAGTTTTATAACCGAGAACGAGAGCTGGAACTGCTGGCTCACACAAGGGATGTGGCATTCAATAACCATTCCCAGATGACTGTTTTAACCGGACGCAGACGCATCGGTAAAACAAAGCTGATTCTGAAGAGTTGTGAGGGTACCCTTACTGTGTACCTGTTCGTGAGAAGAAGCAATGAGGCAACTTTATGCTCTCTATTTGCAGAAACGGCAAGTCGCTCGCTAAACACGTACATCCCATCTGAAATTTCCTCCTTTGTAAGTCTCTTCGAAGCGTTGATGGCGGTCGGTCGGAACTTATCTTTCAATTTGGTCGTGGATGAATTTCAGGAGTTTCTTTACATCAACCCATCCGTATACAGTGGGATACAAGATGTTTGGGACAGGTATAAAGATGCCACTCATGTGCATTTTGTAGCGAGTGGATCTGTCTATACATTCATGCGAAAAATCTTTATGGAATACAAAGAACCTTTGTATGGCCGCTGCGATAGTATTGTCAAATTGAAGCCCTTTACTACGGCGGTCCTCAAGCAAATACTTTCCGATTATCATCCCAACTATACCCATGATGACCTGTTAGCCCTGTATACGTTGACCGGTGGAGTTCCCAAATACATCGAACTTTTGCTGGATAAGAAATGTTTCACCATGCCGAAGATGATAGATGCTGTGATACAAGAGAATTCCATTTTCCTGGAAGAAGGAAACGTTTTGCTCATTCAAGAATTTGGCAAGAAGTACGGAAATTATTATGCGATCCTTTCTGCTATTGCTTCAGGAAGGAATACTGCTTCTGAGATATCAGAATCAATTGGTAATGCCAGCGTGGGAGGTTTGCTGCAACGTTTGGAGGAAGATTATGAGGTCATTGCCAAGAAAAGGCCCATATTGGCCAAAGAAGCCACTCAAAACGTGCGGTATGAGATTGCGGATAACTTCCTGCGCTTTTGGTTCAGGTACATTGCCAAATATCAGGACTTTGTTCAAACCGGATTATTTACCCAACTTGCCGGAATCGTAAAGGCCGACTATTCCACCTATTCCGGTTTGACGCTGGAGCGGTATTTCCGTCAGCAACTCAAAGAAAAGCAGGAGTATAAAGCCATAGGTTCCTGGTGGGAGACCTCCAAAGGGAGGGGAGGCGATCAGAATAAAATGGACATTGTGGCCATTTCGGCAGACTCACCCCATGTGCTGTTGGCCGAAGTAAAACGCCAGCGCAAGAACTTTAAGCCGGAATTGTTTCAGCAGAAGGTGGAAGTTCTGCGTACCAAATTATTCTTTCAAGAGCAAATAGAGACAGCTTGTTTCACTCTGGAAGATATGTAGATGAGTACGATTAGTCAGAAATTGAATATAGACGCAAGTATCATATGGGGGTGTAAAGCATCGGTAGATATGATTTTACTATAGAAAAGGAGATGTCCCGATAGCCGGGGCATCTCCTTTTTAGTTAGGCTCGATTAAGTCCCCATTCCGGGGCAGGTCAACAAGTGAATTTTAATGAGTAGTTGGGTCGTTGGGCGTAAGCAGATGATTCTTTTTGGGGTAATCATCCAATTGCTTTTTAGGGATCAGTATAATGGCTATATATTGATGCGTAGCCAAGGCCTCGAAGATCATGCTTGTTAAATTTTTAAGGTGAAAAGTATGCCCCAGAAGTTCAAAGGCTTCCATGAATGCCCTGAGAATAGTGTTAAAATTTCCTTTTAACTTTTCTTTTTGACGTCTCAACGTCTTTTCCGATATGCCGATCGAATCAACAAATGCTCCATTAGTGAGATGGACAAGTTGTAGCATTTGTACAAAGCAGTCATGCAGTATGCTTGTGTTTTCATCTACTTTCTGGTCAAAGATTTCTTTCTCCTTATCCTGAGTGGTTGGTTCGGGTGATGGGTGATTTTGATTCATTTTTTCAAAATTAAAATTATTCAAATGCAAAATTGCAATCTCTTTCGAGAACCATCCGGACAAAACTGACCGGATGGTGTCATTTACTATGCAGATATTTGCATAAGTATAAAAAACAATTACTATGAACGCTATTCCAATCTTTCTACAATCGTGGAAATCAAACTATCTACGGCCTCCTCCGTAAACGGTTGACGTAGAGAAACACTTGCTCACCGTCGGCGACCCGACTTACTAAACAGAAAAACGGACGTTTCCAGAACGCCCAATTATGATAATTCAAAAATCTTAAAAAACATGAAAATTCAAATAAACATTTCCCTCTTCCCCCTTATCACTTCCCCGAAGTCCGAAATCATCACTTTATCCCAGTTTATCGACTCCATCCGCAGCCCCGCGTTCCAGGGTGCCGTGTCCACCTACCGACGCCTCGTGGCCGAAGGCCGGAAGAAGGAGGCCGACCGTGTGAAGCGTGGCCTGCCCGCGGCGTGTATCGCTGCTACCTGCGAGGGCGGACACTCCCTGGCCTGCCTCCGCGAGCTGAGCGGGCTCGCGTCGCTCGACTTCGACGGGACGGGCTCTCAGACCGATGCCCTCTTCGCCCGCCTGTGCGAGCTGCCCTACGTGGTGGCCTGCTTCCGCACCGTCTCCGGACAGGGTGTGAAAGCCATTGTCTGCATCGAAGCCACGAGCGTGGAGGAGTACCGCACGGCCTATGCCCGGCTGGCTGCCGAGGTGAGCGGGCTGGTGGGGCATGCGGTGGACAAGCAGTGCAAGGACGCCACCCGGCTCTGCTTCGTGTCCAACGATCCGCTGGCGTTCTATCGTCCGGAGGCCACCGTCTTTCCCTGGCGGGAGAGGGCGGCCGAAGCGGCTACTCTCGATGTTCTTGCCGATGCTGTCGGTGTTGCCGCCACCGGCTCTTCTGCCGTTCCCGTCGCCCCGTCGGCAGAAGAGGCTCCCGTCACCCCTCCCTGGGAGGAGGCGGTACCGTCGTTCGGCCCCACCCAGGTCGAAGCATTTCTCCTGGAGTTCCTGCAATGGAATCCCTTCGTCCGGGGCCACCGGCACGAACGGATGCTGAAGTTGGGACGCAAGGCGGCAAGTAAAAACTTTTCTTCCGAAGAATTCGAAATATTGATACAAATAGCTTGCCGGGAACTGGCCCAGCCGGATTACGATGGGACCAAGATGAGACAAGACATACTCGCTGGTTATCAGTATGTTGAGTCTCGAAAAGAATGCAGTGAGGTCCCAGGTCCCACTAAGAGACCGATGGACGACGGAGATGAAGATTACAAGCGGGTAGATTTGTTGGAAAATAATCAAGCCATTCAGTCCGCCTTACCCTATTTCCCTGAACACGTGTACCAGCGTCTGCCCGACCTGCTGAAGCGTTCCGTATCGCCCATCAAAGCCGCCCGTGAGCGCGACTTTTTGCTCATGAGCGTATTGGCCAACCTAAGCGCCTGTCTGCCCCGGGTGAGTTTCCGCTACGACAATCTGGACTATTCGTGCCACCTGTTCTTTGCCGCCGTGGCCTCTACTGCTTCCGGCAAGGGCGTAGTGGCGCACGCCTCGGGCATCTCGTTCCCGCTGCACCAGTTTCTCTGCGAAAAGTCCGCGAAAGTCCATAAGGAATACCAGAATGCCTTACGGCAGTATCAGATAGAGATGCAAAAAGCCGCCAAAGCAGGGAAAGAGTTTACCCTGGAGGAACCCGTAGAGCCTACCCGTCTGATGTTGCAGATCTCGGCCAACTGCTCCAAATCCTGTCTGGTACGCTCCCTGGGCGATAATGCCGAACAGGGGTTGGTGCTCAATGCCTCGGAGATCAATACGCTGGTGAGCTCCCTGGGGCAGGACTACGGCAGGATGGACGACCTGTTCTGCGCCGCTACCCACCACGAGGAGTACGGACGTTCGTTCGTGAAAGACGGTCTGACGTACTGGATCGAGAAGGTACGGCTGGCCTTCTCCATGTCGGGCACCCTGAAACAGTATCTCGACCTGGTGCGTTCGCCGGAAAACGGATTCTCCAGCCGCATAGCCGCGCTTACCGCCCAGGCCCAATGCTCCTTCCGTTCGTGCGAACCCCAGGAAGGAGTGGAAGATCTGCATACCTTTCTCCGGCGGTTGGGCGAAGAGGTGCTGGTCATGTATCTCAAGCTCGTGGAGATGCCCCGCACCCAGATACACTTCACCCATGAGCAGTGGGAGCGCCATGCCGCTCATTTCCATAACCATCTGCTCGCCGTTCGTTTCGGGGGGCAAGAAGATGTGACTGCCGTGGTGTACCGTTTCGCCCTGCTGGCCATGCGTCTGGCAGCCATCTTCACCACGTTGCGTAAGTGGGAAGATCAGATCTTTGCCGTGGACCGCACGTGCACGGACGAAGATTTCGAGTCGGCCCTGGCCATGACCGATGTGCTGCTGGCCCATACCTTGCAACTCAGCACTCTTTTTCCACCTGCTTCCGGCAAGAAGCTGGAACCTTATGACAGAATTCTGAATGCCATACGCGAAATGTCCGATGAATTTACCTTTACGGAATTCAATCGTTTTATGTCCCATCAAGATCACTCAAAGTCTACCTCGTGCAGGTGGCTGACACGTGCTGTCGAGTTCGAATTCATTGAAAAACAGGGAGATAAGTATGTGAAGAAACAACGGAAGTCCTGAAATCGGTCTCTTAGTGGGACCTGGGACCTCGCCACCTCCTTCCAGCCGGTTCCGGAACTTTTATTCTTCAAGTAATTTTACTTTGACAATTGACGGTTGACAATTGACAATTGACAGTTGACAGTTATCTTTAGTTCACCACAGAGATCTTTATTTATTGACAATTGTCAACTGTCAACTGTTTGACGGGCGCTACGCGTTTTTCTGACGGGCGCTACGCCTTTTTAAAAAACGCGTAGCGCCCGTCAAAAAAACGCGTAGCGCGTGTTGGAAAGGGGCTGCTGAACACTCCGCTAATATGCCATATTTGCACCTAAAGTGGCGAAGAACCATTTTTTTTAGTCGATCGGCAGTGATTCTTACCTAAATTTATATATATTTGCGAATGAACCCATTATGTGCAACCTCACGTAATGGGTTTCCGCATAATCTAATAACATAAAAACGACTAACGTATGAGACGAAAACTCCGAATGGGCATGTTGGGTGGAGGAAGCGGCGCTTTTATTGGAGCCATTCACCGGTGTGCAGCTCTGATGGACAACAGCATCGAACTGGTTTGCGGGTGCTTCAGCAGCCGGCCGGACGTATCCCGGCAATCGGGTCGGGAATATTTCCTTCCCACCGAAAGGGTCTATGCCTCCTATCAGGAAATGATCGAAAAAGAAAAACTCCTTCCCGAAGGCGAACGAATGGATTTCCTGTCCATTGTCACCCCTAATCATCTGCATTTCGGTCCGGCCCGCATGGCCCTGGAAAATGGGTTCGACGTGGTACTGGACAAACCGATGACTTTCTCCCTGGCCGAAGCCCGGGAACTGAAGCACATCGTGGAGAGCACCGGACGAACACTCGCCCTGACGCATACGTATTCCGGTTATCCGGCCATCAAAGAAGCCCGATACCGGTTGGCCCGGGGCGATTTCGGAACCATCCGTAAGATATATACCGAATACCCTCAGGGGTGGCTGTCTACCCGGGCGGAGCTCGATCCGAAGAGCAATGCCGGATGGCGCACCGACCCGGAGCGTTCGGGAAAAGCCGGATGCATGGGCGATATCGGCACGCACGCCTTCCACCTGGCCGAGTATGTGACTGGCCTGAAATGTACGTCCCTGTGTGCCCATCTGAGCACATTTGTCCCAGGCCGTAGGCTGGACGATGACGGGGCCGCGCTTCTTCGTTTTGACAACGGCGCCACGGGCGTCTTGATGGCCTCACAAGTGGCGGCCGGAGAGGAAAACGCGCTGAGACTCCGTATTTATGGTGAGAAAGGTGGAATAGAGTGGAACCAGCAGGAACCTAATACCCTGATCGTGAAGTGGGGCGACAGGCCCATGGAGATCGTCCGGACCGGGAATGGATACATGAGCGATAGGGCCCAGGCCAATACCCGTACTCCCGGTGGGCATCCGGAAGGGTATATCGAGGCCTTTGCCAACATCTACCGCCATTTCGCCCGTACCGTGACGGCCCGGAAAGAGGGACGGGAACCGGAACCGGCCTGGCTCGATTTTCCCGGTATCGACGATGGGCTCCGGGGGATGCAGTTTATTGAAACCATCACCACATCTGGAACCGGCAACGGCCAGAAATGGCAGGAATGGATCGAATAATCATCAACTAAATAGAATACCATGGCACGTAAAGTTACGTTATACACAGCGCAGTGGGGCGATATGCCTCTGGAAACCATCTGCCGGAAAGCACAAGAGATGGGATACGACGGCCTCGAGCTGGCCTGTACGGAGAATCACCTGGACATTGAAAAGCTAAGTCCGGAATATTGCGACGGCATAAAAGCCACCTTGGCGGCCTACGGACTGGAACTGTACACCCTCTCCAATCATGCGGTGGGACAATGCGTGTGCGACCGGATAGACCATCGTCACAAAGCCGTTCTGCCGGCCCGTATCTGGGGCGACGGCCATCCGGAAGGCGTGCGGCAACGGGCTGCCCAAGAGATGATAAAGACCGGCGAAGCCGCCCGCATGTTGGGAGTAAAGACCGTCGTGGGGTTCACCGGAAGCCCCATCTGGCACCTGCTTTATTCTTTCCCACCGGTATCTGTCGATGAGATCAAAGCCGGCTTCGATGAGGTGGCCGCCAGGTTCCAACCCATTGTTGATTCGTATCAGAAAAACGGTGTGCGATTTGCCCTGGAGGTTCATCCCACCGAAATAGCGTTCGATCTGTCGTCCGCGCAAATGCTCCTGGAAGCTATCGGACACCATCCTGCTTTCGGCTTTAACTATGATCCGAGCCACATGGGATACCAGGGAGTGGATTATATAGGATTTATCGAGACATTTGCCGAACAGATTTTCCATGTACACATGAAAGACGTCTGGTGGTCGGATGTGCCTACCCGGGCCGGTGTGTTTGGGGGGCATCTGCCCTTCGGGCATCGCGACCGTAACTGGGACTTCCGCAGCATGGGCCGTGGGAAAATCAATTTCGAGGAAATCATTCGCGCCTTGAACCGGATCGATTATCAGGGGCCGCTTTCCGTAGAGTGGGAAGACAACGGGATGGATCGTGAACACGGCGCGGCCGAATCGCTCCGGTTTGTGAAGCAGATCGACTTCCGACCCTCTAACGTGGCTTTCGACGCGGCCTTTGAGAAACAATGATTTTTATTCACCACAAAAAATGAATCAAATATCTAATCATAATTCTGTGAATAATGGCAAAAGAGAAAATTACGAGAAGGCAATTCCTTTCCCGCTCCGCATTGCTGGGAACAGCCGGAGTTGTCGGTGGATTTGCAGGCACAGGTAGCCTTGTGTCATCCTGTAGTGGTGAGAGTAAAAGTAAGTACCAACTGCTCCCATCGGACATTCCGGTGTACATCCCGCAGATGGGCAACAAGGCGATCGACGGTAAGCCTATCCGGGCAGGTATCATCGGCTGTGGAAGTCGCGGATCGGGGGCTGTCAATGATTTCCTGACATCGGGCGACGGACTGACCATCGTAGCGATGGCCGATATGTTCGAAGACCGGTTGGAAAACCTGCGGAAACACCTTCGCGAAAACAGGAACATCGAAGTGCCCGACGCGAAGATACATTATGGCTTCGAGGCGTACAAGAGCGTATGCGAAGACCCCGATGTGGACATGGTGATCATCGCCACCCCTTCTATTTTCCATGCCGACCAGACGAAATATGCCGTGGAAAAAGGAAAACATGTGTTCTGTGAAAAAGCGGCGGGAATCGATCCGGTGAGCTGCCGTACGTTCAATGCCGCGATTCGCCAGGCACAGGCCCGGGGACTTTGTATCCAGACGGGGGCGCAAAGGCATCACCAACGGAGTTACATCGAATCGTACCGGCGGATACGCGAAGGACAAATAGGCCGGATCACGGGCGGTGTCGTGAAATGGAACCAGGGGGCGATGAGCTATCGCAAACGCCGTCCCGAATGGACGGATATGGAATATATGTTGCGCGACTTCTTTAGCTGGAACTGGCTGTGCGGCGACCACGTGATCGACCAGCTGGTACACAATATCGATGTGTTTACCTGGTTCTCACACCTCAAGCCGGTATCTGTCCTGGGCATGGGGTCACAACTCCAACGCCGCACAGGCGATATTTTCGATAACTTCTCGCTCGATATCGTGTACGAAGGCGGGGTACGGGTTCATGCCCAGGCCCGTCAGATAGACGGTTGCGACAGCGATGTCAGCGAAACAATCTATGGCACGGAAGGCGTGTGGACCAGCAAAGATATGTCCATCCGGGATCTGGACGGTAAGCTGATCTGGCAATTCGACCCGGCAGCCGAGCAGGCCGAGTTTACACAGACCAACCCGTATGTGCTGGAACACATGGACCTGGTGAACCACATCCGCCGGGGCGAGCCGATGACGCTGGAAGCCGAAATGCTGGTCACTTCGTCGTTGACAGGCGCCATGGGACGCGAATCGGCTTATACCGGCAAAGAATATAAATGGGACGAATTCATCGCGTCCAACCTTTCCCTGATGCCTGCCGAACTGCATCTGGGCAATATCAAGGACTTTGCCACTACCTATGTTCCTCCCAAGATGGGGCAACTGGCCGCGGATATGGGGTAAGACTGGCGGATCGGAAAATAATTTATGAAATAAAAAATGAGAATAGTTACTTCCTTCAAAAGTGTGGTCATATTCCTTGGATTCTGCGTAGCTGTGCCTCAGGGCGCAGCGTCGCAGAATGTGAAGGAATATCCTCAACCACCGCAAATGACTCCGCAGATGACGGAGTTCTGGACTCCTCAGCCTACGGTTGTCACTCCCGCTCCCTACCGGGATGCGACCCCGGCACCCTCGGATGCCATCGTACTGTTGGGCGAAAGTACTGATTTGTCCTCCTGGCAACACGATAATGGCAGTGCAGTGAAATGGAACATCGAACCCAAGGGTGTCCTGACGGTAAAGCCCGGAACGGGGCAGATACGTACCAAAGAACTGTTTGGCGATTGCCAGCTTCATCTGGAGTGGAGCGCACCCACCCTCGTCAAAGGCGAAAGCCAGGGACGTGGCAATAGTGGTGTTTTCCTGCAAGGCATCTATGAGGTGCAGATACTGGACAACTACCAGAATGAAACCTATATCCATGGCCAGGCCGGTAGTATCTACAAACAGTCGGCACCCCTGGTGAACCCCATACGCAAACCGGGCGAATGGAATACCTACGATATAATCTATACGGCTCCACGTTTCAAAACAGACGGTACGCTCCATACGCATGGGCGTATCACGGTGCTTTTCAACGGAGTCCTCGTACAAAACAACACCCTGATTCTGGGTAGTACGGAGTATATCGGATGGCCACAGGTCAAAGCCCATGGCGATGGTCCTGTCATTCTGCAGGATCATGGGGATCTGGTGAGATTCCGGAATATCTGGTTGCGAAAACTATAATACATGTTCTATCCATGAAGAATACACTTTTAACTTGCCTGGCCGCCTTTTCACTGGTGTGCCTCATGGGGTGCGCTTCGAAGCGCGAACCCCTGAAAGCCCTGATCGTCACCGGCCAGAACAATCATGCCTGGCAAGTGAGCCATGTGGCTATGAAACAGATACTGGAGAACTCCGGGCTCTTTACGGTCGATGTGGCGCTGTCGCCAGCCGGCGGTGAAGACATGAGTGGCTTTCGGCCGACGTTTTCCGACTATCGAGTGGTGATCCTCGATTACAATGGCGACCGTTGGCCCGAAGCGACCGACCAAGCGTTTCTGGAGTATGTCCGTGCCGGGGGCGGGGTGGTGGTGTATCATGCTGCCAACAATGCTTTCAGGGAGTGGAAAGAGTTCAACAAGATAACAGGCTTTGGCGGATGGAACGGCCGGAATGAGACCGATGGCCCCTATATCTACGAGAAAGAGGGTGAGGTGGTGTACGATCAGACCCCCGGCCCAGGCGGTTCGCACGGTCCACAGCATGCGTTTGTGGTGCACTGCGGTAAAGCCGGTCATCCGGTGACGAAAGGTTTGCCGGCCCGGTGGTGTCATGCCCAGGATGAGCTGTACGACCGCATGCGTGGCCCCGGCACCATCCAAGATGTGCTGTACTGGGCCTATTCTGCTCCGGAGCAGCGCGGGACGGGACACAACGAGCTTTCCCTTTTCACGGTCGACTATGGCGATGCACGCATACTCCATACCACGCTGGGACATGCCGGTCCCACACTGGACGACAATCCGGCCATGCAATGTACCGGCTTTCAGGTGATATTACTCCGTGGCGCCGAATGGGCGGCCACCGGGAAGGTGACACAGAAAGTTCCTGCCGATTTCCCGACGGAAACGGCTGTCTCTTTCCGTAAAAACTATCAGGAGGAGATTCCCGAATAAAAACCGAATGATGAGAATACCGATAAAAATCCGAAAGAACATCGTACTGGCAGTCTGTGCCGGAATGGTATTGGGCATACTTTTTATATTGCCTCTCAATTACACGTACATGGCCAGCTCTACGGACGATTCCTGCATGTCGTGCCATGTGCATCCCCATGCGGAGAACAGTTGGCGGCTGTCCAGTCATTACAACAGCAAGAGCGGAACCAAAACGTCGTGTGTCGATTGTCATTTGCCTCCCGAAGGTTCCCTGCATCATGTGCGCGCGAAAGTAAAAACGGGGTCGAAAGACGTCTGGTCCTATCTCTTTAAGGATACCGCCGATATCGATTGGGAAGCAAAGAAAGAGCTGGACTATGCGCAGAAGATCGTTTACAACGAATCCTGCGTGAAATGTCATGTCCAACTGTTTCCCGCCTCCCTCAGCCAGGATGGTATAACCGCCCACTTCTACTACGAACAGAATGCGAAGAAACACGATTTGCAGTGCATCAGTTGCCATCTGGATGTGGGGCATTACAATCCCAACTTCACGCACTCCAAAATGGTGGGGATACCCGTTCAGGAAGAAGAAGTGGGGGAGGTTTTCGAGCAGGCAGCCCCCGTCACCACGTTCGAAAACTATACCGAATATATCCCCGGCACCCGTGTCTCGTTCGATATGAAAGCCATCCCGGGGGGGAAGTTCAAGATGGGTAGTCCCTCGAAAGAACCCTTGCGCGGAGCCAATGAAGGTCCGCAATTCGAGGTGCAGGTATCTCCATTCTTTATGGCCGAAACCGAAGTGACCTGGAAGCAATACTGGGCATTCTACGCCGAGACCATGTCCGAAGCCCGTACCCCTCCCGAGGTGGTTTATGCCCGTAATTCCAATCCGGAGGTCGATGCCATCACCGGTGCCACGGCACCTTTCGGCAATCCCGAACAGGGGTGGGGAGGAGGCCATCGTCCGGCGATCACCATGACTCATTACGCCGCGGAGATCTACTGCCTGTGGCTGTCCAGGAAGACCGGCAAGAAGTACCGTCTGCCCACGGAAGCCGAGTGGGAATATGCTGCCAGAGGTGGAAGCGATACGCCCTATTTCTTTGAAGGCAATCCCAAGACGTATTCCGATAAAGGCTTCTGGCGTACATTCTTTGACGCCGATACCACCCTCATCAACCGGTATGTGATCTATGCGCACAACAGTAAGAACAGAACGCAGGAAGGGAGGAAGCTACAGCCCAACCCGTTCGGACTGAAAAGCATGCTGGGCAATGTCATGGAGTACACGTCCGACTGGTATTCGGACAACTATTCCCTTCTTCGTGACGGGATGGTCGACCCGAAAGGCTCTGCCACCGGCACCGAGCATGTGGTGCGCGGCGGCTTTTATGCCGACGACGCTGCCGATGTCCGCTCGGCTTCCCGACGCGCCACCGAGCACGACAACTGGATGCGTACGGACCCGCAACAACCCAAGAGCATCTGGTGGTATTCGGATATTAAGGGAATCGGGTTCCGGGTGGTGTGCGAAATGGATTGAATTTCTCTATTATTAATAATTATCAAAAATGATAATTATTTCGGATGAATATATTATCGAATACAATAAATAAACTATCTTTGTCCGAAGAAACTAAATTATTATGAATATATCTACTGAAGACATTGCGCTACTTGAATCCGATCATTATGGCGACTAAAATTAAATTGAACGAACGTGTGCCTTACGTGGCTATTCATCCTGGCGAGATTCTGAAAGATGAGATAGAAGCCCGTGGAATGAAGCAGAAGGAGCTGGCTTCGCTGATGGGAATGCCTGCTTCGGTACTTAATGATATGGTGAAGGGCCGCCGTGCACTCACTCCTGAAGTGGCGGTTCTGTTGCAAGGAGTTCTGGAGATCGACGCTTCCTATTGGCTCTCTTTACAGAATCAATATGACATCGATCAGGTCAACGTGAACGCCAAGATCATAGAACGCAAAAAGAATATCGAGATATGGAAAGTAATCTCTCAATATTGTTCCGTGAGATGTTTTGAGAAATTGAATATGATGGGTCCCAAACTCGCTGATAATATACAACTGATGTATGCTATCTTTCAGGTCGATTCAGTAGACGGCTTGATCGCTTCCTATTCTTCAGAGAGAGAACTCTCTTATTTTAAGAAATCAGAACGATTGATGACCGATTCCGTGAATATCTTCTCCTGGAAGCATCTGGCTTATTATGAAAGTTCCCGGCTACCCGATCTGCCCGACTTGGATAGAGGCAGCCTGGATGCGTTGGTGAAAGAATTGAATCAGCTCTTTGTGGTGAACAAGGACACTATTCAGCAAACCCGGAGCATTCTGGCTCGTTACGGAATCAAATTTCTCGTGCTCTCCAAGTTTGACAAGACCCCTATCGACGGCTTCTCTTTCTGGCAAGGAAAGAACCCGACCATCGTGTTGACTGTACGCTTGAGCAGGATTGACAATTACGCTTTCGCGCTGCTGCATGAGGTATGCCATGTGTACCGGCATTTGTATACCAACAGGGAGCAGAAATACATAGCCATTGAAGGGGCCGACGTTAATAAGTGCGAAGAAGAGGCTAATAAGTTTGCCCAACATGCTTTGATAGGGAAGGAGGCATGGGGTTTGTTCCTGAAACAACACGCCCAGATCTCTCCTCATGCCATGCAGATGGAAATAAAGCAATTTGCCCGCCAGCATGGCGTCAATGAAGCCATCGTTTTGGGTTTCTATCAGCATGATATCAATTTGTATTCCATGAAAACTGCCATATCACGGGAGATAAGATAAATGTGTCAAAAGCCCAACAGTAATCTACACAAGTTACAGTTTGTAAGTTCATAATTGTCTGATAAGACAATGGACAATGCGCAGTTAATAATTTCACCACAGAGTTTCACAGAGGAATATATATGGAAGGAAACGGGTGGGCTGTCGTCGGGCAACTTTTCAATTCGTCAATTTGTCAGATTGACAAGTTGGTCAGGGAATAAAAAACTCTGTGAAACTCTGTGTGACTCTGTGGTGAACTAAAATCAAGGTTCCCCGAGGTGGTTACGTATGATTTCCACTTCCCGTTTGAAGAAATAATGCCGGTGGCAGTTGTATCCCACTGCCTGGAGCTCGGCCATGAGCGGACGGCATCCCGTCATCCATCGGTAGAAGTTCTGCAGGGCGCGGGTGGGAGAGTGGTGCGGGCAGTAGAGTAGGGCGAGCTCCGCTTTGAGGTACATCTTGAGTTCGAAAGGATGGTCGGTCGTGGGGTGAAGTGGGTCCATAGTCGTAGTCATTAATCAGTTGATTATTAGACTCTAAATATACGAAAAATCGGACAATCCAGCAAGCGTTTCCGGATGAAATATTCGCCATACAATACATTCTTCTGAATATTTTGCACTATTAAAGTGCGTTTTTATTTGTTTTTCGCACTGTCTGGGTGCGAAATCACAGGAATCAGCCATCGTTTGACTATAAATACACGCAAACACACGCAAATGCACGCAAACCTACGCAAACGCACGCATCCGTATCCGGGAGTAGCCCTACCTTTGTCAGGTTATCGATAACGAGAGAGTTCAAAAAACATGTAACATTAAAACCTGAAAAGTTATGGCAAAATTAGTATCCTACTCCGTAGCAGAGCGTAGAAATCTGCAGAAACCCACCGAGCCCGCCAAGTTCTACGCCCAGGCGCAGTCCAGCGGTCGGGCCGATCTGGACGACATGTGCGACCGTATTGAAGAAAAATGTACCCTCCACAGCGCCGACGTGCTGTGCGTGATGCGTGCCCTGGAAAAAGAAGTGACCGAGGCCCTGGAGCGTGGCGAAATCGTAGAGCTGGGACGCATCGGCACCCTGCAGATCGGACTGGAGAGCGCCGGCTGCGATACCCGCGAGAAATTCAAAGCTCACTACATCGAAAGCGCCCACGTCGTCTACCGCCCCAGCAAAGTCTTCGAGAAGATGCTCATCGGTGTAGAGTACCGGAAAGTCTCCCGCAAGGGGTACAACGACATCGTCGATCTGGTAGAAGACACTCCGACACCCCCGCCACCCGCCGGAGGCGGTGAAGAAGGTGGAGAGGAAGAAGAAAGTGGTATCGATCCGCGCACAGAATAATCTCTAAAAACCACTCCGATGATGAAAATTATAGATAAAATCGTAGAAATCGTGCTCCGCCTGCTGCCCTTCCTGCGCAAAAAGAGCACCGCCGAGCTGGCCGAATTCAGCGAGCTCGTCCGCAGCCAGTACGGCTTCCTGATAGAGCAGCTCGACAAGGCCCTGAAAGACTATTTCGGCCTGAGCGACCGGGTAAAAGCCCTGCACGCCGAAGTAATAGCCCTTCGTGAGCAACTGTCCGCCGCCCTTCCCGCCTGCTGTCACAACCAGGCGTGCGAGCATCGCCAGTTGTAAGCGTTTTTCCATCTCCTCATCGTTCCAGCCGCCCCCTTTCGGTTGTACTTGGAACGATGAGGATTTTTTATTTACAGACACAAAATGACAACCTGTCCTTGTATAAGGTATTCACCTTTGCATTTTTCCTCATATTTTAGGATTTTTAGTTGCTCGGTACAATTTTAATATCTACCTTTGTCGCTTGAAACGAAATCTAACCTTCGTTTTAATGCTTTACCGACGATTCATCTAGCTTACCTATCCTTGTGACAGGTAACAGCGTAGCGCGCTTGAGAGTTAGCTACAACCCGAAATACACCCCCAAAAATTCCGAATCCTATCGACCTTAAAGCAGACGTAGTTCTATAGAAAACGAATTAGGAATTTAAATCTGAAGAAATGTCTGAATATCACTACTTTGTAGGCCTTAGCTTTTTAATTTCGGCCTTCCTCGCGGCCCTCATCATCCCGCGAATCCTGTTGATATCTGCCAAAAAAAGACTCTTTGACGAACCGGATAAACGCAAAGTACACCAACACGCTGTACCCCGCTTAGGAGGGGTGTCTTTCTTCCCTACCATTCTCTTCACTTTCTGTGTGGTGATGGCGGCGCGGTACTTGTATGGGTACACCATCGAACCTGTTCGTGCTGAATACCTGATTCCCGAATGCCTGTTATTGGTGTGCGGGATGACTTTGTTATATCTGATCGGTATTGCCGATGATTTGATTGGGGTGAGGTATCGCCAGAAGTTTGTGGTACAGATTATCTGTGCTTCTTTCTTTCCTCTTTCTGGTTTGTGGATCAATAATTTGTATGGCATTTTTGGAGTTCATCTGTTGAGTCCTGTTGTTGGTATACCTTTTACGATACTTATGGTGGTGTTTATTACCAATGCGATCAATTTGATTGATGGTATCGATGGACTGGCGTCGGGCTTGAGTAGCGTGGCATTGCTGGTTTTTGGTGTGTTGTTTATTCAGAAGGAGTTGTGGGCGTATGCTATCATTGCTTTTTCTACATTCGGGGTGTTAGTCCCGTTTTTTTATTTTAATGTGTTTGGGAATCCCAGGCGGTCTCGTAAACTCTTTATGGGCGATACGGGAAGTCTGACATTAGGGTATATTATTTCGTTCCTGGCTATAAAGTACACTATGTATAATCCGGAAGTGGTAGAGTATACTGAAGGAGCCATTGTCATTGCGTTCAGTACACTGATTGTACCTGCATTCGATGTGATCCGGGTGATTTTTGTGCGGTTCCGGAATGGAAAAGATATTTTTGAGCCGGATAAGAATCATATTCATCATAAGTTTCTGGCAATGGGAATCTCTCCGCGGAAGACTATGATAATATTGATCGCTATGGGAATAGGATTTAGTGTAATGAACATTGCCTTGATGCCATTTCTTAACAATAATGTTGTGCTGTTGGTTGATGTGGTTGTTTGGATTGGATTAAACATGTGGTGGAGTAGCTTGCGCGACCAGAAACAACAAGTTGCTCTAAAAAAAAAGTTTGCCAATAAATAATCTATTCATGGAGCACTCTTTAAGAAAAAAAACTCTGAAGGGAGTTGGTTGGAGTTTTATTGATAATATACTTAGTTCTGGCATTACATTTCTTGTAGGATTAGTATTAGCAAGGCTATTATCGCCGACAGAATTCGGAATTATTGGGATGACTACTATCTTTATTGCATTATCCAATTCAATAGTAGATAGTGGCTTTTCTAATGCACTAATTAGAAAAACAGATGCTTCAAGCAAAGACTATAATACAGTCTTCTATTTTAACCTACTCATAAGCTTGTTGTTGTATTTAATTTTGTATTTTTCTTCTCCAGCTATTGCCGTTTTTTTTAAGGAGCCTAAACTACTACTTGTATTACGCGTATTGGGCAGCATTTTAATAATTAGTGCCCTTGCAATAGTGCAACGTACATTACTGACAAAAAGAATAGATTTTAAGTCGCAGGCCCAAATTTCATTGATCGCATCTGTTAGTAGTGGCATTATTGGAATAGGAATGGCTTTGATGGGTTTTGGGGTATGGAGTCTGGTTGGGCAACTAATTACAAAACAGATTCTCTACACATGCTTATTATGGTTCTATAGTTCATGGAGACCTGCATGGGAGTATTCAAAGGAGAGCTTTAATGAACTTTTTGGCTATGGCTCTAAATTACTTCTTTCAGGTCTAATATCCACTATTTATAAGAATATTTATTATCTGGTGATAGGACGTTTTTATAGTGCATCTCAATTAGGACAATATACGCGTGCAGAACAATTCAACTCTATTTTTGCGAGTAATTTAACTTCGGTGGTGCAACGTGTCAGTTATCCGGCATTAAGTTCGATTCAGAATGATCCTTGTCGTTTGAAAGTGGCTTATCGTAAGGTTATAAAGAATACAATGATGGTCTCTTGCGCTTGCTTGTTAGGGCTTGCAGCGGTAGCAAAACCATTAATCATTATATTGATAGGAGAAAAATGGCTGGAGGCAGTTTCCTATTTACAGATTATTTGTTTTTCTGGTATGTTGTATCCTTTGCAAGCTATAAATCTCAATATGCTTCAGGTAAAAGGTCGTTCTGATCTATTTCTGAAGTTAGAAATTATAAAAAAGGTAATTGCTACTGTGCCTCTTCTTTTCGGAATTTTGTATGGAATAAAACTAATGCTTTGGGGGAGTGTTTGCACCTCAATTATAGCTTATTTTATAAATAGCTATTATTCTGGATTCCTAATAAACTACTCAACTAAAGAACAACTCAAAGATATTTTACCGATATTGACTGTTTCGTTAATAACCGCTTTTACAATGTGGAGCATAACATTTTTAAATATATCTCTGTATTTAATGCTTCCAATACAATGTGTAATTGGTGTTATACTTGCTGTTTTGATGTATGATAAGCTGAAGATGGTTGAATATATAGAAATGAAACAAATGATCTCTTCTTATATTAAGAGTAAATAATTTATGGGTAAAAAAACGAATAATGGTAACTATTTACACCTCCTGCTTATAAAACGTATAGAAATAGTCTGAATAAAGAACAATTAGATAAAACTATAAGTACAGCGGATAGTATTTCAAAAAAACATCATAATTGTGTTTATTTGAATATGCTCTCTGATAGTTCTTTTATTGCGAGTGATTTTTATGATGCAGATCATTTAAATGAATATGGTGCAGAGAAACTTTCGAAAAAGTTAAGCGAATTTGCTAAATAATCGTGTAACTGCCATTAATGTCACTCATATTTAAGAATAAAGAATGGAATAAACCTGTGGTGTTCTAATAGAATACAATAACTTAATTACAATATGCATAACGAATCGTTAATTACGGTAACTTCTCCTCTGTTGCCAGATTTAGAAGAACTGATTCCATATTTGGAGGATATTTGGAATCGTAAGTGGTTGACTAATAATGGACATTATCATCAACTACTTGAAAAAGCTCTTTGTGAGTATCTTAAAGTACCCTATATAAGTTTGTTTACCAATGGCACTTTGCCTTTGATTACTGCCTTGCAAGCTTTACGAATTACAGGCGAGGTGATAACTACTCCGTATAGTTTTGTTGCAACAACACATTCGCTTTGGTGGAATGGCATAAAACCGGTATTTGTTGATATTGATCCTAAGACTTTCAATATTGATCCGGATAAGATTGAAGTAGCTATTACTCCTCGTACTACAGCCATTATGCCAGTCCATGTATATGGTAATCCTTGTGATACAGAGAAAATCCAAGCGATTGCAGATAAATATGGTTTAAAGGTTATTTATGATGCAGCACATGCTTTCGGAGTAGAAGTAAATGGAAAGTCTGTACTGGAAGCTGGTGACATGTCTACCCTTAGCTTTCACGCCACGAAGGTATACAATACAATTGAAGGAGGCGCATTAATTTGCCATGATGAAAAGACTAAACAACGTATTGATTATTTGAAAAACTTTGGTTTTGCAGGCGAAACGACTGTTGTAGCTCCAGGCATAAATGGGAAAATGGATGAATTTCGGTCTGCTTTTGGCTTACTTAACCTAATGCAAGTTGACAAAGCAATTGGAAATCGCAAGAATATAGCCATACAGTATAGAGAGGGCTTGGAAAACATACAAGGTATTAGATTTATGGAAGATATGGTTGGAATACAGCATACGTACTCATATTTTCCAATATTTGTCGATAGCGAAAAATATGGAATGACACGTGATGAATTGTATTTTAAATTGAAGGAAAATAATATATTAGGACGGCGTTATTTTTATCCATTGATAAGTACATTCTCTACATATAGGGGATTAGAGTCTTCTCGTCCAGAAAATTTACCAACAGCTATGCAAATAGCTGATAGCGTCATATGTTTGCCTATGCATCATGCTATGGATAAAGATGATGTAAAGAAAATATTAGGGCTTATTAATCGTAAATAAAGTAAAAGCATAATGAAGGAAACTAGAGCTTTTTTGAATGAAATAGGTATGCCTGATGGAGATTTGTATAATCTACCAACATCAGAAAAAAGATTTTGCGATGGTGCTCAGTATCGATTTGAAGTACCTGGAATTCAAGGGCCAGCTGCCATGAAAGCATTACTTGAGGAGTTGGATAAGTTTGGAATACGAATTCATCGTGTAACTCAGACAAAGGGGATAATGTCTTTAACAGATCAAGAAATTGAGCAGATGGTTTTTTATGCAACTCAGTGGAATGTCGAGTTGGTACTTGCAATAGGCCCCAGAGCTACGACAGATACAAGCGCATCAGTTCATACCGAGGAAGGGCAACGCATGGGATATCGACTGAGGGGGCAAGAGCAAGTTATTCGAGCAGTTGAAGATGTAAAACGTGCTTCGAATTTAGGGTGTTTTTCGTTTCTGATTTATGATGAGGGATTATTGTGGTTGCTAAATCAGATGAGAGAGAAAAAACATATTCCATCAGATTGTAAGTTTAAGATATCAGCCCATGCAGGTCATGGTAATCCTTGTTCAGCAAAACTTCTTGAGTCAATAGGAGCCAACTCAATCAATCCCGTGAGAGATATTCAACTGCAAATGTTGTCTGCTATGCGACAGGCTATTGATATTCCTATTGATATCCACACAGAGAACCCCAAATCGTCAGGTGGCTTTATTAGACATTATGAGGTACCAGAAATGATTCGCATTGCTGCACCAATTTATTTGAAAACAGGAGGGTCTGTCGCCGCAACTCATAGTTGGGATACAACAGAATCTGATGCGAAGAAGCGTGCAAAACAAATTGTTTTGGTGAAAAGAGTTATAGAAAGTTATTATCCAGAAGCCATCATTTCAACGAATATATAAGAACTATTATGAGACATCATCTTTATAATTGCAATTTTGAATTTGTAAAGGAACCTTGTTCTTTTAATAAATACACGAACAAATCTTTGTTACAATATTGCTTAGGAGCTACATTATATATGCCTGGTATCAAGGACATAAAACAAAAGGTGCTCACAAAAACATTTAATGACGTGACCTCTATTGTGATGTGTTTAGAAGATGCTATCAGAGAAGAGGACTTGTCCATTGCAGAAAATAACATATTAGAACATTTGTTCTTTTTTGCTGATAATATTGAAAATGGTATGCTTTCAATAGACGACATTCCACTAATTTTTATCAGAGTTAGAAATGTCGATCAGTTTAGAAATTTTGCCCAAAGATTAACACCTAAGCACGCAAGTACCTTATCAGGATTTGTTTTCCCGAAGTTCAATAGCTTAAATGCACAAGAATATTTTTCAATATTAAGTGAAATCTCAATCGAAATGAATGAGAGATTGTATGGAATGCCAATCTTAGAAGGTGGAGAAATCGCTTTTAGAGAATTAAGGGAAAGAGAATTACTCTTGTTGAAAGCCATTCTTACCCCTTATGAGAAATTGATACTTAATATTCGAATTGGAGGAACAGATATGTCTTCTCTATTTGGACTTAGAAGGAATATCAATACTTCTGTCTATGATTTATTGACAGTAAGAGACGCATTATCTGATGTGTTGAATTATTTCAACAGAAATATGGATTATGTGGTTTCTGGAGCTGTTTGGGAATATTTTCTAGCCTACAAACAAGATGATATTAATGATTTGTTAGAACAAGATTTGCATCATTCTTTAGTTAACAGGATACCTATTGTAAATGAGGCTATTGATGGTTTATTACGTGAAACCATCTTAGATATAGTTAATGGATTTGTAGGGAAGACTATTATTCACCCATCGCATTCCAGATTTGTAAATGCTATGTTAGTTGTGGTTGAAGAAGAGTATAATGATGCAATACAGATATTAAATGCATCAGGAGGAGTGATAAAGAGCGATAATGGAAATAAAATGAATGAGGTCAATCCTCATAGAAATTGGGCTAATAAAATTGTCAATAGAGCTGCAGTGTATGGTGTAGTGAAAACAGAAGATGAAATCTTAAAATTAATTTTGGATAAAAAGGACTACAAATAAGATGAATTTAATTTTAGGTACAATGAATTTCGGTCCTCAGTTGGACATGGAGAATAGCCGAAAAATGGTCGATAATTTTTTAATATCAGGCCATAAAGAATTGGATACTGCTTATGTGTATAATGATGGAATTACGGAAAAATATTTGGGAGACATATTGTCTGGGATTTCTGTTGGACAATATAACATAGCAACTAAGGTACATCCCCGTATAACAGGAAAGTTAGACAGGGCTGCTATCCTTTTTCAATTTGAAGAATCCTTAAATCGTATGCATCAAGATTCTGTAGATATTCTTTATTTTCATTTTCCAGATCACAAAACTCCAATTTCTGAAGCCTTGGAAACATGTGCGGAACTTTATGAACAGAAAAAAATTAGAGAATTGGGATTAAGTAATTTCCCGTCTTGGCTAGTTGCTGATATTTGGCATTTGTGTGAGAGGTATGGATGTCCTCGTCCGACTGTTTATCAAGGCATGTATAATGCTTTATGCCGTAATGTAGAGAATGAACTTTTTCCTGCGCTACGATATTTGGGGATGCGTTTCTATGCTTTTAATCCTTTGGCAGGTGGCTTATTAACAGGAAAGCATCTTTCTTTTGATGATATCCCTATGCCAGGTAGATTCTCCAGGTTGCAAAGTTATCAGAGTAGATATTGGAAAAAGTCTTACTTTGAAGCAATAGATGTAATAAAAGCAAAATGTAAAGAAGAAGATATTTTACCGATAGAAGCAGCGTTTAGGTGGCTCGTTCACCACTCATCACTTAATGAAGAAAAGAACGATGGCATTATTTTAGGAGCATCCAGTCAAGAGCAAATGGAGCAAAATATGAAATCAGTGGAAGAAAAAAAACTTCCAGACTCTATATTAGCTGCATATAACGAAGCTTGGGAAGAGGCAAGAAAGGATAGTCCCAGTTATTTTAATTTTTTTTAGTCTAAAAAATAATGAATAATTGTTTGACTGACATATTTATAGATAGCATTTATTCTATAAGATATGAGCGTTATTCCGAGCAAGTCGTGAAAAAAGTAAAAGAATGTCTGTTAGACTATATTGGGGTTACGGTTGCAGGTGCTAAAATCTTGCAAGAAAAAGAGAATAAAGTTTTGGCGATTTTAGATGATAATAGTACGGCATCTTCTATAATAGGGTTTAATAGGAAGGCTGCTTTATCAAATTCTATATTGATAAATGGTCTTAGTTCTCATGTATTGGAACTGGATGACGGGATACGATATGGCGCAATTCATCCCGGAGCACCAATCTTTTCGGCTCTTTTGCCGGTTGCGGAGAAGTATAATGTTAAGTGGGAAGAATTCTTAATTGGGGTTATTACTGGGTATGAGACTTCTATCAGAATCGCAAGTTCTATGCAACCATTTCATTATAATGCAGGCTATCATCCGACCTCAACTTGTTGCACCATTGGTGTTGCTATGGGGATTGCAATGATGCTTGGATTATCAAAAGATGAAATAAAAAATGCATTTTCAGTTGCTGCTATATCTGCTGCAGGCACACTCAAAGTATTAGAAGATACTTCTGAACTCAAACCATTTAATATAGGAAGGGCTTCTTTAATGGGCTATATGGCTGTTGTTATGTCACAAGCCGGATTTAAAGGACCTAAAGATGTTTTAGCTGGAGATACAGGTTTCTTATCTATGATGACTCGCGAATATGATGAAAAATTATTCTGCAGGCATAAAGATGAAGTGTTGGGTATACAGGACGTGTATATAAAGCCATATGCGTCTTGCCGGCATACTCACCCTGCAATTGAAGCATCATTGAAATTGAGAAAAAAATATAATATTTTGGTTGACAATATCAAAGAAGTTCGTGTTATTACTTATAAAGGAGTTATAGGCAAGCATGATGGACAACAAATCTATGGTGAATCATCTGCTAAAATGAGTATTCCATTTAGTGTTGCCGTTTCGCTAATTACAGGAAGGGCTGGAGTTAATGAATTTGGCTTGCCCTATGTTTCAGATGAACTTATATTGGATTTGACCAAGCGAGTAAATGTATACCCTAATGAAGAGTTGAGTGCTTTGGTTCCTCATAAACGAGTGGCTATTGTAGAAATCGAAACCAAAGATGGTTTTAAGCCTAGTGAAAGAGTTGACTTTCCAAAAGGCGAGCCTGAAAATCCTCTTTCAGAAGAGGAACTGCAAGAGAAGTTCCATTCAATGGCCTCATTAGCTGGAATTCAGGACGAGAAACACTTAAAAATAGTTGAATTGATTAATCATTAGCAAGTTAGTATTAATAAATTGCTTTCATTACTAACATGATGATAAAAATGATTGATCAATGTTTATTATTCGAGACATTAAGTTATCTTGGTATTGATTTTATGACAGGTGTCCCATATTCATTTTTGAATGATTTTTGTTTATATGCTGAATCGTCATTGAAAAAAGAAAAACACATTGTTGCCGCAAATGAAGGAAATGCTATTGCTATTGCAGCTGGTTATCATGTTGCAACTGGAAAAATTCCACTTGTATATATGCAGAATTCTGGCATAGGGAATGCTATGAATCCTTTACTCTCATTGACTCATCAAACAGTATACTCAATACCTATGATTTTACTTATAGGATGGCGAGGAGATCCTGCTACATCGGATTGGGAACAACACAAAAGACAAGGAGAATTAACTCCTGTCCTTTTAGAAGATATGAATATTTTGTATCATATTATAGAGAATGATGCAGAGGTTGTTAGTCATTTTGTTTGGGCAAAAGAAACGGCAATGTTGACAAATGCTCCTGTTGCCCTAATTGCTAAGAAGGGAATTTTTGCTAAGCCAGAAAAGAACTCAAATTATCAGGAAGATAATATCCAAATGAATAGGGAAGAGGCAATGAATATCATATTGGATTATTTCCCAAAGGATACTATATATGTGGCAACTACAGGGCGTGCAACACGTGAACTTCATGAGTTAAAGTCCATAAAAGATTTCCCTTCTGATAATGATTTCTTAAATGTTGGAGCCATGGGGCATACTTCTTCAATTGCCTTAGGAATGGCTTTAGGCAGTCCCAATAGACGTATAGTCTGTTTTGATGGAGATTCTGCAGCCATAATGCATTTAGGAGCATTCACTACTGCTGGAAAAGTTAAACCAAACAATTTCTGGCATATTATCTTAAACAATGGCGTACATGAATCCGTTGGGGGACAACAATCTGCTGGCCAAATTTCGAATATGACAGCAATTGCAAAAGGATCTGGTTATAATACGGTTAATAATCATGTTACTACAAAACAAGAGTTAATATGTGCTATTAGTAATCTGTCTAAGTTAGAGGGGCCCTCTTTTTTGGATATTCATATACGTCAAGGTATTAGAAAAGGGATTCCGTCTCTAAAAATATCGCACATAAATTACAAAAAAGCTTTGATGGAAAATCTAACCAAAGAACAAGAGAAGAGAGATGAAGAATAAGCCTACAGCAGTTGTTTTAGGAGGAACACGTCCGCATATATTGTTGATAGAGAAACTTAAAGAAAGAGGTTTCTACATTATACTTATTGACTTTCTTGATAATCCTATAGCAAAATCACATGCAGATATACATATAAAAGAAAGTACTCTTGAGAAAGAGGTAGTTCTTCGTATTGCTAAAGAGTATGAAGCTGATTTGGTTATTAGCACATGCGTTGATCAAGCAAATGTTACAGCTTGTTATGTTGCGGAGAAAATGGGGCTTCCTAGTCCATACAACTATGAAACAGCCATTAAGGTTACGAATAAAGTCTTAATGAAGCAAATTATGATGGAAAATGATATTCCCACATCTAAATATCTGAAGATACAAAGTATAAAGGAATATGATTTACATGAATTGAAATACCCAGTTATTGTAAAACCTACTGACAGTAACAGTTCAAAGGGAGTTAGGAAAATATCAACTGAGAATGAAAATATTGAAGAAGCCATACAGATTGCATCAAAAATTAGTAGGAATAAAGAAGTTATTGTTGAAGAGTTTATAACTGGAATAGAGATTGGGATAGACTGTTTTGTGAAAAATGGGACAGCGATTGTTCTAATGGTTAAAGAAAGAAGGAAAATAAACAAAAATCACAAATCAGTACAACAGATATATGGGTGTATATGGCCTATAAAAATATCAAAAGAAATCTTTGATCAGATAAAAAAAATATCAAACCAAATAGCGAATGCTTTTCATTTAAATAACACACCTCTTATGATACAGGCTATTCTTAATGAGAATACTATTAGTGTTATAGAATTTGGTGCCAGAATCGGTGGGGGGGAAAGCTATAAGATCATTAAAGAAAGTACAGGCTTTGATTATTTGGATGCATCTATTGAATCTTTTTTAGGGCACGAAGTTACAATGAACAATCATGAGCCAAATATGTTTTATGCAGATAATTTTATATATGCAAGGCAGGGTGTATTTGATCACATTGCTTATGACAAATTCTTGTTATCAGACAATATATTAGAGTATTGTAATTCGCTAAAAGAGAAAGGGACAGAAATAGATGAGGACATTTCCAGTAACAATCGAGTAGGCGTATTCACAGTAAAATCAAATACAGTTGATGAATTGTATAATAAAATAAATTTAGTACTTAAAAGCATTGATGTTTACGACATTGATGGTAATTCAATTATGAGAAAAGATATTTATTAAGTCATGAAATGTATACAAACTCCGATAGAAGAAGAATTTATTTATAGTTTAAAAGTTGGCGATCTAGTAACTATATCTGGTTATATATATACTGGTAGAGATGCTGTTTTGCCAAGAATAGTTGAGCACATTGAGAATGGGACATTACCTCAACTTAACATTAGTTTGGAGGGTGCTGCAATATTTCATACTGCAGTGAGTCCTGCAGGAGTTGGCCCAACCTCCAGCAATAAAAAAGAAATAGAGGACAGTTTCTCGGCATTGTCTTTAGCTGGTGTCAAAATGCATCTCGGCAAAGGTGCAATAAGCTTAGATACTGTTCAACAATTGAAGAACTACAATTCTGTATATGCAGTTATTCCTCCTGTTACAGCTTTGTTGGAGAGTAAAACATTTGAAAAAGAAGTAATTGCATATCCGGAATTAGGAATGGAAGCTCTACATAGAATAAAAGTGGTGGATTATCCCGCGATCATTGCGGCTGCCCATGGTAAAAGTATTTATTGATAAGTACTGGTTATAAATTAGTTTAATTTATTTGTATCTTTGCTGTCCTATGGGACGAGTCAACACGCCGGTACTGACAGCCGAGCAACGCAAAGAATTGGAACATGGCTTACGCGAAGGTACCAGCCATTGTTTTCGCCAACGCTGCCAAAGCATTCTTCTGAAAGCTGATGGTCGTGATTCTAAAGAAGTGGGAGCCATCACTGGCTTATGCGCCGTGAGTGTGAACAGCTGGCTAAAGCGATATAAAGCCGAAGGTATTTCCGGTTTGCTGACCAAACCGGGGCGAGGTCGCAAGGCTGTTCTTTCTCTTGATGAGGATAAAGAACCCATCTTATCTGCTATAAAAGCTAACCGGCAGCGCATGCGTACTGCTAAAGCACAATGGGAAGCTGAAAGTGGGCGCCAAGTGAGTGACAGTACATTTAAGAATTTTTTAAAAGCCTTGGCGGACGATATAAACGCATAAGACGCAGACCCAAAGGGCAGCCTTTGGCCGAACATTACCAACTTCAAGTGGAGAAGCTTCAAGAGCTGAAAAATATGAGTGTGAAAGGCCAGATCAGTCTTTACTACGGAGATGAGACTCATGTGTGTAGTGAAGGATATGTTCCTTATGGTTGGCAATTTCTCGATGAGGATGTCTGCTTTCTCTCGGAGAAGTCCTATAAGTTCAACTGCTTTGGACTCATAAACAGACAAAGTCAGTGTTACTGGAAAATCACGCAGGAGAATATTAATACCGAGTTTATCTTGGAATTCATGGAAGGACTCTCTTGGGAAATAAGTAATACAACCTTTATTGTTTTGGATAATGCAAGAATACATAAGACTAAAGACATTATGGAAAGAATACCTTATTGGCAGAAGAGAGGATTGTTCCTGTTCTTTCTCCCACCTTATTCTCCTCGCTTGAACATTGCCGAAACCCTCTGGAGAAAGCTTAAGAAAGAATGGCTTGATCCAGAAGATTATCTGAGCAAGGAAAGTCTGGCATATGCACTTGACAGGTGCATGGCAGACATGGGAAATGGACAAAAAATTAAATTCTCGCATTTTAATGCAAACTAATTTTTATTTGGTACTTATGGATAATGTAATCATTAGTAACGTTAGTGAAGCATTGATAAAGGCTGCTTCGTCTTTTCGTAGTGATCAAAAAGATGCTTATCGTAAAGCAATTGAACAAGAAACTGTTCCGGCAGCTAAATGGGTGTTGGAAACAATCCTGCAAAATGCACTTATAGCCGAACAAAATCGGAGTCCACTTTGTGATGATACAGGAATTCCGCATCTTTTTTTAGAAGTGGGTCCCAATCAGAGTGTCAATGGGCGTTTAATAAGTCTTATTCAAGAAGGAATTCGTGAGGGCTTGAGAGCTTTACCCGGCAGGCCGATGGCTATTAAGGGTAGCGATTTGCAACGTATAGACCAGTCAGGTGGCTTAAACATCGATCCGGGTGCTTTGCTTCCCTCCCCGATTCTGATAAGACCAATTGCTGAAGATGTAATTCGTTTACATATTCTAATGCATGGAGGTGGCCCGGAAATACGATCGAAGACTTTCAGGGTTTTTCACAAACATAAAGTCTCGGTTGTAACTGATGAAATTATTGATTGGGCAGTAGAAGGGGCAAGTTTATTGGGGTGTTCGCCGGTAACATTGGCTATTGGCATTGGTCGTTCACATTTTGAGGCTGCGTCGTTGATGATGGAAGCAATGGTTTATGGTAACCTTGATATACAGAGTGATATTGAAAGTGAAATTACCAAACGGGTTAATCAAAGCCAAAAAGGCCCACTAGGATTAGGGGGACAAACTACAGCTTTGGGAACTTTCCTCAAAATCGGCCCTCAGCGGGCAAGCGGTGTACGAATTGTAAGCTTACGCCCTTGTTGCAGCATTGAGCCGCGAAAAGCGAGTGTGGTATTATTGTAAATAATCGTATGGAAGAAAATAATAAATATTCTTATATTCCATTAACAGAACCTATTCCTATTACTGAACAGGTATGGCCTGAAGGAACATTACCTTTGGTGCACACTCGGACTATGACTTATATGCACGAGAATTATATAACCGACTGTATTGAGGGGATATTGATGCAAAAAACAACATTCCCGGTTCTGGTGCTTATTCACGATGATGCATCTACCGATAAGACTGTGGAAATAGTCAGAGAGTATGAGCAAAAATATCCTCGATTGATAAAAGCCTATTATCAAAAAGAAAATTCCTTTCGCAGAAGCGATAAGAGTGAACGTAGAGCTGAATTTATGAGTTGGCGAATAGGAAAATATGAAGCAATGTGTGAAGGTGATGATTATTGGATAGATTCTCTGAAACTTCAAAAGCAAGCTGAAATATTAGAGGGGAATGACAGATACTCAATAGTAGGTCATAATTATCAAATATTGAAGGATAATTTGTTTGAAGTCGTTAATCCAACTCTAAAAAGTGAGTTTAATATATACGATTTAGCTCAGAATATGCATGTTCAAACAGCCTCAATAATGTTTAGAACACAATATTTGAGTTTTATCTCTTATCCCTATCCAGATGATGGGTTAATGAGGACTAGTCATCATCTTTTTCTTTCAATTACAAAATTTGGACTAATGTATTACCTAAATGATGTGATGACAGTATACCGAGTCCATGGAAAAGGAATGGCTTCAGGGGAAACTCGTGAAGAGAAGTGTGTAAGGCATATGAAACATTATAGGGCATTATTGAAAGATTTTGCAGATGATCGAAAGTTATGTAAGATAATATATTATAAATTAGCAGATTCTGTTACTCAATATTTGCTCATTAAAAAACATAAAATACGTATTAGTTATATTCAAGAGTTGAGTAGTGGGGATGTAAATGGGTTTTATAAGGCGTTTTGCTTATTAAAAACTTTTGCCTTTAATTTAAGGCAAAGTATGTACTTGGCTTATAAGGCGTTTTGGGAGAATTTGTCGAAACAATGAATATTATATTCAAATGGGGGCAACTAATAAGATTGAAATATTCGAGTGGACTTTGGTGATGCAATGATGGTAATGTCCTATGAACCTGTCTATTAATATATATGACCTTTCCTCATCTTCGAGGCTACTTTGATAAAACCAACTTTCAATGTGACAAAGATTTGGACCAATGGAACAGATCCTTTGACTTTTAATGACATCCCAATTTAAATTGGGCATTAGTAACATATACAATTTATGAGAATCGGAATACTGACATATTTTAACGTTTCAAATTTTGGAGCTAATTTACAAGCCTTGTCGACTTTTCTTTTTCTTAAGAAGAAAGGTTTCTCTCCATTGATGATTAATTGGCTACCAAGAGATTTGCAATTACAAAATCAATCTGAATCTGAGCAATACCTTGCTCATAAAAGATTTGTGGAAAGATTTTTTGAAATATCTGAAGAATGTGTGACATTGGAAGAAGTGGAAAATGCATTGATAAATAATAATATCACTTCGGTCATTATAGGTAGTGATGCAGTACTACAACACCATCCTTTTTTAACGCGTATTGTATTCCCATGTAGAAGAATAATAGGCTTAAATTCTGCTACAACTGACAGAATGTATCCTAATCCTTTTTGGGGATGTTTTAAGCGAGAGATTTTGGGAGATATAAAACTGTTTTTAATGTCTGCTTCATCTCAGAATTCTAATTACAAACTTTTTAGTAGAAAAGTCAAGAAGAAAATGAAAGGTGATCTTTTAAAGTTTGATTATATTTCTGTTCGCGATACTTGGACATCAAAAATGGTTTGTTATTTAACAGATAACTGCGTGTCTCCTTCAATAACCCCTGATCCTGTTTTTGCCTTAAATCAGAATCTGGAGAACTTGATACCTACAAAGGAGCATATACTACGCAAATTTAATATTCCAAATGATTATGTGTTATTGAGCTTTAGGACAAAAGGACTTGTTTCTGAGAATTGGATAGATACTTTAGCACACTTTTTTTCCCAATCAAATATATCGTGCATTGCCTTAACTATGCCCTGTGGGATAAAATTTGAACACCATTTGGAATATGAGATAAAATCTCCACTAGATCCTTTGGATTGGTACGCATTAATAAAGTATAGTAAGGGTTACATCGGCGAAAATATGCATCCAATAGTAGTTTCGCTACATAATTCCGTTCCATTTTATTGTTTTGATACTTATGGCGTTTTGAAATTTGCCAATTTATTCTGTAATGAACGTTCTAGTAAAATTTATCATATACTTGAGGCTTCTAGCCTATTGAATTATAGGTGTACAGCTAATACCCGTTTTTTCTCTCCAGACTCTCCTCATATTATATACAAAAAGATTTTAGAATTCGACAGGAAGATTTCAACTGAGTTTTCAGAAAGAATGTTCTATGAATATAATCAAATGATGATGAGTATTGAGAACCTGTTGACTTAATGTGTAGATTTGTTCGATCTTTATTAAAAAAATAGCTATCAAGCGAATTATGATTCAGTTTCCAAGGATTATTTTTATTCATCAACCCCATATCGGTAAAGGGGGATTACAATTAATTGATAAACGAAATATTTATGTTTTATCTCAGTTTACTAAGGAATTAATTACTGTTGAATTAAGCCCATACAACCCAAAAGCTACGAATAATTTTTGCATTAAACTTTATAATAGGTTAAGAATGTTCCTAACGAAAAATGTGGATTGTAAGGCCATCTTGGAGAATTTGCAGACTGAGAAGGAAAATTCTCTGATATTTATTTCACATTCTTTGTTTGGATTTTATGCTTCTAATCTTAGGAAAAAGTATAATGTTAATTCAAAAATTGTTGTTTTCTTTCATAACGTTGAACGTGATTATCATCGAAACAATTTAAGGCAAGTGAAATCCTATTCTAACTTGCAATCTTATCTTTTAGCTTGTTTATCGGAAAGAGAGGTCGTTCAAAACTCTGACTTTATTATAGCCCTTAATGAAAGAGATAAAGCGCTTCTTGTTGAAAGATATGGTGATTTGAATATAGGGCTTCTTCCTACATCTTTTGAAAGCAGAACTATTCAAAGAAAGTTTTTAAAGAACGAAAGGCTTAAGTTGTTGTTTGTGGGTACCTATTTTCTCTCAAATAAAGATGGGGTTGAATGGCTGGCTAACAATATTGCTCCTTATGTAAATGTGGATATTTATATTGTAGGTAGCGGAATGGATAAGATGAAAAAGCAATTATCATTGTTCTCTAATATTCATGTTTTTGGAGAGGTCAGTGAGGCAGAGTTAGAACACTATTATTTGGAAGCTGATTTATTCATTTCAACTTTGTTTTTTGGTGGAGGAATGAAAACTAAAGTGGCTGAAGCGATGATGTATGGATTGCCTATTATTGGGACTACCGAAACCTTTCAAGGGTACAATTTTGATATATCTGCTATTGGCTTAAAGTCTAATTCTCCCCAAGAGATCATCGATTTTATCGAAAGGGTAGATAATAATCGAGATTTATTAGAAGTATACTCTAAGCAAGCGAGAGAAATTTTTGTGAGTGATTATTCTTTTGATTCTTCAGTAATGAGGATGGAGGCTATTTTGGAATCTCTGAATAAATAGATAGTTATGATCTATTATTTGGTTTTTCTCATCATTTTTGTTGCAGGATTTTTGGAGGTATTAGGTGCAAATAGACAAAGCAAAGTCTTTTTGACCTTATTGAGTTTATTTATTATTGGATGTTTACAGTCTTTTCGTTGGGAAACAGGTACTGACTGGTTCCCATTTTGGGATTTTTTTGTGAATTCTAAAACTTTTGACGATTATTTCAGTTCTGATTTTGAGTTTGGATATGCTTTTTTTAATTATATTGTTGGGATACTGACACGTAATTATACATTTTTTTTGGCTATTTATAGTTTCATTATGATGTGGCTTTATAGAAAGGCGGCTATAGATAATGGATCATATTTAATAATCATAATCTTATTTATGTTTTGCGGAGCGGTATTGCCAGTCAGACAGGCTCTGTCAATTGCGATAGTATTCTATGGATATAAATATTTGATACAAAGAAATTTTATTCCTTTTCTGTTTGTAGTATTAATTGCAACTTCAATTCATCGAAGTGCAATCATCTTTTTTCCTTCATATTTTATAGTAAATTATAAATTTTCTAGTAAGGTTCTATTGCTAAGTTATATACTTTCGGTGCTCATTGGCCTTAGCGGGACAATGTTAACTTGGATGATTAATATTTTCTTAACATATGGATTGGGTGTTGAAGGAGTCCTAGCTGAAAAGTTGGGCGCATATTTATCGGGTAGAGCAGCTAACGAACCTATTAGCTTTGTTCAATTCATATTTAGTTTATTATCAAATGTTATTTGGATATTCTTATTCCTATATTTTAGAATAAAAAACACGAATAAACGCTATGATATTCTGTTGAATATTTATTTCATGGGTTTGATTATTAATCGAATGTTTGTTCTTGCAGCTCCTGATTTTGCTCGTTTGGCTTTGTTTTATTCAGGAAGTTTTATTTTGTTAATTGCACTAATATTAGAACGGATCAAGTTATCAAATCGAATAATTTTATATGTTATAGTATCAATATATTGCTTTTCTCAGATGAAGAATCAAATACATGGTAAATACGAGGGACTTTATAATCCGTATATTAGCGTATTTTCTGAAACTAAAAGAAAAGAACTATTTTTAGAATAAGTGTTTATAATAAGACAATAAGAAAGAATATGGCTGCCCTAATTACTGTAATTACAGTTTCGTATAACTCAGTATGCTCTATAGAAGACACTATTAATAGTGTGTTGTCTCAAAATTTTAAGGATTGTGAGTATATCATTATTGATGGTAAGAGTACTGATGGTACGATTGATGTAATATATAAATATAAGAGACAAATCGATTGCATTTTGACAGAGAAAGATTCTGGGATATATGATGCAATGAATAAGGGAATAGATAAAGCTAGAGGGGAGTGGATACTTTTTTTAAATTGTGGGGATGTTTTTTATTCGTCAAATGTACTAAAAGATGTTAGTAATTATTTGAGCAATACTGATGCAAGTGTTGTATATGGTGATACACAGGTGATTTTTCCGAATGACATACATGTGATTTTGAAACCCAAAAGTATGAATGCCATGAGGCGAAAGCTTCCGTTCTGCCATCAGGCTTGCTTTTTAAGACGTGATGTGGCGATTAGTAATCTCTTTGATTTGAATTATAAGATTTGTGCAGATTATAATCAATTTTATTCTATTTATTTAGCTAATTACCAGTTTCAATATATTCCAATAACAATTAGTAAATATTTACTTACTGAAGGCTTTTCTCTTAATAATGAATTTTTATTATTGAAAGAGGAGTTTAAAGTGAATGCGAAAACGAGAAAAATGAGTGACTACGTTTTTTATGGTGTAAATTATTCAAAGATTCTTATTCGGAAGAACTTACCTACCAAATTAGTGTCTTTTATTCGGAGGTTATTATATAACTAGAATGAAAGTGTTTTTTGAAAATATTAAGGGCATTATTGTTTCTTATGACTATTTTGACAAATAACCGCAAAAAAATATTGGTAAATGCTACTGCAGCACGGTCAAGTGGGGCTCTTTCCATTTTGCATCAGTTTCTTCAGCATATACCCGAAGAATCATTGGATGATTATTTTATATTTGTTGACCCTCATTTTGAAGCAGAAATTATGCGGCCAAATATGCTATATATTCCTATTAAGACAGTCAAATGGTTTGATAGAGTAAAGTGGGATATGTATGGATTGCAAAGGTGGGTAGATGCAAATCATAAAAAACCTGACCTTATTATTAGTTTTCAGAATACAACTGTAAAGTGTAAATATGATATATCACAGTTAGTCTATTATCATCAACCTTTGCCTTTATCCCAACATCATTGGAATGTTTTTAAGCGTACTGAACTACTTTACTTTTTATACAAAAAGTTCTATTCCTATTTCGTGTCTGCGTATATGAATAGTAAGACTCATGTTGTTGTTCAGATCCCATCTATAAAAAAAGAATTTCTCAAGAAGTTCTCGATTGATGAATCCCATGTACATGTTTTAAGGCCTGACATAGTTTTGCCTAAATATTACTCAAAAAATATAGAAGAACTGGATGCTGACATACATTTTATATATCCGGCTACCCCAATAATATATAAGAATCATATTCGTATTATTGAGGCATTGCATTTGATAAATGAAGTAAATCCCAATTTGCTTTCCAAAATAAGGGTGCATTTTACGTTCGAGGCTAAAAAAAGCAGAAATCTGGTGCGTCAGATAAACAAATATGGCTTATCCAATAATATCATCTTTGAAGGTGTCCTAGCTTATCAGGCATTACTTTCTTTGTACAAGTCCATGAGAGCACTGCTTTTCCCCAGTTTCATTGAATCTTTCGGATTACCCTTAATTGAGGCTGCTAGCGCAGGTATTCCTATTGTAGTGTCAGATTTACCCTATTCTCGAGATGTCATAGGTGAGTATGAAGGAGTTTCTTTTGTAGGAGCATATGAAACAGAAGACTGGGCTAACGCAATAATGAAACTTTGTGAACAAAGAAAAGTGTATTCTCCATTTGCTTTGTCTCAAGAAAGTAGTTGGGTTTCATTTTTTGAATTAGTAAATCAACTAAAATAATAAAACGATGTCCCTTTTTAAAGAAAAAACTCTATTGATTACTGGCGGAACTGGTTCTTTTGGTAATGCTGTTTTACGTAGGTTCTTGGATTCTGATATTAAAGAAATTAGAATCTTTAGTCGTGATGAAAAAAAACAAGATGATATGCGCCATCAACTTCAAAATAAAAAAGTGAAGTTCTACATCGGCGATGTACGTGATAAACGTTCGGTCGATGGAGTTATGGATGGGGTAGATTACATATTCCACGCCGCAGCGTTGAAACAAGTTCCTTCCTGCGAGTTTTTTCCTGTTCAAGCAGTAAGAACGAATGTACTGGGTACTGAAAATGTCTTAGATTCCGCTATAGCACACGGGGTGAAGAATGTGGTTGTGCTGTCAACTGATAAAGCTTGTTATCCAATCAATGCAATGGGCATTAGTAAGGCTATGATGGAAAAAGTAGCCATTGCCAAGGGACGTCAACTAGGTGCTGACTCGAAAACAACTATTTGCTGTACCCGATACGGGAATGTAATGGCAAGTCGTGGTTCGGTAATTCCTTTATGGGTCGATCAGATGAAGGCCGGAAAGGATATCACTATTACAGATCCAAATATGACTCGTTTCATGATGACTCTCGATGATGCAGTAGACTTGGTAATCTATGCTTTCCAAAATGGAAGTAATGGTGACCTGTTTGTTCAGAAAGCTCCGGCTGCTACCCTGGAGGTTCTTGCTCAGTCATTGAAGGATTTGTATAAGGCCGATACTCAAGTTCGTGTCATAGGTACTCGTCATGGAGAAAAACTTTATGAATCGTTGGTAACCAGAGAAGAGATGGCCAAAGCGACAGATATGGGCAATTATTATTGCATACCCTGTGATGATCGTGATTTGAACTATGACAAGTATTTTGTTGAAGGACAAGAAAATATCTCCAAATTTGAAGATTATCATTCACACAATACCCACAGGCTAAATGTAGAAGAAATGAAAAGCCTATTATTGAAATTGGATATGATAAAGGAGGATGTATGCTTAAAGTAATGACTATTGTAGGTACTCGGCCGGAGATTATTAAACTCAGTCGGGTAATGTCTGAACTGGATAAATATACTGAACATATAATAGTTCATACCGGACAGAATTATGATTACGAGCTGAACGAGATTTTTTTTAGGGATTTGCGTATTCGCAAACCCGACTATTTCTTGGAAGCTGCAGGAAAGAATGCGGCAGAAACTATTGCCAATGTTATTTTGAAATCAGATGAATTGATGGAGAAGGTAAAACCGGATGCGCTATTGCTTTATGGAGATACCAACAGTTGTATTTCAGTGATTTCTGCAAAACGTAAGAAAATACCTATTTTCCATATGGAAGCTGGTAATCGTTGCTTTGACCAGCGTGTTCCTGAAGAAATCAACCGAAAGATTGTCGATCATCTGAGCGATATCAATATGCCATTGTCGGAGCATGCCCGTAAATACCTGATTGCAGAAGGTCTACATCCGGAGACTGTTATAAAAACAGGCTCTCCAATGACAGAAGTCTTGGCATTTCACAAAGAAGACATTGATGCCAACAAGGTACTCGAAAAAGAAGGACTGAAGAAGGGAGAGTATTTCATTGTAAGTACCCATCGGGAAGAGAATGTTGATTCGGAAAAGAATTTCTCAGATCTGCTTTCTTCTTTAAATGCCATTGTTGACAAATACCATAAGAAGGTAATTGTGTCTACACATCCACGTACCCGGAAGAAGTTGGAAGCCATTGGCTTTGTAAATTCAAATCCCATGATTGAGTTTATGAAACCATTTGGTTTTTTAGATTATATCAAACTTCAGCAGAATGCTTTTTGTGTTATATCTGATAGTGGTACCATTACAGAAGAATCTTCAATTTTACATTTTCCTGCGATAACCATTCGCCAGGCTCATGAACGTCCTGAAGGAATGGATGAAGGCACTTTGATAATGACAGGTTTGAGCAGCCATCGGATTCTGGATTCTATTGATGTAGTAACTTCGCAATCTGCCGAAAGTGTAGAATCTATTCGCTTAATTCCGGATTATACGGCAGATAATGTGTCTAAGAAAGTCGTTCGTATCATTCTCTCTTACACGGATTATATAAATCGTACTGTTTGGCATAAAGAAATCTAAGGAGATGGATAAGAAAAAAATTCTATTGTTTGGGGGCACGGGCATGGCTGGTCATATTGTTTACTATTATTTGAATAGTACCGGCAAGTATAATATTGTTAATGTGGTATACCGAACCAAGCTTACTGACGATAGTATAATAGTGGATGTCTCTAATAAAGAGGCCATCAAACGGGTAGTAGAGGAAACTCAGCCGGATTTAATTATCAATTGTATCGGAGTTTTGATTAAAGGTTCTAAAGAACACCCGGATAATGCTATTCTTATCAATGCCTATTTCCCACATCTACTGAAGACGCTTTCTGATGAGATGGGCGCTAAGCTGATTCATATCAGCACAGATTGTGTTTTCTCGGGAAAGAAAGGGCAGTATTCTGAAAGCGATTTTCGAGATGCAGATGATATTTATGGACGCAGTAAAGCCTTGGGGGAAATTTTCAATAATAAAGATTTGACCATTCGTACTTCTATCATTGGACCTGAACTTAAAAAAAATGGAGAAGGTTTATTCCATTGGTTTATGCAACAAAAAGGTCAAATAAATGGCTTTAAAACAGCAATTTGGGGCGGGGTTACAACATTAGAACTAGCCAAAGCTATAGATGTGGCTATTCAAGAGGAAAAAACTGGTCTTATTCAGTTGAGTAACGGGATTGGCATTACTAAGTTTGATTTATTGCATTTGTTTAAACAGATATGGAATAGAGACAATATTGAGATAGTTCCATTTGAAGGAAACTGTATTGACAAGTCTATAGTTAAATCGGAAAGGTTTGATTATGTTGTTCCTGAATATAGAAAGATGTTGGAAGAACAGTTTATATGGATGGAGACGCATAGGAATCTTTACATGCATTATCTTAATTGCTAATGAAAAAAGCAAAAAAAGCTTTAATATTGTGTGAAGCATTTTTTCCAGAGGATTTTTTGATAAATGATTTGGCGGAGGAATGGGAAAAGGAAGGTTTTGCTTTTGAGGTATTAACTCGTACACCCTCATATCCTTTTGGAAAAGTATTTGAAGGGTATAAAAACAGAATATATCAAAAAACTTATTTCAATACCATAAAAATACATCGCATTCCAGTTCTATCTGGATATAATAAGTCTACTTTTATTAAGGTCTTGAACTATTTTTCTTTTGTGTTTTGGAGCTTTTTAGTTGTTTTATTTATTGGAAGGCGCTTTGATAGGGTTTTTATCTATCAAACCGGCCCATTGACTTTAGCTACTGCTGGAATTATTTTAAAGAAATTGTTTAAGGCTAAGGTCACTATATGGTCACAGGATTTATGGCCTGAAACAGTTTATGCTTTTGGCTTTAAGCAGACAGCATTTTTACGTTTTTGTCTTGATCATTTTGTCAGATGGGTATATGAGAATTGTGATGAGATTCTTGTTTCCTGTGAGGGTTTTATTGAACGGCTTAATAACTATATACCCGAACGAGAGATTCAGTTTGCTCCCAATTGGTCATTGATGGAATATTGTCCTACCGAAAAGAAAAAACTTCCTGGTAAATTGAACTTCACCTTTGCTGGTAACATTGGAAAAGTACAAAATTTAGATAATATTGTACGAGGTTTTGGGTTGTATGCAAAAGATTTTTCCAATTCATACTTAAATATTATTGGAGATGGTTCTTTTTTGCCAGAGCTTAGAGAACTGGTAAAGCAAGAAAATATTTCTAATGTGAATTTTATAGGTAGAAAACCGTTATCTGAAATGTCTGATTATTATGAAGCAAGTGATGTTTTAATCATTTCACTAAAGGATACTCCACTCTATGAAATAATGATACCATCTAAGTTTCAGGCTTATCTATCCACACACAAACCAATTTATGCAGTTATGAGGGGAGAGGTCAAACATTTAGTAGAAGATTATCATATAGGGTTGAGTGCAGTTCCTGCTGATATTAAAAGCATTGCAGAAGGTTTTGAAACTTTTTCTAGTTTGACAAATGAAGAAATGCAAAAGTTCTCTGTGAATTCAACTTGTTTATTAAATAGTGTCTTTAATAGAGGAAATATAATTGAACGGATAAATCTATGTTTTTGGGAGGATAAGTATGTCTGAGATAAAAATAAAAGAAGGAGGTGTTTTTATTGATTGTAGAGGACAAATATCTCATGTCAATGATTTCAAAATGAATGAGATAGAACGGTTCTATATAATTCACCAGAAAGACCCAACAATAATTAGAGCTTGGCATGCTCATCAATTTGAGAAGAAATGGTTCTATGCAGTGAAAGGCTCTTTTACGGCAGCTTTTGTAAAAATAGATAATTGGTATAACCCATCTGCAGACTTGAAGCCGGAAGTCTTTCTTTTATCGGCTACTGAAAGTAAAGTGTTGTGTGTACCTGAGGGGTATGCGAATGGGATTAAAGCAAATGAAGAAGACTCTATTTTGTTGGTTTTTTCCAATAAGATATTATCTGTGGCAGAAAATGATAGTTGGCGTTATGAGCAAGGTCTGTGGATGAACTGGGCTAATGATGGAAAATGAATAATATGGTTGACAATGTAGTTTGGCAATCAAAAAACGATAGATATTTTGCATTTTCCTTTTGGTTTATTATCAATTATGAATGGCGGTAAATAATTTTTTGATATGAAAGGAATCGTATTAGCAGGTGGATCAGGCACGCGCCTTTATCCTATTACAAAAGGAGTTAGCAAACAAATGCTTCCGATTTTTGATAAACCCATGATCTATTATCCAATTTCGGTATTGATGTTGGCAGGAATTAGGGAGATTCTTATTATTTCCACTCCTTATGATTTGTCAGGTTTTCAACGTTTGTTGGGGGATGGTTCGGATTATGGAATTAAGTTTGAATATGCTGAGCAACCATCACCTGATGGCTTGGCACAAGCTTTTATTATTGGCGAGAAATTCATTGGTGATGATTCGGTTTGCTTGGTATTAGGAGATAATATCTTTCATGGATCAGGTTTCTCTAAAATGCTGAAAGAAGCTGTATTTCAAGCAGAGCAAGAACAGAGGGCTACAGTATTTGGTTACTGGGTGAGTGACCCGGAACGTTATGGAGTTGCTGAGTTTGACAAAGAAGGTAATGTATTAAGCGTAGAAGAAAAACCCTTCAAGCCCAAGAGCAACTATGCGGTAGTAGGTCTTTATTTTTATCCCAATAAGGTGGTTGAGGTTGCGAAGAATATAAAACCTTCAGCGCGTGGAGAACTTGAAATTACTACTGTTAATCAACAATTCTTAAATGATAGGGAACTGAAAGTAAAATTACTTGGTCGGGGATTTGCTTGGTTAGATACGGGTACTCATGATTCGCTCAGTGAAGCGAGCACATTTATTGAGGTAATTGAAAAGCGACAAGGACTGAAAGTGGCTTGTTTAGAGGGAATAGCGCTACGTCAAGGCTGGATTACTCCAGAGAGGGTGAGAGAGTTAGCTCAACCTATGTTGAAAAATCAATATGGACAATATCTTATAAAAGTAATACAAGAATTAGGACTATAAAATAATGAAGAAAGCATTAATTTCCGGCATTACCGGTCAGGACGGATCATTCCTGGCCGAATTACTCTTACAAAAAGGTTACGAAGTTCACGGCATCCTGCGCCGTTCCTCGTCGTTCAATACCGGTCGCATCGAACACCTGTACTTCGACGAATGGGTACGCGACATGAAACAGAAACGTACCATCAACCTGCACTACGGTGACATGACCGACTCCAGCTCGCTCATCCGCATCATCCAGCAGGTACAACCTGATGAGATATACAACCTGGCCGCCCAAAGCCACGTAAAAGTAAGCTTCGACGTGCCCGAATACACCGCCGAGGCCGATGCCCTCGGTACCCTGCGCATGCTCGAAGCCGTGCGTATCCTGGGGTTGGAAAAGAAAACCCGCATCTACCAGGCTTCCACTTCGGAACTGTATGGCAAGGTACAGGAGATCCCGCAAAGCGAAACCACTCCGTTCTATCCGCGCAGCCCGTACGGCGTAGCCAAGCAATATGGTTTCTGGATCACCAAGAACTACCGGGAGAGTTACGGCATGTTTGCTGTGAACGGTATCCTATTCAACCATGAGAGCGAACGCCGTGGCGAGACTTTCGTGACCCGCAAGATCACCTTAGCCGTGGCCCGCATCAGCCAGGGGGAACAGGACAAACTCTATCTGGGTAATATGGACTCCCTGCGCGACTGGGGATATGCCAGGGATTATGTGGAATGTATGTGGCTGATGCTGCAACACGATACTCCCGAGGATTTCGTGATCGCTACGGGTGAGATGCATACAGTACGGGAGTTCTGTGCGCTGGCTTTTGCCGAAGCAGGCATCACCCTCCGCTGGGAAGGTACGGGTGTTGACGAAAAGGGTATCGACGAGGCTACCGGCAAGGTATTGGTGGAAGTCGATCCGAAATACTTCCGCCCGGCCGAAGTGGAACTGCTGCTGGGTAATCCTACCAAGGCCAAGACACTGCTTGGATGGAACCCTACCCAGACTTCTTTCCAGGAACTGGTTAAGATCATGGTGGCACACGATATTAATAAGGTGAAACGCATGATTGCCAACAAGCACTAACCGAAGTGATGGAAAAGAATTCTAAGATTTATATCGCCGGTCATCGCGGACTGGTGGGCTCGGCTATCAGGAAGAACCTACAGGCGAAAGGATATACGAATGTCATTGGCCGCACGCACCAGGAGCTGGACCTGCTGGACGGAGTGGCCGTCCGCCGGTTCTTTGACGAAGAGCAACCGGAGTATGTCTTCCTGGCCGCTGCCTATGTGGGCGGTATTATGGCCAACAATACATACCGGGCAGATTTTATCTACAAGAACCTGCAGATCCAGCAGAATATCATCGGCGAGAGTTTCCGTCACGGGGTGAAGAAGCTGCTCTTCCTGGGCAGCACCTGCATCTACCCGCGTGATGCCGAACAGCCGATGAAGGAGGAAGCATTACTGGCTTCTCCGTTGGAATACACGAACGAGCCGTATGCCATCGCCAAGATTGCAGGGCTAAAGATGTGCGAGAGTTTCAACCTGCAATACGGTACGAACTACATTGCTGTGATGCCTACGAACTTGTATGGGCCGAATGATAACTTCGACCTGGAACGGAGCCATGTGCTTCCAGCCATGATCCGGAAGATACACCTGGCTGATTGCCTGAAGCGAAATAACTGGGAAGCTGTCCGCAAGGACTTGAACCTGCGCCCGGTGGAAGGGGTGAATGGTGAAAGTACGGAAGTAGCCATACGGAGCATTCTGCAGAAATATGGTATCACGGGCGAAGAAGTCACCCTCTGGGGGACAGGTACTCCGCTCCGTGAATTCCTCTGGAGCGAGGAGATGGCTGATGCCTGTGTCTTCGTGATGGAGAAGGTGAACTCGCAGGATACTTTCCAGGTAAGTAGCAAAGAAGTGCGCAACTGCCATATCAATATAGGTACAGGGCAGGAGATCAGTATCCGCAGCCTGGCTGAGCTGATTGTCCGCACGGTGGATTATGAGGGCCGCTTGACCTTCGACAGCACGAAACCGGATGGCACGATGCGGAAGTTAACGGATCCTTCCAAGCTACATGCTTTAGGCTGGCAGCACCGGATTGAGATAGAAGAAGGGGTGCAGCGGATGTACCATTGGTATCTTAGTTAATAGAAATTTTTTTCAAATAGTTGATTTTATATTGTATGCGTAGAATTATTACACTTTTCCTTTTTCTCCTGACAATATCGATCGGAGCATTTGCCCAAATGAGCGATGACCAGGTGATACAGTATGTCAAAGAGGGGCAGAAGTCGGGACTTACCCAAAAACAGATGACTGCCGATTTGATGAAACGGGGTGTCACGAAAGAGCAGGTAGAGCGAATACAGGCTAAGTTTCAAAACACACAAGGTGGTGAGGCTAAACCGCAGGAGGCAACTTCCCGGGTGCGGGCAGTGGTTTCTGAAGGCGGAGTAGCTACGGATTCTTTAGCACTGGCATTGCCTGTTGAAACGATTCTCAATAAATCTCAGGATGGCAAACAGGTGTTTGGAAGGAATGTGTTCAGCAACAAGAACCTGACCTTCGAACCGAATATCAATGTGGCTACTCCGCTGAGTTATCGTTTGGGACCAGGTGATGAGGTGATTATTGATGTGTGGGGGGCTTCGCAAAATACCATACGGCAGGTAATCTCGCCGGAAGGGAGTATTATGGTGGAGAACCTAGGACCGGTATACCTGAACGGGATGACGGTGAAGGATGCGAATAGCTATCTGCAACGGGAGTTTAGCAAGATCTATTCGGGCATTCAGGGGAATGCCTCGCAGATAAAGTTGACACTGGGTGAGGTACGCTCCATCCAGGTGAGCATCATGGGCGAAGCGGTTGTACCGGGTACGTATATATTGTCATCGTTCTCAACGGTGTTCCATGCGCTGTATCGTGCAGGAGGTGTGAACGATATCGGTTCGCTCCGTAACATTCAGGTGATGCGTGGAGGGAAGAAGGTGGCCGATGTGGATGTGTATGACTATATATTGCATGGTAAGTTGAGCGATGATGTGCGATTGATGGAGGGGGATGTGATCCTGGTACCTCCGTATGATTGCTTGGTGAATATTACTGGTAAGGTGAAACGCCCGATGTATTATGAACTAACCAAGAATGAGACTATCGGAACGTTGCTGAAATATACCGGGGGTTTCACTGGGGATGCCTATTCAAAGACTATTCGTTTGATTCGTATGAGCGGACGGGAAAAGCAGATCTACAATGTGGATGAGATGGACTACTCGGTATTCAAGTTGATGGATAGAGATTTCCTGGAAGTTGGCAAAGTGCTCGATCGATATGAGAACCGGGTAGAGATACGGGGAGCTGTATACCGGGATGGCTTGTATCAACTGGGTGGCGAAGTGAATACGATAAAGGCATTGATAAAGAAGGCTGAAGGGCTGAGAGGTGATGCTTTTCTGGACCGGGTACAGCTACAACGGGAGCATGATGACCTTTCGTTGGAGATGATTTCGATAGATCTAAGAGGAATGCTGAGTGGCAATGTAGCAGATATACCATTACAACGAAACGATGTGCTCTATATACCAAGTGTACAAGACCTGAAAGAACAGGAGACATTGACTATACATGGGCAGGTGGCGAATCCGGGTACTTTCCAGTTTGCTGCGAACATGACTGTACAGGATTTGATTGTTATGGCGGGAGGTTTGCTCGAGTCGGCCTCTACAGCTAAAGTGGATGTGGCGCGTCGAATCAAAGATCCTAAAAGCAATACATTCAATAATCGGGTAGGAGAGAACTTCTCGTTCGAGCTGAAGAATGGATTGGTGATCAGTGGGGATGAGGATTTCCACTTGCAACCGTTTGATGAGGTATATGTACGCCGTAGCCCGGCTTACTATGCACAACAGAATGTGGCGATAGCGGGTGAGGTACTCTTTGAAGGAAATTATTCGATGTCGAAGAAAAATGAACGATTGAGCGATTTAGTCAGCAAAGCGGGTGGAGTAACGCCTGATGCTTATATCAGGGGGGCACGTCTGCTCCGGAAGGCTACCGAAGAGGAATTACGGAGAAAGAAAGATATGCTTCGACTGACAAGCAAGACTGGATCGGATTCTATTTCATTAGCATCTCTCGATTTATCAAATGTCTATCCGGTGGGCATTGACTTACAAAAGGCATTGGATAATCCGGGTTCAGATCACGATATGGTGCTTCGTGCAGGGGATATGCTCTATGTGCCGGAGTTGGTAAGTACGGTGAAAATCAATGGGGATGTGATGTATCCTAATACGGTATTGTATCAGCCTGGAGAGAAAGTTTCGTACTATATCAATCAGGCGGGTGGATATGGAACCACTGCCAAGAAAAGCAAGGCTTACGTGATCTATATGAACGGAACGGTGGCCCGTCTGAAATCGGGGAATAGTAAGATGATAGAGCCAGGATGTGAAATTATTGTGCCAAGCAAGGATGTGAAGAAGAAGATGTCTGCAGCGGAGATTATTGGTATGGGTACTTCGGCTGCTTCATTGGCTACCATGGTTGCTACGATGGTAAATCTATTTAAATAAGGGAGATATGGCTGAACTAAAAAAAGAAACTCCCATGACTCACAATGAGCAGGAGATCGATTTGATAGAACTGGCTCTGAAGGTCTGGAATAGGAAGAAACTGATATTCAAGGCTTGTGGCATTGCGGCACTCGTAGGGCTTGTGGTGGCATATAGTATTCCCCGGGAATATACTACTCAAGTGCTATTAGCCTCTGAGTCGTCATCGAAATCGGGTGGTGGAAGCATGGGAGCGTTGGCAGCTATGGCAGGCATTAGTTTGGGAAGTGCTTCCGGACCGGATGCTTTGTCGCCTACACTGTATCCGGAGATTGTGGGTTCCACTCCTTTTCTTACCGGATTATTTAATATTGAGGTAACAGATAAAAAGGGTAAATTCAATACTACGCTATACGATTATATGGCGGAACATCAACGCTCGCCCTGGTGGAGTGCTATCGTTTCGGCTCCATTCAAAGCCTTAGGTTGGGTGCTCTCTATCGGTAAATCAGAGGAGCCTCAAGAGGAGGGGACTAATGAGGTGAATGTCTTTAATCTATCGAAGAAAGAAGCAGCCATAGCCGGCGCCTTGCAGAAGCGAGTACAGGTGGCTGTGGATAAGAAAACAGGTGCCATCTCTCTGACTGTGATGATGCAGGATCCGTTGATCTCGGCCACTTTGGCTGATACAGTGACCCAATGTTTGCAAAATTATGTGACGGAATACCGTACCAATAAAGCCCGTAAGGACTTGGAGTATGTGGAGAAACTATATATAGAATCCAAACAGGATTATTATACAGCGCAACAGAAGTACGCTACCTATACGGATGAAAACCGGAATGTGGTGTTGCAGAGTTTCCTTGCTGAACAAACGCGTTTGCAGAATGATATGAATTTGGCATACGGTGTGTATTCGCAGATGTCACAGCAACGTCAGGCGGCGAAGGCGAAGGTGCAGGAGGTTACTCCGATCTATACCATCGTGCAGCCTGCTTCGATTCCGTTAAGAGCGTCTAAACCGAATAAGATGATGATGCTTATAGGCTTTGTGTTCCTGGCAGGTGTGGGGAGTGTAGGGTGGATTCTGTTCGGTGATTTCTTCCAAGGATTTGGAAAGAAGCCTAAAGAGGAAGATGTATCAGAGACTGCCCAGAATTAGTGTTTTATTAAATCGATTGAATCATTGAAGAGGAAAATTAGTTTATTAGTGGCTATACTATGGATATCTGTAGTATATGCACAATATCCATACGGGACAACAGGGTTGCTACATGCTCCTACTGCGGACATGCAACGGGATAAGACATTCATGGCTGGTACTTCTTTTTTGGACATACAGTCTACTCCTGCGCATTGGACTTATGGCACCTTTAATTACTATATTAATATTACTATTTTCCCTTGGCTTGAGATAGCTTATACTTGTACGTTGCACAAAGGGATACCGGGTGGTTATTGGCCTAAACAAACATGGGGTAAGTTTACTAATCAAGACCGTCAGTTCTCTGGACGTCTACGTGTATGGAAGGAGGGATGGTGGAAGGAGTGGACTCCACAAATAGTAGCTGGGATAAACGATGCAACGACTACATTCTCTGCACTGGAAAATGACTATACTCCAGGTGGAGTGAGTGGCTATGGAAATGGTTATTGGAATCGTTATTATCTGGCGGCCACGAAGCATATCGACTTCCCGAGCTATGGAAACTTAGGTGTACATGCAGCATACGTGTACAACGAACGCAAGGACTACCCACGCAATGGCCCTACGGTAGGTGCTAACTTCAAGTTAGGACTCCCGGAAACATCCGTCCTGAACAAAATAGCCAATGGCTTCAATGTCATGGCAGAATACGATGCATACTCCGTGAACATCGGTACGGAATACAGTTTCTATAAGGATTATATCAGTGCGGTGGTAGAACTGAACCAATGCAAATACTTCTCCGGAGGCTTAGTCTTTAAAGTGCATCTGAAGTAAAAAAACAGAAGACGGAGTGCAATCTTCGTGGCGCCATAGCGATACATGCTATGGGAACCCCTATAGAGAATCGTTTCTTACCTGTATTTGATGTAAAGGATATGTGCAGAAATGCTATCTTGAAAGAAACGAAGTAATTTTGGATATGAAGGGGTGGAATCTGTCCCGACACTGTTTATGAATACTTCTTTTGGGGATCTGATCATGGCTTATGGAATTGAGGATACGAAACGACTGTTTGTGTTCAATAATATTGCAAAGTCACAGGTGGATCGTATTCAGAAATATTTTGATGACTATAAGAAGTTGGTTGGGCAATAGCAAAGTTGGCTTCTAAATGAATAACGAACTCCCGGTTCCTGATAAAGGTCCCGGGAGTTTTTCGTTTCTTATCTGTCATATTCTCACAAAAAGCTCTATATTTGTGTGTGATTAAGAGAAATTGAATATTATAAAGTTTGAGAGGTATGACAACGAGAATTGAAATAAAGAACTTTAAGTCGGTTAAGCATGTGGTCCTGGAGGATTGCAAAAGGATAAATCTGCTTATAGGGAAGCCTAATGTGGGGAAAAGTAATATCCTGGAAGCTCTCTCTGTTTTTAGCTTACCTTATGCCAGATACACGAATAACAAGTCTCTTCAACAGTTTGTCCGGTGCGAGAATGAATCTGAGTTGTTCTATAATGGAGATCGGGAAAACAACATTGAAGTACACACAGACTCTGATGGTTTTATTCTCCAACCGAACAGAATGGGGGTCGTGTCTCGTTTGAACGGATTCCTTAATGGCAGATCCGTAGTGGAATTGTCTGGGCTGAAAATTAAACAGACTGGTTCTGAGATGCCTAATAGAGACGTGAGAAGTTATTTCTTTCCCGCACCTTTTCAGTTCGAGAATACAGAGGTTAATATCTTACAACCAACTACCGGGTGTAATCTTTCTTCGGTATTGGACTCCTTAGAACATACAAAGAATGAGATCTCGGAGATTCTTGCTTTGTATGGCTTGAAACTGTCTTTTGATAAAGCAAGTCAAGAGATAAAACTGCTCAAGTCGGTCTCGGAGAATAGCATTTACCTCGTTCCATTCAACTCTATCGCGGATACTCTGCAGAGAATAATGTATTATAAGACTGCCATAGCCAGCAATGAGAATGCTATCTTGACGTTTGAAGAACCGGAAGCACATGCTTATCCTCCCTATATCTCTAAAATAACAACTGATATTATCTGTTCAGAGACCAATCAGTTCTTTATTACCACACACAGCCCGTATGTGCTGAATGAGTTCCTGGAAAATAAGAAAGACGATCTGGCCATTTATCTTATTGATTTTGAAAATGGAGAGACTGTTGTCAGAGGACTTTCTGAAGATGAAATTGACAAGGTATATCAATTTGGGGTAGACCTATTTTTTAACTCTGAAATATTCTTAGCTAAATGAACGGACTCACCATTATACCGGAAATGACTAAACAGATATCTGGGAAGAATGAGAAAATTTTCAGTGCTTTCAGGCGGTTATTCAAGGATATCTCGGATGCTTCTGAAATGCAAAGGTTAGCTATGTTGATACAGTATCTGGGGGATAGTACCTATCGTGCTGATGTTGATAAATTAAAAGAAATTATTGGCAGCTGAGATAATAATAAGCTCCCGGTCCCCAGCAATGGCTCCGGGAGTTTTTCGTTTCGTATCCTCTGAAGGTTTGGTGCTTTATAGTGAATTGCATGAAGAAAGTTTCTCAAATGGGAAACTTTTTTTTATATTTGCGAGAAACAGAGAACTATGGATATTCATATCAATAATATAGGTGCCTTGATCCGCGACGAGAGAGCCCGTCGTGGAATGACGCAAGAAGAACTCGGTGCGCGGATCGGTGTGGGCAAGGCCCAAATTTCGAAAGTGGAAAGCGGAAAAGGGCTGACCATTAAAACTGTCAACAAGGTACTTGAAGCTTTGGACTTGTCTGCTACCATCAGGCTAACAGATTCGCATCGGGAGATAGATAAACGCGTTATCGGTTACGTAGTAGCTGCTATCAGTGAGTTTGCCAAGACTTATAATTTGTCTGTGAAGGAGGCCAGCAACTACCTCAACAGATACAAAGGACTGGATTTTCTGGCAGAGCACTATGAAGCTGAACATCTATTGTCATTGGAGGATAGTGTGCAGGACTTGGCACGGGTGTGTTACAATCAGGGAGGAGGAATATTATGAAACTGTTTCATGGTTCAAATACCGGTGTTAGCGTTATTGACTTGGCCCGATGCAGGCCTTATAAAGATTTTGGACGTGGATTTTATCTCACTGAAATTGAAAAGCAGGCTGAATTGATGGCTAAGCGTACAGCTTCCATTTATGGTGGGGAACCTGTAGTGACTGTTTTTGAATTTGACGATGTAGGCGCATTCAAAGATCCTGCGTTATCTATCAAGGTGTTTAATGAACCTAACGAAGAATGGGCACTGTTCGTGATGAACAATCGTAGCCGGACACAGAAACATCCCATTCATGAGTACGACGTAGTGATCGGCCCGGTTGCTGATGATACGATTGCTACACTGTTCCGTAATTTCGACGATGGGATTATCGATCTGCCGACTTTGGTGAATGGGCTTAAATATAAGAAAATATCTTCCCAGTACTTTTTTCACTCACAGAAAGCTGTGGCATATCTCAAAGTATTATGAACAAAAAGACTCAATATCTCGTAGAAGGCATTACCAGAGATATCATTGCTTACCTGATGGAGGATCGTGATATAGATATGCCGGAGGCAATCAGCCTGTTCCATAACTCCGAAACATTTGAAAAACTTTCGGACGAAGCAACCGGACTTTATATCGAAAGTTCTGCCTATGTGTATGAACTCCTGAAGTCGGAGATGAAAATGGGAAAATTATAATAGGTTTATGGATATACAAATATACAGTTTGGCATAAAAGATGATCTTAATAAGATGATGTTATGAAAGGATTGGCACCACATACGGGAGAGATTGATAATGGTTCCGGGAGTTTTCGTTATAAGATAGCATCTTTCAACCACCGGCTCATGAACCGATCATAGACAATATACCCATCTGGTGTAACTGCTGGTTTCTTGCTCCCGGTCGCAGAAGTAAGCGGGACCGTTATAGCCATATACAAGAAAAGGATTATTGAGTTTCATAAATTACGTACTTTGTGTTACATAAAACATGTAATACAAAGTACGTGATTTGTTTTGTGAATAACAAGCCGATGGGAGTTTTTTATATCTACTGAACTTATCGCCCATTCGATTGTTCTATTATTAAACTACATTAATAAAACAATAATAAAAGAAACATTATGTCAACAACAAAATTTAAAGGACAGCCGGTGAAGCTGGTAGGGGAGTTTGTTCAGGTGGGGAAGGTAGCTTCTGATTTTAATCTGGTGAAGAGTGATTTGTCTTCTTTCGCACTCAAGCAACTGTCTGGTAAGAATGTGGTACTCAATATATTCCCGAGTATTGATACGGGTGTATGTGCAGCTTCAGTGCGACGCTTCAACAAGCTGGCAGCTGAGATGAAGGATACGGTGGTACTGGCTATCTCGAAGGATTTGCCGTTTGCTGCCGGACGTTTCTGCGCTGCCGAAGGTATTGACAATGTGATCACGTTGTCGGATTTCCGCACGTCGGACTTTGATGATAACTACGGAGTGCGTATGCTCGATGGCCCGTTGGCCGGACTGTTGGCACGGGCGGTGGTGATCATCGGGAAGGACGGTAAAGTGGCTTACACGGAACTGGTGCCGGAGATCACACAGGAACCTGATTACGAAAAGGCACTGTCTGCCATCGGAAAGTAATTCTATTATATAACAGAAAAACGAGGCTGTCCCAGATGAAGGGGCGGCCTCGTTTCGTATAGGGTAGCTCGTATTATGAAAGCCCTTTTCTCCACTTATCAATAAGCCTCCAGAAACCTTTGTATTCCTTGGGACTCTCAAGCTCTTCGATGAAACGGAGCAGTTCCTTGATGTCGATGGGCGAGGGCGACAGGGAATTGTGCAGGTGGAAGCGCTGTTCGTCGCCGAGCAATAGGTTGATGACGGCCAGGCGGGGCTGGATATCGTTGGCTTCAGGGTCGATCCGGGCAGCTTGTTCCAGACAGTGGCGGACGTCGCTCAGACGGTTGGACTCGAGCAGGTACTCAGAGATGTGTAGCCATGTGGATACCTCCGGAGCGATATCGAGAGCCGTTTGCCACAGGGCCCAGGCCGATTGCAGGTTGCCATGCAGCAGGTGTATGTAGCCTTCGGTGAGGTAGACCTCGGACGTTAAGGGATGCTCTTCCAGGGCAAGCTCGCAAAGTGCTAACGCATTGTCGTACTGTTGCAGATGCGCCAGGGAGATGGCACGACTGAGGTACAGGTCGCTACGCAGTCCGGCGAAATCGTCGTCCATGTAGTCGATGGCAGCTTTGAAAGCTTCGGAGGCTTTGGCCCACTCTTCCATGGCATTGTAGGTCAGGCCGAGGAACATATTACCGAAGAGGGGCGACGTGCTTCCGGTCTTCAGCGCCCGTAGGTAGGCCTCGATGGCTTCGTCCGTACGGTCGAGATTGAAGAGGATATGCCCGCGAATGAGGTGGGCTTCACCCGACTGGTCGTTGGCGGCCAAGGCGAAATCGACGGCATTGAGGGCTTGGGTATAGTCTGAAATGAGCAGGTGGCATTTGCTCAGTTCGTTCCAGTAGTCGGCGTTGAAAGGGTCGAAGTCGATCAGTTGGTTGTAGGCCTCTATGGCTTTCTCCGTCTCTCCTGTGCTGGCCAGACATTCGGCTTTCATCAGCAGCAGTTCCTCGCTCTTGGGGAATTTCAGCAACCCGTCTTCGATCCAGGTAAGGGCCGGTTCGGGATTCCCGGTGTCTTTGTACAGGCTGGCTACATCGGCCAACAGATCGTAATTGTTGAGGTCCCTGATGCTCTGGAAGAGAATCTCGGCTGCCTCGATATCGCCCTCGTTGATGAGCAGTTCGCCCCGGAGGAGGATAACTTCGTACGAGTCGTCCTTAATGCCGAAGGCTACTTCCTTGGCTTTGTCAAGCTGGCCGGTGTCCAGGTAAAGCAGGGATTGTTCGATGAGCAGGTCGGTGTTGCCGGGGTGCAGACGGAGTCCATAGTCGATGGCCCGTTGGGCATCGTCGAAGCGTTGGTCGCCGGCGTATTTATCGGCAATGTCGGCCAACTGGTCGGCATCGAGGTAGATGCTTTGTTCTTTTTTCAGATGTTCCTCGTAACGGGCTATGAGTTCGTTGAGCTCTGAAGGTTTATCGTAGGAAGGGTCTTTTCTTGCCATGATGGTAGCACGCTTAGAGATTAGTGGTTAGCTTTGTGCATGATGAGCGTCGGGCGATTAGTGATGTGTCTCATTACTAATCGCCCGAACGCTGCTTGCTATTTGTTGATCTTGCCCCAGGTGTCTTTCAGACCGACGGTGCGGTTGAAGACGAGACGGTCGGGGGTGGATTCGGGATCGACGTTGAAGTATCCGATTCGCTGGAACTGCAGGTAGGAGAGGGGTTTCATCTGAGCTGCAAACTTCTCTACGTAGCAGGTGGGCAGCACGGTGAGCGAGTCGGGGTTGAGCAACGTGCGGAAGTCGGCATCCTGCTCGGCACCCGGGTTCTCAACTTTGAACAGACGGTCGTACAGACGAACTTCGGCTTGCTGACAGTGGTCGCAGCTTACCGAGTTCAGGGTGCCTGTCACCTTGCGTCCGGCTTCGGACATGCCAGTCTTGGTGTGGGGATCGTATTCGCAGTACACTTCGGTGACCTGTCCGTCGTCGTTCTTCTTGCAACCGGTGCATTTCACGATATAGGCGTTCTTCAAGCGCACTTCTTGTCCGGGTGTCATGCGGAAGTATTTCTTCGGGGCGTCTTCCATGAAGTCATCGCGCTCCATCCACAGCTCGCGGCTAAACTCGATGGTATGCACGCCTGCCGTCGGGTCTTCGGGGTTGTTGATGGCTTCCATCTCTTCCACCTGTCCTTCGGGGTAGTTGGTGATGATGAGTTTCACAGGGTCGAGCACGGCCGATACGCGGGTGGCACGGGTGTTGAGGTCCTCACGGGCGGCGGCTTCGAGCAGCGAAACGTCATTGAGGGCTTCGTACTTGGTGTAACCGATCATGTTGATGAACCGCTTGATGGACTCGGGTGAGTAACCGCGACGGCGGAATCCGCAGATGGTCGGCATGCGGGGATCGTCCCAGTTGTTGACCAGCCCTTCCTTGACCAGGGTGAGCAGTTTGCGCTTGCTCATCACGGTGTAGGTGAGGTTCAGACGGTTGAACTCCGTTTGACGCGGGCGGTAGCCGGCTTCGGAAGCCAGCGGGGTCTGTATCAGTTCGTCGATGAAGTAGTCGTACAGCGGACGGTGTACTTCGAATTCCAGCGTGCACAGCGAGTGTGTCACTCCTTCGAAGTAATCGCTCTCTCCGTGTGCGAAGTCGTACATCGGATATGCTTTCCAGGTGTCACCGGTACGGTGGTGCGGATGCTTGATGACGCGGTAGATGATTGGGTCGCGGAAGTGCATGTTGGAGTTGGCCATGTCGATCTTGGCACGGAGTACCATGGCGCCTTCTTCCACTTCCCCGGAGTTCATCTTCTGGAAGAGCTCCAGGCTCTCCTCGATGGGGCGGTCGCGGTAAGGGCTGGCCGTACCGGGCTGGGTGGGAGTGCCCTTCTGACGGGCAATCTCTTCGGCGCTTTGTTCGTCTATATACGCTTTTCCTTTTTTGATAAGCTCCACGGCAAAGTCCCACAACTGTTGGAAGTAATCGGAAGCATAGTAGATGTTGCCCCACTGGAAGCCCAACCATTGGATGTCTTCTTTGATGGAGTCTACGTATTCTACATCTTCTTTTACCGGGTTGGTATCGTCGAAACGGAGGTTGCACACGCCTCCCCGTTCTTTGGCGATGCCGAAATCGAGGCAGATAGCTTTGGCGTGACCGATGTGGAGGTAGCCGTTGGGCTCGGGCGGGAAGCGTGTCTGAATCCTACCACCGTTCTTACCCTCTTTCAGGTCGTTGTCCACTGCTTGTTCTATGAAGTTGAGGCTTTTCTTTTCGCCCGATTCTTCGTTCTTGATTTCTGTCATAACAGTATGTGTTAACTTTTTTAATGTGGGTACAAAAGTAGGATATTTTTTTCTTATTCCCTACTGGACGGGAATATATCCGCCTTTTTTTATCTGTTCCTGACCTTCGGGAGAGAGGATGTAGTCGATGAGTGGTCGCACCAGCGCCTCTTTGTCGCTGTCATAATAATAGAAAAGCGGACGGACGATGGGATAGGTTTTGTCGATGGCATGTTCCAGACTCGGAGTGGCGAAGTGCGACCCATCGTACGAGATGGCCAGGGCTTTGACGCGCGGGGAGAGATAGGCCAGACCGACGTATCCGATGGCGCCCACGGTTTGCGACACGGACTGGATGATGGCTCCGGTGGCGGGCATGGAGAGGCTGCTACTCATGTAGTTCTTGTTGTGCAGGGCGCTCTCCTTGAAGAACTCGTAGGTGCCGGAGGAGGTTTCGCGGGAGTAGACCACGATTTTACGGTCGTCGCCTCCTACCTGTTTCCAGTTGACGATCTTCCCGCGGAAGATGGCTTCGAGCTGCTGGCGGGTGAGTTGTTTCACGGGGTTCGACGGGTGCACCACCACGGCCAGGGCATCATAAGCGATGATGACTTCCTGGACTTCCTTCCCGTCCTTTTTTACTTTCATCCGTTCGCCGAACTTGATGGGGCGGGAGGCCATGGCGATGTCGGTGGTATGGTCCAGGAGGGCGGAGATGCCTACGCCGCTACCTCCGCCGGTGACGGTGACACGGGCGTCGGGATGTATGGACATGAATTGTTCGGCGGTTTCCTGGGCTACCGGGAGCACCGTGTCGCTGCCTTTGATTCGTTGGGCTTGGAGGGTTGTCAGGCTCAACAGGGCTATTGCTGTCAGGTAAATCTTTTGTTTCATATATTCTTTATATAATGTTGTTGCTAGCGTGTGGCTCTTCTTTCTCTTTTGTCTTGAAACAAAAGAGAAAGAAGCAAAGAGAAAAATTCAAGGCTGCATTTTCTCCGCTACTCCGCTTGTGTGGAAAACGATCGGAGCTCGAACTCGTTCGCTACGCTCTCTCAAACAATCGCTCCTTTACTCGTTTTCCACACAAGCTCCGTTTCACGCTCCGAAAATGAGGCCGATCCCGCAACGCCACATCGCTTCGCTCGTGGTTTTTGTGACATCGCTTCGCTCGTGTCGTTCGGTGAGCGGGGCGCTTTGCTTCGCTTGCTGAGAGATGCATATTGCTTGTGACTTTGGGGGCACATTCTCTCATGCTGCGGGTAGATTGATTCGGCGGACCATCTTGTGTCACATGCCGCGAGAGTTGTTTTACGGGCGCTACGCCTTTTATTTTTTCCCGCTACGCCTTTTGAAAAAACCCGTAGCGGCCGTCAAAAAAAGGCGTAGCGGCCGTAAAATAACTCCCGTAGACATGCCGGGAAACTCCTGTCAGGGTAATCTTTCACCACTCACTCATCCCCGTTATTATCACTCCCCCTCATCCTTAGAAAGTCCCATTAAGGCCCCATCTAAACCACCTCAGCGACAAAGCCCCCACAACACACACAACACTGAACAACACGAGCGAAGCGAAGTCACAAAAACCACGAGCGAAGCAATGTGGCGTTGTGGGATCGGCCTCATTTTTGGAGCGTGAAGCGGAGCCTGTGCAAAAAGCGTGAAGAAGGTTCGGCTGTTTGAGCGAAGCGAGTTCCGAACCTTTAGCTTTTGGCACAGGCGGAGTAGCTCCAAAAATGCAGCCTTGAATTTTCTTCTATGTTACTTTCTTCTTTGCTTCAAGGCAAAGAAGAAAGTAAAGCCACAAAATAAACAAACACACATTACATTCTGTTTACAAACCAAACTCAGCACTCACATGCAATACGATTGAAATATGTTTGAAATAACTCCTTCATACATCTTTCACATCGTCTTAACACTGAACCTCTTACTTTGCACATGAATAAGAATCGTATGAAACGAGTTATTGAAAAAATCATAGAAGGGCTGCTGACGTGTAGCGGATTTGTAACAAGTCTGGTCATCGTCCTGATAGTCCTGTTTCTCTTCACCGAAGCCTTGGGATTGTTTCACAGCCGGGTGATCGACGACGGTTATATGTTGGTGGTCAACAAGGGAAACCAGGTGGAACGTCTCACGCCACAACAGATCAAGGATGTGTTCGACGAGGAACTGACCAACTGGAAACAGGTGGGTGGGGCCGACCTGCCCATCGTTCCTTTCCGCTTGGACGATATCACCCGGTACTACAGCGAAGAGCAACTGGGCAAGAACTACGAACTGGCCGGTGATAAGATTACCGAACTTATAGTCCGCACCCCCGGTATCATCGCCTTCATCCCCGGAACCCTCATTACCCATACCTACGACGTACACCTGCTGGACGATCCTACTATCTCCCTGGAGGATGTCTTTGGTGGTACCGAATGGTTTCCTACCGCTACCCCGGCAGCACAGTACGGTGTCTTGCCCCTGATTACCGGAACCCTGTGGGTGAGCCTTTTCGCCATCCTCATCGCCCTGCCTTTCGGGCTGTCCGTCTCGATATATATGTCCGAAGTGGCCCCTCCGCATTTGCGCAACTGGCTGAAACCCATCATCGAACTGCTGAGCGGCATACCGTCGGTGGTGTACGGCTTCTTCGGGCTTATCGTCATCGTGCCGTTGGTGCAGAAAGTATTTAACCTGCCTGTGGGGGAGACTGGGCTGACGGGCAGCATCGTCCTGGCCATCATGGCCCTGCCTACCATTATCACAGTGACCGAGGACGCCATGCGCAACTGTCCGCGAGCTTTGCGCGAAACCAGTTTGGCGCTGGGCGCTTCGCAGTGGCAAACCATCTACAAGGTGGTGATTCCGTACTCCATCTCCGGCATCACGTCGGGGGTGGTGCTGGGTATCGGGCGTGCCATCGGCGAGACGATGGCCGTGCTCATGGTCACCGGCAATGCGGCCGTGATACCCACCACTATTCTCGAACCCTTGCGTACCATTCCCGCCACTATTGCTGCCGAACTGGGCGAGGCACCCGCCGGAGGGGCTCATTACCAATCCTTGTTCCTGCTGGGTGTGGTGCTGTTCTTTATCACCTTACTCATCAACTTCAGCGTAGAGTACATCTCCGCCAGAGGTTTAAAACGTAGCGGACGATGAAAATAGCCAGCAATCAAACCTCCAAACACCGTTCGCAACGGTTGGCCTTTGGCCTTTTCGGGTTGCTCAGTCTCTGTGTGGCTCTGACCCTGCTCTCCATCCTCGCGTTCATTATATATAAAGGCATTGGCGTGATCGACTGGACGTTTATCACCTCGGCTCCCGAAGACGGGATGACGAAGGGAGGTATCTGGCCCGCTATCGTCGGAACCTTTTACCTTATGGGCGGAAGTGCCCTGTTTGCTTTCCCTGTGGGTGTGATGAGCGGCATTTATATGAACGAATATGCGCCGAAAGGGTGGTTGGTGTGGTTTATCCGGATGATGACTAACAATCTGAGCGGCATACCGTCCATCGTGTTCGGTCTGTTTGGCATGGCGTTGTTTGTCAACTATATGAACTTTGGCGACAGCATCCTGGCCGGTTCGCTCACTCTTGGGTTGCTCTGTCTGCCGTTGGTGATCCGCACCACCGAAGAGGCGCTGAAAGCCATCCCCGACAGCATGCGCGAAGGCAGTCTGGCACTCGGTGCTACGAAGTTGCAAACCATCTGGCACGTGGTGCTTCCGATGGGTATGCCCAACATTATCACCGGGTTGATTCTGGCTCTGGGACGTGTATCGGGCGAAACGGCGCCGATACTCTTCACCTGTGCCGCCTGCTTCCTGCCGCAACTACCCCAGAGTGTGTTCGACCAGTGTATGGCACTGCCCTATCACCTCTACGTGTTGGCCACGAGCGGTACCGATATGGAGGCACAGTTGCCGTTGGCCTACGGAACAGCGTTGGTGCTGATAGGCATTATCCTGATAGTAAATCTTACTGCCAATGCTCTGCGCCGGTACTTCGAGCGGAAGAGCAAGTCAGCTTAATTAGTCATTAAAAAGATTCAGATACATGTTGAATGAAAAAGTGAAAATCGATGTGCAGGATGTCAACTTCTGGTATGACAAATTTCAGGCGTTGAAAGACATCCGCATGCAGATAGAACAACAAACAGTCGTGGCCTTCATCGGGCCGTCAGGCTGTGGGAAGTCCACCTTCCTGCGCCTGCTCAACCGTATGAACGACCTGATTCCTCACACCCGCCTCGAAGGCGCCATCCGCATTGACGGACAAAATATTTATGACAAAGGAGTGGCGGTGGACGAGCTGCGCAAGAACGTAGGTATGGTGTTCCAACGCCCTACACCCTTCCCGAAAAGCATCTTCGAGAATGTGGCCTACGGGCTCCGGGTGAATGGTGTGAACGACAATGAATTCATCCGTCTCCGGGTGGAGGAGACCCTGAAAGGCGCCGCTCTCTGGGATGAAGTGAAGGACAAGCTCAAGGCATCGGCCTACGAGCTATCGGGCGGGCAACAGCAGCGTCTCTGCATCGCCCGCGCCATGGCTGTTTCGCCCTCGATACTGCTGATGGACGAACCTGCTTCGGCACTCGACCCCATCTCGACCGCCAAGATTGAGGAACTGATACGCGAACTGAAGAAGGAGTACACCATCGTCATCGTGACGCACAACATGCAGCAAGCCTCCCGAGTGAGTGATATGACAGCTTTTTTCTACATGGGCAACATGGTGGAGTTCGACGATACCAAACGGATTTTCACGAACCCCCGGCAGTTGCAGACCCAGAATTACATAACCGGCCGTTTCGGCTAAACTAATAGGATACATTAATAAAATAAAGAAATTATGGTAAAGTTTATTGAATCAGAGCTGACGCTACTGAGAAAAGAAGTCGACGAGATGTGGACCCTGGTGTACGACCAGTTGCAGAAGGCCGGAGATGCCGTACTGACGCTCGACAAAGAGCAGGCGCAACACGTCATTGTCCGTGAGCGACGGGTGAACGCTTTCGAGTTGAAGATTGACAGCGATGTGGAAGATGTCATTGCCTTGTACAGCCCCGTGGCCATTGACCTGCGCTTCGTGCTGGCCATGCTCAAGATCAACACCAACCTGGAACGCCTGGGCGACTTTGCCGAAGGCATTGCCCGCTTTGTGATACGTTGCGAAGAGCCCGTTCTCGATCCCGAATTGCTGAAAGACCTCCGTCTGGCCGAGATGCATGCCGAAACACTTTCCATGCTTGAAATGGTGAAACGCGCCCTGTTCGACGAGAGTATCGACCTGGCCACTACCGTCTTTGCCAAGGACTCCCTGGTGGACGAGATCAACCTGGCCGCCACTGATGTGCTGACCGACTACATGAAGAGTCACCCCGAGAGCGGACGCACCTGTCTGGAACTGCTCAGCGTGTTCCGCAAACTCGAACGTTCGGGCGACCACATCACCAACATTGCCGAGGAAATAGTCTTCTTCATCGATGCTAAAGTGCTGAAACATCGTGGCAAAACGGAAGAGCACTATCCTGAAAAATAATAGGACAGGCACAGCAAACAGCCTGCAATAAATAGCTGTTTTTTGTTAAAATAGAGTAACAAAGTTTATATGTTGCCCTATTTGTGGCAGATTGACAGAAAATTTCAGGGCAATGTCGTGATTTATTCAAAGAATGCCGTATATTTGTGTTCAATAACGTTTCGGATAGGACGTACTTACCAAAAACGGCACGAAACAAGGATGAATTCCAAAAATATGTTATATGACATGTTTTATTGTTTGGTGGGTATTGGGAAAAACGGCTATATTTGCAGCGTTATCCTGAAAACAATCTTTTTACCTTAAAAAAAACTAATACCTATTGAAAACTGAAAAATGAGGCCTTGTGAAAAGCCTCATTTTTTTTATACCCTTACGGGTAGAATTCTCAACAAAGAAAAAGATTTTTTAGCGATTGTATGGCTGGTATTAGGTGTATTTTCAGTATCTTCGCTTCCAAAATCATAGAATCATGTTTTCTGGAATAGTTGAAGAGTACGCTACGCTGGTAGCACTGGTGAAAGACCAGGAGAATATACACTTTACGTTAAAGTGTTCGTTTGTAAACGAGTTGAAGGTAGACCAGAGTGTATCGCACAACGGGGTATGCCTTACTGTAGTGCAACTGACCGAAGATACCTATACGGTGACGGCCATGAAGGAAACACTAGACCGCTCGAACCTCGGTTTGTGGCAGGTAGGCGAGAAGGTGAACGTGGAACGTAGCATGCCGATGAACGGCCGGCTCGATGGACATATTGTACAGGGACACGTGGATCAGACTGCTACTTGCATGGCGGTGGAAGAAGCCGGTGGAAGCTGGTACTTTACCTTCCGGTATGCGTTCGACAAGGAGATGGCCCAACGCGGTTACATCACTGTGGACAAAGGCTCAGTGACGGTGAACGGCGTGAGTCTTACCGTGTGCAACCCTACGGACGAGACCTTCCAGGTAGCCATCATCCCGTACACGTATGAACATACCAACTTTCATACCTTCCAGGTAGGATCAGTGGTGAATCTCGAATTCGATATCATCGGCAAGTACATCAGCCGGATGCTGCAATACAAGTAGGAGAAGAGTCGATCCATACTAAAAAGTCTCGTTATGTTTCTGGTGAACATAACGAGACTTTTTAGTATTCGGAGTTGCTGTTAAAGATCTTTCAGTAGTACGTGGCTGGCATTCCGGTAATAATCTTCCCGGAGTTTCATCAACACTTCCCATTGCGGGCGGAACGCGTTCTCCTTGTCCACTTTGAAATCTTCCGAACCGTATGTATCCAGTCGTTCGAGCAGCATGGCCACGCTGAGTTGGTGAATATCGATGGACGGTTGATAGGCAATGTCTTCGCTTTTCTCGTCGGTCATTACCTCATGTACCAAGTTGATTTCCTGTAGTTGGAACAGCACATTCTTGGTTAGCCGGAGAGGAATCTGGTGCGCTTCCGAAATCTGTTCGGCCGTGTACGGCACTTCGTTCTTCTCGAACCGGCGGGCGATGAGCGACATGATGAGGATACTGATGAAATCGCGGTAGCGCTGGCTGATGGTACGCATGTCCTTGTCGAAACTAAAGTGGCGGATGTTTTGTCCGGCATATGCCAGCTCGGCACCAAACAGGCAGATGGTCCACGACACCTGCAACCATAACAAGAGCAACGGCAAAGCGGCGAAACTACCGTAGATGGCATTGTACTTCGACACCCATACCTGTCCGCTGATGTACAGGAACTGGAAAGCCTGGTAGGCCGTTCCTGCCAGTACACCGGCAATAAAAGCATGCTTGAACTTCACTTTCGTGTTGGGCATGAAGATATACAGTCCCGTGAACATCAACCAGGTGACGGCAAACGGAATCAGACGAATCAGGAATTTCAGGACAGGAGCCAGTATCACGAAGCTCTCCATCTCCTTAAGCATGGTGCTGGTGAAGATAGAAAGACCACTAGACAGCACAATGAGGATGGGCATCAACAGGAACATCGAAAAGTAATCCGTGATTTTGCGGTAGATGCTGCGTCCCTTTTTCACCTGCCAGATGCGGTTGAAAGCGATCTCGATGCTACCCACCAGGTTGATCACCGTCCACAACAACATCACCAGACCCACTCCGATGAATACCCCACTCTTGGCTTGTGCCAGGTACGAGTCTATAAACGGAAGGATAAACTCCAACACCTCCTCATGTCCGGCCAGGCCCGTGCGCAGTTCGTTCTCCACCAGATTGGCAAAGCCGAATCCGCGGGCGATGGCAAAAAGAATGGCGAGCATGGGGACCAATGCCAGCAAGGTGCTGTACGTCAGCGCCGATGCCTTATTGGCCAGGCGCTGGGTCATGAAACGGTCGATGCAGAGATAAACCGTTTTAATAATCGTGTAGAGCGAAAACGTGGTTTTCGTCACTTCGTCCTCCGTGATACGCCAAATGTCGTAGGTGACGAACTTCCATATTTCTGCGAACTTCTTCATCGAAGTAAGATTAAGATGTCAATAAAGAAAAGCAGTCGACCTGTAAGCCGGGTTCTGTTCCCTGCCGAAGCAAGGTGCCTGTCATTTATCTGCGCTGCCTGTCACCAGACAGCTTTAGCGGTCTACCCTCCGGCGTGGAGCGAGCAACTCTCATAATGCCGGTATACATGACCTTACAACTCCTAAGACGCACAGCCCGCATGTCGCCATACGGCTGGTGGGCTCTTACCTCACCTTCTCACCCTTACCCCGTTGCCGGGGCGGTTGTTTTCTTCTACGTTACTCTACCCTCGCGAATAGCTTTCTGTTAGGAAGTAGGACGCTCTACGTTGCCCGGACTTTCCTCCCGCGCCGAGGCGCGAGCGACAGACCGGTCTACTGCTTTATGCTGCAAAAGTAAAGTATTTATTTCGTTCTGCCAAAGAATGACCGGCAATAGGTCGTTTCCCGGCCAACCTGCGTCTGTTAAGATAATAAAACAGAACAGTCGGAAAACGAAAATAATCCTATCTTTGCTTCATCGAACGTTCTAACATATAAAAGATATCTGATGAAAAACGTCTATTTCCTCTTGATGGGCATGTGCTTGTGGGCCGGTTGTACCGGCACGGGGCAGAAGGAGGCAGGAAGCACTCCTCCGGTCATCGCCCAACTGACGGACACGATACGTGCTCATTTTGCTCCCGATAAACGGGCGGCTTTGCTCGAAGTCGATTACCGGCTGGAGGGAAATAACCTCATCGTGAAAGGCCGTACTACCTCGGTTGAGGCTCGTACCGCCCTATTGCAGGGAGCAGAGAAAGCCGGTTATCACTGTGTGGACAGCGTGCAACTCCTGCCGGATAGCGCTGCCTTGCAGGGGAAGACGTACGGCATCGTCAACCTGTCGGTGTGCAACCTGCGCGTGGAGCCCGACTTCTCGTCGGAGATGACCACACAAGCGCTCATGGGTATGCCCGTGCGCGTGTTGCAACGCAACGGATGGTACCGCATACAAACTCCCGATAACTACATAGCCTGGGTGCATCCCACCGGGGTACATCCGGTGAAGAAGGCCGAATACGACGCTTGGAACCAGGCTGAGAAGATCGTGGTGACCGCTCATTACGGCTTTGCCTACACCCAGCCCGATCTGGCCTCGCAGACCGTTTCTGATGTGGTGAGCGGTGACCGCCTGAAGTGGGAGGGAGCCGAAGGAAGTTTCTATAAAGTCGGTTATCCTGACGGGCGTCAGGCCTATATACCACGTTCCATCGCCTCGCCCGAGAAGGCTTGGCGGGCTTCGCTGAAACAAGACGCCGCCAGCATCATCCGTACTGCTTATACCCTGATGGGCGTACCGTATCTTTGGGCTGGAACTTCGGCTAAAGGGATAGACTGTAGCGGTTATGTACGTACCGTCTTGTTTCTGCACGACATCATCATCCCGCGCGATGCCTCGCAACAAGCGTATGTAGGCGAGCATATCGACATCGCATCCGATTTCGGCAATGTACAGCCAGGCGACCTGATCTTCTTCGGCCGGAAAGCTACCCCGGAGAAGAAAGAACGTGTGGTGCACGTGGGCATCTACGTGGGCGATAAACGCTTCATTCATTCGCAAGGCGATGTGCACGTCAGCAGCTTAGATCCGGCCGATTCGTTGTTCGATGCGTTCAATCTGGACCGTCTGCTTTACGCCGTGCGCGTTCTCCCCTATATTAATAAGGAGAAGACGCTCAATACCACGGCTACCAATCCCTATTATCAAGTACCGGCCATTCACTAAAATCATCTCTATGTCACAAAATAGAAGAGACTTTTTGAAAACAGCCGCTCTGGCCACCATGGGTTCCGGACTGGGCATCAACACGCTGTTCGCCTCCGAAGCGGCTCCGTCTGCATTCTCCGTCAACCGTCTGGGGACGGGTGGAAGGATGAAACTCCGTTTCTTTCCTTACGAACTGAAACTGAAGCATGTATTTACTGTAGCCACCTACTCGCGTACCACTACGCCCGATGTGCAAGTGGAAATAGCGTACGAAGGGATAACGGGATACGGCGAAGCCTCCATGCCGCCCTACCTGGGACAGACAGTGGAGACGGTGATGAGTTTCCTGAAGAAAGTCGACCTGGAACAATTTGCCGACCCGTTTCAACTGGAAGATATACTGGCTTATGTGGACAACCTCAGTCCGGGCGATACAGCTGCCAAAGCAGCCGTCGACATCGCCTTGCATGACCTGGTGGGCAAGCTGCTCGGTGCTCCCTGGTATCGCATCTGGGGATTGGACAAGACCCAAGCACCCTCTACTACCTTCACCATCGGCATCGATACGCCCGACGTGGTACGGGCCAAAACCCGTGAAGTGGCTGGTCAGTTCAATATCCTTAAGGTGAAGTTGGGCCGCGACAACGACAAAGAGATGATCGAGACCATTCGCTCGGTGAGCGACCTGCCCATCGCGGTGGATGCCAACCAAGGGTGGACGGATCGTCAGTACGCCCTGGACATGGTTCACTGGCTCAAAGAACGGAACATCGTGATGATAGAACAACCCCTGCCCAAGGAACAACTGGACGATATCGCTTGGGTGACGCAGCATAGCCCATTGCCCATCTTTGCCGACGAGTCGCTGCAACGGCTTGCCGATGTGAAGGGGCTGTACGGCGCATTCCACGGCATCAACATCAAGCTGATGAAGTGCACCGGTATGCGCGAAGCCTGGAAGATGGTGACACTGGCCTGTGCGCTGGACATGAAGGTAATGGTGGGATGCATGACGGAGACTTCGTGTGCTTGCTCCGCAGCCGCCCAGTTCTCGCCTGCTGTCGACTTTGCCGATCTGGACGGCAATCTGCTTATCGCCAACGACCGCTTCCGCGGCATGACGGTGGAGAAGGGGCTTATCACCCTGAACGATCTGCCCGGCATAGGAGTGACATTGTTGCCCTAAAGCATGATTCAACGGGCGCTACGCCTTTTTTTGACGCCCGCTACGGGTTTTTCAAAAAGGCGTAGCGGGAAAAAATAAAAGGCGTAGCGGGCGTTGAATGACTCCCGTAGGCGAATAAAGTAAAATACGAAAATTATGAGGAAGCTGCTCTACGTATGTGTCTTGTTTGTCATTGCTTCGGCGTGTAACTCGAAGCAGGAAGTGAAACCCTATAGCTGGGAGAGCGATCTACACCAGCGGCTATTGGTCGACTTTTGCCTGAGCGAATCGCAGGTGAAAGAGTACATCCGTAAATACATCCCCCACGTCACCGACGAGATGATGCGGCAATGGGAAGAAAGCAAGGCGCTGGAATGCATGACCCTCGATGGCGAAAAGCGATACTTCCGCAATGCAGGACCCAACCTGTTCCGGGTGGACTCGGCCTGTTACAGTATCAAGTTGGAGAAAGACGGAATGGCGCTCAGCAAAAGCGATGAGGTGAACAAACCCCATCTGTCCCAGGTTATGGCAGCTGCAAAGAAAGAAGAGAAAGCCATCGTGTTGCCCCAACGCATGCGTGTCACCTATACGCTGACTGTGAACCGGAATGCCGTGCCCGACGGGCAGACCGTTCGTTGCTGGCTCCCCTTTCCGCGTTCCGACCAGAAACGGCAGACTGGTGTGAAACTGCTCGATACCAATGTGTATCCCTATACCCTGTCACCCGATACCTGCGCCCACTCCACGCTCTACATGGAGAAGAAAGCAGTGGCTAATGAACCCACTGTTTTCTCCGAAACCTTCGAGTACACCTCCGCTGCCGAGTGGCACGAATTGAAACCCGAGTGCATCATTCCCTACGATACCACCAGCGTGGTCTATCAGGAATATACTGCCGAACGCGAGAGTCATATCCGCTTCACGCCCCGTATCCGCCAACTGACGGCCAACCTTATCGCCGGCGAGTCCAACCCGTTGTTGCAGGCACAGCGCATCTTCCGCTGGGTGCACGATAAGTTTCCCTGGGCCTCGGCGCGCGAATATTCCACCATCGACAATATCCCCGAATATGTGCTCGACCATCGTCACGGCGATTGCGGCCAGGTTTCATTGCTTTTCGTTACCCTGTGTCGTTGTGCAGGTATCCCCGCCCACTTTCAGAGCGGCTTCATGATGCATCCCGGTGCCTGGAACCTGCACGACTGGGCAGAGATTTATTTCGAAGGCATCGGTTGGGTACCTGTCGACCAGTCGTTTGGAATTCCACCCTACGCTTGCGATGCGGACGAGCGGATGTTCTTCTGTGGCGGTATCGATGCCTGGCGCATGATCGTGAACAATGACTACTCCATGCCCCTGGTGCCCGAGAAAAAATATCCACGCAGTGAAACCGTCGATTTCCAACGGGGAGAAGTGGAATGGGAGGGAGGCAATCTCTATTTCCCACAATGGACTTACCAGATGAAAATAGAGTATCTGAATTGAGTGACATATCTTTAATTGAAAATAAAAGTAAAAAGAGGTTAACAATATTAGTGTGGCTTATTTTTTTATAGTACGTTTGCGGTTACTATCAAGTATGAACAGAAGTATAGCACTCATAGGAATCCTGTTTCTCTTCCTTTTCAGCATTGTCCTGGAGGGAGAGAGCGTGATGAAAGTCTCTGCCACGGAAGCGAGTGAAAGCATTCAGGCGGAGAAAGGAGTCGCTTTTTCTGAAAAAACCACCTGCTTCATTTCAGGTATTGCCACAGGCGCACGTACAGGGCGTTCGGCTTATGAAACTTACGCACAGGACTCGTCTAACTTTACTTCCATTCTCCAAACCCGAAATGATTTTCGTGAGCGGGTTCACTTGCAGAAGTTCCTGAAAATCAATCCTGCCCTCGGACAACTACGGATGCAGTCGGAAATGTTTGCACAAGATCTTTGCAGACTGCCCGACCGTGCTTACCACTCTTATAAATTTGCGTGCAACTATTATCTCTATACGTTGCGACGTATCCTTATTTAATTCTTTTCTTTTTCTTTTTTTGCATGACCTTTTCCCGATGAAGGAGGAGAGAGGTATATGCTCGTATAGGCTATCGTAATTTACTATTTCTTATTAATTCTTTATCATTATGGAACACGAACAAAGTCGTTCGGGCCTTTTGGCTGAAGCGACGGGCGTGAACGTTTCTCATTGCTACCAGTGTGGCAAATGTACGGCAGGTTGCGTTCTTGCTTCTGAGATGGACTATCCTCCCAGTTATGTCATGCGCCTGCTGCAAACAGGAACTTCGGAGAACTACCAGAAGGTACTCTCGTCCGAGGCTATCTGGCTTTGCCTGAGTTGCGAGAACTGCATAGCCCGTTGTCCTAAAGAAGTAGATATTCCCAAAGTGATGGATTATTTGCGGAAAGAATCGCGGCTCAACGGTTGCATCCATCCCAAAGCCCGTCCGGTGGTAGCCTTTCACCGTTCATTCTTAGACAGCGTGAAGCAGACGGGACGTTTGTATGAAGTAGGTCTGGTAGCCGGTTTCAAGATGCGTACCCTGCGGTTGACGCAAGACCTCAAAGTAGCCCCCGTCATGTTCATGAAGGGGAAGCTGAATATACTTCCCGAGGTGATCAAGGGGCGCAAACGCGTGGGTGTCATCTTTTCCAAAACCATTGAAAACACAAAAACGAAGCACAAATGAGAATAGGTTTTTATCCGGGATGTTCATTGAATGGCACTTCTCGTGAATACAACGAATCGGTTCATGCATTGGCCAAAGCTTTTGGACTAGAGCTGGCCGAAGTAAAGGATTGGAATTGCTGTGGAGCTACTGCTGCCCATTCTATGGACAAGATTCTCTCGTTGGCATTACCGGCACGGGTGCTTGCCTTGGCCGAACAGCAAGGTCTGGTCGAGCTGGTGATTCCTTGTGCCTCTTGCTACAATCGTTTGAGCATGGCTCAGTACGAGTTGGAGCACGATTCAAAACTGCGCGAAGAAGTGGCCGAAACCATTGGTATGCCCTATTTCGGTAGCGTGCAGTTGCTCAATGTGATCCAAATGATCGAACGTTTCATCCAGCCCAAGCTGGCTGATAAGATAGTGAAGCCGTACAACCGCGAAGTAGCCTGCTACTACGGTTGCCTGCTGGTGCGTCCGCACAAAGTATTGCAGTTCGACCGCTTGGAAGATCCGCAAACCATGGATCGACTGATGACTCAGATTGGTGCAACTCCTATCGACTGGGCGTACAAAACCGAATGCTGCGGTGCCGGGCTTTCTGTTTCGCGTACCGAACTGGTGGCCCGCCTGTCGGGTGAGATCCTGCGCGATGCCGACGACCGGGGCGCCAAAACCGTGATTGTGGCTTGCCCGATGTGCCATTCCAACTTGGATATGCGTCGTCCGGATGCCAATCGCTACCTGCGTCGTTCCATTGACACTCCGGTGCTATATATCACACAAGCCATTGGCCTGGCCGTCGGTCTGAGTCCGATGGAACTGGGTTTGAATCGTCATTTTGTTCCCGTCACCTTAAAATAGAATCAGATGTCGAAAATAGGAGTTTTTATATGCCATTGTGGTGAGAACATCAGCGCTACGGTGGATTGCGGAAAAGTAGCCGAGGCGGCAGGACAAATGGAAGGCGTGGCGCATGCCATGGACTATAAATATATGTGTTCCGATCCGGGACAGAGCCTTATCAAACAGGCCATCAAGGAGAAGGGACTGGACGGAGTGGTGGTAGCCGCCTGTTCACCGCGTATGCACGAGCCTACTTTCCGCCGGGCTTGTTCGGAAGCGGGGCTGAACCCTTACCTGTGCGAGGTAGCCAATATCCGCGAGCATTGTTCGTGGGTGCACGAGAAAGGCGAAGCCACTACACAGAAAGCTACCGACCTGGTGAAGAGCCTGGTCGAGAAAGTGAAACGAAACAAACCCTTGACATCCATCAAGGTGCCGGTCGTAAAGAAAGCATTAGTTATCGGCGGAGGCATCGCCGGGATACAGGCCAGTCTGGATATTGCCAACTGTGGACATCAGGTGATCCTGGTGGAGAAAGACCCGTCTATCGGCGGACACATGTCGCAGTTGTCGGAGACATTCCCCACGCTGGACTGCTCACAGTGTATCCTCACCCCCCGTATGGTGGAAGTGGCTCAACATCCGAATATTACCCTGTACACCTACGCTGAACTGGAGCATCTCGATGGCTTTATCGGCAACTTCAAAGCCACCATCCGCCTGAAAGCGAAGAGCGTGGACGAAGGCAAATGTACTGGTTGCGGGCTTTGCACCACCAAGTGCCCCAACAAAAAGATACGCGGGGAGTTCAATGCCGGGCTGGATACCCGTACGGCTATTTATGTACCGTTCCCGCAGGCCGTGCCCAACAAGCCGGTCATCGATAAAGAAAATTGTACCTACTATAAGAAAGGCAAATGCCGTCTGTGCGAAAAGACCTGTCCTACGGGAGCTATCTGTTTCGACCAGGAGGACCGTCTCATCACCGAAGAGGTGGGAGCAGTAGTTGTTGCCACAGGATTCAACGTGCTTCCTACCTCATCCTTCCCGGAATACGGGTATGGCAAGTACAAAGACGTGATTACAGGTTTGCAGTTCGAACGGTTAGCTTCGGCTTCGGGACCTACCGCAGGCGAGATCCGTCGTCCGTCCGATGGGAAGATCCCGCAAAAAATCGTATTCATAGCCTGTGCCGGCTCACGCGACCCGGCCAAGGGCATCCATTATTGTTCCAAGATCTGCTGTATGTACACTGCCAAGCATGCCATGTTGTACCAGCATAAGGTTCACGAAGGCGAATCGACGGTGTTCTATATGGACATCCGCGCTGCCGGAAAGAACTACGAAGAGTTTGTACGTCGCGCCGTTGAGGAAGATGGAGTGAACTATGTACGTGGTCGTGTAGCCCGGGTGTACGAAAAGAACGGCAAACTCATTGTGAAAGGTGTGGATACCCTGCTGGGGGCTAGTCCCGTAGAGATCGAAGCCGACATGGTGGTACTGGCCACTGCCGGTGTAGCCAATGCCGGAGCCGAGGAACTGGCACAGAAGATGCACGTTTCGTACGACCCCTATAAGTTTTTCGCCGAGGCTCATCCGAAGTTGAAGCCGGTGGAAACCAACACGGCCGGTATCTATCTGGCAGGAGCCTGCCAGGCGCCCAAGGATATCCCCGAAACTGTGGGAATGGCTTCCGGAGCAGCCGTGAAGGTAGTCAGCCTGTTGTCGCAGGAGAATCTGGTACGCGAACCGGTGATTGCTGTGGTGAACCGCACGGCGCCGCCCACTTTCAGTACCTGTGTGGGGTGCTTCATGTGTCAGACGGCTTGTCCGTACCAGGCCATCACCCGCGAGGAGATCAAAGACCGGAGCGGAAAGGTGATCAAGACCGTAGCCCAGGTGAACCCGGGACTCTGCCAGGGATGTGGAACCTGCGTTTCCTTCTGCCGGTCGAAGTCCATCGATATACAAGGTTTCTCCAATGAACAGATGTATGCCGGATTGATGGCGTTGTTGAACCCGTAAAAACAAGAAAGATGAACGAAAATAAGACAGAATTTGAACCCCGCATCGTAGCCTTTGTGTGCAACTGGTGTACGTATGCAGGAGCCGACTTGACGGGAACCAGCCGTCTGAAGTACGCTTCGAATGTGCGCATCGTGCGTTTCCCTTGTACCGGGCGCATCGATTTTATGCTTTTGCTCAAGGCTTTCGCCGGTGGGGCTGATGGGGTCATCGTATCCGGATGTCATCCCAACGACTGCCACTATACATCGGGTAATTTTCATGCCCGCCGCCGCTGGATGGTTTTCCGCGGACTGCTCGACTTCCTGGGTATCGACGTGCGCCGCATCCGCTATTCGTGGGTGTCGGCAGCCGAAGGAGCCAAGTGGGCCGACGTGGTGAACAACACTGTGGAGCAGATCAGAGAGTTAGGACCTTATGAACAATACCAACGGGCTGCTGCCTATCTGGAGGAGGAATGCTATGAGTAAACTGACAGAAAAAGCCATAGCCTTGTTGCAAGAAGGGACGGTAAATAAGATCATCGGTTACGAAGAAGGCAACGGGAAGACTCGTCCGCTTTTCTGCGAAACGGCTGAGGAAGCCGGCCGGTTGATTTGCGACAGCCGTTGCACGAATAATCTGGCTGTTTATCTCACCAAACCGGAGCTGATGGGCGAGGGGAAGGTAGCTGTTGCGGCTTCATTGCCTACCTTGAGAAGCATGGCCCGCCTGGCGGTAGAGAACCAATTGAAAGAAGAGAATCTCCTGATACTGACCGTGAATGAAGGTGGTGAAGTGATTCAGTTTGTCGGATTCGCCGAACTGAATACCTATTTGGAAAAGATACGTATGGAGGCTCGTGGACGGGATACTGAACTGATCGCCCGTCTTGACCAGATGAGTCCGGCGGAACGTTGGGCATTCTGGCAGAAAGAACTCTCCAAATGTTTTAAATGCTATGCCTGCCGGGCAGCTTGTCCGCTATGCTACTGCACCCAGTGCATCGTCGAAGTGAACAAGCCGCAGTGGATACAACCCTGGTCGGCTCCGGTATCGAATATGGAATGGCAGATCAGCCGGTCCATGCACATGACCGGACGTTGCACCGGATGTGGTGCTTGTAGTGAGGCTTGTCCCCTGGACATCCCCATTCATCTGTTGACACGCAAGATTGCTGAGAACATACATCATGACTTCCAGTGGGTGCCCGGTGCGCCGGCCGAAGGGAATGTGCTTTCTACATTCCGACCGGAAGACAAAGAAAACTTCATTCAATAAACGAGCATTATGGACAGTTTATATATAGATAAGGCGGGAATCGAACGCTGGTTTGCCCGGATACTGAACGAAGGAATGCGGGTGCTGGCACCCGTGGAAGCCAACGGGAAATGCGATTTTCAACCCGTGTCTTCCTATGGCGAAGTAGCCCAGGGATATGTACAGACCATACAGTCTGCCAAAAAGTCACTCTTCCCGAAGACCGAGTTGCTGTTCTCTTACAAGAAGCAAGGACACGACGTCAGTTTGCAGGAAGCCTCGGCCGAACTTCCCATGACGGTGCTTTGGAGTATCCGTCCGTGTGATGCGGCTGGTTTGAGAGGACTGTCGAGCATCTTGAATGGGGATACGGTAGATAAGCCTTACCAAAAACGTTTGGACCGGACGGTCCTGGTGGGTGTAAGCTGTGCACAGAGCGATGCCAGTTGTTTTTGTACCTCGGTAGGAGGCGGTCCGGGCCATACCGTCGGAAGCGATATACTGCTGACCTTCGTGGCCGATGGTGGTGCACTGGTAGAAGTGATGACCGAAAAAGGTCAGAGCCTGATAGCCCTGTTGAAAGATAGTTTTACTCCTGCGGGAGAGATAGATAAAGAAGCCCACCTGGCTAAGATACCTGCCTGGTTCAATCCGGAAGAGGTTCGCGAAAAGTTAGCTACCGCCTTTGACGGTCCGGTATGGAAAAAACAGTCCGCTCGTTGCCTCGGCTGTGGAGCGTGTGCTTTTGTATGTCCTTCGTGTGCTTGTTTTGATATTCAGGAAGATGCGACCGGAAGCGCCGGACGACGGATACGTTGTTGGGATTCCTGCGGATTTTCCCTCTTCACCCTACACACCTCGGGGCATAACCCGCGCAGCACGCAGAGTGCCCGCTGGCGTCAACGTATCCTACACAAGTTCTCGTACATGCCCGAACGGAACGGGGTGATGGGATGCACTGGTTGCGGACGTTGTTCACGCGCTTGTCCCGTAGATATGAATATTCTGGAACACATAACCTCAATTGCAGAAGGAAAACATGAATAATGATTCGAATATATACCTCCCTCATTTGATGGAGATTGAGAAAATCATTCAGGAAGCGCCGGGCGTACGTACGTTTCGTTTGCGGTTCAAGGATGAAAATGCGGCAGAAACCTTCGTGTTCAAGGCTGGGCAGTTTGGTGAGTATTCCGCTTTTGGTGAAGGTGAATCGACTTTTTGTATCGCTTCTTCGCCTACGCGCAAAAACTATATAGAATGCACGTTCCGGCAAGCCGGGCGGGTAACTTCCGGACTGGCTCGCCTGGAAGAGGGTGATACGATGGGATTTCGCGGACCTTTCGGTAATGTTTTCCCGATCGAAGAATGGAAAGGCAAGAATCTGGTGTTTGTGGCCGGTGGTATTGCACTTCCTCCCATGCGTTGCATCATCTGGAATGTACTCGATACCCGCGAGAATTTCAAGGATATCACCATCGTGTACGGAGCCAAGTCGGTGAACGACCTGGTGTACAAGCATGAGTTGAAAGAGTGGGCCGAACGCCCTGATGTGAACCTCGTCGTAACGGTAGACCCGGGTGGCGAAACACCCGATTGGGATGGTAAAGTAGGTTTTGTGCCTTCGGTACTGGAACAGGTAGCGCCCGACAGTGAAAATACGGTGGCCATCGTGTGCGGACCTCCGGTGATGATCAAGTTCACCTTCCCGGTGCTCGAAAAACTCGGTTTCAAGGACGAGAACATCTTCACCACCCTGGAAAACCGCATGAAGTGCGGGGTGGGCAAGTGCGGACGCTGCAATGTCGGCAAACTTTATGTTTGTAAGGACGGACCGGTGTTCACCAAGGCAGAACTGAACGATCTGCCCCCCGAATATTAAGGTATACATGCGTTCGGAAACGGGCGCTCACGATATTTTTTTCCCGCTGTGAAGCGCGAGACTAATGATTTGAAATAAAGGGAGGAAGCCTTTTATGTGTGTCTAAATTAAAATAATGGTTTCAAGACTTCCACCTTGTTTCAATGAAATAATATGTTTTTTTAGTTTTTGGCGTACATTTAGCGTGATGTTAAGTGTACGCTTTCCTTTTTTTACAACTGACGTTTCTGGCAGGCCTGACAATGTCTGCCTAAATGAATGTAAATTTGTCAGTCGTGCTCGTTAATCGCTGTTAAGTAGAAAATACCCTCTGTTAAAAGTGGACAAAAAAGTATGTCAACTAGCGTAAGTGAATGATTTTTGTCGTTATTTTAACGTCGAAAACGTTAAATAAATAGTAGATATTAACAGTTTTAATATATAAACGGTATGAAACAGACAACAAAAAACATCCTTGGAATAGGAGCAATCGTTCTTCTCAGTGCAGGTGTAGCAGGCTTTACTGCCTATGAGGTGACCAAGTCGAACAAAGACTCTCAAACTTCTTTCAACGAGATGTTTGAGCAGAATCATAATGTGAAGCTGGCGTCGTTCAACGCCATGGACGCCCAACCGGTGGACCTTACCCTGGCAGCAGAAAATTCAGTACATGCAGTGGTACATATAAAAGCTACTCAAGCGTCTAAAACCAGAACAGTCGAGGCTGCGCCCGACTTCTTTGACTTCTTCTTTGGTGATGGAAGAGGCGGCGGTCGTCAGCAGCAGGTACAAACACAACCCCGTGTCGGATTCGGTTCGGGCGTGATCATCTCTAAAGACGGTTATGTGGTGACCAATAACCACGTGATTGAAGGAGCCGACGAAATCTCTGTCAAGTTGAATGATAACCGCGAGTTCAAAGGCCGTATCATCGGTACCGACCCGAGCACCGACCTGGCTTTGGTGAAGATCGAAGGCGATGACTTTCCAACCATTCCTGTAGGCAATTCAAATGACTTGAAACTCGGTGAGTGGGTATTGGCCGTGGGTAACCCGTTCAATCTTACTTCGACCGTCACAGCTGGTATCGTAAGTGCCAAAGCCCGTGCGTTGGGCGTGTACAACGGTGGTGTCGAATCGTTCATCCAGACCGATGCGGATATCAACCAAGGTAATAGTGGTGGTGCACTGGTCAACGCCAAAGGCGAACTGGTGGGTATCAACTCTGTACTGTATTCACCCTCGGGAGCTTATGCCGGTTACGGGTTTGCCATCCCTACCAGCATCATGACCAAAGTGGTGAGCGACCTGAAACAGTACGGCACCGTACAACGTGCTCTGCTTGGTATCAAGGGAGGTTCCATTGCTGAAGATCAGTACAGAGGTGAAGATGTCAGCAAAGAGCTAAAAAAGAAAGCCGAAGAACTTGGAGTAGTGGATGGTGTATTCATTAGCGAAGTTGTAGAAGGCGGCTCGGCTGCCGGGGCAGATATAAAGGTGAACGATGTTATCATCGGTATCGACGGCAAGAAGGTACGTACCTTTGCTGATCTGCAGGAAGCATTGGCATTACATCGTCCGGGCGATAAGGTAACTGTGAAACTGATCCGCGACAAGAAAGAAAAGAGCGTGGAAGTGACGTTGAAGAACGAACAAGGTACTACGAAAGTAGTGAAAGATGCCGGTATGGATATCCTCGGTGCTGCTTTCAAACCCCTGTCCGACGACACAAAGAAACAACTGAACCTGGGTTACGGTCTGCAAGTGACTGGTGTGACCGACGGTAAAATGAGCGAAGCTGGAATTGCCAAAGGCTTCATCATCCTGAAAGCCAACGGCCAGCCGATGCGCAAGGTGAGCGATCTGGAAGAAGTGTTGAAAGCTGCCACTAAATCGCCCGATCAGGTATTGTTTATCAGCGGTATGTTCCCTTCTGGCAGAAGAGCTAGCTATGCAGTCGATCTTTCTCAAGAATAAATAAGTTTTTAAGCGTAAGAAGATTGTAATTTAGACTAACAAGAATGAAAAGGGGCACCGTCTGTGGAACAGTTGGTGCTCCTTTTTTGTTGAGTATTAATAAAATAATCATGAAAACGTTGTTCGTGAACAGTTTTTTTGTACTAACTTTGCACTCCAAATTGTTTTGTAAGAATGAGACAACTAAAGATTACCAAAAGTATCACTAACAGAGAGAGCGCTTCTCTGGACAAGTATTTGCAGGAAATAGGCCGCGAAGACTTGATTACAGTGGAAGAGGAGGTAGAGCTCGCTCAGCGCATTCGTAAAGGTGACCGTGTAGCATTGGAAAAATTGACCCGTGCCAATCTGCGTTTCGTTGTATCCGTAGCCAAGCAGTACCAGAACCAAGGTTTGAGTTTGCCCGACTTGATTAATGAAGGCAATTTAGGACTGATCAAGGCTGCCGAGAAATTCGATGAGACACGTGGTTTTAAATTTATCAGCTACGCCGTTTGGTGGATCCGTCAGTCTATTCTCCAGGCATTGGCCGAACAGTCTCGTATCGTTCGTCTTCCGTTGAACCAGGTAGGCTCGCTGAACAAGATCAGCAAAGCTTTTTCGAAGTTCGAACAAGAGAACGAGCGTCGCCCATCGCCCGAAGAACTGGCTGAAGAACTGGAGATCCCGGTCGACAAGATCTCTGACACATTGAAAGTATCCGGCCGCCATATTTCGGTGGACGCGCCTTTCGTGGAAGGAGAAGACAACAGCCTACTCGATGTGTTGATCAATGATGACTCTCCCATGGCCGACCGATCGTTGGTGAACGAGTCTCTTGCGAAGGAAATTGATAGAGCACTTTCTACGTTAACCGATAGGGAAAAGGACATCATACAGATGTTTTTTGGTATCGGACAACAAGAAATGACATTAGAAGAAATCGGCGACAAGTTTGGACTCACACGTGAGCGCGTCCGCCAGATTAAAGAAAAAGCGATCAGGAGGTTAAGACAGAATAGTCGTAGCAAACTGCTCAAATCTTATTTAGGATAAATAAGAAGCATTGATTTCCGAATGACAAAAGGTATTAAAAACCGGTCGATCCATAGGGTTGGCCGGTTTTTTTGTTATCTTTGCCGCAATTAATAAATATTTTAGGTATGAAATATGTAAAAATATTGTTTGTGGTAACCTTGATGGGTGCCATGTGTTCTTGTGCTTCGCTTCCTTTCGTTGGTAAGAAGAAAGCTGACAAAACGGTCTATGCATTCGGAGTGGCGGCTTCTTTCCTTGATACGTTGGTGTACTATACGGATGTACAGTTGCTCGATAGCGTACAGTTAGATGCTAACGGCTTTTTGCCTCGACAGGAGATGTACAGCATTCAGCTGAAAGATTATCTGGAAGGTCATTTGCTTAAGTCCGGCCGTACTTGTATGATTTATTACAAAAGTTCGAAGAAAAAAGCCGATAAAGAAATGTCTAAGGTGCTGGGGAAGTACAAGAAAAACAAATCGAACTCATTGATTCATATTGATCCTAAAGAATTTAAATTTACGAAACCAGAAGAACAATAATTGTTATTTTAATAGGAAGAGGCGCACAAGTGTGTCTCTTTATTTTTTACCTTTGCTGCAAATCTGATAAATCTCTTTATGAAGATAAAATATTTTGCGTTTTTAATGTGGGTTATGGTGGGGATTTTCTCCTCCTGTAGTTCGGATAACGAGACTCCCGCACCTCCTACGCCGGAGCCTGCTCCGACTATGGCTGATCGTACTGTACTGGTATATATTGCCGGAGACAATGATCTCTCTTCTTATGCATCGGACGACCTCAAAGAAATGGTAGCCGGAATCGAAAAGGTAAATACCAAGAAAAATAATCTGATAGTATATATGGACAGGGGCGGTGATCCGCAACTGATCCGGTTGTGTAAGAATACGAATAATGAAGTTATTCAAGATACTTTGAAATCGTATTCGCCCCGTAACTCAGTAGGGGTGACCGAGATGCAGGAAGTCCTTACACAAGTTTACGACGACTATCCTGCTTCGAGTTATGGACTTACCCTGTGGTCGCATGCCGATGGTTGGCTGCCTGCGACGGCTGCCAATAAGCTACAGGCTACCACTCGTTATTGGGGAGTGGACGGCGGTTTTCGTATGGATATATTCGACCTGCATACTGCGTTGCAGGCTGCTCCTCATCTGGATTTTGTTTTGTTTGATGCCTGCTTTATGCAATCTGTCGAGGTAACGTATGAGTTGCGCGACTGTGCCGATTACTTTATCGGTTCACCAACTGAGATTCCTGGGCCTGGTGCTCCTTATACGGAAGTTGTCCCGGCATTCTTTAGCAGCGGCACGGCGGAGACTGTCAGTAAGAATATTGCCGAGCAATACTACGCGCCTTACGAGGCTATTTTTGATGCCAGTAAAGATCCGACTCGTACTTACTGGCCGAGCGGGGTGTCGGTAGGAGTTATCAAGTCCAGTCAATTGGAGAATCTGGCAATGGCTACCCGATCGGTTTTGGAATCTTATATAACTTCTGGGGCTACGGTCGATGTCTCTGGTTTATTTTATTATGGTAAAAGTAGTTGGATGTATTATTTTACTGATTTTAAAGCCTTTGTCGATCTTATCACTGATGGCAATGAAGCGGCCGCGCATTGGCAGCAAGCATTTGATGCAGCTATGATCAGTTTTAAAACAACCCCTATGAATTATTCCAGGTATGTCAAGTTGTTTTCTATGGAAGGATCTTGCGGGCTTTCTGTCTATGTCCCCTGCCGTAGTACGACTGCGTATAGAACCTCTTATAATGCCTTTTATGCCGGCTATCAGTGGTATACTGATGTCGGTTGGGGAGCCAAAGGTTGGTAATCTTCAAGGGCTGGCATTCGTTAGTGGGTGTCAGCCCTTGAAGTGTCTATGCCTCGCGTGTTATTTCCCTCGCGCGTATATATAAAATGTGACTTTCTTTCCTTTCCCTCTATTCGTTCTTCCCGTCGGGTTAAACTTATGCTTTCTAACCTGTCTGCCTATCAGCTCTTTAGCAAAAACTTTCTATATTTCCTTAAAAAAGAGTTGTATATATTTTGCTTGTATGTATAAAAGCTCTACTTTTGCACCCGCTTAGCAAGAGACGCT
>JAVBVI010000055.1:0-15812 GCA_031554505.1 Bacteroides sp. | reverse complement strand
GAACACCACGAAGGTATTCGGCTACGGCGAGCTTACGAACCTCCATAGAGTAAGGATCGCCTTTGACATGAGGATAATCTTTCTTTACCATATTACTTTTATAGGTTATGGTCAACCCATTTCAGGACAAGTCACGGTGTGCCCTGACAGCAAGAAGCAAAGTGCCTGGAAGAAAGAAGCATTTGCCTCAGAAGCAAGAAGCAAAATGTCCGGAAGAAAGAAGCATTTGCCTCAGAAGCAAGAAGCAAAATGTCCGGAAGAAAGAAGCATTTGCCTCGAAAGCAAGAAGCAACTGACCACATTGCAAGAAGCTTCCAGGGCAATAGCGGGAAGCTTCCAACGGGCGCTACGCGTTTTGTTTTTTCCCGCTACGCCTTTTTGAAAAACGCGTAGCGGCCGTCAAAAAAACGCGTAGCGCCCGTTGAACAGTGCTTGCAGATGTATTGGGAGAGAAAATAAGTTGCCTTGGAAATAAATTTAGAGGGCAACAAAAGGGGCATGACATGCCTTCAAAATCAGGACGCTACACGGTGAACTTTGTGAACCCCGAGTGAAGAAAGCCCCCTTCACCATCAACCCCGATGAGCAACGGGTTTCAGAGCAGGTGGAAGGCTGAAGGGCAAATAAATAAACTCCTATGGAAGCTAAGAATAACACACAACACCACTCCGTGGCGCATGGTTATAGTAACCCCAACCCGTGGGGATAGCCCACGTCTACGAACACAATGCCCCGCCGAGGCAAGCACCCCACAACGCAGGAACAGCACAAGCGAAACGATGTTCATCTCACAACACTGAAACGACACGAGCGAAGCGATGTGGCGAGGTATTGTCGGCCTCATTTTCGGAGCGTGAAGCGGAGCCTTTGTGGAAAACGAGTAAAGGAGCGATTGTTTGAGCGAGCGTAGCGAGCGAGTTGGAGCTCCGATCGTTTTCCACAAAGGCGAAGTAGCGGAGAAAATGCAGCCGTGGCTTTTCTTCTTTGTTACTTTCTTCTTTGCGCCAAGGCAAAGAAGAAAGTAAAAGCACCACACTAACTAAGGTCTATACAATTCGCCGACAACCATCTTATCGCCCGACAAGTCGATATTAAACAAGTGCGGAACACGGATATAACGCCCGTTCACATCCCTGTGACTATGTACCGACATCAGCCAGCGGCCGTCGAACGTCTGGAACAGCATGCCATGTCCGAAGTTGGGCGGGGTGATGGGGTCTTTCTCCTGAATCCACGGTCCGTCGAGCGTACCGCTTTGCGAGTACACCACGCCCTGGGTGTAGTCCTTATAAATCCAGCTTGTCCAGATCATGCCGAGACGTCCGGTACCCGTGTTGAACAAATACGGACCATCCGTTACCTTATTAAAGATATCCTTTCCGTTTTCGTCCTTCTCCCGGCTCCAGGGAGACTCGCTGGCGCGGAACATCAGCTTAGCTTCGCCTACCGAACCACTCAGGTCGGGTTTCAGTTCAATCTTCTCGATGGTTCCGTCCCAATTCTGCAGCCACTCGTAGCAATACACCATGTACGGTTTGCCGTCCTTATCCACCCAGAACGTACCATCCAGCGTGGGCATGCTGGCCGGCAGATAGGTAGGATCGGCCATCGGGCGGTAAGGACCGTCGGGGGTGTCGCTCACCAGCACGTGACTGGCGCGGCGCTCTATCTTGTTGCCCCGCACCGTGTCGATGATCACATTGCGGTTGGTGAAGGTGGCAAAATAATAGTATTTGCCTTTGTACGCATGCAGTTCGGCCGCCCAGATCATGGGGTTCGGCCCCATCCAAGACTCCGGATCGGTCTGTGTCACCTGATACGGTCCCTCCCAGAGCTTCAGGTCGGGGCTCTTCCAGAGCAGGCCACCGGTACCGGTCATGTAGTACATTTTCGTCTTCGCATCGGGCAGGATGCAAGGATCGCTCAGGACGATAGAGTCCAACGGGACATTGCGACGAATCTCGCGCGCCCTTCTGTTTTGTGCAGACAGTACGCACAAAGCGGAAAAGCAAACAATCAGGGTTAACCAACTTTTCTTCATACTAGTATTAATTATAAGAATTATTTATAAGAATCTTTATAGATATTCAACAGAGCCTCATCGGTGAGCTTCGCAGGGTCTACACCGAACAGTCCACCCATATTGTCGCGGGCGTTCTGTACAAACTTCGGCAGATCGGCTTTCGTGATCCCCCACCCGCTCATCGTCAGGTCGGCCACGCCGCAGGATTTCTGCAGGTCGGCCAACGCGCGGACAAAGTCCATCGGGTCGTTACTCTTCCGGCCGGTCATGGCCTCGGCCATCTGCATGAAGCGTTCGGGAACCACTTGAGAGAAAGCAGTGAAGTAAGCCAGCGAGATGATGATCAGTCCGGCGCCATGCGGTAATTCCGGGTAATAGGCACTCATGGCATGCTCCAGCGAGTGCTCGGACGTGCAACTGGATGTCGACTCTACCATACCCGACAGCATACTGGCCAGTGCTACCTCGGTACGCGCCTCCATGTCGCTGCCCTGAGCCACTGCCTGTGGCAGGTGACGGTACAGCAGACCGATGCTCTTCAAGGCATACAGGTCGCTCACGGGAGTTGCAATGCGGGCTATGTACCCTTCGGCAGCGTGGAAGAAGGCATCGAAGCCCTGATACGCCGTCAGGTGGGGAGGTACGGAAACCATCAGCTCGGGGTCGACGATGGAGAGTACCGGGAATGTATGTTCGTTGCCGAAGCCTATCTTCTCGTTGCGTTCTTCGTGGGTGATCACCGTCCACGGATCGGCTTCGGTACCCGTACCGGCTGTTGTGGGGATAGCAACTATGGGAAGCGCTCCATGGGTGACCGGTTGCGCTTTGCCCGTTCCGCCACCGATGTAGTCCCAGTAGTCGCCGGGGTTGCAAGCCATCACGGCAATGGACTTAGCCGAATCGATGGAGCTTCCGCCACCCAAGCCAACGATGAAATCGCAGTTTTCCTGCTTGCACAGTATGGCTGCCTCCATCACATGCGCACGGATGGGGTTGGGCAGAATCTTATCGTACACCACCGACTGGACGCCGTTCTGGGCCAGCAGCGCCACCACCTTGTCCAGGTATCCGAACTTACGCATCGATGTGCCCGATGAAATAACAATGAGTGCTTTCTTACCCGGGAGCTTTTCGGTTCCCAATCTTTCTATACTTCCCCGACCGAATATCATATTCGTGGGGATAAACTGGCTGAATGTTTTCATTTGCTACTTTTGTTTGAAGAATGATCTTTCGAGCAAAAGTAAGAATAAATTATGAGATTCACCACAGAGCACTTTATTAATTGACAATGCACAATTGACAATTGACAAATTCGCCTCTGTGTCCTCCGTGGTGAACTAAAAATAATTGTCAATTGTGCATTGTCAATTAATAAAGTGCTCTGTGGTGAATAAAAAACGCTACAGAGCGACTTCCGCCACCACTTGTCCGTCGAACAGGTTGATCACCCGTCCGGCATATCCGGCATCGTGCTGCGAGTGCGTCACCATAACGATGGTGGTTCCTTCCTTATTCAGTTCGTTGAGCAATTCCATTACCTCCTTGCCATTCTTCGAGTCGAGGTTACCGGTGGGCTCATCGGCCAGGATCAGTTTGGGGCTGGCTACCACGGCACGGGCAATTGCTACGCGCTGCTGCTGTCCACCCGAGAGTTGCTGCGGGAAATGCTTGCTGCGGTGCGTAATACCCATGCGCTCCATCACGGCGTTCACCTTCTTCTTGCGCTCACTGGCCGATACGCCCATGTAGAGCAGCGGCAACTCGATATTCTCGAATACGTTCAACTCATCGATCAGGTTGAAGCTCTGGAATACGAAACCGATCTCCCCCTTGCGCAGGTTGGTACGCTGCGACTCGGTGAACTTCGACACTTCGCGTTCGTTCAGGCTGTACGTTCCCGATGTAGGATTGTCGAGCAAGCCGAGGATGTTCAGCAACGTTGATTTACCACAGCCCGACGGGCCCATAATAGCTACGAACTCGCCTTCATTGATGGCAATACTGACATTGTTCAATGCCCATGTCTCTACCTCTTCAGTCTTGAAGATTTTCTGTAAGTTTTCTGTTTGAATCATCATAATAACAAGTGTTTATTAATTAATATATTATATTCACAACTACATTTTTTATTCGCTTTTAATCGCTTCCGCCGGATTCTGCCGGGCGGCTTTCCATACTCTGGTCCAGATGCTGAGCAGTACCACGCAAGCAATACCGGCAAAGACCACACCGTACACCCACCAACTGATAGGTGTCTGCTCCACATAGTTTTCTATCCAACGCTTCATCAAGGCATAGCCTATCGGGAAGGCTATGGCAGAGGCTACCACCAGTATGAGCAGATACTCTTTCAGGAAGAGGAACAGAATATCCCTCACCTTGGCACCATTTACCTTACGGATGGCAATCTCCTTGCGACGCCGTTCGCACGTCAGTGTCACGAAGGAGTAGATACCGAAGGTGGCAATGAGCACGCAGACCACTGAAACGAAACTCAGGAGTTTCAACAGGGTGCTTTCCGATTTCAGGTATTCATCGTACATGGTCTCTGCATCGTACAGTTTGTAATCGACATTGGGGAAATGCTGAAACATCACACTGTCTATGGCTGTTTGCAACGGCTGCCACTGGCCGGTCCGGTATCTCATTAGGACGCTTACCTGTTCGGCTCTGGCAAGCCTTGCTTCGTATTTATAAGGATCAAGAAAAATAGGGTCTACAGGAACAGTGGGCGACGATAAATTAACATCCTTGACTAATCCGATAATGGGAATCCGGGTCCCGTCCTTCATTATAATCGCTTTGCCTACCGGATTTCTCCAGCCTAATGCCTTGGCAGCCGTTTCATTGATGATCAGTTTCCTCTCATCGACTTCGTCACCGGAAAAAGCCTCACCTTGCAATAGGAGGAATTTATAAAAGTCGAACTGTTCTTTGCCACAAAAAAATGTTTTTATATGCATAGCCTCATCAGATGGTTGCTTACCCTCCCAATCGGCACAATCTGTCCAGAAGGATCCGGTTTGCGGAAACATGGCATGGCAGTCGAACAGCATTTCTGAAACCAAGGGGATACGACGGAGCTGATCGGCTACTTCCTGTGCCTGATCAAGCGAATAGATTTGCATCGTAACGGTATTCTTCCGGCCCATACCGACATCCTTGTTTCGCAGGAAGTAAGTCTGTTTCAGAATAATGACCACACAGAATGCCAGGAACAGGCCGATGCTCATCTGCAACACCAAACTGGAACGATGAAAGTATTGCTGTGACCGCTTACCCGTACTTCCTTTTAAAGATTGCCGGAAGACACGCCGGTTGAAATGATTCAGCACCAACCCGAAAGCCAACATAGCCAACAGCATCAACCCGGCAAAGTAGAACAACGATTCGACATACACCTCGCCCTGAACACCCGATAACTTCTGAAAAGCAGGCAGACACAGTTCAATGAGTACCAGCCCCAGCAAACAAGAGCAGCACAGCACCAATACAAACTCCGTAGCCAGCAGGGCATACAACCGGCTGTAAGACGAACCACACACCTTCCGTAACGCCATCTCCCGGATGCGCATACGCAAACGGCTGGCAAAAAGCGACAGGTAATTGAACAAGGCGCAAAGAATGACCAAACCGCCGGTAAAGCAAAACATAACTAAGTAATGAAACTGGATGGGAAGTTGCTCCCAGAAGAATTCATAACGGCAATGGGTGATGGGCATAAGTCGCAGTTGGGTAAGTTCCTCCCCGGTATCGCCCAATTTCACCCTTTGCCGGTATAACTTGTCCTTGAACGCCTCTGCATCGACTCCGTTCTTTAGCCGTACCCAGGTATAATATACGGGGTAGTCCCATGTCCGGATAGACGGTGCAGGAATGGTGCTCTTCAGAGCGCCATAAGGAAGGTTGGAATGTTCGCCCCATCCTTCTACTACGGCACCAATAAGAGCTTTATACCCACCACTATTCCATATCTCTTTGCCCACCGGATCTTCCTTTCCAAACAACCGGGCAGCAGTTTCGGAAGTAATGGCTATCATAGTAGATTCGTGCATAAAATCCATTGTTCCGGATAGGAGGCGAATGCCGAACATCTTCACGAAGCTGGAATCAATGCCGGCAGTAAGAATGGTATGCCTGTGGTGGTCCTCCGTTTGATAATCATGTGACCAGAAAGTCATGATATCACAACTGGCCTCGATCTCCGGATACTCTTTCTCTAACTTTTCGGCCAACAGAGCAGTGTAGCGCGTATTTGCGTAAAGTGTTTCAGTATTCTCTTTATGGCCTGTTTGAAATAGCATATAGAGACGGTCGGCACCCGGATGAAAGTCGTCAAACGTCATTTCGTAGCGTATCCAGAGCGTAGCCAGGGCAAAGCAGGTGAAACCTACCGCCAGCCCCACGATGCTGATGATGCTTTGTGTCTTGTACCGGAGCAGGTTGCGCCAGGCAACTTTGAGATAGTGTTGTATCATACTTTATTTATATTATTCGCTTTTAATCACTTCCGCCGGATTCTGCCGGGCAGCTTTCCATACTCTGGTCCAGATGCTGAGAAGCACCACGCAGGCAATACCGGCAAAGACCACCCCGTACACCCACCAACTGATAGGTGTCTGTTCCACATAGTTTTCTATCCAACGCTTCATCAAGGCATAGCCTATCGGGAAGGCTATGGCAGAGGCTACCACCAGCATGAGCAGATACTCTTTCAGGAAGAGGAACAGGATATCCCTCACCTTGGCACCATTTACCTTACGGATGGCAATCTCCTTGCGACGCCGTTCGCACGTCAACGTCACGAACGAATAGATGCCGAATACGGAGATCAACACACATACCACCCCTTCAAAGGTCAGGAGTTTCAGCAAGGCATTCTCTGATTTCAGCAATTCCTCATACTCCCTTTCTGTATTGTACAACCGGTATAGCTCGCCCTGCAATTCATGGGTACCCAACGAATCGACCGCATTCCGCAGGTCTTTCCAGGAACCTTCTTCGTACTTTATCAATAGTTCAACGATAGAAGCACTGAGGTTATAGTGCAAATCGTACATCAGCATCACCGGTCCCACAGGTTCGGTAGGCATACCCTTATGAAAGTCCTTTATCACCCCGACGACTATGCGCTCACCATAATAGTTGAACTTGATCTTTTTCCCTATCGGATTGTCCCAGCCGAATGTTTTGGCAGCAGTTTCATTGATGACTATCTGACGCGGATCCTTCACCTCATCGGGAAGCATTTCGCCTTTCAGTAATTTGAATTTGTAATACTTGGCCAACTGTTCTCCCCGCAAAATAGTCTCTATGATAATATCCTGATCCGAAGTCTTTCGTCCGTCCCAGTCTTCAGCAAACGAATCGAACCCCCAGTTTTGTGGAAAAAGCGAATAACATCCCCCCAACACATCGGTTACAAACGGTAACTGTGTCAATTTCCCGTATACTAAATCGGCTTTATTATTGAGAACTTGCAGTGTGGCCATATTTTTTCGTTCCATCCCGGTATCTACCGTCCTTAGATGATGGAGCTGCTTCATGATGAGAAAGACACAAAACACAAATAGTACACTGACACAGATCTGGAAGCCGATGCTGACTTTGTAGAACAGTTGCCGGCCGGTTCGTCCGGTCGTTCCTTTCAATGCCTGGGACATCATGCCCCGGTTGGCATAAAAAAGAAGTAAGAAGAAAGGCAACATGGCCAGTAGTATCAATCCTACGAAGTAGCCCAACGACTCCAGGCGAGTGTCCCCACCGACTCTGGTGAAACGTTCGAAAGCAGGCAATGAGAGTTCTACAAAAGCCATTCCCAGTATCAGGGCACATAGAAGCACCAGAACAAATTCGGTACACAGCAGCTCGTACAGATGCTTTCCTGAAGCTCCGCTCACCTTGCGTAGAGCCATTTCGCGAACCCGCATACGTAGGCGGCTGGCAAACAAGGCTAAGTAGTTGAATAGAACCGACAGAATCACCAACCCACCAGTGACGCTAAACAGAATCAGGTATTGGAACTTTACGGCAATTTCATCGGCATACAAGGTGTACCGGCAGTGCGTGGCAGGCATCAGTTCCAAATCTCTCACCGTGTAGGTATAACCATGACCGTCTACATCCATGGAATGCTTATACAGCTTCGAACGGAATGCCTCCTCATCCACTCCCTTGCGCAGCTTGACCCATGTCCGATAAGACAGATGACCCCAATTCTGGATATCTCCTTTGTTTACCCCCGACAACATGCCGAACGTTTGATTGGAGTGTTCCCCCCACCCGCTTACCACCGCACAAACCGTTTGAGGATAATAATGCTTGATGGTTTTACCGATAGGATCTTCCATACCGAACAGTTGCCGGGCAGCTTCGCTCGTCAGTGCCACCTTGTCGTCTCCTTCCAGGAAGTCCAGGTTACCAGCCAATAAGCGTATATGGAACATGTTCAGGAAGTTCGAATCGGCTATTATCCGGTTCATCTGCAGGGGTTCCTGGCTCTCTTCCGTAGTTACATTCGCTCTCCAGCATAAGAAACCACTGCACTCTTCTATTTCCGGGAATTCGCGCTTCAAGGTGTTGCTTAACGGATAGGCAGTTTCACCATCGAACATCGAATCATTGTCAGCATTCTTATGATAAACCATGTAAAGGCGGTCGGCATCCGGATGGAAGCCATCGAACGTCATCTCATAGCGTATCCAGAGCGTGGCAAGGGTGAAACAGGTAAAACCTACCGCCAGCCCCACGATGCTGATGATGCTTTGAGTTTTGTATTTAAGCAGGTTACGGACAGCAACCTTTACATAATGTCGTATCATATTCTTATTCTATTATTCGCTTTTAATGACTTCCGCCGGATTCTGCCGGGCGGCTTTCCATACTCTTGTCCAGATGCTTAATAGTACCACACAGGCAATACCGGCAAAGACTAGCCCATACACCCACCAACTGATAGCCGTCTGCTCCACATAGCTTTCCAGCCAACGCTTCATCACAGCATACCCCACCGAGAAGGCGATGGCCGATGCCAGCAATAGCAAAGCAGCATACTCTTTTAAGAACAGGAGCAGGATATCCCGTACCTTAGCGCCGTTCACCTTGCGGATGGCAATCTCCTTGCGACGGCGTTCGCAGGTCAGCGTCACGAACGAATAGATGCCAAAGATAGATATCAGGATACACACCACTGCTACAACGCCAAGTAGTTTTAACAAGGCCGACTCCGACTTGAGAAATTTCTCGTACTCCTCTTCCACATTCGTCAAGGCGTATTTCAAATCGGGAAAATCTTTGGCCATCCTGGAATCGATGGAATCGCGTACAGTAGGCCAAGGATGGTCTCCATATTTCATCAAGATGGTAAATGTTTTGTTGGCTGCGGAGGCCTCTTCTGACCCCACCAATACCGGCACAACACGTGTGGTAGGCGATGTCTTATGGAAATCTTTGATGACTCCAATGACTTGTTCATGTCCTATCCGCTTTCCGATCGCATCGGCCCATCCGAACTGTTTGGCTCCGGTCTCGTTAATCAGTACCTTAAAACTATTATCAGCGCTGTCGGAGAAAAACTCTCCTTGCAGCAAACGGAATTTATAAAACTTCGCAATGGTTTTTCCCTGGAGCACTCGGTCCACAAACCTCACGTCATCATCGGGTTGCTTTCCTTCCCAATCCTTGATGGGTGTATTTGCACTATAAAATTGAGGGAATAGCGCATAAGCGCCATCCACCACCTCGGTGAGCAAAGGCATCCGGCGGAACACTTCTGCTATCACCGGAGTCTCATCCTCCCAACCATAGAGACGGAAAACCATGACATTTTTTCGTTCCATACCTATATCTGTATGCCTCAAATGATTCATCTGTTTCATGATGACACAGATGCAGAAGATGAAAAGAGTGCCAATAACGATTTGCAGCACCATACTGGAACGAAAGAAAAACGATTGCCTCTGGTGGCTGCTCGTACCTTTCAGACTTTGTTGCAAGAGCTGTTTATTGAAGTAGTACACTACCCACAAAAAAGCCAGCATAGCCAACAGAATCAATGCGGCGAAATAAAGCAGGGATTCCCCATAAACACTTCCGGTAACTCCTGTGAATCGCTGGAAGAGCGGCAAGCTCAGTTCGATAATAGCCATACCTAATACACAGGCCAACAAAAGTACCGACACGAACTCCATAGAGAGCAGCAGGAACAACTTCCGGTTCGACGAACCGCAGACCTTACGCAACGCCATCTCGCGAACACGCATACGCAGCCGGTTGACAAAGAGCGACAGAAAGTTGAACAAGGCACAAACAATGACCAGTGCTCCGGCAATACTGAACAAGATTAAGTACTGGAACTGCACAGCCAGCTTCCCGGGATAGAGCTGGTACCGGCTTTGCGCGATAGGGGTTATTTTGAAATGAGACAACTTACTCCCCCATCGGTCGGGCGCCGTTTGGTGAGTATACAATTTCTCGCTGAACGCTGCCACATCGGTTCCTTTTTTCAGTTTGATCCATATTTTCGCCCGCGAAATTATCCAATTATCTTTTTCCGAACTGTGGAAACAACCCAATCTTTCGAAAGGAAAGCTGGAGTGCTTGCTCCATCCCGATACCACTGCGGTAACCGTTTTTTTGCTCGATCGATATTCTTTTCCCAATGGAGAATCCGAGCCAAAGTGACGGCGGGCTTCTTCCTCGGTCAATGCTATCTGGTCTTCGTTGTTCAGAAAATCCATACTACCGTTCAATAAACGGACATTGAACATATCCAGAAAACAGGAATCCACATCTAAAGCGAAAGGGTAGCCTGTGTCATCCATATGGTAGCTACCATCTTTAGCCCTCTCTATGAACGCACAAGCCACTTCTATCTCCGGGAAATGTGCCTTCAACTCTGCCGCCAAAGGAACAGCAAAGGCGGTACGTGCCTGTTCCACACCCAGCGTTTGCGATTTATTGGAAAGCTGATAGATGCGGTCGGCATCCGGATGGAAACTGTCATACGTCATCTCGTAACGTATCCAGAGCGTGGCAAGGGCGAAGCAAGCAAAGCCCACCGCCAGCCCCACGATGCTGATGATGCTTTGCGTCCGGTACCGGAGCAGGTTGCGCCAGGCTACTTTGAAATAATGCAGTATCATACTTTTATTCTATTACTCGCTTTTAATCACTTCCGCCGGATTCTGATTGGCAGCTTTCCACACTCTGGTCCAGATGCTGAGCAGTACCACGCAGGCAATACCGGCAAAGACTACCCCGTATACCCACCAGCTAATGGCCGTCTGCTCCACATAGCTTTCCAGCCAACGCTTCATGACCGCATACCCCACCGAGAAGGCGATGACCGAAGCCAACAATAACAACACGGTATACTCCTTCAGGAAGATATACAGAATGTCGCGTACCCGGGCGCCGTTCACCTTGCGGATGGCTATCTCTTTCCGGCGACGTTCGCAAGTCAACGTCACAAAGGAGTAGATGCCGAAGGCAGAAATCAGCACACACACCACTGCTACGATACTGAGTAGTTTTAGCAAGATCGACTCCGATTGGAGATATTTCTCGTACTCCTCCTCTACATTATTCAGGTAGTATCCCGCATCGGGAATGACCTTTTCAAACCTGGAATGAATAGAATCGCGTACAATTTCCCAAGGACAGTCTCCATATTTTAATAAGATATTATGCGCCATCCCATTGCGTTGGTATAATTTCCCGGATGTCACTAATATCGGATTAACACGGGTGGTAGGCGACGTTTTATGAAAATCTTTGATAACTCCGATAACCGTTTTATACCCCCATATTTTCTTTCCGACCGGTTCGGCCCATCCGAACTCTTTGGCAGCCGTTTCGTTGATCAGTACCTTGTTGAAGTTATCAGCACTATCGGGAAAGAGTTCACCTTGCAGCAGCCGCAGTTTATAGAACTTGGTCAGAACCTCCCCAACGGGTACTTCCTCTATTTGTATAGGCTCATCGGTCGGCAGTTTCCCCTCCCAGTCATCAATCTTCATGTAGGTCGTATAAGGTGGAGGAAAAAGTGCGATAGTTCCCTCCACGACCTCGGTCAGCATAGGCATCTGCCGGAGCGTCTCCGCCATTACCGACACATGACCAGCATCGTAAGTCTGAAGCACAATGATATGATCCCGTTCCATACCAATATCGGCATGTCTCAGGTGATTCATCTGTTTCATGAGGATACTGATGCCGAAGATAAAGAGGACGCCGATAGCCAGTTGTAACACCAAGCTGAACCGATAGAAGAAGGATTGCCTTTGCCTATCGGCTGCACCTTTCAGGGCACGCTGAAGCAGTTGTCTGTTGAAATAATACACCAACAACAAGAATATCAGCATGGCCACCAACATCAATCCGGCGAAATAGAGCAGGGATTCCCCATAGATATTCCCGCCAACTCCCGTGAAACGCTGAAAGAGAGGCAAGACAAGTTCGATAATGGCCATTCCCAGCGCGCAAGCCAGCAGCAGAACCAGCGCGAATTCAGTGGAGAGCAGCACGAACAATCGCCGGTTCGACGATCCGCATACCTTACGAAGAGCCATTTCACGAACTCGCATACGCAAGCGGTTGACAAAGAGCGACAGGTAGTTGAACAGGGCGCAAACAATGACCAATACACCGGCAATGCAGAATAATAGCAGATACTGGAACTCAACAGCAAGTTTCCAGGAATAGAGCTCGTAGCGAATTTCCTGAATGGGGGTTATTCTAAAATGGGTGTCTCTATTCCCCCATTTATCGGGTGCTGTCTGGAATGTATATAGTTTTTCTTTGAACAAAGCCACATCGGTCTCTCTCTTCAGTTTAACCCACACGAGCGAGTAAAGGTTTGCATTGGCTCCACCATCACGCATGTTCAATACCTTGAAAGGGAAATTAGAGTGATTGCCCCAGCCCGAAAACACTGCAGTGACGGTCTTAAGAGTAGGATTCTCGTCGCTACCCAAATTAAAATCTTTACCCAGCGGAGAGTCTGAGCCAAAGTATGCCGCAGCTACTTCCTTAGTCAATGCGATGTGACCGGCATCGTGCAAGAAGTCCCAGCTACCCTCCAGCAAACGAATGTCGAACATCTCCAGAAAAGAGGAATCCACATTCAACCCCACATGTAATCTGTATGCATCACCACTTACAGACAGGTCGGAATCATTGAGCTTGGAAAGATTATAATATTGCTCTCCGAAAGTACACACGGTTTCTATCTCTGGAAACTGTTGCTTCAACTCTGCTGCCAATGAAACGGGAAAACTGGTAGACCCTGGCGTAGAAATCCCATCTTCCTGGGAAAGCTGATAGATGCGGTCGGCATCCGGATGGAAACTGTCGTACGTCATCTCGTAACGTATCCAAAGCGTGGCAAGGGCAAAGCAAGCAAAGCCCACCGCCAGCCCCACGATGCTGATGATGCTTTGCGTCCGGTACCGGAGCAGGTTGCGCCAGGCTACTTTGAAATAATGTTTTATCATACTTTTATTCTATTATTCGCTTTTAATCACTTCCGCCGGATTCTGATTGGCAGCTTTCCACACTCTGGTCCAGATGCTGAGAAGCACCACACAGGCAATACCGGCAAAGACTGCACCGTACACCCACCAACTGATAGCCGTCTGCTCCACATAGCTTTCCAGCCAACGCTTCATGACAACATACCCCACCGAGAAGGCAATAACCGAGGCCAACAACAGCAACGCAGCATACTCTTTCAGGAACAGAAATAGGATGTCGCGTACCCGGGCACCGTTCACCTTGCGGATGGCAATCTCCTTGCGGCGACGTTCGCACGTCAACGTCACAAAGGAGTAGATACCGAAAGCTGAAATGAGCACGCACACCGCCGCTACAATACCAAGCAGCTTTATCAGGATTTTCTCGACCTTAAGAGATTTCTCGTATTCCTCCTCCATATCTAACAACTTGTATGGCACACCGGGGAGTTGCTTGGCCAATCGGGAGTTGATGGAATCGCGTACAACACTCCAGGGCTGATTATCATATTTCATTAAAATGGTGTTTGTCTGTCGATCGTCCGACTGTTCCGACAACATCATAAGAGGCTGGTTGCCTTGGGTAGGCGATGAGGAATGGAAGTCTTTAAACACTCCGACCACGGTCAGTTCCTCTATCTTCTTTCCTATCGGATCGGCCCATTCGAATAACCTGACACAAGATTCGTTGATCAACACCTTGCCGGTATTGTCTGTGCTGTCAGGAAAGAATTCTCCTTGCAATAACCTAAGCTTATAGAACTTCGTGATAGCTTCTCCCCGAAGAATTTGCCCTATCCATACAGGTTCTTCGGCAGACTGCTTTCCGTCCCAATCGCTAATTTTCCTGAGAAAACTAATATTGGGAGGATATATTTCATAAGCCTCATCCACCACTTCGGTGAGCAAAGGCATCTGCCGGAATATCCTGGCCACTACCGGTACATGCTCCTTCTCTTCATCTTTGGTCTGAAAGATTGCTATATTTTCCCGTTCCATGCCGATGTCTGCGTGCCTCAGGTAGTCCATCTGCTTAAAGATAACACCGATACAAAAAACAAAGAGAATGCCGATGGCCAACTGCAGCACCATGCTGGAACGATAGAAGAAGGTTTGTCCCCGCCTGTCGGCCGTACCTTTCAGAGCACGTTGCAATAGCTGTTTATTGAAATAGTATACCACCAGCAAGAAGAGCAGCATGGCCAACAGCATCAATGCCGCGAAATAGAACAGGGATTCCACGTAAACACTTCCGGTAACACCCGTGAACTTCTGAAAAGCTGGCAAAGTCAGTTCAATAATGGCCATCCCCAATATACAAGACAGCAGAAGCACCAGAACAAACTCCATAGAAAGCAACGTGAACAACCTCCGGATGGACGAACCGCAAACTTTGCGCAGAGCCATCTCGCGCACCCGCATCCGCAAGCGATTGGCGTAAAGCGACAGGTAGTTGAACAATGCACAAACAACGACCAATATGCCGGTGATACAGAACAAGATCAGATATTTGAACTCTACGTCAAGTTCCCATTGATGGAGTTGCTCCCAACATTTTCTGATCGGTATGATCCCTATATGAGTGATGATTTTCCCCCATTGGTCTGGTAGAGTCTGATAAGCATCTAACTTTTCTCTGAACAGTTCCACATTGGTTCCTTTCTTCAACTTGATCCATACTTGAACAAACGAACTCCCCCAGTAATTCACATACCGGCGGTCAATTCCTTTCAACGCTTTGAAAGGAATGATGGAGTGCTCGCCAAATCCTTTCACCAGAGCGGTAACGGTATTTTTGGAGGAATATTCGAGATCACCCGGTTCAAACACTTTGCCCAGCGGGGAATCCGAACCAAAGTAACGGGTAGCCACATCCATCGTCAATGCTACCTGGTTGGGGTCGTTCAGAAAGTCCAGACTTCCGTCCAACAGACGGATACCAAACACCTCCAGGAAGCAGGAGTCCACCCCTAATTCTAAAGCCAAAGCAGATGGGCCATACAGCTTGGAATAGCGATTGGTGAGTTCGTTCACAGCACAGGAGGACTCTATCTCCGGGAAAAGTTCTTTTAACTCTGCGGCCACAGGAAAGGGGAAATGGAAACTTGAAGATACTACCCCCCTATCATCTCTCAGAGAAAGCATATAGATGCGGTCAGCATCCGGATGGAAACTGTCATACGTCATTTCGTAGCGTATCCAGAGCGTAGCCAAAGCAAAACAAGCAAAGCCCACCGCCAGCCCCACGATGCTGATGATGCTTTGTATTTTGT
>JAVBVI010000116.1:0-21761 GCA_031554505.1 Bacteroides sp. | reverse complement strand
AAAAATCTTCCGAACACGACTGGGTGTAAGCCCCCGGGCAGATGTACCCCATACATGCGCCACGTAGTGGTGCCGTGTATAATTCCAAGAGTGAGCATAACAGCACCACTACGTGGCGCGTAGGTGGGGGATATGTCCATTACGGGGGCTTACACCCCCGGCTACGGACACACAGCCCCTCTGGGGCAGGGGAAGAAAGCGGATAATCATATTATTTTATTGCTCCTGCTAAGGAATAAAAAAGAAAGCGTTGTGTGACTCTGTAGTGAATATTATGTATCTTTGCTCTCAACGAACCCCGTAAATTGTATCATGTTATGAAGAAGACACTCCTCACGTTATCTCTCTTAGTAGCGTTCGTCGCCCATGCATCGGCCCAATGGAAGCCTGCGGGCGACAAGATTAAAACCGACTGGGCCGCACGTATCGACCCGTCGGCAGTATTGCCCGAATATCCCCGACCCATCCTGGAACGGAACGACTGGAAGAACCTGAACGGCCTGTGGAGCTACGCCCTGATACAGAAAGGCGAAGCCATACCCACAAACTTTCAGGGCGAAATCCTGGTGCCGTTTGCCATCGAGTCCTCACTCTCCGGAGTAGGGAAGCGGGTAGAGGCCAACCAGGAACTGGTGTACCAACGTATGTTCGACATCCCTTCGACCTGGAAGAACCGACAGGTCCTGTTGCACTTCGGCGCGGTAGACTGGAAAGCCGATGTCTGGGTGAACGATATTAAGGTAGGTGCGCATACCGGCGGATTCGCCCCCTTCTCATTCGATATCACCGCAGCGCTGGCCGAGAAAGGCAGTAACCGCCTCACCGTGAAAGTCTGGGACCCGACAGACAAAGGTACGCAACCGCGAGGCAAGCAAGTCAGCCGCCCGGAAGGTATCTGGTACACTCCGGTGACCGGCATCTGGCAGACGGTGTGGCTGGAACCTGTAGCTCCCCGGCACATCGACAACCTGCGCATCACTCCCGATATAGATCGCCGGCTGCTTACCGTGCAGGCCGAACTCTCTGCCTGTAACGTTTCGGATCTGGTCGAAGTAAAAGTATTCGACGGCAAGAAGCTCGTAGCTACCGCCCAAAGCATGAACAACCAACCGGTGGAACTGTCCATGCCCACGGATACCAAACTCTGGGGCCCCGATTCGCCCTTCCTCTATACCCTTACTGTCAGCCTGAAGAACGGCAAAAATATCATCGACCGGGTGAACAGCTACGCCGCCATGCGCAAGTACTCCACCCGTCGGGATGCCAACGGCATCGTTCGCCTGGAACTGAACAACCAGCCGCTGTTCCAATTCGGTCCGCTGGACCAGGGATGGTGGCCCGACGGACTTTATACCGCTCCGACAGACGAGGCGCTGCTGTACGACGTACAAAAGACGAAAGACTTGGGATTCAACATGATTCGCAAACATATCAAGGTGGAACCTGCCCGCTGGTACACGCATTGCGACCGTCTGGGCGTCATCGTGTGGCAAGACATGCCGAGCGGCGACCGTAACCCGCAATGGCAGAACCGCAACTATTTCGACGGCATCGAGATGAAACGCTCTGTCGAGTCCGAAGCTTGCTACCGCAAGGAGTGGAAGGAGATCATGGACTGCCTATACTCATATCCATGCATCGGTACGTGGGTGCCTTTCAACGAGGCGTGGGGACAGTTCAAGACGGAGGAGATAGCGGAGTGGACTAAGCAATACGATCCTACCCGTCTGGTGAACCCGGCCAGTGGAGGTAACCATTACACCTGCGGTGACATGCTGGACCTGCACAACTATCCCGCTCCCGAGATGTACCTGTACGACGCGCAACGTGCTACGGTACTGGGCGAATACGGCGGTATCGGCTTGGCTCTGGAAGGCCATCTCTGGGATACCAATCGCAACTGGGGATACATTCAGTTCAACTCGTCCAAGGAAGTAACCGATGAGTACGAGAAGTATGCCAACATGCTGTACCAGCTCATCGACCGGGGATTCTCGGCAGCCGTCTATACGCAAACCACCGACGTGGAAGTGGAAGTGAATGGCCTGCTGACGTACGACCGCAAGGTGATCAAGGTGGACGAACAACGCATACGTGCCATCAATGAACGTCTTTGCCGGTCGCTCAGGAAATAGCGAACCGTTAATAGAAAACCCGTGGCGAACAGCATTCTTGTTTGCCACGGGTTTTTTTGTTTAAGCGCTTGAGCTTCTAATTTTCCGGAATCAGCACCACGCCGAGGTTCTTCTTCCCATCCATCTTTACCACAACTGGCTTCTCAAATCGTACATGGCGCAGGAACTCTGTCTCCTTCACAGCAGGGCAGCTATTCAGGAACTCCTGATTGTACGATCCATCATTCAGGAAGGCGTTGATGGTGAAATACCCCACTCCGAACGACGTCAGGTTCTGGAAGAAGTGCGTGCCCTGGCTGGGGTCTACACGGTAGTTCGTCAGTCCGGCTTCCACGATGACACGGGCGGCAGAGATGTGCGGCCACTTCACGGGAATACCCAACCAAGAGTCGCTGCTGCCCCAACGTCCCGGACCTACGAGCACGTAGTTCTTTCCTTCGTTGAGGAATTGCTGGTTCACTTTCTCTATCTCCCAGGCGATGGCTTGGTTGTTCGATGCCCGGTAGTCGTCCGTCTTCACGTACACCACATCGAAGATGTCGTTCATGATGCCGTGTCCCAACGAGTGTTTGGAGAAGAGCAGGAGCTGATCTTCGGGTATCTGGAGCAAGTCTTCTTCGATGACTTCTTTGCTGTCCACGATAGGGCGGATTTGCAGCAGGTAGAAGGTGCCTCTCTTGTCGCCCTCGCGGTTCATCGTGGCGGCAAATTCGATCTCTACCGGACGGCGCATCTCTTGTTGGCCGTAGGTGAGCGATAGCTGGAGTATTTGTGCCAATGGGAACACGTCGTGTTGCAAGATGTTGGTGAAGGTGATCAGCTTCCGTCCACCGGGGTAGAGTCCGTCGCGGATTACCTGGTCGTACGGGTCGTACGTGGAAGCGATGTAGCGCAACGAACCATCCTTCTCGGCATCCTTTACGTGGAGTTTCAGGAGGTTGAAGCCGTCGTCTATGGAGAACTCCTGGTTGATGTTCTTCAGGTCGAGGGCGTAGAAGCGGGTTTGCGTCTCCTTCAGGGCAATGTCCAGTTCGCTGGTTTGCAGCACCTGGTTGGGGTGGTAGGGCGAGAAACGGAGCGTCATACCGCCGTCCACGATATACTTACCCAATCCGAGGGCGAGGTTCACGGTGCCTTCTTCGGGAAGTTCGTCGCCGATGGGGTAGTAATTGAGCGAACGGGCTACACCCGACATGGAGGGGTAGTAATGGTCGCCGTACTGATTGCCTACCACTTCTTGCAGAATCACGGCCATCTTCTCCTGATCAATGACGTTCGATGTGGCCTGCATATACGCTTTACTGTCGCGGAAGTACACCGATGCGTACACGCCCTTGATGGCATCGCACAGCATGCGGAGCATCTCGTACTTGTCGTCCAGGTACGGAATCATGTAGGTGCTGTAAATACCGGCAAAAGGCTGGTAGTGCGAGTCCTCGAGCAACGACGAGGAGCGGATGGCGATGGGCGACTTCACCACGTCGAAGAAGGTAAAGAAGTCCTCCATCAGATGGTCGGGCAGCTTGGCCTTAAGGAAGTATCGCAGAATCTGCTCGTCCTCGGCATCGGAGAGGGCCACCTGGTACAGGTTGTTCATCTCCATGAACTCGTCGAACACATCGGTACAGAGCACGATGGTTTTGGGTATGGCTACCCGGGCATTGTCGAACTCCTCGAACTCAGGGTGGCGCTTGATGATATCGTCGATGAAAGCCAGTCCGCGAGCCTTACCGCCCAGCGAACCGTCGCCGATACGGGCGAAGTTGGAGTAGCGGTCGAACCGGTCGCGCTTGAACACGGCTACTACACCCTGGTTCTTCATCTTGCGGTACTTCACGATGGCCTCGAAGATGATCTTCCGGTGGGCATCGACGTCTTGCAGGCTGTTCCAGGTGATGGGTTTCAGGAACTCGGCCACGGGGAACATGGCGCGGGAGTAGAACCAGCGCGACACGTGGTTGCGGCTGATGTGATACAGAAATGACTCGGCCGGAACGGCAAAGATGATATTCTGCAGTTCCTTGAGGTTGCGTACACGAGCTATCTCTTCCATCGTGTCGGGATTGCGGAACACGAAGTCGCCGAAACCGAAGTTGTCCGACACCGTACGACGCAGGTCCACATCCATCTTCTTGGAATTCTTGTCGATGAATGAAGCTCCGTAGCGCGAAGCATATTTCACGTTGTCCGACTCGGCCGACTGGATGATGATGGGCACGAACGGGTCTTCCTCACGTACCGACTGGCACAGCTTGATACCAGCCATCGGATCATTCTCTGTGCTCTCCTCCGATAACGGGAAACGCACGTCGGTGATCAGCCCGAGGATATTGTTTTTGTATTTCTGGAAAATGCCGGTAGCCTCCTCAAGGTTACGTGCCAGTACTATTTTGGGACGTCCACGCATACGCAGTGTGCGTTGGTGACCGTTCAATGCTTCGGTGGAAAACTCCTGGCTCTGCTTCAGCACGAACTTGTACAGGTTGGGCAACACGGAGGAGTAGAAGCGGATGCTGTCCTCCACCAGCAGGATGAGCTGTACGCCCACTTCCTCCACGTCGTGCTCCAGGTTCATCTTGTCCTCGATGAGCTTGATGATGGAGAGCAGCAGGTCGGTATTGCCCAGCCAACAGAAGATATAGTCGAACGCCGAGAGGTCTTCGTTGGCGATACGCTTGGTGATGCCGTGGCTGAACGGGGTGAGGATCACCATCGGAATATGCTCGTGCATGCTCTTGATGTGCCGGCCGATGTCGAAGCTGTCGTTATCGCCCGTGCTCGGCATACAGATCACCAGGTCGAACTTGATCTTCTCGAGCAGTTCCAGCGCTTCTTCCACGGTCGATACCTGGGAGAAACGGGGAGGATAGCGCAGCGAAAGCGACGTGTATTCGTTGAACAGCTTCTCGTCGATGCGTCCGTCGTCTTCCAGCATGAAGGCATCGTACGGGTTGGCGATGAGCAGTACGTTGAAGATACGGCGCGTCATGAGGTTGGCAAACTGCGTATCCTTGAAGTAGAGTTGGTTGAGTTTGTATTTGCTGAGCATTTTCTTTCCGGGGTTGATTAAGTTTCGTCGGGCAAATATATTAAAAAAATAGAAGTAATGTAATGAAGCATACCATTACTTCTAATGCGTCATTACAGTACTTCTAAATTTTATTTTGGAGGCACCTGCTGTTTAGCTGTTCAGCGCTTGTTCGATATCGGCAATGATATCGTCGGCATTCTCGATACCCACCGACAGGCGGATCAAGTCGGGGCGAACACCGGCCTCCAGCAACTGCTCGTCGCTGAGCTGACGGTGCGTATGGCTGGCCGGATGAAGCACACAGGTGCGTGCGTCGGCCACGTGTGTCACGATGGCTACCAGCTTCAACGAATCCATAAACTGGATGGAGTAGTCGCGTCCGCCTTTCAGCCCGAAGGAGATCACTCCGCACGAACCGTTCGGCATGTACTTCTGTGCCAGCGGGTAGTATTTATTGCCCGGCAGTCCGCAGTAGTTCACCCAAGCCACCTTTTCGTTGGCTTGCAGGTACTCGGCCACCTTCTGTGCATTGCGGCAGTGTTGTGGCATGCGCAGGTGCAGCGTTTCCAGGCCAATGTTCAGTAGGAACGAGTTCTGCGGGCTCTGGATACTACCCAGGTCGCGCATCAGTTGGGCCGTAGCCTTGGTGATGTAGGCACCTTTACCAAAAGCCTTGGTGTATGTCAGTCCGTGGTATGACTCGTCTGGTGTGCACAGTCCGGGGAACTTCTCGGCATAGGCATCCCAGTCGAAGTTACCGCTGTCCACGATGCAACCGCCTACGCTTGTGGCATGACCGTCCATGTATTTGGTAGTAGAGTGTACCACGATCTCGGCTCCCCACTCGAAGGGGCGGCAGTTGATGGGGGTGGGGAAGGTGTTGTCCACGATGAGCGGCACGCCGTTGGCATGGGCTACGCGGGCAAACTTCTCAATATCGAGCACCTCCAGTGAAGGGTTCGAGATGGTTTCGCCGAACAATGCTTTAGTGTTGGGACGGAAAGCAGCCGAGATCTCTTCTTCCGAAGCGTCCGGGCTGACGAATGTCACGTCGATACCCAGCTTCTTCATCGTCACCCCAAAAAGGTTGAACGTACCGCCGTAGATGGCCGATGAGCAAACGAAGTGATCGCCTGCCTGGCAGATATTAAAGATAGCGTAGAAATTGGCAGCCTGACCGCTGGACGTCAGCATCCCGGCTACACCTCCCTCGAGGGCGGCAATCTTGGCAGCTACCGCATCGTTGGTGGGGTTTTGCAGGCGGGTATAGAAATAACCGCTGTCCTCCAGGTCGAACAAACGGGCCATCTGCTCGCTCGTATCGTATTTGAAAGTCGTACTTTGGTAAATCGGGAGCACACGCGGTTCACCTTTCTTGGGTTGCCATCCGGCCTGTACACACAGGGTCTCGGGTTTGAGTTGTTCTGCCATATAATTGAATTTATTGATTTATTGTCTAAAAAAACGATATGGGCGCAAAAGTAGATAAAAATATTGTAATTTTGTTCGCAGAATCAGTGAAATGCTGCAGAATGTACTATATATGAAACAACAGGTTATCCGTCTATTGGCTTTTATTTGCATCGTGTTCTCATTTTCGGTTTTGCATGCCCAGGAAAGAGCTACTCCCCGGCGTGGCGAAGGCATCTCGGCCTTTCTGGTGCGGAACCATCGTCCCGGGAAAGAATACTACCAGGAGTTCCTGGCACTGAACAAGCAGAAACTGGGTAAGGACAAGACCCTGAAGCTCGGCATGACTTACCAACTCCCTCCTTTGAAGAAGGCCACACCCACCTCGGACGATATGCTGACAGCCGACCAGGTGGTAGAGGAACCCGATGCCCTGGCGGTGGCCGAAGTGGAGGAGGTTGTGACCCCCAACTCGCAACGTCGCACCTCGCCTTCCCGCGTGTACGAGCCGTTATTCGGCAAGGCGCTGGCCGATGTGAAAGTCACTTCCAAGCGTCTGGCGGGTGCTTGTTTCTATGTGGTGAGTGGTCATGGCGGTCCCGATCCCGGCGCCATCGGCAAAGTGGGCAATGTGGAACTGCACGAAGACGAGTATGCGTATGATATCGCCCTGCGCCTGGCACGCGACCTGATACAGGAAGGGGCCGAAGTACGGATCATTATTCAGGATGCTCAGGACGGCATCCGCGATGACTTCTACCTGAAGAATAGCAAACGGGAAACCTGCATGGGAAGCGCCATACCGCTGAACCAGGTGCAACGCCTGAAACAACGTAGCGCGAAGATCAATGCACTCTACGCCAAAGACAAAAAGAAATACAAGTACTGCCGGGCTATCTTCATCCACCTCGATAGCCGTAGCAAGAAACAGCAAACCGATGTGTACTTTTATCACTCCGTGAAAGGTGCTGCCAGCAAGAAACTGGCTGTCACGATGCGCGATACGTTCGAAGCGAAGTACAAACGCCACCAGCCTGGACGAGGATTCTCGGGTACGGTAAGCGGACGCAACCTTTACGTGCTGGCCAATGCCCAGCCCACAGCGGTCTTCGTGGAACTGGGGAATATCCAGAATGCATTCGACCAGAAACGTTTTGTGATGAGTTCCAACCGGCAGGCATTGGCCAACTGGCTGTGCGACGGATTTATCGCCGACTTCAAGAGAAAGTAAGAGTTAGTTTCCCATTCCTGTTTCCAGTGGGTGGGTAAACCAGAAACGTGAGCCAACCCCTTGTTTGGACTCCACGCCGATGGTGCCGCCGAGATGTTCCACGATGCTCTTACAGATGGAGAGACCCAACCCGGTTCCCTGGGCGAAGGTGTTCAGCTTCACGAAACGATCGAACACCTCGTTGACCTTATCTGGGGCAATGCCGATACCCGAATCCTGTACATAGAATTCCAGCAAGTCGTCCGCTTTCCGGCGATAGCCCAGCACGATCTCTCCTTCCGACGTGAATTTCAACGCGTTGTTGATGAAATTCGTGACTACCTGCATCAGCCGTTTCTTGTCGCTCAGCAGGGCGTACCCCTCGTTATTGTCTGCTTCGAAACGTATCGCCACCCCGTTGGTGTCTTTCACCTGATAGATGCGGATAATCTCTTCGCAGAAATCCTTCGCATTGAAATGCTTGATTTCGTAGTCCAGCGTACCCGACTCGATCTTCGATAAGTCCAGAATGTCCGTGATGAGGTGCAGCAGCAATTCATTGTTCTGCTGAATCACCTGCATATATTCCTGGCGCTCTTCACGGTCGTCCGATTCGGCCAGCAAGTCCGAGAATCCCACGATGGCGTTCAGCGGGGTGCGTATCTCGTGGCTCATGTTAGCCAGGAAAGCCGACTTGAGTCGATCCAGGTTCTCCGCTTTGTCCTTGGCTACGACGAGCTCGGCTTCGATATTCTTCTGATTGGTGATGTCCACGCTGGTGATGACATGTGCCAACTGTCCGTCTATCCAGTCGAACGCCGCACTGAACACCCGGAACCAGGAACCGTCGAACGGACGTTGGTAGTCCCATGAATAGAGTTTGGTGGGCAAGCCGTTCTCGTCGATTAGTTTATGCTTGGGGCAGAAGTCGCACTCTCCCTCCTTGTCCGTGTACAGAACCTGCCAGCACTTTCGGCCCAGGAAGTTCTGTATACCGCCATACGGCGCTGCCATCGAGGTGTTGGCATACAGCATCTCGTGTGTATCGAACGAGTTGACGTAGATGTCCACTCCCATATTGTTCATGATGCTTTCCAAGGTTTTGCGGCTGCGTACCTCTCTGGCTTGGTACTCGCGGGTTGCCACTTCTTTGCCCAGCAAGTCGAGGGCGATATGTACAGCCTCTAGCTCGTCGGCATGGAGCATATGGTCTGTCAGCGCATCGGCCACGCCTATAAATCCGATCACTTTGCCGTCCGTATCCTTGACCGGACGCGCCAGTAATGAGTGTATGTGGTGGAAATTGAGGATGTCGAGTTCGGTACTGCTGGGTTGGCGGCTCTTCATTGCATACACTTGAGAGTGTTCGGAGTCAATACGTTGTACGTGTGTGGGCGACATCTCGGCCAGCTCGAACTTCTCGCGCAGTACACCGTCTTCGTTGCCCACGCTCTCGTACAAATGGAGGAAGCGGAATCCATCCGTTTGGTAAACAAAGCCTCGTTTGAAGTTAAATTGCTCACAAATATACGTGAGCGCATCCATCATTTTCTGCTGGATGCTCCGGTCGCTATGGGCATATGCAATGATACGGTATACAAATGTATTCAGACTTGTTGATTCTTTGAATTTTTCCATAACTAGATGTCTCCCCCGGATAATTTGATCGTCAATGGGATTACGTTTTCTCTTTTCGTTTATTTTGCGGAGCAAATATAAGAAAATTTCGAACAGATATGCTTGTTATCTCCTTTTGTTATTTACTTTTAACCAATAGAAAAGGAGGGGCTTATTTCACCAATCGCTTCCGGCTCAGGAAGAGGAACGAGGAGAACAGTACCAGTGCGCCGGCAATAACGGTGAACACCATCCGCTCCAGGACGATGCCCGGCGAGAAAGGAAGCGAACTGCCCAAGGAAAGCAGTACAAAGGTGTTGATGAAGATGGTACCCACTTCGTATCGCTTGCGCAGGTAGCACAGCCAGACGAAGATGCAGATCACCATCGCCAGGGCGTTGAGCCAGAAGCTGAGTTGCAGATACAACAGGGCACTACCCAGCAAGCAACCTATCAGCGTGCCTGTGGTACGTTCCAAGACCCGTCGTACCGTTCCGCGACGGCCTACCTTGAGTACCATCACGCAGGTGAGCGGCATCCAGTAGGCATGCGGGTAGTCGGTGTAGCGAATCAGCACGAATCCCATGGCCAGCAGCAAACTGAGTTCCACGGCATAGAGGAAAAGATAACTTTTCAGCCCGCAGATATACTGGTCGGGCTCGACGGGAGGGGTGGGGAACACCTCTTTCTCGGGCACAAAGTTTTTCTTGGGAAAATACCGTTTCTTGGCAAACATGATGAACCCCAGCAGTAGTTCGCAGGCGAAACCCAATGCAGCCCCCAGGGTCGTCACCCCGATATTGTCTTCTGCGAAATTCATGTAGAACAGTACGGCCGACGGGATGATGATGTCCGGCCAGTTGAGCGGGAATACCTGCCGGCACCAGCCGAAGCAGAAAGCCATCACAATGCCGGTGGCGATGGAGAGAGGTAGGAACGGCCCGGCAGCCACCACACCCAGCACGGCTGCCGCCGAGAGGATGATCGTAGTCTTCCCCGCGATGCCCAATCGTATGCGGAACGATCCCTGCCGGTTGATACCCGTTACACTCTGTGCTCCGGTGATGAAGGCTGCAGCGGCCAGTCCCGACGACCAGGATTGGCTTATGAACAGGCAAATAGCTACCATGATGGCCGAAAAGGCGGCGTTCTCGTACGTGGAAAGGTGATACTCGGTTATTAGGAATCTCTGTCTGAATCTTAGGATACTCATGCTGTCTTACTCTTTTTACCGGCTGCAAAATTACATAAAATTATTAAAAATACGGCTAAAAGGTGGGAGTTGCTTCCATCTTATTCGACTTCTGTGAGATAAAAACAGCGATTAATAAACCTTTTAATCGCATGGTTAACTCGTTTAGTAAGCCCTGCCCTGTTTCTTTGCCCTAAAATAATAAAGAAACGTATCTGTAATATGAAAAAACAAATTGGATTGATTCTCGGTCTATGTCTGTCGCTGCCCATGTTGTGCGGACAGGTGGCTGGGAATGCGCTGCATGCCCAGCCGAATAGCGGAGCAGAAGGACGGTATACCCTTTCACTCTCGGGTGACGGGTGGTATGTATGGCAAGATAAAGAAGCACAGTGGAAAACGGATCAACTTTTCTTGCCCGAAGAGGCCGGAGATTTGTCTCTTCTCCCGGTCAACGCTCCTACGGGAGGGTGGGGACAGTTGTTGCCCGTCCAAGCCCAGGTGGTACACGTTCCGGGAACGGTGGAAGAGTTTTTCACGAAGTCCGATAATCCACGTCCTGAGAATGGAACAGGAGTCAGTTGGTGGTTTCGTTCCCTCCGGATACCTGAGACCCTGACAGGAAAGCGATTCCTGCTCCACTTTGAATCGGTGCGTATGCGTGCCGAAATCTATTTGGACAGTCAGTTGGTGGGGTATGACATCGTGGGCGAATCTCCGTTCGATGTAGATATCACCCGGTGGATCACTCCCGGAAAAGAGCAACTCCTGGCCGTCCGGGTGACAAATCCCGGTGGTAACTTCCATTGGCAGGATTTCACTGAAATGTATTGGGGGAAATATCAGATTCCTCCCGGGCGTTCGTTTGGAGGCATCATCGGCAGGGTCAGCCTCGATGCCGTTTCGCCTGTCTATGTGCGGGACGTATATATGCAGAATCAGCCGGAGCGTACCCGGGTGAAAGCTGTGCTGACCATCGACAGCAAGTTGAGGAAGACGGAGAAAAAGGACTTGTGTCTGTCTATCTGCGAGAAAAATAATCCGCAACGGGTCATTGCCCGTAAAGATTTGAAGGATATAGCTATCAAGGAAGGTGATAATATAGTGACGGTAGATTTCGATTGCCCCGAAGCAAAACTTTGGGACTTGGACCATCCTCACTTGTACGTGTGTCGCGTGGAACTGAAGTCGGGAAAGCAGTTGCAGGATCATGCTACCCGTGTTTTTGGCTTCCGGTGGTTTGAGCCTGTCGGAATAGGGAAAGACGCGCAATTGCAACTGAACGGACAACGGGTAATGCTACGCACAGCCATCAGTTGGGGGTATTGGCCCGTTACGGGACTCTATGCCACCCCCGAGATGGCAGATAAGCAAATCCGTGCAGCTAAAGAATTGGGACTGAACATGCTGAGCTTCCATCGCTCCATCGGTTCGCCCGTGGTGCTGGAGAGAGCGGATGAGTTGGGGCTGCTCTATTATGAAGAACCAGGATCGTTTCATTCTGCGGGGCACGATCCGTTTATCCGTACCATAGTCAATGCCAAATTGCAGCGTATGGTCCGTCGCGACCGCAATCATCCCAGCCTGGTAATCTATAACCTGATCAATGAGTGGGGCGGGGTTCGTTCGAGAGATCAGGAACTGACAGCGAAACGTATGGACGATATGAAGAAAGCGCACGCCATCGACCCCAGTCGTGTGATGACTTTCACCTCGGGATGGGCTTCGAAAGAACATACCAAAGAAGATGCCAAGGCGCATATGCTGCCTTATGATACGGTGATCTACCGCAAAGGTTGGTTCGACAATCACCGGGCAGGCGGACCTGCTACTTGGGAGGCCGGGTATTATCGCGGGTTGGAGGACAATCTGATGCGCACCGACAATCAAACGGAAGTGTATATGCGGGGTGAAGAGGGAGCAGTTTCTACGCCAGCACGCATTGCGGAGATCATGAGCGATATAGACAGCACCGGTCGCACCGGTTGGGACGGCCTGTTCTGGAAAGCCCAGTATATGGCATTTGAGAAATATTTTCAGGAGAAGCATCTGCAGCCGTACTTCGGAAACATCGACTCCCTGACCCGTGCCATGGGAGACGTCTCCCTCGGTCACCAGGGACGGCGCATCCAGGGAATGCGTATGCAGAATGTGGGTGATGCCTATGCCGTGAACGGCTGGGAAGCGATGCCTTACGACAATCATTCGGGTATCGTGGACATTTACCGCAACGTGAAGGGAAATCTTTCTACTTTCGCTTACTATACACAGCCTCTTTATGTGGCTGTTTCTCCACGCTCGCAGTTTGTCACGTTGCCGGGAAGCGTGCAGGTGGATTTCCATTTGGTGAATGAGAAGAATCTTTTCGGGGACTATACGCTGGAGATCGTAGTTTATTCTCCCGATGGCAAAGTGGAAAAACAACAAGAAAAGAAGAAAGTGACGGTACGCGGTGGTGACTGCTTCGGACAATTGCTATGGGATGATTGCGGCGTGCAGATAGCCGGAACGCCCGGCTTGTTTCAGATAGAAGCCCGGTTGCTGGATGTACAGGGACAGGTGTGTGCCGTAGGAAAAGACGAAGTGCTGGGTGTGCATTGGGACAAGAACCAACTGAAAGGAAAGGGGGCTATCTACGGGTTGACCGATGGGCCGGTGGCTGCTTTCTACCAGCAAGCAACGGGTAAATCACTGCCTGCCTTCGGTCCCGATATGGGGAAACTGGACTGGATTGTGGTGACACGTTCTTCGCTGGATGCACCGCAACCTGTGCCCGCTGAAGCATTCGGCCGACGGGACGGCCAACCATCCTGTGAGCTCAGGTTGTTTAAGGATAATGATTTGGGTGCCCTGGCCGGAGTCACGGCCGATAGTAAGATCGATCGTACTTTTGCCGATGGTGCACAGCCCGATCCTCTGCTGCCCGCTAATCAGCCTTTCTCCGCTATCTGGAACGGAACACTCGTCGCTTCTCAGTCTGGTATCTATATGATAGGTGTAACTTCCGATCAAGGGGTTCGTCTTTCTGTCAACGGAAAACGAATTGTCGACGAGTGGAGAAACGAAAAAGAGATAACCGTGGTTCGTCCTTTCACACTAAAGAAGGACGAGGAGGTGGCTGTCCATGTAGAATACAGTCAGCATAAAGCCACAGGGACCGTTCAGTTGGTTTGGGCGCAGCCGGATCATGCTTCTATTTCTCCTCAGGAATTGCTGCGTCGGGTAGAGAAGGACGGTACTTCATTGCTCTTATTGAAATCGGCTGAATCGTGGATGGATGCGGTAAGTCAATCTACCGGTGCCGGCTATCACGGTTATTATTCCGTAGGTAAGAATTGGGTAGGCGGTATTCATTTTGTAAAAGAGCATCCGCTGTTCAAGGAACTCCCGGTGAACCTGGCCATGGATTGGCCTTATCAAGAGCTGGTTCGTGACGGCGACCGTCGTTTGGGCTTGCTGATCGATAGGGAGAATATGGTGGTGGGTTCTTATGCCAGCGCTCCGTTCAATTTAGGGTCGGCAGTAGGTATTATTCCTTATGGCAAAGGGCAGATCTGTTACTCCACGCTCGACTTGGTAGATAATTTGAATAATCCTTCTCCGGCAGCAGAAGTTGTCCGGAAGTTGTTCTGCAATTTTATTGAATTATGTACGGAAACCAAATAGGAGGAATCCAACTCTAAGTGGGCATCTGCCAAGGATTTGAAAAAGGAAAAACCTTGTAAGTTCTTGTCTTACAAGGCTTTTTTCTTCTTCTTAAAGTGGTGCCACCAGGAATCGAACCGGGGACACAAGGATTTTCAGTCCTTTGCTCTACCAACTGAGCTATGGCACCTTTTTTCGGGGAATGCGGGTGCAAAGGTAATGATTCTTCTCAATTACACAACCCTGCTGTGAAACAAAATCGCTGAAAAAAACGTATCTTGTTTAGTATCAGCGATTTTTTTAGGCCATATAATCCTACTGTTTTTCTGGTGTGAGGGGGAGGGTGAACCAGAAACGGGAACCGACCCCGGGTTTTGAATCGACTCCGATGCTGCCGCCCAGATGTTCCACGATACTTTTGCAGATAGAGAGACCTAACCCGGTTCCCTGGGCAAAGCTGTCTAATTTCACAAAGCGATCGAATACATGATCTACCTTATCAGCGGGGATTCCGATGCCTGTATCTTGTACGTAGAACTCGATCCAATTGTTTGCTTTGGATTGGTAGCCCAGAACGATTTCTCCTTCTTGGGTGAACTTCAGGGCATTGTTGATGAGGTTTATGACAACTTGGGTCAAACGTTTCTTATCGCTTTGCAGGTGATACTCCTGGGTGTTCTGCTCGCTGCGCACGGTGATTCCGTTGGTGTTCTTTACCTGGTAAATGCGGGTGACTTCTTCGCTGAGTTCGCGGGCATTGAAGCGCTTGATCTCATAGTCCAACGTGTTCGATTCTATCTTCGACAGGTCAATAATATCGGTGATGAGTTGCAAAAGCAGTTCATTGTTCTGGTGTATCACCTTCATGTAATCCTCGCGGTCTTGCTGGTCGGCAGTTTCCGTCAGCAGGTCGGAGAAGCCGACAATGGCGTTGAGCGGAGTGCGTATCTCGTGGCTCATATTGGCCAGGAAGGCCGATTTGAGACGGTCGAGGTTCTCTGCTTTTTCTTTGGCGACAACCAGTTCGGCCTCGACTGCTTTCTGATGGGTGATGTCGACACTGGTGATGACATGAGCCAACTGCCCGTCAATCCAGTTGAATGCTGCGCTGAATACGCGGAACCAAGTGCCGTCGAACGGACGTTGGTAATCCCATGAGTAAACCCTGGTGGGATTCCCGTTCTCGTCGATGAGCCGGGCTTTTGGGCAGTAGGGGCATTCGTCTGTACGATCCTTGTAAAGCACTTCCCAGCACTTCTTGCCTAGAAAGTTCTGGATTCCGCCATAGGGTTCCGCCATCGACCTGTTAGCGTAGAGCGCTTCGTGCGTATGGAAGTCGTTTACGTAAATGTCGACCCCCATATTGTTCATGATGCTTTCCAGGGTGTTCCGGCTACGGACTTCACGAGCCTGGTATTCGCGGGTGGCTACTTCCTTGCCTATCTGGTCCAGGATGATATGAAGCATATACAACTGCTCGGTGCTGAATAGATTCTCGGTTTCCGAATCGGCCAGGCCGACAAAACCTACCACCTTCCCATCCGAGTCTTTGACGGGACGGGCCAGCAGCGAATGTACGTTGTGGAACTGGAGGATGTCAAGCTCGGTCGCTGTAGGCTGTTGGCTTTCCATAGCATAGACCCGGTGTTCGTCCGACTCTATTCGTTGTGCATGACTGGGCGATAGCTCCGCCCACTCGAACTTCGAACGCAAGAGCCCGTCTTCGTTCCCAATCGATTCGTGCAAGTGAAAGAACCGGAAGCCATCAGTTTGGTACACAAAGGCTCGCTTGTATGGAAGAGAGGCACATAGATGAGCCAGAGAATCTGTCAGTTTTTGATCGATACTCCTTTCGCTGTTTGTGTATTCTATGATCTGAAAGACCAGGTCGATCAGACTTTCTTTGCTTAAAGCTATGTCCATGTTTTGTATCAATATGATTGAAATAACTGGTTGTAATCACTTGTGTTTGTGTACGATAAAACTTGAAAACGGCTACTTCTTTTCCAATAGTGAATTCCATCCTTGCGCTTTGAGTTCGAACTCCTGCCCATCACGGGTGATGAGTGCGTAACCCAGATCTGGCTTTGTGATATGTCCGATGACGCGGATACCTTCCATCTCCGAAATCGTCCCGTGGTCGGAAATGGGTACAGTGAACAACAACTCGTAATCCTCGCCGCCGTTCATGGCGCAGGTGGTCAGATTCATGTTGAACTCCTCGGCCATCACAGCGGTTTGGTAGTCGATGGGAATATGCTCCTCGTACACCCGGCAACCGACCTTACTTTGCGTGCAGATGTGCAGCAGCTCGGACGAGAGACCGTCGGATATATCGATCATCGATGTGGGGAGGATATTCGCTGCTGCCAGACATTCTACGATGTCGCGGCGGGCTTCGGGTTTCAGTTGACGTTCCAGTAGATACTCTTTACCGGTAAAGTCCGGTTGGGCTTTCTGCTCTCCTTGGAATACCGCTTTCTCGCGTTCCAACAGTTGCAATCCCATGTACGAACCGCCCAGATCGCCACTGACGCAAATCAGGTTCGTTTCTTGGGCACCATTCCGATAGACCACCTTCTCTTTGGCTGCTTCGCCGATGCAGGTGATGCTGATGGCAAAGCCTGTCAGCGAGGACGTGGTGTCACCTCCTATGATATCTACCTGATGACGCTCACAAGCTAGTCGCAAACCTTCGTAGAAGGCGTCTAGGTCCTCCACGGAGAAGCGTTTCGATACCCCGAGTGATACGGTAATCTGCTTCGGCATACCGTTCATGGCATAGATGTCACTGAAGTTCACCATAGCCGACTTATAGCCGAGGTGTTTCATCGGGACATACGTCAGGTCGAAGTGTACACCTTCCATCAATAGGTCGGTGGTGATGAGCACTTGCTTGTCGGGATAGGCGAGAACGGCAGCATCGTCGCCCACTCCGTACTGGCTTGATTCGTTCTTTAGTTCAATGCCCCCGGTGAGGCGGCGTATCAGGCCGAACTCTCCGAGGGTGCTTATTTCTGTTCTCATTCCGATGGGTTATGCACGGTTTATCAATTCCCGCATGATGGTGGTCATCTTCGGCTGTGCCACGTCGGCAGCCTTTTGCACATCTTCATGCGATACTTCTACAATCTTTCCTTCCACGCCAAGGTCGGTCACTACGGAGATGCCGAATACCTTGATCTTGCAATGGTTGGCTACGATGACTTCCGGTACGGTGGACATGCCCACGGCGTCGGCTCCCAGGATGCGGAACATCTTGTACTCGGACGGTGTTTCGAACGTCGGACCTTGTGTGCCGATGTACACGCCTTGCTGTACCTTGATGCCTTTCTCTTTGGCGATGACCAGCGCTTTGGCTATCAGCTCCTTATTGTACGCTTCGCTCATATCTGGAAAGCGGTCGCCATACAGATTCTTGCCCCGCAAGGGATGTTCCGGGAAGTGGTTGATGTGATCGGTAATGATCATCAGGTCGCCGATTTCGAAGTCGGGGTTCGTACCTCCGCTGGCGTTGGATACGAACAAGGTCTGGATGCCCAGCTCTTTCATTACGCGCACCGGGAAGGTAACTTCTTTCATCGAATAGCCTTCGTAGTAATGGAAGCGGCCTTGCATGGCCATGATGTCTTTATCGCCTAATTTACCGAAGATCAGTTTGCCGCTGTGCCCTTCCACGGTCGATACCGGGAAGTTGGGGATTTCTTCGTATTTGATTTCGTACTTCTCGGTAATTTCGTTTACCAAGCTGCCCAGTCCGGTGCCCAGGATGATAGCTGTTTCGGGCCGGGTGTGCATTCTTCCTTTCAGGAAGTCAGCTGTTTCTTTGATTCTCTCTAACATAGCCAATGATACGTTTGTTGAAATTAACTTGTTGGTTTTGTAAAATCTCTATTTCGACAGGGAATATGTATATATGCTGTGTCAATTCTTCGGGGAATGCCGAGTGTTGCGCCAGGCGGGTAGCATCCTTTTCGGTGGTGACTATCAGCCTCTGCGAGTCCGTTAACTGCTCGAACCGGGCTTGGATCTTCTTCAAGTCTTCGGTGGTGAAGTCGTGATGATCGGCGAAGATCAGGGAATCCACGTACCGGGTATGTTTCTTCAACTTACTCAGAAGCGGGGCAGGCGAGGCGATGCCGGTAAACAACAGTATATGCTCGTTGGTTTTGAGTTCGGTCAAGTCGCGTACAGCCCCTCCTGTGTCGGAAAACAATGGTTTCAGCTTCCCGTAGCGGAAAGTGGAGAAGTATAGTTGCTGGTAGGGTAGAAGATCCAGCTTCTTCTTGATGATGGTGTAGGTGATGGGCTTCATATCGCGCGGACATTTGGTGACGATCACGATGTGCGCCCGCTGCTTGCCTGCAGCCGATTCGCGCAAGCGTCCGGCGGGTAGTAAAGCATCGTCACAGAACAAGCGATGATAGTCGGTCAGTAGGATGTTCAGTCCCGCTTTGACGTATCGGTGCTGGAAAGCGTCGTCCAGCAGAACGGTTTCTACGGTCGGACTCTCCAGTGCCAACAGTTGCTCGATGCCGTGGCATCGCTTCTCGTCCACCGCCACCCGTATGCCGGGAAACTTCGACCGTATCTGGAATGGCTCGTCACCGATGTTTTGGGCAGTGCTGGAGGCGTCCGCGAGGATATATCCCTTGGTACGTCGTTTGTATCCGCGGCTCAGCACGGCTACGTTGAACTCTTTTTGCAATAACTTTATCAGATACTCCGTATGCGGCGTCTTACCTGTACCGCCCACGGACAGGTTGCCGATGCAGATGACAGGAACGTCAAAACTCTTCGATCGGAGTGTACCCCAGTCGAAGAGCTTGTTTCGCAGACCAACCACCGCTCCGTAGAGCCACGAAGCGGGGTATAACCATTTATGTATCTTGATAAAGTGTTCCTCCATTCAATGTTTTTATTTCACATTCAGGTAGAAGGGGAGACGTGCCTGGATCATGGTCTCCTGCTTCATCTCTTTCAGACGGCTGAGGTCTTTGTAGTATTCGTTCCATTCGCCCAGCTCGCTTTGTACCATCTGTGCCTTGATATAATTGCCCGGATTGGTGTCGAACAATATTTCGAAGAACGATTTCTTTGCAGGGTATGATACGACGGTGTATCCCTCCACATTGGCTTTCTGAATGGCGATCTCCAGCGCTGTGTCCAGTCCGCCCAGTACATCCACCAGTCCCAGCTCTTTGGCGCGAACACCTGTCCATACACGTCCCTCGGCTATCTTCTTGATGTCTTCTACCGACATACCGCGCCCGGCGGCGCAACGGCCCACGAAACTCTCGTACTGGTCGTTGACCATCATTTGCAACAGGCCCTTTTCGTCATTGTTCAAGGCGCGTGTCAGGTTGCCGAAATCAGAGAACTTGTTGGTCTTTACCGCGTCGAAGCTCACACCGATCTTCTTCATCAGTCCGGCAGTGTTGGGAATCATACCGAACACACCGATCGATCCGGTCAATGTAGACGGTTCAGCTACGATGGTGTCAGCGTTGCAGGAGATATAATATCCGCCCGAAGCTGCATACGCACCCATGGATACGATGACCGGTTTCTTGGTCTTCATGTCCTCGATAGCTTTCCATATTTGCTCCGATCCGTAGGCGCTACCTCCCGGAGAGTTCACGCGCAGTACCACTGCTTTCACATCGTCGTCGTCCTTCAACTTGCGGAGGTCGCTGATGACGTCTTTCGAGATGATACCTTCTTCGCTCCGGCTAGTGCCCGTATCGATATCACCGTAAGCATAGTACACGGCGATGATGTTGCCGCTCTTATCCTTCGGTACATTCTTTTTCACGTTCACCATGTCGCTGAGGCTCAGTACCGGCATCCGATCGTCCTCGGTAAGTCCGACCATCGACTTCAGGTAGTTGCGTACATCGTTCTTGTACATCAGTGTGTCCACCAGTCCGCATTTCAGTGTTTCTTCGGCGGGGAACATCATCAGCATGCGGTCGGCGTAAGCATTCAGTGAGTCGATGGGTAGCTTCCGGGAGTCCGAAACACCTTTCAGGATCTCGCTCCATACGTCGCCAATATACTGGGTGATCTGTTCGCGGTTGGCATCGCTCATCTCGGTGGCGATAAACGGTTCCACAGCCGACTTGTACGTACCTACCTTGAATATCTGCATTTCGATGCCGATCTTGTCCAGCAAGTCCTTATAGAATACCGGTGTTGAGGCCAATCCTCTCCATTCGAGCATGCCTTTGGGGTTGAGCAATACCTTGTCGGCCACGCTCGAGAGGTAGTACAGACCTTGGGTGTATTGGTCGGCATACGCCACGATGAACTTACCGCTTTTCCTGAAGTCGGCCAACGCACCGCGTATAGCCAGCAGGTCGGCCGTCGAGGCTCCCAGATAACCGGCTTGGATATAGATGCCTTTAATGCTTTCGTTTTCCTTGGCTTTCTGGATAGACGAGAGAATATCGTCCAGTCCGTATGTGGAGTAGTCGCTGCCCAACAGTTGCTCCCACGGGTTGTCCTGACTGCGTTCCAGCAGGCTTCCTTCCAGGTTGAGCATCATGATGGAATTCTTTTTTACCTGTGTTTCCGTCTCCGAAGCAGTGACCATCCCGAAGAGGGTAATAATCCCGATGATGAACATGACGATGCTTGACAGTATGATTCCTGTTACCGTGGCAAGCGTGAATTTAAAAAAATCTTTCATTGCAATTATAGTTTTAAATGCCAGCTTTTTCTGAAAGCTAACAAAGATAAATAATAGATTTGATATATACCTAATATGTCGCCGAGATTTTTGTTTTGTCACAGGCTGGCGGGGAAATAGTGCTTTTTATTTGGTTCACTCGGTCCAAGCGTAGTTGCGCGCCCAATAGCTTCCCGGCAGTAGTCTTAGAGAGGTCATGGCCTCCCAACATTAGTATAGGGGATTGTTGATTTCCTCTTCTTCTCATCGTGTTTTTGTTTGGCCCCTCCTCCTCCTTCAGCTACTCTGTCGCCCTTTGTTCATCGGTGTTTTAGGTAAAGAGGCGATCCTTCACCTGCCTTCTACGCTCTTCACCTTGTGCCGTCCTTATTTTAAAGGCATGTAAAGAGGCATTATATGCTTTCAAAATTCGTTTTCAAGGCAAGTGATTTCTTCTTTCAATACGTCTGCAGTCATTGTTGCTGCCTGCTTCGGGATCATTCCTTCCAGCCTCCGGCCGTCTTTGTGCAAAACACCCCTCTGCTAAACAGGAAAATCTCTGTAGTTACAGAGATTTTTCTGTTTAGGTAAACTCCATAATCTCTGTAGCAACCGGTTTTTCCACCCTTTTACGGTCGTTGTCGAAAACATGATCGGCGAGTATTCTCCGGCTTTCCCTTTCGCGCGTACGCGTATATATAAAATGTGATTTTCTTTCCTTTCCCTCTATTCGTTCTTTCCTTCCGGTTAAACTTATGCTTTCTAACCTGTCTGCCTATCAGCTCTTTAGCAAAAACTTTCTATATTTCTTTAAAAAAGAGTTGTATATATTTTGCTTGTATGTATAAAAG
>JAVBVI010000026.1:0-42867 GCA_031554505.1 Bacteroides sp. | reverse complement strand
GCTACTTTCGCGTTTTTAACGGGTGCAAATATAAGGGGTTTACAACTTTCCACCAAACATTTCGGGCGGAAAGTTGTCAACGGTATGGATTATCATCTGTTCAGCAGGGCTTTCTCAGCAGCTTCCATGTCGCGGAACTTGAAATCGTCGACGATGCGCTGCATCAGAGCCGAGATGTGGTCGTTGCATAGGTTGCCGATGCTGCCTTCGTGGGCGTGGTGCACTTGTTTATCGTGCGTGAAGTGTCCGGCCTCGATATCAAGCCCCACCTTCTTGTAAGCATCGCGGAAAGGCATGCCTTCGCGAGCCAGGCGGTTCACCTCTTCCACACTGAAAATGAGCAGGTACTTGTCGTCGTCCAAAATATGATCGTTCACACGGATCTTATCCATGATGTAAGTGGTCATCTGCAGGCAATCCTTCAATTCTTCGAAAGCGGGGAGAAAGACTTCCTTGATGATCTGCAGGTCGCGGAAGTAGCCCGACGGCAGGTTGTTGGCTATCATCATGATTTGTTGCGGAAGCGCCTGGATCTTGTTGCACTTGGCGCGGGTGAGTTCGAACACATCGGGGTTCTTCTTGTGCGGCATGATGCTGGAACCGGTGGTGCATTCGTCGGGCAACTTCACGAAGCCGAAGTTCTGGCTGTTGAACATACAAGCGTCGAAAGCCAGCTTGGAGATGGTTCCGGCGATGGAGGCCAGAGCAAAGGCTACGTTGCGTTCCATCTTGCCACGTCCCATCTGGGCGTATACTACATTGTAGTTCATCGAGTCGAAGCCAAGCAACTGGGTGGTCATGGTACGGTTCAACGGGAACGACGAGCCGTATCCGGCAGCCGAACCGAGCGGGTTACGGTTGCACATCCGGAAAGCGGCTTGCAGGAAGAGCATATCGTCGGCCAGGCTCTCGGCATAGGCGCCGAACCACAAACCGAAGGACGAAGGCATGGCTATCTGCAGATGGGTATATCCGGGCATCAGCACGTTGCGGTAGTGCTCGCTCTGGCGGATGAGTACCCGGAACAGATCGTCTACTGCTTCGGCCACCTCTTTCAGTTGGGTGCGGGTGAACAGTTTCAGGTCGAGCAGTACCTGGTCGTTGCGCGAGCGACCGCTGTGTATCTTCTTGCCCATATCGCCCAGGCGGCGGGTAAGCATCAGTTCCACTTGCGAGTGCACATCTTCTACGCCTTCTTCGATGACGAATTCGCCCTGTTCGGCTTCCGCGTAGATATTTCTCAGTTCCGCCAGCAAGGCAGAAAGTTCGTCCTTACCGAGCAGTCCGATACTTTCGAGCATGGTGATGTGCGCCATCGACCCCATGACATCGTGCTTGGCCAGGTAAAGGTCCATTTCCCGGTCGCGCCCCACAGTGAAGCGTTCGATCTCTTCGTTGACTTGAACCGATTTTTCCCAAAGTTTCTGTGCCATTTCCTTACTATATTAATAATGTATCAGCGAAAGCGTCTCGGCTATCTTTTCCAATCCGTCCTGCAAAGGCTTCTGTATCATGCCTTTCATGAACGGATTTACGTCGATATCTACCGTCAGCTTCATTTTGCATTCTTCTTCCGACTGGGGCACCAGTTGTATCCAGAGTTTAAAAGGTAGTGGTGAGTTGACAGTTTCGAACTTCACGTACTTGGATGGTTCGCGCTCCACCACCTTCAAGGTCAATTGTCCGATGGGAGATACACTGAAGCTCAACGTGTCAGCATCGAAGCTGATGTCTTGCACCTTGTCAGCCGGCAACTTATCCTTCACCGATTCCAGATTGTTCAGGTCGGACAACTTCTCATATACTCGCTCTTGTGCATAAGGTATCACTTTGATACTACTTTCAAATTTTGCCATAATAATGTGGGGTTGCGGAGAGACGGCTGCATAAAAGCCACAAATCAACAGGCGACGCATGTTGTAGGAACATTCTGCGCGGTCTGCTAATCTGTGGCCAGTCTATGCAACACCTTCCGGTTTATTCTTTTTTCGATTTTGTTCGTCGGGAGGGAGCAGGTTACTTCGCATCCCAATGAGCGGGATCTCTACGCCAATCGTTCAACGTAGCGATGTCTTCTTCCTCGATGTATCCGGTGCGGAGTGCCACGTCGAGAACCGCTTCGTAGTTGGTCAGCGTCACCAAAGGAACCTTGGCATCTTTGAATGCTTTCTCAGCCACAGGAAAACCGTACGTGTAGGCAGCTACCATACCGATAACTTCGCAACCGTCGCGACGAATGGCTTCTACGGCTTTCAAGCTGCTTCCGCCGGTAGAGATGAGGTCTTCCACCACCACTACCTTCATACCTGGACGAAGTTCGCCTTCGATCAGGTTCTCCAGCCCATGATCTTTCGGGGTAGAGCGAACGTACACAAACGGGAGGTTCAAGGCGTCGGCCACCAACGCTCCTTGCGGGATAGCACCGGTAGCCACTCCGGCAATGGCATCCACCTGTCCGAATCGTTCCAATATGAGGCGTGTAATTTCAATCTTCACAAAATTACGGAGAGAAGGATAGGAAAGAGTCTTACGATTGTCGCAATAGAACGGCGACTTCCATCCGGAGGCCCAAGTAAACGGATTGGCCGGTTGAAGCTTGATAGCTTTAATCTTCAACAGCTTCTCAGCAAATAATCTCTCTAAATTTTTCATACCTTAACTAACTAATGTTATTATCAGGACGCAAAAATAAAGAAATAGAACGAAAATAGGAAGAAGAAACCGTTTATTTTTTGCTTTCCGCCCAAATAATAGGCACTTCGGGCTTATTCGTCCCAGGGTATTTCCATACAAAGCCGAATATCTTTCAGTTCAAAACCGCGACTCATGGCCGATCGGAGCAATTTGGCACGGAATTCGTACTCGTCTTTGGCACGGATACCCGAACGTTTGGAGGCCAGCACTTCGCGGAGCACGGCGAGGTATTCTGTCTCATCTATTTCGTTGAGATGACGCCAGGCTACGGACGAAGAAATGCCTTTAACATACAGGGCTTCCTTGATTTTCAGCTTTCCCCATTTGGAGAACCGGAACTTATCGCGTACGAAAGCCCGGCAATAGCGGTCTTCGTCCAGATACTTCTCGGCTTCGAGGGTGGTCAGGATGCGTCCGATGGCGTCTCCGCCCACTCCCCACTTCTGCAATTTGTCTTCTACTTCCTGGCGGCAATGCTCGGCCGACGCACAGAAGGCAGCTACCTTGTTCAAGGCTTCTTTCTCGGTCAGTTCGTTCATAAGCTGGCTGTTACCATACGTTCATTATTATATATATCGGTCCAGATGCGGGCTTCCCGGTAGCCCATCTCCTGGAGCAGCCGGACGGTTTCGGCACCATACAACTGGTTGATTTCAAAATAGATGCGACCGCCGGGGCGCAGTATCTTCAATCCCAGCCCCGCGATACGCCGGTAAAAGAGCAATGGGTCGTCGTCGGGGACAAACAAGGCTACGGCCGGTTCCCACAGCAGTACATTAGGCTCCATCTCGTGCTTATCATGCTCGGTGACGTATGGAGGATTGCTCACCAGCACGTCGAACACGGCTTCGCGTTCGGCTTCCGGCGCAAACACGTCCTGTCTTTCGAACGTCACACCAGCGCCCAGCACTTCATTATTGAGCCGGGCTATCGCCAATGCCTCATCGGACACATCCCAAGCCGTAACTTCCGAACCGGGCATTTGCCTGGCCAATGAGATGGCGATACATCCACTTCCGGTACCGATATCCAGTATCCGAGTCCCAGGCTTGCTCTCAGCCACGATACGCCCCACCAGTTCTTCAGTCTCCGGGCGTGGAATCAGCACGCCGGGACGGACCACGAACGACAGGCCACAAAACTGCGTCGTGCCTTGTATATACTGTATCGGTTCGTTTTTACGCAGTCGTTCCAGAATGTTTTCCAGTTCGCGTTCTTTGCTTTCCGATAAATTAATATCTTTGCCCAGGTAAATATCAAGCGCTTCCAGTCCTAACAGGTCACAACAGATGTGCTGCGTAAGGCTTTTGACCTCGGGCGGCGAATAGATGTCTTGCAGCGACTGGCGGATACGGGGAATGATACGATTCATACTTTACATTGTTTGGATGTGCAAAAATAACAAAATTAGAACGATCAGGGTTATGACGGAAGAAGAAAAATATATGAGACGATGCCTGGAACTGGCTCGAAACGGTCTGTGCAACGTATCGCCTAACCCCATGGTAGGGGCAGTCATCGTATGCGACAGACGAATCATCGGCGAAGGATACCACGTGCAATGTGGCGAAGCGCATGCCGAAGTGAACGCTATCCAGTCGGTCAAAGATGCGTCATTGTTGAAACGTTCCACGATTTATGTCAGTTTGGAACCCTGCTCACATTACGGGAAAACACCTCCTTGCGCCGATCTCATCATCGGGAAAGGCATTCCACGGGTAGTAGTCGGCTGTCTGGACCCGTTCCCCGAAGTCTCCGGGCGAGGTATCCGGAAGTTGCGCGAGGCCGGGTGCGAAGTCATCATCGGAGTATTGGAGCAGGAGTGCCGGGAGCTGATCAACCGGTTTATTACCTTCAACACGCTGCACCGCCCTTACATCACCCTGAAGTGGGCCGAGTCGGCCGACGGTTTTCTGGATATCAGCCGTACCGACGGAACTCCGGTGATACTATCCAATCCACTCAGTGCTATGTTGGTGCATAAGAAGCGAGCCGAATCGGACGTTATCATGGTAGGTACACGGACTGCCCGGCTCGACAATCCGTCGCTCACGGTACGGCATTGGTACGGAAAGAGCCCCGTGCGGGTAGTTACCGACCGGGAATTATCGCTCCCCGCTTCGCTGAGCCTGTTCGACAAGCAAGTGCCTACCCTTGTCTTTACCGCCCGTACCCGGGAGAATGACGGCCAGGTGGAGTACATCACCCTGGATTACACCCGTGACATCCTCCCGCAAATAATGAACGAGCTTTACAACCGTCGCCTACAATCGCTCCTGGTAGAAGGCGGCAGTCAACTTTTGCAAACATTCATTGATACTGGATTGTGGGACGAAATTTATATAGAGAAGTGCAGTCCCCTGCTTCATTCCGGTGTTAAAGCTCCTGAAATAAGCCAAAATTTCCGCTATCGCACACTCGAACACTTCTCTACCGAAATTCGCCATTATCCGGGCAAGGATTGGTAAATTCGTCTGTTTCAGAGCGTTTTTTATAGGCAAAAACGGCCTTATTATCTATAATTTTATATAAAACTTCTTTTTAATGATCAGTAGAGAAAAAATTGTTCCTATTTTTGCAACTTGTAAATAAACACAATCTATCAAATGAGAATAAAGTTTCTATCAGTAATAGTTAGTTTTCTGTTTGTGTCGGTTATCATATCATCGTGTCTCGGATCCGATGAAGTGGAGTATAGTTCGGATGCGACCATACATGCATTTTCCATCGACACAATCTATGGAGTAACTTACAAATTTACGATCGACCAGCTCGGCGGGAAAATATACAATGAAGATTCCTTACCCGTAGGGGCCGACACCATCATCGACAGAATACTTATAAAGACCATGTCGGTAACAGGATTCGTCACCTCTAAAGACGAGCAAGGACAAGATACGCTGTTTAATATCGCCGACTCAATGGACCTCCGCAAACCTATCACCGTTAAGGTATGGGCACCGGACGGATTGAACAGTTGGGAATATGTTATCCAGGTCAATGTACACCAACAAGATCCCGACTCCTTGAACTGGGGCAATCCGAAGGGAGAAGCGCCACGCGCTATCAAGACAGGATTCTCCGGTGGTAAAATAGTCGGAAAGCAGAAATCGGTTATCTTAAATAATGAGTTGATTGTGTATTCAATCGTCAACGGACAGGTGGTAGCTTACAAAACTCCGACTATATCGGTTAGCGATCCCACCCAGGTGGCGAGTGGTACCAACTGGGCTGCCTTGTCTACCATCACCGGGCTGCCGGCTTCTGTGGACCTGTCATCCATACTGGCTTTCGACGGCAACTTGTACGCGGTAGCCAGTAACGCCGTTTACTATTCGGGCAATGGGGTTGAATGGACCTTGCATCCTAATTTGAATAAATATCCTGTGACTACTTTATTGGTAGGCTATCCGGACGTAAGTACCGGCAACCTTCATAACACAATAGGTATCTCCGGTATAGTAAATAACGGTTCCACCAATGTATTTGCCATGACCGACGCCAATGCCAGCAGCTGGACCTTGGGCGATCAGGTGCCTTCGAACTTTCCATTGTACAACATCTCGTCCAATACCTATTCTTCGAGTACCGGTATTCTGGGCTCCATGTTAATGGGAAGCACCACTCCCGACATGAGCGAAACGTTGGCTCTAACCCTTCCATGGGGTTCGTACAACGGAACATCCTGGGCTGATTTGAGCGTACTTACCTATAATTGTCCGGCACTTAAATTCCCGACAATGATGTACTACAACGGTCAATTCTACGCATTCGACAACAAATTCGACCAGTTCTATTACTCGCCTACCGGAATCACCTGGTACGAAACGGACGCTAAATTCTTCTTCCCTGAAGAGATGGCTACCCGTATGGGTGGTTATTATTCTGCTGTAGTGGACGACAATAATTTCATCTGGATTACTTGTAGCAACAATACCGCCGATAGTGATAATACAACCATCGGCACTGACGATGTGTGGCGGGCACGGCTTAATAAGCTCAGCTTTGCTTCGAACACCAAAAATTAACAGCCACTTTGCAAGAATAAGAAATGTCGTATAAAGAGCAGATTGACACACAGCGGATTCCCCAGCACATTGCGATCATTATGGATGGCAACGGACGCTGGGCTAAACAACGTGGTCACGAACGTACCCAGGGACATCAGGCCGGCGCAGAGACTGTGCATAAAATAGCCGAAGAGTCTGCTCGTCTGGGAGTGAAGTTCCTGACACTCTATACTTTCTCAACAGAGAACTGGAACCGTCCATCGGAAGAGGTAGCTGCATTGATGCAATTGCTTTTCGATTCGATCGAAGAAGAAACGCTCATGAAGAACAACATCAGCTTCCGTATGATCGGCGACATTGCCAAACTGCCCGGGAATGTACTGAAACGGCTGAATGCTTGCATCGAGAACACCGCACAGAACACTGGTATGTGCCTGGTATTGGCCTTAAGTTATTCATCGCATTGGGAAATCACCCATGCCATGCAACAGATAGCTTCCCTGGTACAGAAAGGGGAACTAACTCCGGAACAGATAGATGACAGTTGCATCGCAACTCATCTGAATACTCACTTCATGCCCGACCCGGACTTATTGGTACGTACAGGAGGAGAAATCAGGCTAAGCAACTACCTGCTTTGGCAGTGTGCCTATACCGAGCTCTACTTCTGCGATACCTATTGGCCCGACTTCAATGAAGAGGAGTTGTACAAAGCCATTTGCGAATTCCAGAGACGGGAACGCCGGTTTGGCAAGACAAGCGAACAGATCAGTTAACTCAAAAACATTAAATATACATAAATGCATTATCGAATTTCTTCCATATTCATCGCGCTTTTGTGCCTGCTTTGCTCTGTGCAGTCAGGTATGGCGCAGGATATTAACACAGACGAATCTTCTAAGCCGGTTATTCTATATTCGGGAATGCCGAGAAAGTACGAGATTGCCGACATTAAGGTGGAAGGTGTCAATAATTACGAAGACTATGTAGTCATTGGTTTGTCGGGCCTGTCGGTCGGACAGGTTATCACCGTGCCGGGTGATGAAATCACCGGAGCCATCAAACGCTACTGGAGGCATGGTTTGTTCTCGGACGTGAGGATTGAAGCCGACAAGATTGAAGACGGTAAGATATGGCTCACGATCCACCTGACCCAACGCCCGCGTGTCACAGACATTCGTTTCCACGGAGTGAAAAAATCGGAACGTGAGGATCTGGAACAAAGGTTGGCTATAGTGAAGGGTACCCAGATCACACCAAACGCGATAGATAAGGCCAATACCTTGATCAAACGATACTTTGACGACAAGGGTTTCAAGAATGCTGAAGTAGTTATCACCCAAAGGGATGATAAGGACAACAAGAACCAAGTACTTGTAGATGTAGATATTGACAAGAAGGAGAAGATAAAAGTACACGAAATCACATTCGAGGGCAACGAAGCTCTGAAATCGTCCAAGCTGAAACGGGTCATGAAAAAGACCAACGAGAAGAACAAGCTGGTCAATTTTTTCCGCACCAAGAAATTCGTTCCCGAGAACTACGAAGCTGACAAACAGCTGATCATCGACAAGTACAATGAGCTGGGTTATCGTGATGCACGTATTATTAAGGACAGTGTATCGAACTTTGACGACCGCACAGTCAATGTATACATTGATGTGGAAGAAGGACAGAAATACTATCTGCGCAACATCACCTGGGTGGGAAATACTCTCTACGCATCGGACGATCTGGACAATCTACTCCGCATGAAGAAGGGAGATGTATACAACCAGAAACTGCTCACCGAACGTACCATATCCGACGAGGACGCCATCGGCAACCTGTACTATAATAACGGTTACATTTTCTTCCAACTGGACCCCGTAGAAGTGAACATCGTGGGCGACTCAATCGACCTGGAAATGCGTATGCGGGAAGATCGCCAGGCTACCATTAATAAGATCAAGATCAACGGCAACGACCGCTTGTACGAGAATGTAGTTCGTCGTGAACTCCGTACACGCCCCGGCGAACTTTTCAGCCGCGAAAACCTGATGCGTTCTCTACGTGAAGTCATGCAGATGGGACACTTCGACCCGGAAAATGTCAAGCCAGATGTTCAACCTGACCCATTTAACGGTACAGTAGATATTTCTTATGACTTGGTATCCAAGGCAAACGACCAGGTGGAATTCTCCGCCGGATGGGGACAAACGGGTGTCATCGGTAAGTTAAGTTTGAAGTTTACCAACTTCTCACTGGCCAACCTGTTGCATCCGGGCGAAAACTATCGCGGCATCCTTCCGCAAGGTGACGGACAGACTCTGACCATCAGTGGACAGACCAATGCCAAATACTACCAGTCGTACAGCATTTCGTTCTTCGACCCGTGGTTTGGCGGCAAGCGTCCCAACTCGTTCTCGCTGTCGGCTTTCTATTCAGTTCAGACCGATATCAGTAGCCGTTACTATAATTCCAGCTATTACAATAGTATGTACAACAGCATGTATAGTGGTATGTACAACTACGGTATGTATAATAACTACAATTACAATAGCTACGAGAACTATTACGACCCAGACAAATCAATCAAGATGTGGGGACTTTCCGCAGGTTGGGGTAAACGTCTGAGATGGCCGGATGACTATTTCACCTTGTCGGCCGAACTCGGATTCCAACAATACATCCTGAACGACTGGCAATACTTCCCGGTAACCAACGGTAACTGTAACAACCTCAACTTGAACCTTACGTTGGCACGTAATTCTGTCGACAACCCGATCTTCCCACGTAGAGGTTCTGAGTTCTCGCTGTCGTTGCAGATCACTCCGCCGTGGTCATTGTTCGACGGTAAAGATTATGCCAGCTACTATAATAAAGACGGTAGCATCACGCAGGACAACATGAATAAGCTCCACAATTGGATCGAATACCACAAGTGGAAATTCAAATCAAAGACGTATACGGCACTTACCGATGCAGTAAAATGTCCGGTATTGGTAACGCGCTTTGATGTTGGATTGCTGGGACACTACGACCAGCACAAACGCTCACCGTTCGAAACATTCGACGTAGGTGGTGACGGTATGACCGGTTACTCAAGCTATGCCACTGAAAGCGTAGCCCTGCGCGGATACGAAAATAGCTCACTTACTCCGTACGGAAACGAAGGCTATGCCTATACTCGTATCGGTTTGGAATTGAGATACCCGTTGATGCTGGAAACCAGCACCAATATCTATGTATTGGGCTTCCTGGAAGCCGGTAATGCCTGGAATCAGGTGAAGAACTTCAACCCGTTCGATTTGAAGCGTTCGGCTGGTGTCGGCGTACGTATCTTCCTGCCGATGATCGGTATGATGGGTATCGACTGGGCCTACGGCTTCGACCCGGTTCGCGGACGTAAGTCATATGGTGGAAGTCACTTCCACTTCATTCTGGGTCAAGAATTCTAATTCAATCACTTAAAAAAAGAAACGTCATGAGAAAGTCCATTCTATTTATCGCCATGCTGTTTGCGATAAGCATGACAGCTAGTGCACAAAAATTTGCATTAATCGATACGGAATATATCCTGAAGAATATTCCGACCTATCAGAGTGTCAACGATCAGCTAAGCCAGGCATCCAAGCAATGGCAAGGCGAAGTAGAAACGGCCTCGAAGGAGCTCCAAACTCTGTATCAGAATTATGAGAAAGAGGTAAATACCCTCAACGCCGCCAACAAGAAGAAGAGAGAAGACGATATCATTGCTAAAGAAAAGGCAGTGAAAGACCTCTCGATGAAGTACTTCGGCCCGGAAGGCGAACTAGCCAAGAAGAGAGAAGCACTGATGAAACCTATACAAGATGATATCTATAATGCTGTCAAGGCCATTTCCGAGCAAAACGGATATGCTTTGGTAGTAGACCGGGCTTCGGCCAGTAGTGTCATTTTCGCATCTCCCCGGATCGACATCAGCAATGAAGTTCTGTCAAAGTTAGGATATTCAAATTAATTTCATACATTTGCATCCGGTAAATCGTAAATAATCAATCAAATAATTCAATAACACTATGCTTAAGAAAATTACACTTTTACTTATGTTGGTACTCCCGATGGGCGTATTTGCACAAACCATGAAATTTGGTCACATGAACTCAACTGAGGTTATTTTGGCAATGCCCGAATACACCAAAGCCATGGAGGAACTGAAAACATTGAATCAACAATACACTGCTGACCTCCAGAAGTCCAACGAAGAATTTACAAAGAAATGGCAAGAACTCCAGCAACTGAATAAAGACTCAATCCCGCAGAATATATGGGAACGTCGCCAGAAAGATCTGGAAGATATGTCTCAGAAGATTCAGCAATTCCAGCAGCAAGCTCAACAAGATTTGGAAAAGGCTGAGAACGAAAAGATGACGCCTATCTGGCAGAAGTTGGACGGCGCTATCAGAGCTGTAGGTACTGCTGAAGGAGTGATTTACATCTTCGACATAGCTCGTGTTCCGATACCTTATATTGGCGCTCAGAGCACAGATCTCACCGCTAAGGTAAAAACTCAGCTCGGTATCAAGTAAGAAAAAGCACCCTTTTCTTTGGGGTATTCCCAATAAAATTAAAGCCAACTAATTCATCTCGAGTTAGTTGGCTTTAATTTCATCGTTTCAGAAACATCCCTACTGCATAGAGTTCGCTTTCAAACCATTGAGATATTGAAGCAATGTATCTATTTCCTTTGTATCTAAAGCCTTATCATAGATACGGAAATCATAATACATGGCTTTCAGATTAATATCTCCTTCGAACGGAGCACGACCCAGCCAATTGAAAGGTGTCGGTGCTGTGATTGCTTGGGGCTGTATAGGGGCTTCACCGGTTGCTACCATTTCGCCATCGATATACAGTTTTCCTACTTTATCTGATTGCGTATAAACAATATGCATCCATACACCTCTCGTTGCAGGTTTCCCCACCTCTACACCTACCAGCTCGTTCGCCCAACCTCCTACAGACTGTTCATATCGCTGAATATTCACCTTGTAGGCAGAATACTCTCCGGTAGTTCGGGTGTTTTTCTCGTTGGTAGAGAACGCCCAAACAAAATTCCCATTGGCTGTTATGTTCGCATCAGGATATACATATAGATAGGTCGCAACAGAAAAATCTTTAAGTGAAGTAATTAGATTTCCTGTTTTCTCTCCCATATCAAGCCAGCCGTTTTGAGAGCCGAGATCCATTATGTCATATTTCCCCACCTTCCTTATAGTGGCACCATCCATCAGTTTACCATCGTATCCGTTTCCGGAGTTATCTTTTACTACCTGATTTTCACTGGCATTAAACAGATAGTGCACTTTCAGGTTTTCATCTTTTCCACATGATTGTAATGCGGTAGAGACAAATAGACATAGAAGTAAAAATCTAACATTCATTCTCATAATATATGCATTTTAAAGTAATTATTCTAACCCTGTTTCAGTCATGGAACAAAGGTAGAAAAAATAGTACAGAATTATAGATTTTGTTTCCCTAATAATGATCGGGTGATTTTTTCATTATCTTTGTGTCAACATAACGAAGTTGCATATGAACCCAAAACTACCACAAAGCCCTGGTCCCATCGGGGTATTCGACTCCGGCTACGGCGGACTGACTATCCTGAGCCGTATCAGAGAGGCCCTACCTTCCTACGACTACCTATATATCGGCGATAATGCCCGCACCCCCTATGGTACCCGTTCCTTCGAGGTAGTCTACCAATTCACCCTCCAAGCTGTGAACAAACTGTTCGAGATGGGCTGCCATCTGGTGATCCTGGCGTGCAATACCGCCTCGGCCAAAGCCCTGCGCAGCATCCAGATGAACGACCTCCCGGGCCTTGACCCGGACCGGCGGGTATTGGGAGTGATCCGGCCCACGGTGGAGTGCATCGACCAGCTCACCCTCACCCGGCACGTAGGCGTACTGGCAACCTCGGGCACTATCCTTTCCGAATCGTACCCGATGGAAATACACAAGCTGACTCCCGACATCCGGGTGACCGGCGAAGCCTGTCCCATGTGGGTACCACTGGTAGAGAACAACGAGGCACAGGACGAGGGGGCCGACTATTTCATCCGCAAGCATATCGACCGGCTGATCGAGAAAGACCCGGCCATCGACACGGTGATACTGGGTTGTACCCACTACCCCTTGCTACTTCCCAAAATCAAACAGTACATGCCGGCTGGCATCCAGATTATCTCCCAGGGCGAATACGTAGCCAGCAGTCTGGCCGACTATCTTCGTCGCCATCCTGAGATGGATGCTCGCTGCACCCAGAACGGAAACTGCCGTTTTTATACCACCGAAGCAGAAGAAAAATTTATCGAGTCGGCTTCTATGTTCTTGCATCAGGATATCGATGTAGAGCATGTTTCCCTCGAATAAACCAGATAACGAGCAACTTTATTTGTTGCAGTTTTGTTGTCACTATATACGAACGATTGTATAACCCCAATAACATACAGATATGAAAGAAGAAAACGAAACTCTCCTGGTAGAAGTATTCGCTGGCACTCCGTGGGAAGCCGAGCTTATCAAAGGATTACTGGATAGCAACGGTATCCAGTCGACCCTGAAAGATGGTGTTATGGGTACGCTGGCGCCTTACCTGAGCCCGGAAGTAGCTGTGCTGGTCAATGAAGAGAGCTACGAAGCCGCCATGGAAGTCGTCCGGACTCGCGAAAAAGCGGAAGAGTAACCCACCGGTTCGTCTTCAACTCATCCGCCACCAAGCTTCCGGCCGGGCACAGCAGTAAACAGTTTTCCAATGAATATGACTAACAAATCGACAAATATCCCTATATTTGCGCTTTCAAATCGTTAGTCAAAATGAAACAAGAGTTTACACGAATAGCTGTAAAGGTAGGAAGCAATGTCTTGACACGCCGCGACGGAACGTTAGATGTGACGCGCATGTCCGCCCTTGTCGACCAGATAGCCGAGCTCCACAAAGCAGGAGTCGAGATCATTCTGGTATCCTCGGGTGCAGTAGCCTCCGGACGCAGTGAACTACACACTCTCAAGAAACTCGACAGTGTGGACCAACGCCAACTCTTCTCGGCTGTAGGACAAGCCAAACTCATCAACCGTTACTACGAGCTGTTCCGCGAGCATGGCATTGCCGTGGGGCAGGTACTTACCACCAAAGAGAACTTTGGTACCCGCCGTCATTACCTCAACCAGAAGAATTGCATGACGGTGATGCTCCAGAACAGCGTTATCCCCATCGTGAATGAGAACGATACCATCTCAGTCACCGAGCTGATGTTCACCGACAACGACGAACTCTCCGGCCTCATCGCCGCCATGATGGACGCACAGGCACTCATCATCCTCAGTAACATCGACGGTATTTTCGACGGGCCTCCCGCCGAAGCCGGCAGCACTGTCATCCGGGAGATCGAACAAGGAAAAGATTTATCGCACTACATACAAACCAGCAAGTCGAGCCTCGGCCGCGGCGGTATGCTGACCAAAACCAACATCGCCCGCAAGGTAGCCGATGAAGGGATCACGGTCATCATCGCCAACGGGAAGCGCGACAATATCCTGACGGACTTGCTGCAACACCCGGCCGAAACGCTTTGCACCCGTTTCATCCCTTCACCAGAACCGGTGTCGAGCGTGAAGAAATGGATTGCCCATAGCGAAGGATTTGCCAAGGGAGAACTACACATCAACGAACATGCCACGGAGATACTTAACTCGGAAAAAGCAGTCAGCATTCTGCCGGTAGGTATTACGCACATCGAAGGAGAGTTCGAGAAGGACGATATCGTCCGCATCATCGACTTTCGCGGAAATGCCGTTGGCGTGGGAAAAGCCGGATGCAACTCGGCCCAGGCACGGGAAGCGATGGGGAAACACGGGAAGAAAGCCGTTGTACATTACGATTATCTTTACATCGAGTAGAGATTCCGGGTGGGTGAAACGGGCTTTTTTACTTTTCGTTTTCAACTAAGCCCTGGAAGGTAAGGAAGGGTCGACCCGAAGGTTTAAAACCTAAGGGCCGAAGGTTTAAAACCTTTGCCCCTTAGGTTTAAAACCTTCGACACCCCTCTCACAGGTAGCTGTAGCGAGGTCACCGACCTGCCGGCTCTCTTTATAAAAGAAGTATCAAACCATACATACATTTATTCTTACAATGAACAGCTCATTCAACAATACATTCGTAGCCGCGCGGGCAGCCAGCCGGCAAATGACTTTGCTGGGCGACGCGGTCATCAACCAGGTACTGAATGCCGTGGCCGATGCCGCCGTGGCCGAAACAGCCTACATCATGGCCGAGAACGAGAAGGACCTGGCGCGCATGGACAAGAGCGATCCGAAGTACGACCGCTTGATGCTCACTGCCGAACGCATTCAAAGCATCGCCGCCGATATGCGCAACGTAGCTACCCTCCCCTCTCCACTGGGCCGTCTGCTGAAAGAGACCGTTCGCCCCAATGGCATGAAACTACGGAAAGTCAGCGTGCCGTTCGGAGTCATAGGCATCATCTACGAGGCGCGCCCCAATGTGAGCTTCGATGTCTTCTCGCTCTGTTTCAAGAGTGGAAGCGCCTGCGTGCTGAAAGGCGGTAGCGACGCCGACTGCTCCAATCGCGCTATTGTGAAAGTGATACATGGTGTATTGAACCAATTCGGCATCAACGTTCATGTAGCCACGCTCCTCCCGCCCGACCGTGAAGCCACCGCCGCCCTGCTCCATGCCGTAGGCTATGTGGACCTCATCATCCCGCGCGGAAGTAGCGGGCTGATCAACTTCGTACGCGAGAACGCCACTATCCCGGTTATCGAGACCGGTGCCGGCATCTGCCATACTTACTTCGACGAACAAGGCGATGTAGAGAAAGGTGCAGCCATCATCCACAACGCCAAGACCCGCCGGGTCAGCGTGTGCAATGCATTGGACTGCCTCGTCCTCCACGAAAGCCGCCTGGCCGACCTGCCCGCTCTCTGCCGGAAGTTGCAAAACAGTCAGGTGATCGTCTATGCCGATGTGCCTGCATACCAGGCACTCGAAGGGCACTACCCGCCCCTCCTCCTACAGCGCGCCACCCCCGAGAGTTTCGGTACGGAGTTTCTGGATTATAAGATGGCCGTCAAGACAGTAAAGACGCTGGAAGAGGCACTGGGGCATATTTACGAGAACAGTTCGAAGCATAGCGAAAGCATTGTTACCGAAAATAAGGAACACGCCGCACTCTTTACCAGCCTGGTCGACGCCGCCTGTGTATACGTCAACGTATCGACCGCCTTCACCGACGGTGCCCAGTTTGGCCTGGGAGCGGAGATCGGTATCAGTACCCAGAAGCTGCATGCCCGTGGCCCGATGGGATTGGAAGAGATCACCTCGTACAAGTGGGTCATCGAGGGCGATGGACAGATACGACCCTAAGAAATAGAACAGAAATAATCATTCTAAAACAGATAGAATCATGAAGAAATTTACTTGTGTGCAAGACATCGGCAACCTGAAGTCTGCACTGGACGAAGCATTCGAGATCAAGAAAGACCGGTTCAAATATGTGGAACTGGGCCGTAACAAGACGTTGATGATGATATTCTTCAACTCCAGCTTGCGTACACGCCTCAGCACCCAGAAAGCAGCTACCAACCTGGGCATGAACGTCATCGTGCTCGACATTAACCAGGGTGCCTGGAAGCTGGAAACAGAACGCGGCGTGATCATGGACGGCGACAAACCGGAACATATCCTGGAAGCTATCCCCGTGATGGGTTGCTACTGCGACATCATCGGTGTGCGCTCGTTTGCCCGTTTCGAAGACAGGGATTTCGACTACCAGGAAGTGATCATCAACCAGTTCATCCAATACTCGGGACGTCCGGTATTCTCCATGGAAGCGGCTACCCGCCACCCGTTGCAGAGCTTTGCCGACCTGATCACCATTGAGGAATACAAGAAGAAGGATCGTCCGAAGGTGGTATTGACCTGGGCACCGCATCCCCGCGCACTGCCACAAGCCGTACCCAACTCGTTTGCCGAGTGGATGAACGCCACAGACTATGAGTTCGTTATCACCCATCCGGAAGGCTATGAACTCGACCCGATGTTCGTAGGCAAGGCCCGTGTGGAGTACGACCAGATGAAGGCCTTCGAAGGTGCCGACTTTATCTACGCCAAGAACTGGGCGGCTTATGCCGGCGACAACTACGGTAGAATCCTGAACACCGACCGCGAATGGACGGTAAGCGACCGCCAGATGGCTGTGACCAATCAGGCCCGTTTCATGCACTGCCTGCCGGTACGTCGTAATATGATCGTGACGGATGATGTCATCGAAAGCCCGCAATCCATCGTTATTCCCGAAGCTGCCAACCGGGAAATCTCGGCTACGGTAGTGCTGAAAAGAATGCTCGAAGCTTTGTAGGAATTTTCACCACAGAGCCACACAGAGTTCCACAGAGTTTTTCAGTTCACCACAGAGGGCACAGAGGTTTATATTTAAATCCTCTGTCCCCTATGCTATTCAAATAAATTCTATGGTAAAATTAACCTCTGTGGTGAACTAAAAAACTCTGTGGAACTCTGTGTGACTCTGTGGTGAATAATAATCTCTTACTTGGTATACTCGAAGGAATACGTTTTCAGCTCACCGCTATATGTATTCAACGAGAAACGGATATCGACTGTTTCCCCAGCTACGGCAAAGCTTTCCAGCGGGATAGATAAGTACACCCGCTTCGTGGTGGCCTGCACATCATTATTCGCATCATGGTAGAGCAACAGGTCGACAAACGGTCGTCCGGTCTGCTCGTCCGTTCCCTCTCCGGTATTCACGAAGTGGAGCGTATGTTTTCCGTTTTGCGACTTCACTTGCAAGATGATATTCAGATAATCCCGTCCCATCCAGATGCTCAGTATATCGGCAGGATCCACCTTTACCCCGTCCTTGAAAGCCGAGGCCGGTTCGGGTTGGGCGGCAATGACGGCAGCCCAGGCATAGATCAACGCATTCGGCGTGTTACCGCTTTCGGCAGCCACTTCCGCATAGTTGGCGATGATGCGTTTAGTCGAATTGACTTCGAATTTTCCGTTCGAGCGATCCTGCACCACATTCATCTGCGACCCTTTGTCGGGAAGAATAGTAGCAATCAGGCCATCGTTGCCCGATGCAGCCGTCAGGAACTCCATCTTCACGGACGGATATTCGTAGTCATCGTCCTTGCAGGCACCCAGCAGTGCGGGCAACAAGAGTAACAGAAGGTAGGCGAATGGCTTTTTCATCGACGGGCTTCTAAATGATTGGTCAACGGATTGGCGTACATCAGCAGGAGTTTCTCGCGCAGGAAAGGTTCATCCTTCCCGGGCAGGTCGATCCGGCCGATTTGTTGGGCGATATACGCCTCGAAGCGTTGCTGCTCCTCGGCAGTATAGTGAACGGCAAACTCCGCAGTGCCCGACAGCAGGTCGTGTGCCACGTAGTTGCCCGGGTAGAAACGATAGTTGCTGTGAATACGATGGTCGATCAGTGCGGCTATTTGGGTGAAGAGTTCTGTCTTCGGGAGCGAACGGTTCATCTGCTGCAAGGCATCATTGATGCAGGGAGCCACCTGGAAGTGTATCCGCCCTTTGTACCCGAAGAGTCCTGTTTGCATGTTCAGCAAGTCGTCTTGGGTGCTCTTCTTGAAATCTTCGATGTCACGTTTCTGCTGAAACTCCTTCGCTTTGAGGAAGTCGCATGGGTCGTATTCATACGACAGGGCCAGCGGAGCGATGTTCAGTTCCATCAAGCGGTCTATCAGGTCGCCTTCGCCACCCATGGCCAGCATCTTGAGCACGCTCTCCTGGGTACGGTCGTCCGAATCCTTGGCACGACCTTCGCGCTGGGCAATCCAGATGGACTGTTTCTTCTCTGCAATGGTGTAGTGCATATAGCGCGACATACGTGACGACGATTCCAGCATCTGGCGCATGGTGAGGGCACGCTGCACGATAAACGATTTGTTGACGCGCACCAGTTTCTTTATCCACGGGTAGATCAGCAGATTGTCACCGATGGCAATCTCTACCGTGTCCCGCCCGTCGTTAATGAGCAGAATGGAGAGAAATCCCGAGTCGAGGATGATATCCCGGTGGTTGGAGATGTACGTATAGGCCAACTTTTCGGGAGCGGCAGAATGATCCAGCGTCAGCCCGTCGGCATACTTCCTCACCAGGTTCCACAAGAAGTCGTAACAGAACGCCTTCTGGAAGTCCAGTTTAGTGCGGCACATCCGCATCTTCTGTGCGAACATCTCGAAAGGCACCTGCGGCATCGCCGCCTCTATTGCCTTCCGGAAACCCGGATCGGCAATCAGTTCCTCGTATATGCCCGGTAGTTCTTCATCGTGATACGGGCGAATTTCATCAAACTCCGTCGTATTCATATGCTAGTTCTTTTAGTGAAACTTATTCTCTATGATGTCCGTCATGACGTCCTTGATATCCATGCCGGCGGCGGCCACCTGTTGCGGGATAAAACTGGTTCCGGTCATTCCCGGCACGGTATTCACCTCGAGCAGGTTCACTTTATTGCCTTCGGTGATGATATAGTCCACACGAATGATGCCCGAGCAGTTCAGGATGTCGTAGATGGCCGATGTCAACGCCTGTATCCGTTGCGTGAGGTCGTCGGAGATGCGCGCCGGGGTGATCTCGTCGGACTCGCCGTTGTACTTGGCGGCGTAGTCGAAGAACTCGTTCTTCGAAACTACCTCTGTAATAGGAAACACCACGGACTTCTGTTTTGTTTTGTAGCAACCGCAGGTGACTTCTGTGCCGTCCATGAATGCCTCGATCACCACCTCCTGCGCTTCGGAGAAGGCTTTGGCGATGGCGGGTTGTATCTCTTCGCGGGCTTTCACTTTGGTCACGCCGAAGCTGGAACCGCCCAGGTTGGGCTTGATGAAGCAGGGCAGACCGATCTTCTGCAGCACATCGTCGTCACTTACAGATTGCCCGGCACGCAGGAGCAGCGACTCGGCCACGCGCATGCCGAAACCTTTCAGGTATTGGTTGCAAGCGAACTTATCGTACGTCAGCGCAGCGGCCAGCACGCCGCAACAGGAGTACGGAACGCGCAGTAGGTCGAAGTAAGCTTGCAGGCGGCCGTCTTCGCCCGGAGTACCGTGGATGGTGATGTAGGCGAAGTCGAACACAACCTTCTCCCCATTGAAAAGGAAGCTGAAATCGTTGCGGTCTACGGGCGCTTTGCTGCCGTCGGGCAGTTGCACTTCCCAGCGGAGGCCTTCCATCTCGACGATGTAGAGCGTGTATTGTTCCTTATCTATAAAGGAGTAGATTCCCTGTGCGCTGCGCAGCGAAACTACGATTTCGGAGGTATCGCCTCCGGCTACTATGGCAATGGTACGTTTCATACGATGTCTCTGTTACTTATATAGCCCCGCCACCGTTCGATGAGCTGTGCCATGTCGTCGGGTATTTCGGAGGTGAAGTTCATCTCCTCACCCGTCACCGGGTGCACGAAACCGAGGGTCATGGCATGCAACGCCTGTCGCGGACAGAGGTCGAAGCAGTTGTTTACAAATTGTTTATACTTGCTGAAGTGTGTTCCTTTGAGGATCTCGTGCCCACCGTAGCGTTCGTCGTTGAACAGTACGTGGCCGATGTGTTTCATGTGCACGCGTATCTGGTGCGTGCGACCGGTTTCGAGGATGCATTCCACGAGGGTGACATAGCCTATCCGTTCGAGGACGCGGTAGCGCGTCACGGCGGGTTTGCCTTGCGGGTCCTCGAGTACGGCCATCTGCATCCGGTCGCGTGGGTTGCGGCCGATGTTTCCGGTGATGGTTCCTTCGTCGTTCTCTACCGTTCCCCAAACGAGTGCGCGGTAGCGGCGTTTGGTGGTCTTGTTGAAGAACTGCATGCCGAGATTAGTCTTGGCGTCCGGAGTTTTGGCGATGACCAGCAGGCCGGAAGTATCCTTGTCGATGCGGTGTACGAGGCCTACGTGCGGGTCGTTGGCATCGTAGTCGGGATTGTCCTTGAAGTGCCAGGCCAGGGCGTTGACCAGTGTTCCCGTGTAGTTGCCGTGTCCGGGGTGAACGACTAATCCGGCAGGTTTGTTGACCACCATCAGGCAGTTGTCCTCGTAGACGATGTTGAGCGGGATGTCTTCGGGGATGATCTCGTTCTCGTAGCGCGGGCGGTCCATCTCGATGGTGATGATGTCCATCGGCTTCACCTTGTAACTGCTTTTGACGGGCTTGCCGTTAGACATGACGAAACCGGCGTCGGCAGCTTTCTGGATGCGGTTGCGCGAGGCGTTCGTGAGGCGGTCGAAGAGGAACTTGTCCACCCGCATCATCGTCTGACCTTTGTCCACCACTACCCGGAAGTGCTCGTACAGTTGCGCCTCATCGCCAACGGGCTCTATGTCGTCCGTTTCATCGTTCTCTATGTCGGGGCACTCTTCTATCATCTTCTTGCTTGCAGGGGTTAGAACCACGATTCGCCTTCGGCATTGTCCGGCACGAGGGTGGTGTCGTCCTCGTCGATGGAATCATCGTAGGCGTCTTCTAAGGTACCATTGCCCACAATCAGCGTTAGCGTGCCGCCTACCGGTACCTTATCGCCGGGACGTAGAGATACACCGTTGTATTTCACGCCATACACCCAGTCTTTCTCACCGTTGATGAGTTGTTCTGTCGCCAGTTTGAAACCGGCTGCCCGGATCTTAGCTTGGGCCTGGCGCACGGAGCTGTTGTCAGCCACATCGGGTACGACGCGCAAGGGGACGTCGAGGGTATTGATGGTCAGATAGATAACCCGTCCTTCTTTCACTTTCTCTCCCACTCCGGGATTCACCTCGAGGATCGATCCGGCAGGCTTGTTCTTCACATACGCGGAGTCGCTCACTTCATAAGACAACCCACTGTTGCGCAGTCGCATCGCCGCTTCATTTACATCCATCCCTTTCACATCGGGAACCACGACTGCTTCGCCGTGACGGGTATATATATCCAAACCTTTGAGGGTTCCGAATACCAGTAGCACGGCCGTAAGCACGATGGCTATGATATTCACCCAGAAGTACTTGTTCGCTTTAAATGAAAAGAATTCCTTAATTGTCATATTCTCATTTTGTTAATCCGGCTCAAAGATACAACTTTCAAGGAAGAGTGCATGGGTTTGCCCATAGATTTTTGGGGGCACGCTGTTTATTTGAAAGCAAGAAGCCGGCATTCCGGTATTTTCCCGGTATGTCGCTTATTTTCTCTTGCGGGGAGGTTTATCTCTTCACAGCTGTGAAGAGATAAAGATATATAGGAAAGCCGCTCTGCGAGATACTTAATGAATTACCGCTTGCTTCAGGAATGCTTTTACTTCATCCCAGGCATAGTAAGGACCGGTTTTACTTGCTATGGGCAGACTTGCTTCGTTCTCATTGAGCAGGAGCTTGACTAAGACATCGTTCTTTTTGTTGCGGAAGAAGATGAGTTGCAGATTCCCGCCCATCGGAGCCACTTTATAGTCCTGCCAGGCCAGATGAAACTTCTCCATGTCTGCTTCCTGATTGGCACATCCTTCTATTTGCATCAGAGCCAGCAAACGGATAAGGTGTGTGTCGTGCCCGAAGCGGAGGTCGGCAGCAGGTGTTCCCTTCCGGATAGCAGCCTCGGCGCTTTCCAGTATATTATTCAACAGGGGTACGGCGCAACGAGGCATCAAGCCACCATTGAGCGGAGCGGCGGCGTTGCACACATACATGCGGGCATTGACCGTTTTCCAGATGCCGACAAGCTCTTCGTACTCAAAGATGTCGTAGAACGACAGGTCTAACTCCACATTCTGCATATCGGCGGCAATCCAATACAGCCCACGCACGAGGGCATCGGGATGGGTGATGGCAGTGGGACGCACAAACAAGGAAGCCAACAGGCGTTCGGGACGGACGTTTCTCCGTTCGAAGTCACGGAAGTCGCGCCGCCAAGGAGCCGGGACTTTCTCCGAAGCGAACTTCTCTCCCTCGGGCGAGGTGTAGGCGATGTAATCCATATATCGATCGTACGCCCTGCGGTCTACCCGCAAGGCGGGATTTAGTTCTTTCAATCGTTCGGTAAAGTAGCTCATGCTCATGGCACAGCGCAGAGAAGTCGACGAACGGGCATCGATATAGGCTTTCCCGCGGAACACCTGGGGATAGTTACGATACATCCGTTCGGCTATCTCCCGGTGTTGACGTTCGCCCAGTGGGGTGATGCTGCCACTGCGTCCGCCGGCATCTTCCCATACCAGGTGCAGACGCTCGCGGACATCGATACCGAGGGGAGTCAACTCGGAACGAAGGAAAAGCGAGTCGAACACAGCGATAATCTCCGTGTAGCGGTCGTCGTCTGTCATCCAACGGGAACCGTGCCGACCGTAATGACTGATGTAGAAAGGTTCGTACCCTTTCGGTGCAGGGGTAGAGCGCGCGGGAGGATCGGGGTAAGCATAATAGATGCTCCCCGCCTGCTCCGGCGAGAGTTGAGAATGGGCAGTAAGTCCGCACACTACAAAGAGAACGAATAAGATGTACTGTTTCATAGTGTGTGCTTTAATTATTGATCTTTAACTGGTTGACATTGATTTGTTTGACACCTTCGGCAGCATTGTCCGGCCGGATATCGCCCCAGGTAACGGCGCAGTTGTCGATCCGGATGTCGGACGCCGTCTCCAGGTAGAACCCATAGGTCTTGTCGTGAATAAAGCCCTCGCCAAGGCACGGACGCTTGTCATAGATCCCGCCTGGGTAGGCCGTACGCTTCTGCAACAGCAGGTCCACGTCCTTGAAGTAGATATGGTTTACCTTCTCCGGGGTATCTCCTCCCACAAAGACCCCATTCTCGCTGGTGCACTTGATATTCGTGAACCAGATGCGGCTTACTTCTCCGCAACGGCCTTCCGTGGCCCCTTTTGGGAAACGCCAGCCGGCATCTTTATGATTGCCGATGGCGCGCGGATAGGAAGTGACGTAGATAGGTTCCGCCTTTCCCCACCAGACATCGGAGAAGAACGTGCAGTCGACGATCATGTTCGAGAATATTACATTGGTTACCGTTCCTTCATCGCGGTTCTGAATACCGATGCCGCGGTTGCTGTTCTTCACGATGCAGTTATTAAAGAGCACGTTGTTGATCCGGTCCATGTTCTCCGAACCGATCTTGATGGCGCACGAGCGGGACACCATAGTACAGTTGGTCACGACAATGTCTTCGCAGGAGCCGTATTCCTGAAACTCCCGGCGGTTCTTCAGGCAGATACAGTCGTCGCCCGACTCGATGTGGCAGTTGGCAATGCGTACGTTCCTGGAATGATCTACGTCGATACCGTCGCCGTTGCGTATCTTCAGGTTGTTCAGAAGGGTGATGCCGTCGATAGAAGCATCGTTACAGCCAATCAGGTGAACCGTCCAGTATGCACTGTTGCGGATGGTCACGTCCCGGATCACCGTCTTCTCTACATTGATCAGCGTCAACACGTGCGGACGAGGGTCAAAGTCGGTCACCGGCTTCAACTCGTACGAGTCTTCCAGTTCCTTGCCCATGAAAACCACTCCGTTCCCGTCGATGGTACCTGTTCCGGTGATGGATACCTCCTTCAGATCCTTCCCGTGAATCCACATCATTCCTTCGCCCCGGTTTTCGCGGAAAGCGCTGTGGGTATATACAGTCTCGTCCGGGTTAGCCAGCAAACGAGAGTTCGGTTCCAGATGAAGGTCGACAAAGGAAGCCAACTCAAAGGGACTGCACAGGAACGTGTATCCCGACGGGATAAGTACCGTTCCGCCTCCCGACTGAGAGCAGAGCTGAATAGCTTTTTGCAAGGCTGCGGCATCATCGGTAACACCGTCCCCTTTGGCTCCGTAGTCCAGGACATTAAAAACAGTACCTCCGTTCCTTGGGGTGTTGCAAGCTCCCCATAACAGGACGCTGCAGATGGCAACTAAAAGTGCTTTTACTTTCATATTTATTGGCTTTCTGATGATTACTGGTTTATTCCATCATAGACGGTGGGCAGTCTTCCGGTTGTGCGCCCCACTCTTTGTTGGGCTGGTCGCCCATCACGAAGGTCATCACGCCGCCCTTCAGAATATCCTGATGAATGATGTAATTGCGCGTATAGGATTTCCCGTTCAGCGTGGCCGACTGGATATAGATATTCTTCTCCGATGCGTTCAGGGCTTTCACGGTAAACTTATTTCCGTTCTCCAGGTTCAGAGTAAGGCTGGGGAACGAAGGACTGCCCAACATATAATACGGTGTGCCCGGACAAACAGGATAGAATCCCATCGCTGCAAACATATACCATGCCGACATCTGTCCGGCATCGTCATTGCCCGAAAGTCCGCCCGGTGTGTTCAGGTATTCCGTCTCCATGACATGGCGCACGGCACGCTGCGTCTTCCAGGGTTCGCCAGCATAATTGAACATATAGGCTACCTGGTGGCAGGGTTCGTTTCCGTGCCAATAACGTTGTTCGCTGAACATGGAGTCCAGCTTAGCGATGTAGTTGGTTTTGCCGCCCATGCACTCCATCAACCCGTAAGGATCTTGAGGAGCATACCAGGTATAGTGGCAGGGAGCGCCTTCCGTTATGAAGCGTGCGAATCCGAATGCATTGTCCTCCTTCAGGAACGTACCATTGGCATATCGGCCTTGCGCATATCCGGTACGAGGGTCGATGACATTCCGGTAGTTGGCCGCACGTATCATCAACGCTTCATAGTCTTCTGCTTTACCTAAGTCTTTGGCCATCTGCGCAAGCACAAAATCATCATAGGCGTATTCCAGTGTGCGGGACACCTGTTCCTGGGTATGGAAAGCATCGGGCACCCCATCTTCCAACGGGATGTATCCGTATTGCAGGTACGAAGTCAGCGCACGACGTCCCATGCCGTTCTTATAATCATCCGGATGGAACGGGGTTTCGAAGGCATTCTTTCGCATGGCTTCGTAAGCCTTCGAAACATCGAAGTTACGGATGCCCTTGCTGTAGGCGTCGCCGATAGCAGCCATACAATGGTCGCCTATCATGGCAGCGGTATAACTGTTCCAGCAAGGAAAGATGGGCAGCCAGCCACCTTGCTCATACTTGTGCACCAAGGATTGCATCATGTTCCCTCCCTGAGTGGGGAAGAGCAGATTGATCATCGGATGCAGGGCACGATAGGTATCCCACATGCTGTAATCGTCGTAGTAAGTTTCTCCTTCGGGCAACTGACGTATGGGGCTTCCTACAGCAAAGGAAGAATAACGCCCATCCACATCATTGACCGTGCGGGGAAGGAAGGAAGCCCGGTAAAAGGCACCGTAAAATTTCTCCTTATCGACGAGGTTGTCGGTCTCCACCTGGATAGTGGAAAGATGTTTTTCCCAGATCTGACTGAGTTCTGTCCGGGTACGAGCGAAGTTCCAATGAGGTATTTCGGCTGCCAGATTACGGAGGGCACCTTCCATGTCGACAAAAGAAGAGGCGGCTTTGATCAACACTTCTTCTCCTGCTTCGACCTCAAACTCTATGTACATACCTATCTGGGCAGCATTCCCTATCTGCAAGGCACGAGGTACTAAAGAGTCTCCCTGAAACGTTCCATAGCCGGTAATCTTCTTCTGGAGCTGGACAAGGAAATGCCCGCTGTATCCGGCCGGTTCTCCCCAACCCTGATAGATACGGTGCACGGGATTAGAACCGTAAATCCGGTTATTAAGCGTATCGATAGCGATTGTTCCCTGCTCTTCGTCGCTGTTCGGTTGGACTATCAGATATCCTTTTCCTGCTTTCTGATAGGTGAAACGGAAGATAGCGGCCCGGGAACGGCCGGTCATTTCGGTATAGATGTGCTCATCGGGTAGCAACGTGGCGTAATAAGAGGGAGTGGCTACCTCTTCCTGATGATAGAAACGGGTAGCACGGGACTGAGGTTGACAACGAAGCTCACCGTACAGCGGCATCAGTGTCATCGTTCCATAGTCCTGCGTACATCCGCCCACAATCCAATGGGAGTTGCGGAAACCTTGCAACAAGGTATCCACGTAGTAATAAGGTGCTACACACTTCCGCTCCGTATCCCGTGTTTGTGGGGTCCAGAAGTTCATCCCGTTGGGTTCGAGTACAGCAGGAAGCGTCTGCCCGTATTCTTCCGTGCTTTTGCCGAACTTGCCGGCGGTCTGCGTGATACTGGGGGCGGTACCGACACGGGTATCGACATATGCCAACAGCGACTCTTTATTGCCGGTACACGATGTCACACCTGGCAGCGATATGGCGGCCAGCAGTACGGTTACATATGTAGAAATTGTTTGTCTCATTATATTTTGATATAGATCTTCCTTTTGTAGAGCGGATAGCCGCAAGCCCCCATGATCAGCGTGAAAGCAATGGCATACACAGCGGATGCCAGGTAAGGGTCGGTTGTCCAGGTATGTATAGCCACGTAAATAACAGGTGTGCTGCCGGTGGCGCCAAAAACAATGGCCGTTACCTCACTAAGCACGTATAAAAACAAGGGATTGACTCCGAATATCTCGAAGAAACGGCACCAACGCTTTTTCTCTTTCATATCAATGAAGTAGATCAGTACGCCCTGAAGCATGGCAGCCAATCCGCAGGTGACCAACACGAAGGTAGGCGACCAGATGCGTTTGTTCAGCGGCCACGCTTCTGTCAGACAGAAACCGGCAGCCATCAGAATAAAGCCGATGACAAACAACTTCAACGTCTTCTGTTCCAGAGATCCTTCTTTCTGCAGAATGAGCTTTCCGCAGCAGAAGCCTATCAAGGTGTGTGCGATAGCAGAAATGGTGCTGGCCAAACCTTCCGGGTCTATCGGGCTTTTGTGGTACAGGTGCTCAGCACCCAACAGGTTCCGGTCGATGACAGCCAGTATATTCGTCTCGTCCAGGGCATAGCCATTTCCCAGCATAAGCAGTACGGTAAACCCAGCCAACAAACCGCCGATGATCCAGCCAATATATCTATGATTGACATAGAGTGCCACGAAGGAAGCCACGCAATAACACAAAGCGATGCGGGGCAATACGCCGGTAAGCCGCAGATGGTCGAACGGCAGAAAATCTCCCGCACAGACAGAAGCAAACCAATGAATGCCCCAGCCGATACAGAGAATAAGAAAGGTGCGTTTCACGATCTTCCGGATGACCGATGGCGATGCCTGAAAACGGAACTTACTCAGTGCGATGTAAGTGGAAAGCCCCATGATGAACAGGAAGAACGGAAAGACCAGGTCGCACGGCGTCAGGCCATTCCATGCGGAATGGCGTAAGGAGTCATACGACATCTTACCTCCGGAGTTGTTGACGAGAATCATCCCGAAAACCGTCATTCCTCGCAGTACATCCAGAGACAAGAGCCTCTTCTTTAGCGGAGCATCACTCATCGTTACTCAAATACTTTCTTGAATACTTCTTTGGCTATATCCACGCTGTTTCCTTCCGGCGCCGGGCTATACGGGTTCTTGGCCAATGTCCAGGGTTCTTCCAGGGCGTAATAGTCGAGCTTCACCTCGGGCTTGCCGTCCAACTGATCGCGCAGGGTCTTCCAGTAAGCCGCCCAACGCATATAATAGAAATCGCGCAGGATACCGTTCCACTCTTTATGGGCATAGTCGCGCAACCCGCCGTCATCGGCACATACTCGGTTGCCCCAGGTGGTGATCTGTACACGCGCGTTCCACTCGTACAAATCTTTTTCCGCAGGGGTAGTTCCCAAGTTGCGTGCTTGTTCTATCCAACGACCTACACGGAACTCGTTTCGGGTTCCCAGGAGTTTATCCTGCAACAGAAGCATCTCCAGGAACCGCTGTGAGTGGAAATCAAAACTGCGTTTGTCAAAACTCTTGAAGTCGGCTATCGCCTGGTTGTACGTGATGCGTGCTTTGTCGGAGACGGACTGGCGGACGATGTCTACCAGGTCGTATTCAAAGTTGTTATTGCCTCGGTACGCATCGGCTACATCCAGCATCAGGCGGGCAGCTTCCTCGGTCACGGTAGGATCGTAATAGTTCTGCATCTTCGACCAACTGGAGGCCTGGAAGTTGTTCAACGTGGGACGCCCGCAGAAGATGGATTCGTGAGGACCCTGCTGATTGTTTCCGAACGGACAGTTATAAATGGTATTGCCCAACAACATCCACGCTTGTTCTATCCTTGCATCGCGGACACCGTAGCGGGCGAAGGTATAATCCTCCAGCCATGCCTCTTTCGTGAACTTCTCGGGGCGCCAGGGAAGTTCGCACATTAACTCGAACATCATCGGATTGTTCTCCGTGCCTTCCATGGTCAGGCCGATGCCTTTCAGATGGGTAGCCAGCGGGTTGTTTTTAGTGAGGTAGAAATTGTCGAGCAACTGGTCCATACGTCCGTGCAGACCAACATTGCCACCGAAGTTCAGCAACATACAGAAGAGCCAGTCGTGTTGTTCGTATCCCTGGTCGCGCTTCCAGATGGAAGGGATTCCCCACATCGGGCGGCATTCGCTAAACAAATCCAGTACCAGCAAGTCACCGTTCTTCAGGTTCTCCATCATTTCGGGGCGCGGGTTTTCTGTCCAACCCTGTACCACCCAGGTGGCTTTCGGGTTTACCTTCTTCATGGCCTGCATGATAGCTTTGCCTGCGGCATCGAAGTCTACCGAAGCGGCATTCTCCACTTCATGGAAAGGGTCCATGGAGTAGTAATCGGCTTTACCGAAAAGTTTCTCTTGTTCGCGGTAGTATAGATCGGCTATTTCAGCATAACGGTCATCCGTCGGTTGCAGGAAAGCAGGACGCGTGAAGCCGTTCCATAACTCGGACTTTGCCAGGTCCAATCCCAGCTTCTCGTCCGCATCGTGTGGAACCATCCCTGAATAGCCGGGGAATACGGGCTTAATGCCATATTCGCGCATACGTTTCAGAATTTTCTTTTGCAGGGCTTCTTGCTGTACGTACCAGGAATCAGGATTGGGACCGCCCCAGCCTTCGAGGTTATTCATAGCCCACCAGGCCAGGAAGGCCGGACCAGCGATGAATTGGTTGATTTCCTCTTTGGTGTAACCCAGTTTCTGAAGCATGTTGAACCAGATGCACTCCTGTCCCACCACTGCCAAAGGCAGGTTGATGCCATGCAGAGCCATCCAGTCGATCTCCTTCTCCCATCGCTCCCAGTCCCAGAAGGCCATGGTATAGGAGTAGGTACAATAATTAAAATCATAGCGGAGCGAAAGAGACGTATCGTGACGTTCCTTGCGAGCTACCGCCGGAAGTTCCTGCGGAAGTTTCGCTTGCATGCCGTTCCAGGAAAGCTGGATGCCAGCATAATATTTCAGGTACCAGTTGAGCCCGGTCGCTATATTTACATAGGTATTGCCGCGGATAACAACCTTCTTCCCTTTTTGGTCGAGCTCAAAGAAATCCGTTGTGCTTTCTTTCAGTTCGATACTGAACTTCTTCGAAGCACCCTGGTCTATTCTTTCGAGCAGCGCATGGATAGGATTGGCAGACAAATGAGCGGATAAACCGGCCGTAAACAGAACTAGTAAACAGATTTTGATTTTCATGGTATTTATTTCTTCTGGATGATACGCAAAAGTAGTGACTTATTCCCAACAGAAAGGGGAAAATAAGATAGATTAAGGGGAAAATAGTAAAGGTTAGGCGTTGAAGGGGCTTGTAGGAGGGAAATGAGATGCACATGGCCACTCCAGTGAGATAGGATGAGCGCATAAGAAGGGCCTTTGATTTCCTCATGCATGATTCTATTGTTTAGACTGCCCTATTTTATAGGTTCATTCGCATACAACTATATACCAATTAGTATAATTTTATTCGTATCAATGCACTGCTTCTTTCGTATCAATGCATTAGTTCTTTCTTATCAATGCACTGATACGAAAGAAGCAGTGCATTGATAAGAAAAGAATTATTCTACTAACCATATAAAAAGAGGGCTATCAGAAAATAGAGTTATACGAAAACAACGATAGTTTTCAGTTATCCCATGTCGCTAAAACGGTGAACAACGACCATAAACAGAAAAAAGGACACATAAATGGCCGTTGCGACAATCAGTCCTTTGTTTACTTTCTGGTTTTTCTTGAAAGGAATAACGGCATGGCACAAAGTGAATAGAGGCAGGAAGCCAAACAAAAAAAGATGCTTACCCCCTTGCATTCCCCATCTGGGGAAAAACGACAAGGAATAACAAAACAAGAAATAGGCAGACAGAAAAATAAGGATGAACTTTACATAGCTGTCCGCCTTCTCCTTCTTGGTGTACGAATAGATGAGATATATTGCCGTCAGAACAAGGACAAACAACACATCATACGCTGCAAATAGACTCAACTCCCCCATGACGCGTGATTAAGAGTTTAACTCTTCGATTTTAAAACCTAAAAACTCATTGATAAAGTCTTTTTCAACTATAACACCTTTCTTATCAATCAATATTGTATTAAGAATGTTTATCACCACAGGAAGCGGCTATAATAGTCAATAACAAGATAGGTGTAGCCAGTTTTTTCATATGAATTCATTTTGATGTTATAAGAAATGGGCTAAGATGATAGTCTATTCAGAGAAGAGGTATTTTACCATAAAACGTTAGTTCGGAACCGGCCATAAAACAAGTCAACACATTGTCTGCAATGAATAGCCTATCCATAAAAAGAATATCATTCTCTCCGTATTCCAAGCAGATAGATCGATACGAATCGGAAGTCCAATACCAACTGAAAGAGTATTCATCAGAAGTAGTGGCCTGTCCCAATTTGGAACGAGTAATTATTTCGTAACCCGTACCATCCACACTAAAAATAAACTCTTGCCTGATTGTGGCATCATCATAATCTAAATAGTCTGCACTCCACCAGTATCGACACAATGCGTAATCAGCATCTTCTTCACTATCAGGTCCTTTCTCGCTACTAATCTGACAGCCGCTCAGTAATAGTACAAAAAACAAAAACACAACGCATTTAGGGTAATCTCTTTTCTTCATATATCAGTTTATTGATTTGTCTTCATTGAGTGAAAGCAAAAATAAAATTAATTGTAGTTCGTTGATTCTGAGCTCACTGTTATTTGACATATGTCTGATTAAAAATAAACTCAGGTTCATTTCTGCTGCATGATTGTCGCTTGAAATCAATACCATTGAACCGTATGGGAAGTTTGGCTTCTCTTATCCCATTTAAGATCTTGCAATACACTTGCATTACAACCAATTCTGAAGCTATAATATTTCCATTTGCCAAATGGGGCAAAACCTGCCGACATACTAAAGCAATGCAGATCGCGGGATACGGTACAGGACGTTTGGGTAATTTCTTTGGATTGAAAATCATATCCGGAACTGAACGTAAACGACCACTTGTTGGCTATCTTAAAATTGCCCGTCACATTCAGATTGTGCATCCATGAAAACGGATAACGCATACGATGAATGTCGATGGGCTTGCTCTTATCTTCGTAAATACTATATGAATAATTGATATAGATGGACCAAGGTATCTTAAACACCTGATAACCATCCTTGCCGACTTCTGCTTTTACGACCTTCTTGGGTCGGTCGGGAGTGTCTTCACTCTCCTCCGCATTCTCTTCTTCCTTTTCTTCTTCCTTGCCGAACCATTTTTTCCAGGTTTCATTATTAAATGTGTAATTGAATGCGGAACTATATCCCTGAAAACGTCCGAAACGTCCGTAAGACCATTCTGTACGATCACTATCAATGACTTTGCCATCTTCGTCAAAGGCATAAGCATACGTGGCAAACCGGGCATTCAGGTTAAATGTATAGCTTTTAGATAGTTTAAGCCGCACATCCATATCGAGGTTGCTCCATGGCTTTTTCTTTGCTGCCAGATCATAAGACAGTCTCATACCGAGTTGATCCACCAGACTTATTATCTTCATGGAATCATTCTTCGTTTTGTACTTCATTTCCAGATTATTGGATAATTCAAAGTTTACCATTCCCTGTCCGTCATGGCTCGGTACGCCGTAGGGTTGCCCTTCGAACGGAGAATAATACTGTTTTTTTCCATAAACATCTATATAGTTCTCATAGAATTGGCTAAAACCAGGCGAACCACCCACCGTCACTGCCGGAGTAATAACATGGCGTATCTGCATCTCTTTCTTTTTCATGAAAAGAGGTTTATATATACCATAGACTTTGGTGTCGAGTGATACACTCATACGGTAATCATACACACGGTTGAAACCGAAGACGGTATCCGTTCGTTCCAACTGTTTGGTCGACCGATCATACTCTTTCATAATCTTACGTGTGTACCATGCTTCGTGATAATTTAGTTCCGGAGTTACATTGATATATGTAAACAGCGGGAAAGTGGCACTCAGTGGAATGGTATGTTCCATCGCTGTTTTCCACTGCCGGATACCGGATTTGAACAATAAATTATCTTTGGTATCTATGCTGTTGGTCAATCGCCCGGTATATTTCAAGGATATTCTCTCGTACCACTTCTCATCGCCTACCGGACTCTTACGCTTGAAAGGATAAAATAGGGATAGGGAGATATTCAGATCGGGCAGTGTGATGGACAATAAAGAATCTTTCATAGACTGTGCTATGTTGAATGTCCCGGAGATATCCAGGCGATTATCGAACAAGGCGCGCTGATAGCTAATACTGGATGTTTTCGTGTTTTGCGTCATAGAGCCGGGATCGTACAGATTATTGATATTCGTACGTTCATAGCTGCTGGTAGAGAAATTGACGCTCGCCGAGAAATTACGATGGGGATGAGCCTTGGGATCTTGCCGGTGACTCCATACGATCCTGAAATCTTTGGAGACAGCATAATCGGGCATATTCTTATCTCCCGTTTTGGTTAACTGGTAATCGGCCTGTAAAGTTCCGGCGAATTTATACCTCTTATTATAATTGCTTAGCAGACGGATGGCCCATGAACCTTTCGTAAATACATCCCCGGTCACTTTCAGATCCATCAGATCGCTGATAGCAAAATAATATCCACCTTCATTCAGCCCAAAACCACGGGCCGAATCGTCCATGTACCTGGGCATGATAACGCCTGAAGAATAACTGGTAGTAAATGGAAAGAAAAAGAAAGGTACGGCAAGAGGCAAAGCTACGTCTTCCACAACCAGATAGGCCGGACCTGACACTGCTTTTTCCTTCGGTTTCACTTTGGCTTTGGTTAGTTGAAGATAGAAATGAGGATGATCGTGATGGTCGCAGGTGGTATATCGGGCATTCTCCATAAAGATTTCATCATCGGGACCCTTCTTGGCCTCTTTTCCGGTTACATAACCTTCGCCTTGTTGATTGACAACATTATAGACAAATGCCTTTTGGGTTTCGATATGATATCGTATCGCTTCAGACTCGTAGGGTGTTTCTCCGTCTTTCAGTACCGGAGTTCCCTGCATAACCCCCAATGAGTCCCGGACTCCACGGGCATGTACAATGCTACTGTCCATATCTACCGAAATAATTTCGGCAGTTAATTCTGTTTTCTCATAATTCACCTTTCCGTCTCCATAAAGATGAGCCACACCATTCCCTGTCAGCACGATAGAGTCCGTCGCTTCATAGATTACGGGCGACTTCAATCCCTTGTTATTGATAACGGAATCAGTCTTTACGGCATCTCTCACTGAAACATCCGTAGGTTGAGCCCATATATCATCGGTTGAGAATAATACCATGAACCCCGATATAGCTATAAGATAAGTCTTCATGTGCCGGTTCGAAAGTGGTTTTTCTAAGGAAGCAAAGGTATGGGTCAAGCCTTTTCAAAAAAATGAAACTGGGTTAACTTACACCATACGCACTCTTAATAATAGTCAACCAAGTCATAAACTCTGTGAAAATCAGTGTTAAACACTATTATGTCTGGCCATAAGTGCATTGAAAATCGTAGATTTATACACTATTCTGCCTCCGGTCAATGAAAATTATTCTATATAAAACAGTTCGGATATGTGTTATACCATCGCAGATCTCATTGAGAAATCAGTAAACATAGAAGATAATCTGAATCATGGATTACAGCTTACACCTGAAGAGAAACAGTTCTATAATGAACATTTCGAAAAAACAGAGGTGAAGAAGAAAGACTTCTTGATAAAAGAGGGCGAGAAAGAGAAATATCTCTATTTCATCGAAAACGGAATTATGCGTTATTGGACTACCAACATGAAACTGAGAGAAATAACCTTCTGGTTTTCTTTCAGTAATGAATTTGCCAACTCCTATCTTTCTCTGATGCATAGCGAGCCCTCTGCTTTTAATATTCAAGCCTTATGCGATTCCACTGTATGGCGAATAAGACCGAATGATTTGTTTGTATTATATGCCCAATCTCTGAACACAAACAGAATGGCCCGAATCGTATTGGAGGATATATTTACGCGTAAGATCAACCGGGAAATAAGTTTACTAAAACTATCTCCGGAAGGCAGATACAAAGAGTTGATCAAGTCCTATAAAGGATTAATCTACACTATCCCACTAAAATACCTGGCGTCTTATATTGGAATAACCCCTCAAGCCTTAAGCCGTATTCGAGGAAGGATCTATTAGTACATGACTAAAATATCACTATTCTTGTCATGTACTTAGTAGATAGCTTTATGTGCTAAACGGAGTGTAGTGCTAAAACACTGTCGCATTATTCTCCACTACGGAAATCACCGACACTGCTTTGCTCCAGCGTAACCTCCTCAAACAGACTGCTGCTTCCTTTTTCCATCGGACATTGGTTACAGATGCCTACCCAGACTTCTTTCGGATAGCTGTTCTTGTAAAGCCGAACCATCTGCCACATTTGTTTGTCCAAGGAATAGTAGCTGGCTATGGTCTGGCCATCAGAAGATATTTTCAGGTAAACCGAAGGAGCGGTGACCACATCATGATTGTTATCGTCCGAGGTTCCGTCCGTGCGGACAGTTACAATCCGATGCATGCCGCGTTCGTCCTGCTCGAAAGCAAACTTCTGCCACAAGGTATCATTGGAGAAGATAAAAAGGTCGGCAGCGTTGTAAGTTCCTGTAGCAGTAAACTCGGGAGTCACTTTGGCAGTAAACGTGAACGGTTTGGTATTGTCCACCTTTGTCAGAAGGATAGGAGCTGTATTATTGGACAGTTCTCCGTTGGGGTCGCAAAAGAAGTCCTTTTTCTCGCCACACCGGAACTCCAAGGCTCCGTTCTCTTTCAGGGTGACAAGCGTATCAGCGCCATTGATGGCTCTCGTAAACATGACATTGCCAGACTTGACTTCGCAAGTGGTACTGTTACTCAGCTCAAGAGTACTTCCTTTTTCAACTGCCAAAGCCTCATCCGGAGATTGTTCCTTGGCGCTTTGCTTCACACAATTTGTCAGCATCAGACAGCTGCACAATAATAAAAAACAAATAAAACTCTTTTTCATAATCTATAAAGTAATTAATTCATTTTACTTTTTAGTAATCTTGGAACTAGGCAGATACCCAAAAAACTCCTTGAAGCATTTGGTGAAATACTTCGGATCATTGAAGCCTACGGCATATGCTATTTCGGAGACATTGGTGTCTCCCGATCCTTCCTGTAGCATCTTTTGTGCTACATTGAGCCGGTAATTCTTCATAAACTGCCCGATGGGTTGTCCGGTCAGGTCCTGCATTTTCGTATTGACCAACGTTTTGCTGTATCCCATATCGCGAACAAAGCGATCCAGATTATAATCCGCGTCGGCATAGTTTTCCTTCATCAGATTGACAGCATTCGTGATGAAAGTCTTGTCTCTTGATTCTTCCTGAATGTGCAGCTCTTCCACATTACTACTGGCCGAGAACATTTTCTTATACTTGCTCCGCAGGTTCAGTATGTTACGGATACGTAGCCGGAGCACCTCTTCGTCAAAAGGTTTGCAGAGATACTCGTCCACACCTATCTCGAAACTCCGTTTCTCCTGAAGTTCAGAACGGACGGCCGTCAGCATAAGAACCGGGATATGGGAGGTTGCCAGATTTTCTTTGATGCGGCGCGACAATTCCATTCCATCCATCACAGGCATCATCAGGTCGCTGACAATCAGGTCGATGGTGTGCTTTTGGGCTATCTGAAGGGCTTCTTTTCCATCACCTGCTTCGAACAGACGGTAATCGTTCACCAGCAACATACGGATATACGAACGCATATCTTTATTGTCTTCCACAATCAGAATGGTTTCTTTCTTCGACTTGTCTGCCGGCTGCAAACTATCCGGCAAGCAGGTAGTATCCGGTAGCTCCAATGCTTCTTCTGTAGCGTACTCTGTGCTCTCACCCGGAACCAACGGCATCAGTATGCGAAACGATGCTCCTCGGTTGGGATTGTTGCGCGCCCATATTTCCCCTCCGTGCAGTTCTACGATTTTCCAGCAGAGGAAGAGGCCGATACCCGTACTGCTCTGACCGTACACGGGATATTTGCGAACCTTCTTGGATTGGTAGAACCGGTCGAATATCTTCTCCATATCTTCCGTCACCAAACCATGGCCTGTATCGCGTACATTAATATATAGCATCTTCTCTCCGCCCTGGCTCCGGACAGAGGCTATGTAGATATCGATACGACCATTGTCAGGAGTAAACTTGATGGCGTTGGAGACCAGGTTGATCATCACCTTGCGCATATATCCGGCGTCGACTACCAGATAAGGTGCGTCCAGGCGGAAATAGGTGTATATATCAATATGTCTTTCTTTGGCAAAGACCCGAAAAGGCAGAAGCAGTTCGGAGAGAAAGTCGATGAAATTCGCCGAACGTTTATCCAACACGACTTTGTCCATTTCCAGTTTCCGGAAGTCCATCAATTCATTGACCAGCGAAAGCAGGTAACGGGAATTGCGTTCGGCAATTTGCAATTGGCTTTTCACACCTTCGTCCTGTGTTTCCTTCAAAGCATGCTCAATGGGGCCGTGTATGAGGGTAACAGGTGTACGGAACTCATGGGTGATATTGGTGAAGAAGGCTATCTTCTCTTCCGTGATCTCCCGAACGTGATGCGCCATGGCTTCCAACTGTTTGTTCTGGACGGCCAACTCTTGAGTACGCTGTTCTACCTTTCTTTCCAACTCGGCTTTCTGTTCACGGTAAGTCCGGGTTTTCCGCTGATAGAATGCATAGACACCCAGAGAGGTAGCTACGATCAGTAAAAGATAGAACCAGCCGGACTTATAAAAATAAGGGGTGATACTAATCTTTACTTCGGTTACTTCCTCCGCCCAGCGTCCCAACTCATCGGTGGCGCGCACCTGCAAGGTATATGTACCGGAAGGCACAGAGGTATAGCGCGCCGAGTTGTCGCCCGGCTGAGTCTCATTCCATTCTTTTTCGAACCCTTTCAGACGGTAGGCAAAACGGATACGGCTGCTGTTTCCGTAATCCTGGGTGGTGAAACCAACTGAGAAACGGTTGTCCTTCTCATGCAGAGAGATCTTGGATACCAGGCTGACAACCTGCTTGAGATAGTTGCCGCTGGACGGATAAATGGTATTTCCTCCGATAACCAGCGAAGAGAGCTTCACAGGCGAGTTGGCAGACAACGAGGTATCGTTCTCGGCATGAATGATAACCAGCCCGTCGATGGTAGCCATATAGATAAAATCGTGCACCGGCGAATAATGAATACCATTCCAGTAAAACTGGGTAGTAGGCAAACCGTCGGCCTGTGTATAGTTACTGAATGTCATCGACTTGATGTTCAGCCGGGAGATTCCATCGTTCGTTGTCAGCCACAGGTTTTCCTGTCCGTCTTCGGCCATACCGAGAATGGTATTATTGGGCAATCCGTGCCTGGTGGTATACCCCCAAAAGACAAAATGATTGTTCTTGTCGCTGATCAACTGATACAATCCGCTTCCATTACCGCCCAGCCAGATGGTACCGTTCTTGTCCTCTACGATGCAATTTATCTTTTCCAATTGGGTAGATTCCGGTTGATCCAGCTTGTATCGCAGGTATTTGTAATCAAAGCGTTTGTTGGACCGGGCAAAAGAGGATAGGTCGACAATGAAGACACCTTGCGTAGTTCCTACCCACAAACGCTTCTTCCGGTCGATCAAAAGGGCATGAACCGCTTCAAATTCATTATCGGACTGATCGAAGAGCACCCTGGTGAAGGTTCCTTTCCGCTTGTCATAAAAATGTATTCCCCGGGTAGAACCAAACCAAATACCATGGTTGATAGGATCTTCACAGGCACTACTAATGAAGTCGCCTTCCAGTTCCGGGATAGTCTCACGGGTATAGCGTGTGAAAGTACGGTTGTTGGAGGCATTTAGATCCAGACCATTGATACCGACGCCCCAGGTATAGCCCCACAAATAATTATCAGAATCAATCAGAAGACCATTGAGGGTATTGTTGCTGATAGAGGTAATGTCATCGGGCGAAAAAGAATACGTAACACTGGCTTTGTTTTCCCTGTTCCACTTCATCAAGCCACGCTCCACAAGGCCGATCCACAGATTTCCATTCTTGTCTTCATCGACCGCATTCACTGGTGTGGGGGTATCTGTCTCTCCAAACGACCACAACTCGGTTTGCAGACGTTTCGGGGAAAGCAGGTTGATTCCTCCCGTTTCGGTACCCAGCCAGATAGTCTCCCCGTCAGTAAACAGGCAGTTGATAGCGTTACTGTTAATCGTAGCCCCATTGGGTTTGCTGGTTTGGCGGATAAACGAGAACGTATCCGTATCCCGGTGGTAAACATTCAGCCCATTGAGCGTAGACACAATGAGATGCCCCCGGTCTGTCAGTTTAATGTTCGTGATGTATGCCTGGCTCAACATACCGGTGCGGTGCGTGGAATAGCGGTATCTCTGCAGGCTACGTTCTGCATGGTTGTATTTGAACAAGCCCCGGTTCGAACCGATCCACAGCAAATCACCATCGGCCTGCATGCAGGAGATGCGCCAGTCTTCGCTGAAAGAGACCAGACTATCGGACAAAACTTCGGCTTTTAATCGATTGAAGGGGCGTTTTTCAATGCGGCAAACTTCATTGTCAACGCCTGCACACACCGCCCAACCAAGATCGAGGATAGCATGTATCGGTGAAGTATAACCTCCCCTCAGACAATAATAAGTCTTTACACCTCCCTTGTCGTCCAACTCGATACACCAAAGATCTTTGCTGCCGGAAATCCAGATGTCACCTTGTTGATCCTTGTAGATGGTGCTGGCGTACTCATTCATAACCTGCCGCAACGGGCTATCGGAGGGGAGGGGGAGTTCAATGGATAAATAAGTATTCAGGTCCACGATATCGATCCCTCCTTCGGAAGCAACCCACAGTCGCCGAAAGTTGTCTTCGCATATTTTATGTACGAAGTCGTTCTTCAAGCGTATGGGTTGGGTTTGCATGTTGTAATTCAGGAACTCGTAGCCGTCATACCGGCCTATCCCGTAATGTGTAGCTACCCAGGTATATCCCTCGGAGTCTTTAAAAATATCGCTCACAAAGCTGGAAGGCAGTCCTTTGCTTTCGGTAATAAATTTGAAGTTGTATTGATCGAAGAAGTGATCTGTGCTTTGGGGGAAAAGCATCAGCATTTGTAGTGAACAGATGAGAAATATCAGCGCGCGTTGTTTCATCGGAATTTCCAGCATTAGCATTTGTTCGATTATTCAAACGGCGGCAAGTTACAACTTTATTTTTAATTTGTGACTTTGAGGCCATCAATCTGATAGTTATTGTCATGGGAAAGTAACATCCATAAAGAGCATCATCAATCATTTGCACCCATTTCGGGGCACTTCACTATTTTCCTCCTCTTTTGTTTCATTTTCCCCCTGCCTTCTACTCCAATAGCATAGATTTGCAGCTATCAATAATCTAATTACTATGAAGACAAAGACATCCTCCCCCATTTACCCGTCTTTTCTTCAAAGGAAACTGAATTTATAATTTAAAATTTGTTTTATGTTGAATGTACAATTAAAAAGCAAAAGGACATTTGCACAAAAAATGCTCTTGGTTGTGTTCTTGCTAAGCAGTACCCTGGTATTTGCCCAAAACAAGGTGACCGGTATTGTGACAGACAAAACGGGTGATCCGTTGGCCGGTGTCAATGTGTTAATAGAAGGCACTACAACGGGTGGTATTACCGGACTTGATGGTACGTACTCCGTACAAGCTGAAAGAGGGCAAACGCTCGTCTTCACTTTCATTGGTTTCGTTAAGCAAGAAGTAAAGATTAATCAGAGTGTGATCAACATCACTTTGGAAGAAGACTACCAGGTACTCGACGAAGTAGTCGTAGTAGGTTACGGCGTGATGACACGCAAAGACGTAACCAGCTCCATCACGACGGTTAAGGCAGAGCAGTTGAATAAAGGTGCATTCTCTTCGCCTTCGCAATTACTGCAAGGCAAGGTTCCCGGATTGACCGTCACCAATACGTCAGACCCTTCGGGTACAGGCTCCGTCACCCTGCGCGGTTCGTCGTCTTTGCGTGATGGCGCTGCCATGGAGCCCTATTATGTAGTGGATGGTGTACCGGGTGTAGACCTCGCACTTGTTTCTCCCGAAGACATCGAAAGCATTGACGTACTGCGTGATGCCACGGCTACGGCTATCTATGGCTCGAAAGCGGCCAACGGTGTAATCATTGTTACCACCAAGAAAGGCAGCAAGGATCGTACCTCTGTAAGCTACAGCGGCTATGTGGCAACCGACAATATCATGAAACGCCTGGATGTAATGACAGCCGGCGAACTACGCGCTTACGCCAAAGCCAACAACATTACCTTGCTGAACGATGAAGGAGCCAACACCAACTGGCAGGACGAAGTATCGCGTACAGCCTTGACGCACAATCACAACGTCAGCATCAACGGTGGCAACGGCAAGACCTCTTACAGCGCCAGCATCAACTACATGAGCCAGCAAGGCGTTATCAAGGGTAGCGACATGGAACGTATGACTGCCCGTTCGTTCGTTCAGACCAAAGCGTTGAAAGACCGGTTGGATTTGGCGTTCAGCGTCAATGCCAGCATGACCGAAGCCAATACCGTCCCCACCGGCGAGTATAATGGCGAAAGCGTGTACGACGCCATGTACTACTACTCTCCGCTGGCTCCCGTAAAGAATGCGGACGGAAGTTGGTACCGCCGCCAGGACATCTCTCAGAACATGAACCCGATGTCCATGATTTATGAAGACATGTACAACCACAAGAACAAATATCTGCAAGCCATCGCTAAGGCTACGCTCGATATCGTAGACGGCTTGAAGTTCAACCTCAACATGTCCCTGCAAAACCAGCAGTGGATTTACAGCAACTATGATTCTACGAATTCACAGCTTACAGCCACTTCCTCCCGGCACGGGCAGGCTACACGCCAAACTGTAGAAAATCAGAAGAGACAACTGGAAGCCTATTTCAACTATGACAAGACCTTTGCCGAAAAGCATAAACTGGGACTGATGGCCGGTTATTCATGGGAACAGGGCGATGACGATGATGGTTTCGGACTGACGGCTTACAACTTTTATAACGATGACTTGGGATACTACAACCTGGGAATGGCCAATAATATGGACATAGACGGTATTTGGACCAAACAGCTATCTACCCTGCGCATGATTTCATTCTATGGTCGTGTAAACTATAGCTTCCAGAGCAAATACCTGTTCCAGGCTACTGTACGCCGCGACGGTTCTTCAGCTTTCGGCCAGAACAATCGCTGGGCCACATTCCCTTCCGTATCATTGGCATGGCGTATGGTCGAAGAGGACTTCATGAAAAATCAGAGCTTGTTCGACGACTTAAAGCTCCGTGTAGGTTATGGAGTAAGCGGTAACTCACTGGGGTTCAATGCTTACACAGCCCTTCAGACGTACGGTGCATCCGGATGGTTCAATTACACCGACGCCAATGGCGTTACTCAACCTTACCGCACACTGGCTGCTACCAAAAATGCGAATCCCAACCTGAAATGGGAAAAAACAGGCATGTTCAATGTAGGTATTGATTGTGGCTTCCTGGGCAACCGGTTGACCGGTACCATCGAATACTACGACAAGCGTACCAAAGACCTGATCAACAGTTATGCCGTATCGACCAACCGTTATCCTTTCGGCTGGATGGATGCCAACGTAGGCGAAATAAGCAACAA
>JAVBVI010000066.1:0-4087 GCA_031554505.1 Bacteroides sp. | reverse complement strand
CCGACGGTCGCCCGGATATGCGACCGGAATACCCTTCCATTGTTTACAGCAAGATCTTAAAGCAGTTTTATCCGGATGTGCCAGTGGTACTAGGAGGTATCGAAGCAAGCATGCGCAGGTTGAGCCATTATGACTACTGGCAGGACAAGGTGCAGAAAAGTATTCTGTGCGACAGTGGAGCCGACTTGTTGGTGTATGGTATGGGGGAGAAGCCCATTATAGAACTAGCCCGTCGAATGAAGAAGGAAGCAGATGAAAAGGATTCGTCAACCGATTCTCTCTACCGAATCCCTACTGATATTCCACAAACTGCTTATCTGCAAGCAACGCCGTCGTTCACAGCTTCCGATAAAGATATCCGTCTCCATTCGCACGATGAATGTTTGAAAGACAAGAAGAAACAAGCTGCCAACTTCCGTCACATCGAGGAAGAGAGCAATAAATACGAAGCTGCACGTATCATTCAGGAGGTAGGGAAGAGTATTGTAGTGGTAAACCCTCCTTATCCTCCGATGAACGAAAAAGAACTCGACCACTCGTTCGATCTTCCTTATACCCGTCTCCCCCATCCGAAATACAAGAATAAACGGATTCCGGCGTATGACATGATTAAGTTCTCCATCAACATTCACCGAGGATGTTTCGGGGGTTGTGCTTTCTGTACCATATCAGCACACCAAGGAAAATTTATTGTTAGCCGCAGTAAGGAGAGCATTGTGCAAGAGGTGAAAGCAGTAATTGAACTTCCTGACTTCAAAGGGTATCTGAGCGATCTCGGCGGTCCTTCAGCCAATATGTATCGCATGGGTGGAAAAGACGAAGCGATGTGCCGTAAGTGTAAGCGTCCGTCATGCATTCATCCTAAGATATGTCATAACCTGAATACGGACCATCGTCCATTACTCGATATCTACCGGGTTGTAGATGCTTTGCCGGGCATCAAGAAAAGCTTTATCGGAAGTGGAGTTCGTTATGACTTGTTGCTGCACCGAAGTGACGAACCGGCAGTGAACCGAAGCGCCGCGGACTATACGCGCGAGTTAATTATCAATCACGTTAGCGGACGGTTAAAAGTGGCTCCGGAGCATACTTCGGACGAGGTGCTTCGTATCATGCGCAAACCCTCGTTTGGGCAATTCGAGGAATTCAAAAAGGTGTTCGACCGGATCAATACGGAACAAAACCTCCGCCAGCAGCTTATTCCTTATTTTATTTCCAGTCATCCCGGCTGCCGGGAAGAGGATATGGCAGAGTTGGCTGTCACCACCCGCCGATTGGATTTTCATTTGGAGCAGGTGCAGGACTTTACTCCTACCCCTATGACGGTGGCCACTGAGGCTTGGTATACAGGTTATCATCCATATACCCTACAACCGATATTCAGCGCTAAAACGCAACAGGAAAAGCTGGCGCAACGTCAATTCTTCTTCTGGTACAAGCCTGAAGAACGACGCAACATTATGAACGCCCTTCGCCGCATCGGTCGAACCGACCTGATTGATAAGTTGTACGGGAAAAGATAAGACTTACTCTTTAACCGGCAATGAAACAATCTCTCTCAATACACTAACAGCCGTTTCTACATTGACCACATCCTTTATCAGCATGCTGCGTTTGCCATTTTGATCGCGTAAGTCGCAACGACGAGTATAGAGCATCATGTAATCGATCATTTTACCGAAGGCCTGACTCTGATAATACGGACTTTCAGGATTGGAGACAAAGAATAAAGTCATACGTCCGCCTTTCAGGAATGCTTTTTCTATTCCCAGACGGGCAGCCAATCGACGCAGGGGAACAATACGCAGCAACTCTTCTGTCTCACGGGGGATGACACCAAAGCGGTCTTCGAGTCGGGAGCGAAAGGCATCGACCTCCTTATCTAACGTTAAGCCATCGAGTTCACGGTATAGCAACATACGTTCACTGCTACCAGTCACATAATCGGCGGGTAACAGCAACTCGAGATCACTTTCTACCTGGCATTCCGTCACAAATTGTTCACCACTGATAGTGCCGTCACCTTGTAGTTCTTCAGCATATAAATCAGCAAATTCATCGTTTTTGAGCTCTTGCACGGCTTCGGAGAGAATCTTTTGATAAGTCTCATATCCCAGGTCGGCAATAAAACCACTCTGTTCGGCACCTAGCATGTTACCGGCACCGCGGATATCGAGGTCTTGCATAGCGATGTGGATACCACTTCCAAGATCGGAGAAGTTCTCAATGGCTTGCAAACGACGACGTGCCTCACTGGTTAATGATGCCAACGGAGGAGCCAGCAGATAACAGAAAGCTTTCTTGTTGCTCCGACCTACACGACCCCGCATCTGATGGAGGTCACTCAATCCGAAATTCTGAGCCTGATTGATGAGGATAGTATTGGCATTGGGTATATCGATACCACTTTCGATGATGGTCGTGGCAAGCAGTACATCGAAATCGTAGTTCACAAAATCGAGTATCACCTGTTCCAAATCGGCCGGATCTAATTGTCCGTGACCGATAGCTACCCGGCAATCAGGGATCTGGCGTTGAATCATCGCTTTCAGTTCGGGAAGATTCGATATGCGGTTGTTCACGAAAAACACTTGACCGTTCCGGCTCATTTCAAAATTGATGGCATCAATGATTACTTCTTCATTGAACGTATGCACTTCCGTCTGGATGGGATAACGATTGGGAGGTGGAGTGGAAATGACACTCAAGTCGCGCGCTCCCATCAAAGAGAACTGGAGCGTACGAGGAATCGGAGTGGCCGTCATAGTCAACGTGTCGACATTGACCTTTAACTGACGGAGCTTTTCCTTTACTGATACACCGAACTTCTGCTCTTCGTCGATCACAAGTAGTCCCAAATCTTTGAACTGTACGTCTTTTCCCAGAATGCGGTGTGTTCCGATAATAATGCCGACTTCGCCTTCTTTCAATGCCTTCAGCACCCCTTTGGTTTGCGTGGCGGTACGGGCACGACTCAGGTAATCCACACGGCAAGGCATTCCTTTCAATCGTTCGGAAAAAGTCTGGAAATGTTGATAGGCAAGGACTGTGGTAGGCACGAGTATAGCCACCTGCTTATTGTCGGCTACTGCTTTGAAAGCGGCACGGATGGCTACTTCTGTTTTTCCGAACCCAACATCACCGCATACCAGGCGATCCATAGGACGGTCGCTCTCCATATCGGTCTTTACTTCGGCAGTGGCTTTGCTTTGGTCAGGAGTATCTTCGTAGATAAATGAAGCTTCAAGTTCGCGTTGCAGGAAACTGTCGGGAGTATAAGCATATCCCTTCTCTTCACGACGTTGCGAATAGAGCTTGATCAGGTCACGGGCAATATCTTTTATCTTTGTTTTGGTGCGATCTTTTAGTTTCTCCCAGGCACCTGTACCGAGTTTGTTCAAGCGGGGCGGTTCGCCTTCCTTACCTTTGTACTTCGATACTTTATGAAGCGAGTGGATAGAAACCATCACTACATCTTCATTTTGATAGATCAGTTTCAGTACCTCCTGTGTGGTGTCTCCATTGGGAATACGCACCAGACCAGAGAATCGCCCTACCCCATGATCGGTATGCACCACATAGTCGCCGGGAGTAAACTGGTTGAGTTCTTTAAGCGAGAGGGCTACTTTACCCGAACGGGCTTTGTCACTCTTAAGATTGTACTTATGATAACGGTCGAATAACTGGTGATCTGTAAAGACACAAATGTGCAAAACATGGTCGATGAACCCTTCGTGCAAGGTGCGTTCTACGGGGGTAAAGTCAATCTTATCGCCTCGATCCTCAAAGATCGTATGAAGACTGTCAGTCTGTTTCTTGCTGTCGCTACATATATATAAGGTATAGCCTTTTGTCAGTTGTTCCTTGAATGAGGCAGCTACCAGATCGAAGTTCTTGTGATAGATGGGCTGGGCGGATGTTTCGAACATCACTGAAGCATCGGGCGTACCGGTGGGTTTACTGCCGAACTCCACTCTCCGAAAGTCGAGCGCGCGGCGGGCAAATTCCTTACCATCGATCAGTTTGCCAAGTAGCGTAGCACCGCCGTTCTCTTCGGTAGCTTGCAATGCCATTGCTTGTGGAGTAA
>JAVBVI010000102.1:0-7723 GCA_031554505.1 Bacteroides sp. | reverse complement strand
AACGTCAGCACAAGTTCCACAGTCAGTACATACATCCGGGTTGATTACATAGATATCGCCCTCAGAGATAGCTTCAACCGGACACTCATCGATACAAGTTCCGCAAGCAATACAATCGTCAGTAATTACGTAAGCCATTTTCGTTATTCTTTTAATTATTAGTACTAATTATTGGGGCAAAAATACGGGTTTTATTCGTTAGTTGGTATCAAACTTTGATAATTTGCTTTAATTTGTAAGGCGTCTAAATAAGAAACCGATGGTTGTGGCTGAAAACATGCCACTTATCGTTTCGCTATCGAAAGAGTTAAAATGAAAAACTCTGTGAAAGGGTGTGCTATTCTGTGGCGAAATCGCTACTTTTGCAATCGATATCAAAAAACAGTTTGTAATTATGCCTTTAAATTTGCCCGATAAACTTCCGGCCATTGAGTTGCTCAAGGAGGAGAATATATTTGTGATCGATGCTTCGCGTGCTACACAGCAGGATATCCGCCCGTTGCGGATTGCCATCCTGAACCTGATGCCGCTGAAGATCACGACGGAAACGGACTTGATTCGTCTGTTGTCGAATACGCCGTTGCAGATTGAAATCTCGTTCATGAAGATCAAAAGCCATACTTCGAAGAATACGCCGGTGGAACACATGAAGACATTCTACACTGACTTCGAGAAGATGCGTACCGAGAAGTACGACGGGATGATCGTTACCGGCGCTCCGGTGGAACAGATGGAGTTCGAGGAGGTGACGTACTGGGACGAGATCAAGGAGATTTTCGATTGGGCGCGTACGCACGTGACTTCTACTTTGTATATTTGCTGGGCAGCCCAAGCCGGTTTGTACCACTTCTACGGTGTGCCCAAGTATCCGCTGGACAAGAAGATGTTCGGGGTGTTCGAGCATCGGATGCTGGACCCGCTTCACGCCATCTTCCGCGGGTTCGACGATGTGTTCTACGTACCGCATAGCCGCCATACGGAAGTGCGCCGGGAAGATATCCTGAAAGTACCGGAACTGACGCTTCTCTCGGAATCTGACGACTCGGGCGTGTACCTGGCTGTGGCCCGTGGCGGGCGCGAGTTCTTCGTCACCGGGCACTCGGAGTATTCACCGCTGACGCTCGACGGAGAGTACCGCCGCGATGTAGCGAAGAATTTGCCCATCGAGATTCCCCGGAATTATTATAAAGACAGTGATCCGGCGAACGAACCGCTCGTTCGTTGGCGAGCCCATGCCAACCTGTTGTTCTCCAACTGGCTGAACTACTTCGTGTATCAGGAAACTCCGTTCAATATCGACGATATCCGATGATTCGACAACGTAAAATAGAGCTGCTGGCACCTGCCAAGAACCTGGAATGTGGTATAGAAGCCATCAACCATGGGGCAGATGCGGTGTATATAGGTGCCCCGAAGTTTGGCGCCCGGGCCGCTGCCGGCAATTCGTTGGACGATATTGCTGCGTTGGTACAGCATGCCCATTTGTACAATGCCCGCATCTATGTGACCATCAACACCATTCTGAAAGAGGAAGAACTGCCGGAGACGGAGACGCTGATCTGGGAGCTCTACCGCATTGGAGTCGATGCCTTGATTGTGCAGGACATGGCAATCACTGCGCTTCGCCTGCCACCTATCCCGCTGCATGCCAGTACACAGATGGACAACCGTACACCGGAGAAGGTGACGTTCCTGGCCGATGCTGGCTTTCGCCAGGTGGTGCTGGCGCGCGAACTCTCGCTTGCCGAGATACGTGAGGTACACGAAGCCTGTCCGACGTTGCCATTGGAAGTGTTTGTACATGGAGCGTTGTGCGTGAGTTACAGCGGACAATGCTATGTTAGTCAGGCTTGTTTCGGACGAAGTGCCAACCGGGGGGACTGTGCGCAGTTTTGCCGTTTGCCTTTTACGTTGGTGGATGCCGACGGGAAGGTGATTGCTCAGAATAAGCATTTGTTGTCGCTCAAGGATTTGAATCAGCTCGATGTGCTGGAGCAATTGCTCGATGCAGGTGCTTCGTCGCTCAAGATAGAAGGACGGTTGAAGGATGTGACGTATGTGAAGAATGTTACTGCTGCCTACTGCCAGAAGCTGGACATCATACTGGCCCGCCGGAAGGAGTACGTGCGTGCTTCGTCGGGAACGTGCCGGTTCGAGTTTCGTCCGCAACCGGAGAAGAGCTTCAGCCGGGGATTTACGCATTACTTCCTGCAAGGGCGGGGTAAAGACATCGGCTCGTTCGATACGCCAAAGTCGTTGGGCGAGGAGATGGGCGTGATGAAGGAGATGCGTGGCAACTACCTCACCGTAGCCGGGTTGAAGTCGTTCAACAATGGCGATGGGGTGTGCTACATCGACGAACAAGGTCGCTTGCAAGGCTTCCGGGTGAACCGGGTGGATGGCAATAAGCTTTATCCTCAGGAGATGCCCCGTATCCAACCGCGTACTGTCCTGTATCGTAACTTCGACCAGGAGTTCGAACGGGTACTGTCCCGCAAGTCTTCGGAACGGAAGATCGCCGTGTCGTTCCTGCTGACGGAGAATAAGTTCGGTTTCTCCCTGGCTGCCACTGATGAAGACGATAACAGTGTGACGCTGACCCTCCCGCGTGAGAAGGAGCTGGCGCGCACGCCACAAATAGAGAACCTCAAAACCCAGTTAGCAAAATTGGGAAATACACCGTACGAAGCTCATCGCATAGATATTGAGTTCACAGACAATTGGTTCTTACCAGCTTCCATTCTGGCCGAATTCCGTCGTCAGGTCATCGAACGGTTGACAGCATTGCGCTACACCAATTACCGTCAGGAGCTGGCTGTCTGGAAACCGTCTACCCATCCGTATCCGCAATCGTCGCTCACTTATCTGGGCAATGTGATGAATACTCGTGCAGCATCGTTCTACCGTGATCATGGCGTACAGTCTGTTGCTCCAGCTTATGAGCAGGAAGCTCCGGAGGATGCCGTGTTGATGTTCTGCAAACATTGTTTACGCTATAGCATGGGTTGGTGCCCAACGCATCAACACGAACGCTCGCCTTACCGGGAACCGTTCTATCTCGTCACCACCGACGGGAAACGTTTCCGCCTTTCGTTTGATTGTAAGCATTGCCAGATGAAAGTTTCCGCCGTATGAGAAAGCTTCACCACAGAGTAACACAGAGTTTCACAGAGTTTTTACTATTCTGCAAGAAGATGATCAGTGGATCTCATTGTCAATTGTCAATTGTCAATTGTCAATTACTCTGCTTTGTGGTGAGTCTCTTCCTGTTAGCAGCCTGCCATTATCCCCGTCCCGATTTATCGGACGAAGAGATGGCTGCTCATACCCGCGACTCATTGACGTATCTGTTCGAGCGTCATTATACCTACAATACAAACTTTGAAGTCCGTTCCGATTCGGTGGAGCTGGAATGCCTGCCGGTGAAGGACTCGTATATCACGCTGCCCAAAGGCGCACGGGTAGTAGTGGCCGAGTTTGCTGTACATCGGGCCGATAGTGTGGACAGTGTTTGGGTGAAGTTGGCCCATTCGCAGGAAGCGCAGGGATGGGTACGGGAGACGGATCTGATCCGTTCGTTTGTGCCTACGGATAGTATCTCACAGTTTATCTACTTCTTTAGCGATACACACGCGCCGTACTTTGTAGTGGTGTTGGCGCTGTTTATTGGCGTGTACCTGTTCCGAACCTTGCGGCATGAGCAGATGCGGCAGGTGTTTCTCAATGATATCGACAGCCTTTACCCGGTATTGCTCTGTTTGCTGATGGCGTTCAGTGCCACGGTCTACGAAACCATGCAAGTCTTCCTGCCCGATACGTGGCAGCATTTCTATTTCAATCCTACGCTTTCGCCATTCAAGGTACCGTTCATCCTATCGGTTTTCCTGGGGAGTATCTGGCTGTTTCTCATTGTGTTGCTGGCCGTGCTCGACGATCTGTTCAAGCAACTCACTCCGGTTTCTGCGGTGTTCTATCTGCTGGGGCTGGGCGCTTGTTGTATCTTCTGCTATTTCTTCTTTATCTGGACTACCCACGTTTACATCGGGTACCTCTTCTTTGCGGCTTTCCTTTGGGTATTTATCCGGAAGTTCCTCGATAGTACCCGGTACAAGTACCGTTGCGGCCATTGCGGGAAGAAGATAGAGTCGAAAGGCATTTGCCCGCACTGCGGGGTGATTAATGAGTAATATGAGTTTTTGAGAGGATGTGGCCTTATTATTGATTCATCCGAGATTTGCAACTATTTGACAAAACAGTGAGCAGATATCATCGGAATATGAAAGAAGGTTGGGCTTTTAATGGTGTTTTATAGAATATTAGATTTAGAAAGTCATAAACATATGGAATTGATAAATAACATAGAACAATTGATGTATAATATTGCTCAATTTGAGAAGTATTTAGCATCCGAGAATGGATACGAAGACCGTATTCAAACATTGGACTTAATTAGAAGAGGTCGGAATTTTGTTACATATAAAGTGGGGGACGAATATCGTTTTGCTCCATCTCGTTTTTTGGGATATATAAATAATACAATTTCATCTCATTTGAAATCATTACAAAAACATGGAACATATACAACTCAAAGGATTAGTAAAATACTAAAAGTACAAGATAACTATAGTGAAGAGCTAAATAGGTTGTATGAGAATTATTGTAAGATGTTGGGAATTAGTCCATGTAATTATGGTCATACATTTTGGCTCTTGGAAGGTTGTTTTATGTCGGAATACAATAATAATGATGGGTTTTCCGAAGGAGGAGTGTTATTTCGGCAGCATAAAACAAGAGAGCGCAATCGTCTGTTAGTCGATCAACTAAAGAGTATGTATATTGATAATTTGCGATGCTGTATTTGTGAATTTGATTTTGAAAAAATATATGGAGAGATAGGACACGGGTATATTGAAGCTCATCATACAAAACCAATCTCTCAAATGAAACAAGGAGATAAGACGGAACTTTCTGATATGGTATTAGTTTGTGCGAATTGTCATCGGATGATTCACTCTAGATTTCCTAATTGTTATTTAGTCGAGGAAGTAAAACAAATATTAATAAATAATTCAACGACGGATTGGTGATGCTGTAAATGTTTCCTGTTTTTTTAACCCATCGAAATCGAGGGAATTAAACTTCCCGGAATCGGCAGAAAACACAAAAGCCGCATGAATACAATTCGCATTCATGCGGCTTTTCAGTATATAAAAGAGGAATTAGAACCGGCAACGGATATCCACGCCAATCTGCATGGGGCGGCCTTTCTGCTCGAAGCCGCGTCCCATTGATTCGAAGTAGAAGGTATCGTACTCCTTATCCAATGCATTGCGAATCCAGAAAGCAATCTGTCCGGGCCCTTTAGTCAATGCTACGCGTCCGTTCAGCGTTCCGTAGAAGGCCTGGCTGGCATTGTTCTGTTCCGTCCAGTAGATACGTCCGGCACCACAGTAATCAGCGTTGAACTGTACCTCGTCGAACCAGTGGTTCGGGGCGATGCGGAAGATGTACTGACCGCCCAGCGAGAAGGTATGCTTGGGTACGAACGGAACGTAGTTGCCGTCGTAGCTGATGTCTACCAGACCATCTTCGTCGGTGGGATCGTCCGTGGCTTCATTGGTGGTGTAGTCCGTGAAGGTGGCGTAGGTGTATCCGTAGTTCAGGTTGATGTTGAACGCGTCGGTCAGGTTGGTGCGTACCGATGCCTCGGCGCCGATGCTACGGCTCTTGCCGGCATTGACTGTCATACGCCCCAGCCCGCTATCGGCGAACTTGGAGATTTGCTGGTCTTGGGTGTCCATGTAGAATGCGGCAAGATCGGCCTGAAGCTTTCCATTCCAAAGTGTGAGGTGGCTACCCAGTTCGTAGTTCCAGGTGTACTCCGGTTTGTAAGGCATGACGTTGGCCGCTTCTTTGGCTTTTTCTTCCTCAGTCGGCACAGCACCTCCCGGACGTGTTTTCAATTGGTCTTCGATCAGTTGGGATAGATTTTGGAAGTTGTATCCACCGCTGCGGTATCCGCGGCTAGCTGTGGCGTAGATGTTATTACGCTTGCTGAAATCATATTTCAAGGCGAATTTCGGGAGCAGGTGGGTGTCTTCGTTTTCCATTTTTCCGGTAAGGCTGGCTTCCTGCGTACCCGGATTTCCCATCGGCTGACCAGCGCGGAGCATCTGGTATTTCATGCTGGCCGAGGTGTTGTAGTCTATCTTGTACTTCTCGTAATCTACCCGCAAGCCGATGGTGGCTGAAAGCCCTTCGAATAACAGGTCATTAAAGGTAGATTGATGGAACAGCGCGGCGCCCAGAGTTGGGGTGTCGAATACGCCTGGGATGGGCATGAATTCGTCAGTCAGTTGCATAGCCATCGGGCTACCTGCCATTGCCTTGTTCAATTCGCTTTGAATCATATTGATACCATCTTTCTGGAAGGTTACCGGCGCATTGGTTTCCTGCCATTGGTAATAGCCGAACGCGCCTGTCACCCAGTCCCAACGGCGGTCGTTCCCGCGGCTTTTGAAGCTAAGCTCTTCCGACAATGTATTCTGTTTCTGTTTCTGCTCGATGGTGAACAGATCTGTGCTGAGGAAGTCCTGGTCCATGAACATGCGGTCTTTCAGGTATTGAAAACCGGTGACGGAAGTCATCACGTAATTAGTGCCGGAGTATTCCAGGTTCAGTCCGGTGTTCAGCAAGTTGCGATAATACGTGCTTTCGCGGTTGTTGCTGATGGTTCCCAAGTTGTCTTTGAAAGGGTCTGCTGTACCCGCGGGCAGGTCGAGGGTGCCTGTATAGTAGTAGGGATAGGCTCCTTCGTCGCTATATTGGTAGCTGACATTCAAATCGAGTTTTAAGTTGGCCGTAGGTAGGTAGATGGCCCGCATGCGTCCACCGGCCGCACTTCCCTGATCGGCTTTCTTGCCGGTAGTCTCGTTGTCGAAGAAACCGCCATCGTACTCATAGAACCCTCCGGCAGAGAAGGCTAACTTATCTGAAATGCGGTGGTAGTGCGTCAACGAAGCGTTGTAACTGTTGTAAGTGGCTGCGCTGAGACGAACGTCCGTTCCTTGGTAACTGAAAGGTGATTTGGTGTACACCTTGATAAGGCCGCCCATGGTGTTGCGTCCGTACAAGGTTCCTTGCGGACCGCGGAGCACGTCGATGCGTTCTACGTCGGAATAGTTGAAGTCGAAGGCCGATTTATCCAGATAGGGAATATTGTCTACGTACAGACCGACAGACGGGGTGTTGATGCGTGAGCCGATGCCGCGGATATAGATGGCCGAGGTGAGGCGCGAACCGTAGTCCGGAATGAAGAGATTAGGTACCAGAGCGGTGAGACTCTTCATGGAAGTCACCTGGTTGGCTTGCATGTCCTTCTGCGAGAGCAGGGTGGCGGCAAGCGGTTGTTCACGAAGTTTACGGTTTTCTTTGGGCGAGGCGATGACGGTTACTTCCTCAATATCGACCACTTTCAACGTGTCTTTGGGAAGGTCTTCCGCCCAGGCGGTGGTCCCTACAGCCATGCAGGCGAGGGCAAGGAGCATGTTTTTTCTTTTCATTTGCGGTTTGATATATTCTGCTGCCCGGTGGGTAGCTTTTTGTTTCCGACCGCAAAGTAACGCGAAATCTTTTGTTTATGCAATCCTCATTTATTAGGATTATTTTTTATTTCACCACAGAGTCACACAGAGTTTCACAGAGTAATAAAATAAAAACTCTG
>JAVBVI010000020.1:0-121381 GCA_031554505.1 Bacteroides sp. | reverse complement strand
TCCAATGTTTCCTTCTGCCAAACAGAGAAACCGTCGGACGAGTCGATACAGAGTACGTCCGCACCAGCTTCGAGCAGAGCCGGAACGCGTTCCTTATGGTCGCGTGAGTTGATACCCGCACCGACGATCAGGCGTTTGTTGCCATCGTGTACTTCCAGCGGGTGTTCCTTATGGCTCTCATAATCCTTACGGAATACGAAGTGACAGAGGTTTTGATTTTCGTCGATGATGGGCAGCGCATTCAGCTTGTTGTCCCAGATCAAGTCATTGGCTTCCTTCAACGAGATGCCGTGCATGCCGTAGATCAGGCGGGAGAAAGGTGTCATGAATTCCTTAATTTTCCGGCTATGGTCGTCGCGCGTAGCCCGGTAGTCACGTCCGGTTACAATACCCAGCAACTTTCCGTTCGATGTGCCGTCTTCGGTAATGCCGAAAGTGGAGAATCCGGTTTTCGCTTTCAACTCGATGATATCGGCCAGCGTATTTTCCGGCGTCAGATTGGCACGACTAATAACGAATCCCGACTTGTAGTTCTTCACCTTGCGAACCATTTCGGCCTGCGACTCGATGCTTTGCGAACCGAACACGAACGACAATCCGCCGTTACGTGCCAGCGCAATAGCCATTCCATCGTCGGAAACCGACTGCATGATTGCTGAAACAAAAGGAACATTGATATTAACGGCGGATGCTTCGCCTTTTTTGAATTTCACCACCGGGGTGCGCAGATTGACCAGATTGGGAATACACTCCTTGGTAGTCAGTCCTGGAATCAGTAGATACTCACTAAATGTTCTCGATACTTCTTCTAAGAATTTTGCCATAACTCGCTCTGTTTTTTAAAAATTGGGTAAAAGTAGTAAAAAAAGGAGTACCACAAACTATCCCATGAAAGATTTAATTGATTTTTTGCAATTTTAGGAGGTGTTATACCCTAGATACCACCCGAATCTCCTTTCAGATTGATAGTTTTGAGCTCCTTCACCGAACCTGTTACAAAAATAAGATTTTCAGACGAAAGCCTCAAACTTTCCACAAGGAATATTGTTTAATACATCCAACTATATGACCATAACCTATACCTATTTATATATGAAACGATTTCACTACTTCCTTTTCATCTGCTTCGGATTGGTAGGGCTACCGGCGACGATGCTTCAGGCCCAAAGCACTCAGCGACCACATGGACGCAGTGTCGAAATCTTTCCTTATCCGTATGCCCGGATGTTCTATCTACAACCCCGTTTCGACCGGGTGAATTATAACGATGGCACTTATCTCGACTCGTATGTGGTACGCGCCTTCTCCACCTACGGGAACAACTGGCATTTCCGGGCGGAGATTCCTCTGGCCGATACCGACAAGCCGGGGCATCATGTATTCGGCTTGGCTGACATTAATCTCCGCGCTGTACATGCCCATCGCTTGCATGACAAGTTGTTTCTGGGCTACGGCATGCAACTGGATATGAATACGGCCACTGATGCGTCGTTGGGGGGCGGTAAGTGGGACTTGCGCCCGGGCATAGGACTGGTCTACTTCCGTGGAACCCCGGACGATGTGACCGGAACCACTCTCCTCAGTCTGGAATACCGCACCACCATAGCCAAAGAAGCCGGACGCACCCGCACCAATGTACTGGCCCTGGCACCCAACATCGACTGGTGGTTCAAACATTGGTACATCGGTTACTATGCCACCTGGACCTATGACTTCGAAAATGACGTGCTCGATATTCCGGTCGACGTGGAAGCCGGCTACTCCATCACTCCGAAACTTACGCTTTCCGGCGAACTCATCCTTCCTTTGACAAGTAAGGTAGCTTATAAGAATGAGTTTGCAGTGAAAGTACGGTATATGTTTTAAGTAAATTCTGTTCTTTTTTTCATATGATTATTATTCATATTTAATTTATAAATATTACCTTTGCCGCCGATTTATTAAGTCAGAAATTAAGACGTTTTAAAATTGACGGTTTTATGAAGAAAACAGTGGTAACCAAGTACTGTCTAGCCAGTATGATTCTCTCTTTATCGCTAGCCTCCTGTATGGAGAAAGACCTTTTTGTACCCAACAATGAAACACCTTCCCTTGCCACATTCGCGACAACTCAAGATGTACAGTTTTCCATGCAATACGATGTTCCCGCGGGATACGCCAACGGCTTCGATGTGTATGCAGAAAATCCGATCGAATCGGTCGAAGACGGAACAATCACCCTCCGCACTGACATCCAACCCATTGCTGCCGGAATCTCCGTATCGGGTTCGTTCCAGATGGATAAGCAAGTCCCCGGCTACGTGAAAGAGCTGTATGCGCTTTCGAGCGACTTGTTTGCTCCTAGATTGATGTATGCTAAGATTGAAAACGGCAGAGCCAATTTCACTCCGAAAGGCATTGGTGCCCCCATTGCCGATCAGGCAGCACTGACCACCCGTGGTACGGGCGATCTTAAATTCGACTTCATCCCCGAGATGAACGATAAGTACACCCCTGCTTCTGATGGAACCATAGATGTTCCCCCGGCTGTGATGACTGCCATCAGCAAAGCATTCCCCGAAGGGTATACATACAAGAACGGAGCGACTATTCCCCCGCAATATGTACAGGAAGCCTCACTGGAAATACTGGAAGACGCCGAATTGTGGATTACTCCGCTGTTAACGTCTTGCTCCATGAGCAATACCTTCGGATATATCTGCTATGACGGACGGATATCCGAACTGGCAGGGAAAAACATAAACCAGATAGACGAAAAACTGCGGGTAGTATTCCCATTCGCCAGCATGACCGACAATGCAGTCGCTGGTATGGCAGGACTTACCGACCTGAAGAGAGGAGATGCCTTCAAGTTGAAATACTTCGACAAGACGAAAAAAGAATGGGTAGACAAATTCCCGAAAGGAACAACGGTGATCTGGTTCCTCTGGTCGGGCTCCTATGACAGAGCTAACAAAAAATGGAATTCAAGTGCTTACAACAAGACATACTCTCATGCCTTCTGGAATACGGACGATGAACAGAAAGTACATACATCCTATTATGCCATCAGACACGACAATGCCGATTATGTATGCTTTGGATTCGAAGACCAGAAAATAGAGAAATCCGATAAGGACTACAATGACCTGATCTTCATGGTAAAATCCAATCCGGAGAGTGCCGTTGTTCCTCCCGTTGTCATCGACGACAAGGGCAATGAAGTCGTGACTCAAACAGAGAACCCTTATGGCATCCTGGCCTTCGAAGACAACTGGCCGGCAGAAGGAGACTATGATATGAACGATGTGGTAGTGAGATACAACTCTAACATCACGTATACCAAAGAAACAAATACGGATGTTTATGTTTCACAAACCGAAGATGTATTTACGCTTATACACTCCGGTGCTACCTTCCACAACAAATTTGCGATCAAGTACGATATAAATCCCGCGAAAGTAAAAAGTATTCAGGTAAATGGTATAGCCACCACTCCCCGTGCCGATGGGAATGGTTATGTCATCGATGTATGCCTTGATGTACTGGATAAAATCGCTGCTAACGTGCCCAACCAGAGCTATGACTATACCATTGTCACCGAATTCCAAAACAATGCCATCAGTCAGGCAGACTTCCAAAAGAAGAAAGCTCCGTACAATCCCTATATCTCACCCCAATCAGGGCTCGAGATACACCTGCCGATGTATGCGCCGACCTCGGATGCCAATCCCAAATACTTCAGAACCCAAAAAGACTGTTCCAGACCGGAGGAAGGTATATACTACATAGGCAAGGAAGGTTCGCTATATCCTTGGGGCATCCATTTGTTGGGCATAAAGGACTTTACAATCCCAACTGAAAGGTTCTCCATCGAAAACACATATCCCCAATATACCGATTGGGTACAATCAGGCTTTACGAACTACCAGAACTGGTATTTGTTTAGCAAGTAGCAAAGCCATATACTTATAGAGAAATCCCAGGCATATCATTTTACATGATATTGTCTGGGATTTTTATTAAACAGGAAACATTCCGCCTCCCCTGTGTGTTGTTAGTTTAGACGAAACGTCTTCGTCCCTTAAAATCAATTTATCAAGCATGGGAAATAACAAACTAACTGCCTCGAACGGTCGTCCGATAGCGGATAACCAAAATTCACAGACAGCCGGCCCTCGTGGGCCCATTGTCATGCAAGATCCCTGGCTAATTGAGAAATTGGCCCATTTCGACCGAGAAGTGATTCCCGAACGACGCATGCATGCCAAAGGTTCGGGCGCTTACGGAACCTTCACCGTCACACATGACATCACGAGACACACGCGCGCTTCTATTTTTAATCAGGTGGGCAAACAGACCGAATGTTTTGTTCGTTTTTCTACCGTAGCCGGCGAACGCGGAGCAGCCGATGCCGAACGAGACATCCGCGGATTCGCCTTGAAGTTCTACACCGATGAGGGCAACTGGGATCTCGTGGGCAACAACACTCCGGTGTTCTTCCTGCGCGATCCGTTAAAGTTTCCCGATCTGAATCACGCCGTCAAGCGCGATCCGAAGACCAACCTCCGCAGCGCCAGTAACAACTGGGATTTCTGGACACTGCTGCCCGAAGCGTTGCATCAGGTTACCATCACCATGAGCCCGCGCGGTATTCCCTACTCGTACCGCCACATGAATGGTTACGGAAGTCACACCTATAGCTTCCTCAATGCCGCCAACCAGCGCATCTGGGTGAAATTCCACCTGAAGACGATGCAGGGCATCAAGTGCCTGACCGATCAGGAAGCCGAAGCCATTGTAGCCAAAGACCGTGAATCGTTCCAACGCGACCTGTTCGACAGCATCGAGAAGGGCGACTTCCCGAAATGGCGTTTCCAGATACAGCTCATGACGGAGGAAGAAGCGGACAACTACCGCATCAACCCGTTCGACCTCACCAAGGTGTGGCCGCACAAGGAGTTCCCGCTACAGGATGTGGGTATCCTCGAACTGAATCGTAACGCAGAGAATTACTTCGCCGAGGTAGAGCAATCGGCTTTCAACCCGATAAACGTGGTGGAAGGTATTGGTTTCTCACCCGATAAAATGTTGCAAGGACGCCTCTTCTCGTATGGCGATGCCCAACGCTACCGCCTGGGTGTGAATCACAACTCCATTCCGGTGAACAAACCACGTTGCCCGTTCCATACCTTCCATCGCGACGGACAGATGCGTGTGGACGACAACCACGGTGCCACCCGCGGCTACGAGCCCAACAGTTTCGGCGAATGGCAGGACTCTCCCGAAAAGAAAGAACCGCCGCTGAAGGTACATGGCGACGTATTCAACTACAATGAACGCGAGTACGACAATGATTATTACAGCCAGCCGGGCGACTTGTTCCGTCTGATGCCGCCCGAAGAGCAACATCTGCTGTTCGAGAACACAGCCCGTGCCATGGGCGACGCCGAGCTCTTCATCAAGCAACGCCACGTGCGCAACTGCTTCAAGGCCGATGCAAGGTATGGTACCGGCGTAGCCGCTGCGCTGGGCATTGACCTGCAAGAAGCTCTGAAAGAATAGCCTTCTGAAGCGCTTTATCATTCCTTATACGATGCCCGCGATGCAAATCCGGGCATCGTTTTTTATTCACCACAGAGTCACACAGAGTTTCACAGAGTCTTCGTTCGGCTCAACGCCGCGAAGAGAATGTTTCCTCCTATCAGAGTACCTGCTCAATAACCTAGGCTAAGATACTGGGAAATGGATTTGGAAACGGGTCCAGCCCTCCTCCATAGTCAGACTGAAACGACAGTGGTGATTGGTCAATACTTCCCGGACAAACATCAACCCGATGCCTTGTCCGGTTTTTTTCGTAGTAAAGAACGGCATGAAGAGATTCTTTTCGGCTTCCGGAGAGATGCCCGGTCCATTGTCTTCTATCCGGATGGACTTGGGATTGGAGCAAGTGGTGATCCGTATCTCGCCCTCGCTGCCGATGGACTCGCAGGCATTCTTCACAATATTGACCAGCACTTGCTCGAACTGGATGCCGTCCACCTGAACCAGGCAGTCCTTGACAGACAAGTCTAGTGTAAGCCGGATGCTCCGACGGTGGCACTCCATCCGCGTCAGGGCATCGACCGAGCGGGCTTGCTCGTTCAGGGAGATGTAGGCCAGCGATGGTTGCGGTATCTTTACCACCTCGGCCAGGTTGCTGATGAACTGCGCCAGATGATCGCAACGGGTCAACGAAGCGTTGACAGCGGGCAGTATCTCCTTCCACTCATCGTTCTCCACCTGTCCGAAGACATCGGATACTACATTTAGTGTGGAACCGATAGCCCCCACCGAATTGTTCACTTCGTGCGACATCATGCGGATGATGCGTTCGTACGACGTCTTTTCTACTTTCAGTAGTTCGCGGGTCAGTTCCTCCATCAAGATAAAGGGATGGTCGAATCCCTGATCGAAGAAGGACGAACGGATGCATCGGTAGAGCAGCATACCCGAATCGCGTACTACCTGATCGTCGCCCGGCTGCATAGCTGCCAATGCAGGAGCCAACTCCAGTTCCAGTTCACCGAAGGTTTTGCCACGAACAGCTTCCAGTTCGGAGACATGCAGCATCTTCATGCCGGCCAGATTGATATCCGTAATCCGAAAATCGTAATCCATGATGATGATGCCTTGGGGAGAGGCTTGGATGAGCAGATCGAGGAAACGGTTCTTCTCCCGTACCTGCAACCGCTCGCGACGGAGCTGTTCGATCATCCGGTTGAAGATGCCGATCACCTGGTTCACATCACTGTTGCGCACTGCCCGCAGGGTAGTAGAGAAGTCTTGCTCTTTCAGCAGCTCCATCCCACTCAGAATGACCTGGTATGGCTTGATGAGCCGGTAATAGAGCCAGACCGACAGCACGACGCCCAGCACCGAAACTCCTTCGATGATCCAGAGCAAGGGAGTATTTCCATCGTGCACCACGAAGCCGATGATGCCCAGCGCGCCGAAGATAAAGATCACCCATACCGCGAACAGCCACCTGGATTTGATAGAGAGCCTGTTCATTCGGGTAGTTTTATGCCGTACTTCTCCATCCGCCGGTAGAGCGTCTGCCGACTCATGCCCAGCGCCAAGGCTATCTTGGAATGGTTGCTCCCGTAGATGCTGATGGTTTTCAGGATCATGTTCTTCTCAATCTGCTCCATCGACTCGGCAAAGGGATGCCGGGCATCGGCTACGCCGGGGATTTCGATGTACTGGTCTTTGAAGTCCTGCTCGGTAAGTATTCGTTTGCCGGCCATCAGCAGGGTGCGGTCTACCAGGTTCTTCAGTTCACGTATGTTGCCGGGGTATGGTAGTTTCTGCAGGTAGCGGATGGCGTCGGCAGAGACTTCGGCGGGAAGCATGCCATTCAGTTCGGCTTGTTGGCGGACGAAGTGGCTCACCAGCAACGGGATGTCCTCCGTGCGTTCGCGCAAGGAAGGTACGCGCAGGGTGATGAGGTTGATGCGGTAGAAGAGATCCTCACGGAAACTTCCCTGTGCGATCATTTCCATCAGGTTGCGGTTGGTAGCGCTGATGATCCGTGTGTCTACCCGCCGGGGCTGACTGTCGCCCAACGGTTCGAAGGTTTGGTCTTGCAGCACCCGTAACAACTTCACCTGACAGGTCAGATCCAGTTCGCCTATTTCGTCTAAGAAGATGCTCCCTTTGTTGGCCAGTTCGAAGCGTCCCGTCCGGTCGTGATGGGCGTCGGTATAGGCCCCTTTGCGATGGCCGAACATCTCGCTCTCGAACAACGATTGGGAGATTCCTCCCAGGTTGACCTTCACGAACGCTTTCCCCTGCCGGGCACTGCTTTCGTGAATGGCTTCGGCGATGAGTTCTTTTCCTGTTCCGCTCTCACCGGTGATGAGGACGGAGGCGTTCGTCGGAGCGATGCGGGCGATGGTATCGAATATCTGCAACATCAGGGGCGACTTCCCGACAATCTTCCGCCGGATAGCCGGGTTGATGGAAGAAGCTTGTACTTCCTGCGAAGCGGAAGTATTCTCTTCGCTCAGTTGGATAGCCGTCTGAATGCTATTCAACAGCGCTATGTTGTTCCACGGCTTGGTGACAAAGTCGAACGCTCCGGCCCGGATACCCCGCACCGCCAGGCCGATGGAGCCCCAGGCTGTGATCAGGATTACTGGTACGTCCGGACAGAATATCTTTACCTTGGCCAGCAGTTCCAATCCTTCTTCGCCGGTGGTACTGCTGGTATAGTTCATATCCATCAGGATCAGTTGCGGGGTGGCAGAGCGTACAAAGTCTACGGCTTCCTTCGGCGTAACAGCCGATGCCACCTCATACCCGGCCCGCCTGAGCACCAGCGTCAGGGAAGACTGAACCGTCAGATCGTCGTCACAAATCAATATCATGTTATTCATATAATTATATTATTCACCACAGAGTCACACAGAGTTCCACAGAGTTTATATTTTGTAAGTTCAATACCCACAGCTATTCTTGTTTATTCCTCTGCGCCCTCCGTGTCCTCTGTGGTGGAATAAAAACTCTGTGGAACTCTGTGTGACTCTGTGGTGAATTCTTTAAAACAAAGTTAGCTAATTTATTCATTCCGCAAAGCTTCGGCCGGTTGTATCTTCGCCGCTTTCCGCGCAGGATACCAGACAGAGAGGAACGAAACAGCAGCCAGGAACCCGAAAGTCAGCCCGAAATTGATGAAGTACTGCTCTATGCCTGTTTCGATAATATCTTTTTTGGGAGTGGGAATACCCAACGAATCGAGCAATTCCGTCTGCCCGATATTCAGACAGATGATGGTGCCCACGATACTGGAAACAAATAACAACAGGAATGTTTCCGTAGTGAGTTGCCTTTTCACTTTCTTTTGGGAAGCTCCCAAAGCGATGCGCAGACCGATCTCGCTACGACGAGTCTGAATCCTCGACCAGAATGTTCCCAGAATGCCCAGGAAGATATTGACTAAGAGGAAGGCCGTGATGGACAAAACACTGTTCAGGTTGTCGCCCACTTCATACTCAGAGCTCATATCTGCCCTCGACTGGAGGGACTCTATCGAGAATAAGAGATAAGGGCCTATCATCAGTTGCTCTTTCATTTCGTTGAGAAAGCGATCGGCAAAATTCGTATCGGCTGCATCGCTGACACGAATAACGATCTGATTTTCTACCAGATGAACCCTATTCCGTCCCAGAGGAACCACCACAGAACTGTTGTATCCGGCATAGCGAGAGTCCTTTAGCGCCGCCACAGCACCCACTACGGTATAGGGATTCTCGTCGTTCATTCCGGCATAAAGAGTTTTTACGTCCTGTATATCATAGGGTTCTCCACTATTTTGATAGCCCCACCCGAATCGTCCATCTCTGGCTATACTGATCACCGCTTTTCGTTCGCCCGACATACCGCCGCCTTCGAAAGGAGAGCCATTCAGAAACTTAATTCGGAAAACATCGAAGAATTCGGGCGTAGCCCACCGTATCCGGATTGAAATATTCAAAGAGTCTCTATTGACATTGAAACCTTGCGCACTCGAGCTCCCGCCAAAGGGGATAGCACTGGAAGCAAAAGCGATATTTTCCACGCCGGGGTATTGCAGCACCCGCTGCTTCAGTGTTTCGGCATAAGCGTTCTGTTCGTCTTCTGATGGGTTGACCGGCTCCTTCTGAGCCATCCGGATCATATACGTATGATTGATATCGAACCCGAGAGGCTCCAGTTTGCGTCCTGCCAGGTAGTACAAGAAATCAGTGCAAAACCAGAGGATGCAGAAGACAAGGATGAACTCTACCAGGATCCAGGCATTGATCCGGCGTTCGTTCCATATAATTTTAAATATATGACGTATCATGATTTATGGTCGTTTTGGTTGAGTGAATCAATGATGGACATTCGCGAAGCCCGGTAGGCCGGGATACCTGCCGAGAGCAGATTGAGGAGTACACAGGCGGCAAAGACAGCGAGGAAAACCATCGGCGACACCAGCGACTGAACCGGGATTACCGCATCGGCCGGTACTTTCAGCAGCCACTCCTTCATCTGGTATACCACCACGTACGAAAACAGCAACCCGAGTACCCCGCCGATGATCGACGTGAGGAAGTTCTCATAAAGCACCTGCGTAAGGATGACGTATTTCTTGGCTCCGAAGGCTTTCCGGGCGCCGATCTCGGAGGTACGTTTCTTGATACGCGACAGGCTGAATCCGGAGAGATTGACAGCAGGTACCAACAAAAGCACTACCAGAATGAATACTCTTTTCCGGTTCTGGATATCGATCTTTTCCTGAACTTCTTCTTCGCTGTTTCCCCATACCTCGTTCATGGAAGCCACGCGAAGGTTTTCCGGCCCTTTGATAAAGATGTAGCTGGGTGTATGATCCACCCCGAATTGCTGTTCCATCTTACGGACTTCGGCATACATGGCCGGAAAGTCCTTGTTGTCCTTGGCCAATAGCATGACCTGGTATCTTCCTTCTTCATAGTTGACATTGCTGGTGTAGGGAATCCAGACATCTGCGTAGGCATTCTTGAATACAGGCGATACTTCCTTGACTACTCCGACAATGCGGTAGGGTTTGAATCTGACCTCGATGGTCTTACCCAGCGGGTCTTCCCCCTTGAGTAACTCCCGGGCGATCCGTTCCGATACAACGGCACAAGGTACGCCCGACTGGAATTCTTCTTCACTGAACGGTTTCCCACTGATAAACCGGAAGTCCTGTATCCGCCAATAGGTTGCATCGACATTCCGTACTGCCAAGTTCAGGTTATCGGGCGATCCCGGCATACTGACAATTGACTTATTCCTTTCGTGCACTGAAGAGTAAACAGAGATAGCCTCCGGAACTTGTAATTTCAACAAATACTCTTTGATAGTAGCGTATTCCAGCGTACCCGACCGGCTATGGCCTTTGACGGTATCTCGCTGGAGCTCCCAATTGATGAAATACATTCTCCCCCGGTTGCTCTCGGGAGCGAGGCTGACCGTCTTCACCTCCTCGGAGACAATGATGGCCATGATCATCATAATAGCCAACGCTGTACCCAGGATGGAGATAGTGCTGATGAACAGGTTCTGTTTCAGCATCTGAAGGGCCTGTTTGAAATATATCTTATACATGGTCGTTGATTTAAAAAGGGTTATTCGATGCGGCGTCCGTCGAAGAAGCGCATGATGCGTTGGGTTTCGCGGGCGATGTGCTCGTCGTGCGTCACCATGACGATGGTCATTCCTTCTTCGTTCAGTTTCATCAGCAGGTTCATGATCTCAGCTCCCATCTTACTGTCGAGGTTTCCGGTGGGTTCGTCGGCCAGTAGTATCTTGGGGTTGCCCACGATGGCGCGGGCGATGGCTACGCGCTGGCACTGTCCGCCCGAGAGTTGGGAAGGGAAGTGACGCATACGGGCGGAGAGGCCTACTTTCTCTAAGACTTCGCGGGCCATCTCGCGGCGGCTCTTCTCGGTGGATTTGCGGTACAACAATGGCATTTCTACATTATCTAATACGTTCAGGGAGTTGACCAAGTGAAAGCTCTGGAATACGAAGCCGAGGGTTTCGTTGCGGAAGTCGGCCATCGGGCCGTCTTTCATCCGGCTGGTTTCTGTTCCATTGATCAGTACCTTGCCGGTGGTGGGGAGGTCGAGCAACCCCATGACATTGAGCAGGGTACTTTTTCCGCATCCGGATGGGCCCATGACGGACACAAACTCTCCTTCTTTTACTTCCAGGTTCACATTTTCCAGTGCAAGGGTTTCTACTTCTTTTGTGCGGTAGATCCTGGTTATTCCCTCCATTCGAATCATATCTTCCATATTGTTTTTTGTTTTGCTTCAGGAAAAGCAATCTTTGTGCCAAAAGAAACCAGTCTTGATTATGAGAGAGTTGCAAGATTAAAATTGTCCGGTTCCGGACAATTTTGTCCAACGCTTTACAGGTTCATTAATTAACCCGAAAAGAGCAGATGGTAAAAAAAGAATACTTTCCATTGGCTTGCTTCCTACCGGACTTACGAGTTAGGCCAATGTGCCCTACAGACACCTGTATCCCTTCCCCAAAAAGGTTTAAAACCTAAGGGTCGAAGGTTTAAAACCTAAGCCCCGAAGGTTCTAAACCTTCGACCCGTACCTTTTAAAGCTTCTGGGCCAATGTCATTGACTTGAACGGGAAATGGTATGAACGGATATAAAAAAAGTATTACAAGGAAAATTCTCATTTATTATAGAATAAAACCCGCGCAATACTTTGTTAATCACTAAAAGCATAGGGAATTGTCCTTTTTTTGTTGCATTATGTCCGAAATGTGTTTTTTCTTCTCGTTGATCTGGCTTATCTTTGCCGATATCAATTACAAAATCAAGTATTATGAAACAAAGAAGACTCATCGGCGTGTTGTGCTTCCTGGCTTGCTTCGGCACAGCGCAGGCGCAACGTCAGGAACAAGCGCTGGAGAAGAACTGGAAGTTTACCAAAGGTGACTTCCCGGAAGCCGTATCGCCTGCCTATAACGATAGCCGCTGGGAGAGCGTTATCGTTCCGCACGACTGGGCTATCTACGGTCCGTTCGACGGTGGCAACGACTTGCAGAAGGTGGCAATCACGCAGAACCTGGAGAAACAGGCTTCCGTGAAGACCGGACGTACCGGTGGACTGCCGTATGTGGGCATCGGCTGGTACCGCACACACTTCGACGTTCCGGCGGACAAACAGGCTACGTTGGTGTTCGACGGGGCTATGAGTGAGGCACGGGTATATGTCAACGGCAAGGAGGCTTGCTTCTGGCCATTCGGGTACAACTCGTTTCATTGTGATGTGACCGCCCTGCTGAATGCAGACGGGAAGGACAATGTACTGGCCGTACGGTTGGAGAATTATTCGCAGTCATCGCGCTGGTATCCGGGAGCAGGCCTGTACCGCCATGTGCATCTGGTCACTACCGACAAGGTGCATGTGCCGGTCTGGGGCACGCAACTGACTACTCCGCATGTATCGGCCTCTTTGGCTTCTGTCTGCCTGAAGACGAAGATAGAGAACGCGGGCGATGAGAAGATACGCATCGTCACCGATATACTCTCACCGGAAGGAAAGGTGGTGGCTTCCAAGGATAATACACGGAAGATCAATCATGGGCAACCGTTCGAGCAGAACTTCATCGTCGATGCGCCGAAACTTTGGTCGCCCGAGACTCCTTCTCTTTATAAAGCTGTTTCGCGCATCTATGTAGGTGAGATCCAAGTGGACGAATATATCACCCGCTTCGGTATCCGCAACGTGGAGGTTATTGCCGACAAAGGTTTCTTCCTGAACGGGCAGCTCCGCAAGTTCCAGGGGGTGTGCAACCACCACGACCTCGGCCCGCTCGGCGCTGCTATTAATACGGCTGCTCTTCGTCGCCAGCTTACCCTGTTAAAAGACATGGGTTGCGACGCCATCCGTACCTCGCACAACATGCCGGCTCCGGAACTCGTGGAACTCTGCGACGAGATGGGCCTCATGATGATGGTGGAACCGTTCGATGAATGGGACATCGCCAAGTGCCAGAACGGTTACCACCGCTATTTCAATGAATGGGCCGAGCGCGACATGGTGAACATGCTGCACCACTACCGCAACAATGCTTCGGTGGTGATGTGGAGCATCGGCAACGAAGTTCCCACGCAATGCAGCCCGAAGGGGTATGAGGTAGCCAAGTTCCTGCAGGACATCTGCCACCGCGAAGACCCTACACGCACGGTGACGTGCGGCATGGATCAGGTGAGTTGCGTACTGGCCAACGGTTTCGCTGCCATGATCGATGTACCGGGACTGAACTACCGCGCCCACCGCTACCAGGAAACGTACGACCTGCTTCCGCAGAACATCGTGCTCGGTTCGGAGACCGCCTCTACCGTCAGCTCCCGCGGGGTGTACAAGTTCCCCGTGGTAAAGAAAGGCCATGCCAAATATGACGACCACCAGTCCAGCGGCTACGACCTGGAACACTGCTCCTGGTCCAATCTGCCCGACGACGACTTCGCCCTGGCCGACGATCATGCGTGGACCATCGGTCAGTTCGTCTGGACCGGCTTCGACTATCTGGGCGAACCTTCACCATACGATACCAATGACTGGCCCAGCCACAGCTCACTGTTTGGCATCATCGACCTGGCCAGTCTGCCGAAAGACCGTTTCTACCTCTACCGCAGCTTATGGAACAAGGAATCGCACACGCTGCACATGCTACCGCACTGGAACTGGGAAGGACGCGAAGGCGAGGTGACTCCGGTCTTTGTCTATACCGACTACCCGAGCGCCGAACTCTTCGTCAACGGCAAGAGCTATGGCAAGAAGAGTAAGGTCGATGCCTCGACCGCTCCCGCTTCTTCGTTCGTCAAAGCTCCCAAGAGCGGAGTGGAGATGGAAGACGGGCTCGCCCTGCAACAGCGCTACCGCCTGATGTGGATGGATGTGGTGTACGAGCCGGGTGAAGTGAAAGTGGTGGCTTACGATAAGAATGGACGGCCTACGGAGGAGAAGGTCATGCGTACCGCCGGAAAACCTCATCACCTGGAAGTGAAAGCCGACCGCACTTCAATCTCTGCCGATGGCAAGGACCTGGCCTACCTCACCATTAGCGTGGTAGATAAGGACGGTAATCTTTGCCCCACCGACAGTCGCCTGGTGAACTTCACTGTGAAGGGGGCAGGTAAGTACCGTGCCGCTGCCAATGGCGATGCTACTTGTCTGGATCTGTTCCACTTGCCGCAGATGCATGCTTTCAGCGGTCAGCTTACTGCCATTGTGCAAGCTGGTGAATCGGCAGGCGATATCGTCTTTGAGGCGAAAGCCAAAGGATTGCAAAGCGGAAAGATTGTATTGAAGGCCTTGAAATAAGAATTTTCAATAGGTCTACATAGTAAGATACCGGGAAAGAGCCCATCTCTTTTCCGGTATTTCTGCATCTATCGGTTCTAAAACAAAATCGGCTACCTGCATTACGTTACTTGGTTAATTTAGCTATCTTTGCAGGTCAATATATTTTCAAATTATGAGTGATTTAGACGCCATATCAATATCCCGTAACCAGCAGATTTCGGGCAGCTTTCTCGCCACATTTCTGGTATTGATGGTATGCCCTAGCTGCATTGGTTCTTACGCTCTCCGCATTGCCCCCACCGATATAAGTACTGATAGCATCGTGCAAAGTATATGCTTCCGGGCACATCAACCCGGTAGTCCACACCAATGGACGAGCACCGGTCGATTTCAAAAATGGAGCAAAGAATCTTTTGCTGATACAGGCAAGGATAATGGCATCCCGGGAAAGGGTATCGACCGCCGCATAAGTGTTTTGCAAGGAGAAGTCCATCAAGCCGTCATGTCCGATATATGATAGCAGCCGGGAATTTCCTTGGATCCCAATAACTGTACTCCCCACATGCAACGTATCTTTTATCTGTCCGGCACAGGACGACAGAAAGTCTTTGGTACACTGTTTGATTTCTTTCCCGTCGTATGCATCGGCCACTAAGTAATAGTTATGGACTCTATGCTTAAATACGATCCGTTCCAGAATTATATCCCCCGGCTTGTATCGTTTCACCTCTTTCCATTCTGCGCTTTTCCGGAAATAAGTACGGACTCCATACCCACATCCCCAATACAAATTATTATCCGGATCTTGTCCGTTTCCTATTTTCTTGGGAACAGGGACAATGCCCTGGTACTGATTATCGCACAGGGCTACCATGACATGGATGGTGTTACATGTACGGCCTTGTTGTCCTTTCAAACTACTGGAACAGCAAAGACCAAGCAAAACAAGAATGATGCCAGTTGAGAATTTCATAATACGTATATTGGGGAGCTAAGATAGTTTATTTACTCAACTTTCGCATATCGTCTTTTAGTATTTTGACAAAATTTGCTTTGTCTTTCATAGAAGTGGAATAAAAAAGCTCATCGCAATCCACTCTCCAGCTACAGGGATTTTTGCGTTTACCTAAACAGAAAAATTTCTGCACCTACAGAGATAAATTTATTTAGTAAGAGCCGTTTCCGGGCTCGGTAAACACTTTCCGAGAAGGTCCTTCTTTCGAGCAAATACTGAGCAAAAAAGCAAACAAACACTCTAGATACCCCAACGCCCCTTTATGGCATCTACAGGGAAGATTCATATTTTCTCCTTGAACAACCTTTTTATCTTTATTTAACCAAAACAGTGGGTTACAAGTGATTGATTTATTCCGTTACTTTGCAGCCCGAATCTTATACAGAGATTCTCATTCATACATTCAACAGATACAAAATCGTTTTTATCCCCAAGTGTACCACGCATTTATCAAGAAACCTTCTCGCATCAGCTGGCAGTCGTCCCGATGTCAGCGCTTAGCTTATTTCACCGAAGGATAACATTCCCATTACATTCTAATTTTTTATTAACTGATATGAGTAGATTCTATTTACTCACGGCAGTATATGTACTGCTGTGTGTTCCCTGTGTATTGGCCCAGGAACGAACCGTCCGCATGTTGACACTGGACGAGGTGTTCCGGTTGGCAGAAGAAAACAGTAAACAACTGAAACTGTCCCGCTCGGGGATGGAAACGGCCCGGCGGGCTACAGACGTAGTGCGCAACGCGCGTCTGCCATCCATCGATGCCTCACTCTCTTTCTCGTATATCGGCGACGGGACCATGCTGGACCGGGACTTCGGTCACAGCATGCGGGCAGAAATGCCGCACTGGGGCAATAACTTCGCTCTCGAAGCGTCGCAGGTGGTGTTTGCCGGAGGAGCTATCAGTCACAGCATCGCCCAGGCAAAGCTTGAAGAGCAACTGGCGCAACTGGACTATGAACGTCAGCAGATGGACATCCGCTTCCTGCTAACCGGACATTACCTGAACCTGTATAAGCTAAAGAACCAACGGGAGGTGTATGTAAAGAATATCGAACAGACACAACTGCTCATCCGGCAGATCAAGGCGAAGCAGCAGGAGGGCATGGCGCTGAACAATGATATCACCCGCCATGAACTGGCGTTGCAGAATGATGAGTTGGCACTGATAGAAATAGACAACAACCGGGATATCCTGAACCACCAGTTGGTCACCACGCTGGGACTTCCCGCAACAACCGTTGTAGAGCCCGACTCCACTATCTTGCGCATGGAACTGGGTAGCGATGCGCTAGCCGACCTGATGCTGACGGCCGGGCTTCAACTTCCGGAACTAAAATCGGCTGCCACCAGCGTGCAGATGGCTGAAACAGGCGTGAAGCTGGCGAAGGCCAACTACCTGCCGTCGGTAGCCATCGTAGCTGCCAACCATTTCGACGGGCCTATCCTGATCGAGGTACCTCCTATCGACAAGAACTTCAACTACTGGTACGTGGGTGTGGGGTTGAAGTACGAGGTATCTTCCCTGTTCAAGACCCGGAAGAATGTACGCCTGGCCCGCTCGCAACAACAGAACGCCCGCGAGGCACGGGAGCTCTTGACCGAGCATACCGAAATGGCTATCCATGCTGATGCCACGAAGTACAAGGAATCGTTCGAGAAGCTGGCTACCTTCGAGAAGAGCCTGCAACTGGCTACGGAGAACTACCGCATCGTCAACAACCGCTACCTGAACAACCTAGTACTGATCACCGAGATACTGGACGCGGGCAACACCAAACTCAACGCGGAACTACAGGTTGTCAACGCGAAGATCAACATCATCTACCAGCATTACAAGCTGCAACGCACCATCGGTAACATTTAAAAACAAGCATTATGGAAAGTAATAAGAAGAAAAAAGGAAAGAGTCTGACATTCAGAATATTCAATTACGCACTGCTCGCGTTCATCATTGCCGGAGTGACATGGGTCATCACTCAGTTCATGACCGTAGGCAGCAGCCGCTTCACGGACAATGCGCAGGTGCGCCGCCACATCGTTCCGGTGAACTCGCGCGTGCAGGGATACATCAAGGAGATCCGTTTCGAGGAGTTTCAGCAAGTGAACCAAGGAGATACGTTGCTCATCATCGACAACAGCGAGTACCTGTTCCGTCTGGCACAGGCGGAAGCCAACTATACCAACGCCATTGCCGGCAAAAGCGCCACAGGCTCCACGCTGAGTATGACGCAGAACAACCTGTCGGTATCCGATGCGGGCATCGAGGAGGTGAAGGTGCGACTGGAACATGCCGCCACCAACCTGCGCCGTTACAAGAATCTGCTGGACCAACAGGCAGTAACACAGGACCAGTACGACAATGTAAAGACAGACTATGACGCCACCAAAGCGAAATATGACATGCTGGTACGGCAGAAGAAATCGACCGCCCTGGTCGGCGAGGAGCAGGTGAACCGCCTCTCACAGAACGAAGCCAACATCAAGGCAGCCAAAGCAGCGCTGGACATGGCCGAACTGAACCTGTCGTACACCGTTATTGTAGCTCCGTGCAGCGGTATCCTGGGTCGCAAGGAACTGCAAACAGGCCAGTTGATACAACCCGGGCAGGCTGTGGCCGGCATTGTGGACGATGCCGAAGTGTGGGTGATAGCCAACTACAAAGAGAAGCAAACCCGGAACATCGCCGTGGGCGACGAGGTGGAGATAGATGTGGATGCCGTGCCCGACGCAAAGTTTACCGGGCGTGTAGCAGCCCTGTCGTATGCCACCGGATCGGCCTTTTCGCTGGTTCCCACGGACAATGCCACGGGAAACTTCGTGAAGGTGGAACAACGCATCCCCATCCGCATCGAGTTCACCGGCACGAACACGCCGGAAAGTCTCGCCAAACTAAAAGCCGGCATGAGTGCCGAAGTCTACCTCATAAGATAACCACACATGATTCCACAAGGCAAATACCGTATCATGGCGTTCAAAGAGTTTGTACCCGACCGCCTGCGCTTCCTCCTCCTGCTCTGCACGGCCATTGTCTTCCAGTTGTCCAACAGCATCTACCTGACCAACCTGAACGAGGTGGTGGGTGGCAAGGCATTGACCACGGAAGATGTGAAGCTGATCTTCTCGGCCTCGTTCATCGGGATGACGATGGTGTTCCCATTGCTATTCCGCATCAAGTTCCGGTTCCTGTCGCGTACCATCCTGCTCACCGCGGCGGGACTTATTATTGTGGGTAATATCATCAGTCTGTACTCGGACAATGTATTGCTGTTGGTATTCACCTCGCTCATCGTAGGAGCTGTGCGTATGGTGGGGATGTTCGAATGCATGTCGTCCATCCAACTGATCATCACCCCGAAGCGCGACTTCACGGTGTTCTTCTCCGTGGTGTACCTCATCGTGTTGGGTTCGGTGCAACTGTCGGGGCTGCTCACTGCAGAGATTTCGTACCTCTACAGTTGGAAGTACATGCACATTCTCATCATTGGGCTGTTGCTCCTGGTGATGATTACCCACTATTTCCTGATGCGTCCCATCCGACTAATCCGGAAGTTCCCGCTGTACGGCATCGACTGGATGGGCATGACGTTGTGGACCCTGGTCCTGCTACTGCTCAACTTCATCTTCGAGTACGGCCGCCGGCTCGACTGGTTCGACTCCTCGTACATACGTCTGGCCACCATAGCCTCCGTTCTGCTGCTGGTCTGCGCCATCCAGCGTATGTACGGCATCCGCCGCCCGTTCCTCATGCCCGAGCTGTTCCGATACAAGCCGCTGATGAAAGCCCTCGTGTTGCTCGCAGTTCTGGAAGTCTTTCTCAGCACCTCGAACGTGATTCTGAATGTGTACACAGGTGGTGTCCTGCACTATGATATCCTGCACAACACCTCGCTCAACTGGATGGTATTTGCCGGTGTAGTGGTAGGGGCCGGACTCTCCTACTACTGGGTGTCCGTGTACCGGGGAGCGTACAAACCGATCTTCCTGACTGGTTTCCTCTGCTTCGTGCTACACCACTTCATGATGTATTTCATCTTCCAGCCCGGTATTGCCAAAGAACAACTCTATATACCTTATTTATTAAAAGGGCTGGGATACATCAGCATCTACATCAGCACAGCAATCTACGCGGCCGAAGGAATTCCCTTTCCGCACTTCTTTCCCAGCCTGACTCTGATCAGTTTTGTGCGTTCGGCCATTGTAGGCACCATGGCCAACAGTCTTTGTGCCAACACGTTGCAACATCTGCAAAAGAAGAACCTGATGATCCTGTCACAAGACATGGATGGAGTGAACGGCCTCTCGGCACATATCTTCCGGAATACCGTAGAGCATTCCCTGGCCAACGGACACACAGTCGAAGAAGCCCGGATAGCTGCCACCAGCACCCTGTACGGTTTGACAAACATGCAAGCCATGCTCGTCAGTTGGAAAGAGATATTCGGAGGCATCACCCTGTTCGGTATACTGGTACTACTCGGAATCGCGCTAGCTCCATCCATCCGGCCTACCATACGCCAGTTTCCAAAAATCAAAAACATTTGGAGATACTTGCGAGGAAAAGCTTATGTTCAACGATAAGCACAAGAGAGGTATTTATCCAATCCTTATTGTAATATACTTCTCAGTTAGGCTTTTGTTAATAAATTCAAACTGAGCAACCTGTTAACTCACTTAAAATGCTAAATAAAAAAAATAATTTTCTACTTTTGTAACAGAAGTGTAATATGAATAGCATATTTTTGCAGCAAATATTACAAAGAGCAAAACATCTTTAGCGAATAGATAGGTATGAATAATTCTTTTTTCAACCGGTTCACACCCAAAGAACCGAAGTTTTTTCCTCTGTTAAAGCAGTTGTCGGAAGTGATGATCGTTGCATCCGACTTGCTAATCGAAACTCTGCAACATGGTGGGAATCATGCAGCACAAGTAGAAGACTACAAAAAGATCAAGGATCAGGAACGGGCAGGAGATAAACTCTCGCATCAGGTATTTGACGATTTGAACACTACTTTCATCACTCCCTTCGACCGGGAGGATATTCACGCACTGGCCACTCGTCTGGACGACGTAATCGATGGTATCAACAGTTGCGCTAAACGTATTGCCCTCTATAACCCCAAATTCATCCCCGAAGGTGGTGTTGAGTTGGCTCGGCTGATCAAAGAATGTTCCGTTATCATCGGACAGGCCATGGACGAACTCGATACATTGAGAAAAAGTCCGGCCAACATCAAAAAATACTGCACCCAACTGCACGATATTGAAAACAAGGCCGACGATGTGTACGAGCAGTTTGTCATCAAGTTGTTCGAAATCGAAACGGATGGCGTCGAGGTGATCAAGCAGAAAGAGATCATGTACGAACTTGAAAAGACGACGGATGCTGCCGAGTTGGTAGGTAAAGTCATTAAAACCATCATAGTAAAATACGCATAAACCGATAATAGATGACACTACTCATAACGATTATCGTACTGGCGCTCATTTTTGACTATATCAATGGGTTCCATGATGCGGCCAACTCTATCGCCACTATTGTATCAACCAAGGTACTGACACCTTTCCAAGCAGTGTTATGGGCGGCATTCTTTAACTTTGTTGCCTTCTTCATTGCCAAATACATCATCGGAGAATTCGGTATTGCCAACACGGTATCCAAAACCGTATTCGAGACTTATATCACGCTACCGGTCATCCTGGCCGGAATCATTGCCGCCATCATCTGGAATCTCCTGACCTGGTGGCTGGGTATCCCCTCTTCTTCTTCGCATACGCTCATCGGTGGTTTTGCCGGCTCGGCTATTATGGCCAGCGGCTTTCAGGCTGTACAGACTGCAGTAATCCTCAAGATTGCCGCTTTCATCTTCCTGGCTCCTCTCATCGGTATGGCGATGGCATTCCTGTTCACCCTTTTCGTGCTCAATATCTGTAAGCGGGCCAATCCGCACAAAGCAGAGAACTGGTTCAAGCGATTACAGTTGGTTTCGTCGGCTTTGTTCAGCATAGGACACGGCTTGAACGACTCGCAAAAGGTAATGGGTATCATTGCTGCCGCGCTGATTGCCGCCCACCCGCTGGGCCTGGGCGTAGGTATCCAGAGCATTGAAGACTTGCCCAACTGGGTGGCATTCGCCTGTTTTACCATGATTTCATTGGGAACCATGTCGGGTGGATGGAAGATTGTGAAGACGATGGGTTCGCGTATCACGAAGGTGACTCCGTTGGAAGGTATGGTAGCTGAAACGGCTGGCGCCTTCACGCTGTACCTGACTGAAATCCTAAAGATTCCCGTCAGTACGACGCATACCATCACCGGTTCTATCATCGGTGTGGGAGCTACGAAACGCCTCTCGGCTGTACGCTGGGGAGTCACCAAGGACCTTTGGGTAGCCTGGCTTCTGACTATTCCGGTAAGCGGTGCGTTGGCTGCGGTTATTTATCTGATCATTACCTTATTCGTATAAGGTTTTAGATACCTTCTATTCATCACCCCCTTTTCTTACTACTGTTAAGAAAAGGGGGTGATGAGTTTTATAGTGTTATTTTGATGCCATTATTAAAATAATTCCGTACTTTTGGCAACTGAAACATAAAAACACATACTATTATGAGTAATCGAAAAAAAAGGTACATACTACCTGAAGAAGAAATACCACAATATTGGTACAACATACAGGCCGACATGGTGAACAAACCCATGCCTCCGCTGCATCCGGGCACGAAACAACCCTTGAAGCCGGAAGATCTCTTCCCCATCTTTGCCGAAGAACTTTGCCGCCAGGAACTGAACCAGACGGATCAGTGGGTAGAGATACCCGAGGAGGTACGCGAGATGTACAAGTACTACCGCAGTACTCCGTTGGTTCGCGCATACGGACTGGAGGAAGCCATCGGTACGCCGGCACACATTTACTTCAAGAACGAAAGCGTAAGTCCCATTGGTTCACACAAGTTGAACTCAGCACTGGCACAGGCGTATTATTGCAAGAAAGAAGGGGTAACGAACGTCACCACGGAAACCGGTGCGGGACAATGGGGAGCTGCCCTGTCCTATGCTGCCAAGGTATTCGGTCTGGAAGCGGCTGTTTACCAGGTAAAGATCAGCTACGAACAGAAGCCTTACCGCCGCAGCATCATGCAAACATTCGGTGCGCAGGTTACACCTTCGCCTTCCATGTCTACCCGCGCCGGAAAGGATATTCTGACAGCCCATCCCAACTACCAGGGTTCGCTCGGAACTGCTATCTCGGAAGCCATTGAACTGGCACAGTCTACTCCGGGCTGTAAATATACGCTCGGTTCGGTACTGAGTCACGTCACCTTGCACCAGACCATCATCGGACTGGAAGCTGAGAAGCAAATGGAGATGGCCGGCGAATATCCGGATATCGTCATCGGTTGCTTCGGTGGTGGTTCGAACTTCGGGGGTATCTGCTTCCCGTTCATGCGCCACACCATCCTGGAAGGAAAGAAGACACGTTACATCGCTGCCGAACCGGCCTCCTGTCCGAAGCTGACACGCGGTAAGTTCCAGTATGATTTCGGCGACGAAGCTGGTTACACTCCACTGTTGCCTATGTACACACTGGGGCACAATTTCGCCCCGGCCAATATCCATGCGGGCGGTTTGCGCTACCACGGTGCCGGTGTTATCGTTTCGCAACTGCTGAAAGACGGTTTGATGGAAGCGGTAGACATCCGCCAACTGGAATCGTTCGAGGCTGGTATGATCTTCGCACAAGCTGAAGGTATCGTTCCGGCACCGGAATCGTGTCACGCTATTGCCGCGGCTGTCAATGAAGCCAAAAAGTGCAAGGAAACGGGCGAAGAGAAGGTTATCCTGTTCAACCTCTCCGGACATGGCTTACTGGACATGGTATCGTATGATAAATATCTGTCGGGCGACCTGGTGAACTACTCGCTCACCAATGAAGACATTGAAAAGAATCTGGAAAAGATAGGAGATCTGGTATAACAACCGGTAACTGACCATAAAGACGAATGAGGGTATTTCCAAGTTAGGGAATACCCTCATTCGTCTTTATGGTCTGAAGTCACTCGGCTGTTTCGTCCAACTTATTATTCCACAGATACCTGTTGGTCTCCTTCACTAATACACCGGAGAGTAAGAGCAAAGAGGTGAGGTTGGGAATAGCCATCAAGGCATTCATACAGTCAGAGAAGTTCCATACGAATGAGAGGTTCACCATCGAGCCGGCGAAAGCCACCAATACCCAGAAGAAACGATATACTTTGATCCATTTCCGACCTCCCAGATACTCCACTGCCTTTTCGCCGTAATACGACCATCCGAGAATAGTAGAGAAAGCAAAAGTGATAATACCTACCGACAAAATGATAGAGCCTACCACCGGTATCTTATCGAAAGCCGCCTTGGTAAGCGCCGCACCCTGTGTATGGTCGATATCCGGATGAGCAATGATGCTGCTAACCAGCACCAAGCCGGTCAGTGCACAGATAACCACCGTATCCCAAAAGGTTCCACTGGCCGACACCAATGCCTGACGCACCGGATTCCGTGTACGGGCTGCTGCCGCCACGATCGGTGCCGACCCCATCCCCGACTCATTGGAGAACAAGCCCCGGGCGATACCATAACGGGCGGCCATGATCACCGTTGCTCCCGCGAAACCACCTCCGGCAGCCTGTGGCTGGAAAGCAGACTTCATAATAAGGGATAACGATTCGCCCAGATAAGCCGAGTTAACAAACAGGATATACAGACAACCCAATATGTAGAACACAGCCATGAACGGCACGAAAGCCACACATACCCGGGCAATTCCTTTGACGCCGAAAATAATTACCATGGCTACCAAAGCACTTATCACCAAACCGGTCAAGTAAGGGGCTATCCCCCAAGTTTCCTCCAACAACATGGAGATGGAGTTGGCCTGCACGCTATTCCCTATCCCGAAAGCGGCCAAAGCAGTAAATACACAGAACAGTACACCCAGCCACTTCATATTCAGCCCTCTTTCCAAAGCAAACATCGGACCACCGATCATCTGCCCATTCTCTCCTTTCACCCGGTATTTCACGGCCAGCAAGCCTTCACCGTACTTCGTGGCAATACCCAGCACACCGGTTATCCAGCACCAGAATACCGCACCCGGTCCTCCCAGGCTGACGGCCGTTGCTACTCCAATGATGTTTCCGGTACCAATCGTAGCCGCTAATGCCGTAGCCAAGGCACCAAACTGACTCACATCGCCCTCGGCCCCCTTGTCTTTCTGCACAGACAAGCGAATAGCGGTAAAAATCTTACGTTGAGGAAACTTCAACCGAAAAGTGAGAAACAAATGGGTGCCCAGCAACAGTGTGATCATCGGCCATCCCCACAGCAAAGAGCTGAATTCACTAATAAACTTGTCTATACTTTCTAACATACTATCTTTTATTTACAAACACAAATATAGGGATATTATTCATTTTAACATCTTTATGTCTAAGAAATAATATATTACGTAACAGATAGGCAAAGGTTTTCAATATTCAAACCATTTGCCTATCTTTACCGTTCTAACAATAAATTGACAGCAAACCATATGACAACAGCAAGAAAGAAGATAGGCGCACACGTTTCTGCATCGGGAGGCGTAGAGTTGGCTCCGGTCAACGCGCACGAAATCGGGGCGACAGCCTTCGCCCTGTTTACAAAGAACCAACGGCAATGGGTCAGTAAACCACTGACTGATGAGAATATCCGGCTTTTCAAGGAAAACTGCGCGAAGTACGACTTCGCACCAGAATACATCCTGCCACACGATAGTTATCTGATCAACCTGGGGCATCCGGAAGCGGAAGGGCTGGAAAAGAGCCGCACCGCTTTCCTGGACGAGATGCAACGTTGCGAACAACTGGGATTGAAGCTGCTGAACTTCCACCCAGGCAGTCATCTGAACCAGATTCCTTTGGAAGTCTGTCTCGACCGCATTGCCGAGAGTATCAACTGGGCACTTACCCGAACGCAAGGGGTGACAGCCGTCATCGAGAACACAGCCGGACAGGGGAGCAACGTTGGCAACGAGTTCTGGCATCTGAAGTACATCATCGACCGGGTGGAGGATAAAAACCGGGTAGGTGTCTGTCTGGATACCTGCCACACCTTTACGGCTGGGTACGACTTTCTGGCCAACTATGATAAAGTATTCGACTCCTTCGCTTCGGAAGTAGGCTTTGAATACCTGCGGGCCATGCACCTCAACGACTCCAAGAAAGAGCGGGGCACCCGGGTAGACCGTCATGATAATATAGGAAAAGGCTTTATCGGCAATGCCTTCTTTGAACGACTGATGCAGGATCCGCGATTCGACAACATGCCGCTGATTCTCGAGACACCCGACGAGACTCAATGGGCACAGGAAATAGCTGGTCTACTGGAAATGGCGAAATAAATCACATAAACATCTATACCATGAATATTCATATTACTCCCATTGCAGAACAGGATTTCGAGCAATTGTTTCCATTGATTCAGGAATTTGCCACCTTCCAGAACATGCCCGAGAAGGTAATCAACTCTGTAGCGCAGATGCAACAAGAGAAAGAGTTCATCCACGGTTTTGTAGCCAAAGACGAAAACGGACAAATACACGGATACGTGACTTTCTTCTTCGCTTACTACACCTGGACCGGCAAGTCGCTATACATGGACGATTTATATGTAAGTCAGGACTACCGAGGACAGGAGATCGGCACCCGGCTGATCAACAAGGTTATCGCGCACGCCCGGGAACAGAATTGCTACAAGCTACGCTGGCAGGTTTCTAATTGGAACGAACCGGCTATTCGTTTCTATGAAAGCTTGGGGGCTACAGTGGATAGGATTGAGTTAAATTGTGATTTGTTTTTGCAGAAGTAATTGCTTTCTTTGTAAAAAAGTAGAAGCTGCCTCTTTAGATAGAGACAGCTTCTTTTGCTTTATAAATCAACCGGTTAAAACGCTGAAAACACGACTGAGGCCATATTCATTTACATGAGGGAGTAAACATATCAGACAAATATTTTGTTGTATCGTACAATTTATTAAGAAATATATGGATATCAATCTCAAACAAAAGCTTAAAGATTGCGGTAAAATAGCTGCAGTTGGAATTATACTTTCAGTAGGAACTGTAATCCCTGAAAGAGTAAATGCACAACAAGCCTCATCTTCAAAACCTAACATTGTATTTATATTAATGGACAATTTGGGATATGGAGAAGTGGGTTGTTATGGTGGTGGTGTCACCCGTGGCGCTCCTACTCCCCATGTTGACAGGTTGGCAAAAGAAGGAACCATATTCACCAACTTCAATGTAGAAGCACAATGTACACCCAGTCGGGCAGCCATAATCACAGGAAGATATTCCATCCGGTCAGGAACTCATACCATACCTATCGGCGGCGGAAAAGACGGATTGACCCAATGGGAAGTAACTATTGCCGAATTGCTTTCGGGCAAAGGGTATGCTACTGCTTGTTTCGGCAAATGGCATTTGGGCAGTGAAGACGGACGGTTTCCTACTGACCAGGGGTTTGACGAATGGTATGGTATTCCCAGAACAACCGATGAAGCTTTCTGGCCTTCGAGTCCTCAGGCAAATGCCGAAGACATACCTTTTACTCACATCATGGAAGGAAAGAAAGGGGAAAAGAGCAAGGAACTTGTTGTTTACGATTTAGAGCAGCGTCGATTGATCGATGAGGAAATTACTCGTCGTACGATTGATTTTATGCAACGAAGCGTACAGGCAAAGAAACCCTTCTATGCATACATTCCTTATACCTTGGTCCATTTCCCCACATTACCCAACCCGAAGTTTACAGGAAAGACTGGATTTGGAGATTTTCCTGATGCATTGTCGGAAATGGACGCTAATGTGGGTGAAATAATGAATGCCATCGATAAATTAGGAATAACGAATAATACAATTATCGTATTCACAAGTGACAATGGTCCGGAAGCCACATGGCCATGGCAAGGTTCTTCGGGCCCTTGGCGTGGGTACTATTTCACACATATGGAAGGGTCTTTGCGGGTTCCGTTCATTGTTCGTTGGCCGAATCGCATTCCGGCAGGCAGAGTCAGTAATGAAATCGTTCATGAGGTCGACACTTATACTACGCTTGCTCATATCGGAGGAGCTCAAATTCCGGCCGACCGTCCTATCGACGGAATTGATGTCTCTGATTTCCTGTTCGGTAAAACAGAGAAATCAGGCCGTGACGGTTTCCCTGTTTTTGTTTCCGATCGTTTGGAAGGAGTCAAATGGAAGAACTGGAAGCTGGTTTTCTACGATGAGCAGCGTGACTGGTGGACTCCGCCTACTAAACTTGGTTCACCCAAGGCATTCAATTTGATTACAGACCCCAAAGAAGAATATCCGCAAACAGGATTGCGCGAAACATGGAATGCTATTCCTATGATGAAAATAGTAACCGAGTTCGAGACAAGCTTGAAAAAGTATCCGCCGATTCTTCCGGGAGCCCCAGACCCTTATACTCCCCCAACAGACACACAAAAAATGAAAAAATAGTCCGTGTGAAAACGTCTTTTTGAGAGTATAGAAAAAGGGATCCCTTTTATTTCGAACAAGAAAAGCCGCAGCAAGACAGATTGTCTACTGCGGCTTCGCTATTATTTATATTCGTTCTTACTTCACTTCCTCGAAGTCAGCATCCTGAATATTCTCATTCTGGTTACCACTGCTTTGTCCGCCATCGGCTTGTCCGTTCATGTCTGGTCCCGGTTGAGCAGTACCGCTCTGAGCGTACATTTCAGCGCTGGCAGCCTGGAAAGCATTGTTCAGTTCAGCAGTAGCAGCATCGACAGCAGCCAAATCCTGTGCTTTGTGAGCCTCTTTCAGCTTGCCGAGGGCAGCTTCTATCGGAGCCTTCTTGTCGGCAGGGAGCTTGTCGCCCAATTCTTCCAGTTGTTTTTCAGTCTGGAAGATCATGCTATCGGCCTGGTTCATCTTGTCGATCTTTTCGCGTTCCTTCTGGTCGGCATCGGCATTGGCGGCCGCTTCGGCCTTCATACGTTCGATCTCGTCCTTGCTCAGACCGCTGGAAGCTTCGATGCGGATGGCTTGTTCCTGACCGGTAGCTTTGTCTTTGGCAGTTACCTTCAGGATACCGTTGGCATCGATATCGAACGATACTTCGATCTGCGGCACACCCCGACGGGCGGGAGCAATACCGGCGAGGTTGAACTGACCGATAGATTTGTTCTGGTTGGCCATCGGACGTTCGCCTTGCAATACATGGATGGTCACTTCGCTCTGGTTGTCGGCGGCAGTCGAGAATGTTTCGCTCTTCTTGCACGGAATAGTTGTGTTAGCATCGATCAGCTTGGTCATCACACCACCCAGGGTTTCGATACCCATAGACAGCGGAGTAACGTCGAGCAGTACCACACCTTTGATATCGTCGCTCAATACAGCACCTTGTACGGCAGCACCTACGGCTACTACTTCGTCCGGGTTAACACCCTTGGAAGGAGCTTTTCCGAAGAAGTCTTCGACCAACTTCTGTACAGCCGGGATACGGGTGGATCCACCTACGAGGATCACTTCATCAATATCCGAGTTACCCAGTCCGGCGTCGCTCATGGCCTTCTTACACGGTTCGAGACAAGCCTGGATCAGTGAGTGAGCCAGTGATTCGAACTTGGCACGGGTCAATGTTTTCACCAAGTGCTTGGGCATACCATCTACCGGGAAGATGTACGGCAGGTTGATTTCAGTACTGGTCGAAGAAGAAAGTTCGATCTTTGCTTTTTCGGCAGCTTCCTTCAGACGTTGCAAAGCCATCGGGTCCTTAGTCAGGTCACCGCCTTCGTCGATCTTGAATTCCTCTGCCAGCCAGTTGATGATCACCTGATCGAAGTCGTCGCCACCGAGGTGAGTATCACCGTTGGTAGAAAGCACTTCGAACACACCGCCACCGAATTCGAGGATAGAGATATCGAATGTACCGCCACCAAGGTCGAATACAGCAATCTTCATATCTTTATGCGCCTTATCCAGACCATAAGCCAGTGCAGCAGCAGTCGGCTCGTTCACAATACGTTTTACATCCAATCCGGCAATCTGTCCGGCTTCTTTGGTAGCCTGACGTTGTGAATCGGAGAAGTAAGCGGGTACGGTGATAACGGCTTCGGTAACTTCTTGTCCCAGAAAGTCTTCGGCTGTTTTCTTCATTTTCTGCAGAATCATAGCAGAGATTTCCTGTGGAGTGTACAAGCGTCCGTCGATCTCCACACGCGGAGTACTGTTGTCGCCCTTCACTACTTTATAAGGCACGCGGCCTACTTCTTTCTGTACCTGATCCCATGATTCGCCCATGAAACGTTTGATAGAGAACACCGTACGGGTGGGGTTCGTGATGGCCTGACGTTTAGCAGGATCGCCTACTTTGCGTTCGCCACCGTCTACAAATGCCACAATAGAAGGAGTGGTGCGTTTTCCTTCGCTGTTGGTAATCACTACCGGCTCGTTTCCTTCGAATACAGAAACGCAAGAGTTGGTAGTTCCTAAGTCAATTCCAATAATTTTTCCCATGATCGTTATTTCTTATTTATTATTATGCTTGATTTGTTTGGCCCGGTTACTGCGAAGCCTTCTGCAGAGGGCTTTCCTGAAACGGACACTACTATGCAAACAAATGGTATGCCAAAATGAAAATGGAAAAGCCAGGTGACAAAGACTGACAGAAAGTCAGGCGTTGACTGTATCTTTTGTTAGGATGGCAGCAGAATAATGCCGGTTCGTCTTTTTCCACCGGGACAAAAATGGTTTATCTTAGAATCTGTTTTGAATTTATTGAATCAATAACATAAACCATTTCTATTTTGAAAATCCAACGAGTTCTCTAACTACAGAGATTTTCGCGTTTACCTAAACAGATTTTTCTGCTTACCTAAACGCGAAAATCTCTGTAGTTAGAGTCATTCAATAAATTCAAAACAGCGTCTTAAAACCTAACAAATGTAACTCCGGAAGATACCTTGTATAAGATGTACATCTTATGCAGTACAAGATGCACATCTTATGCAGTAAAAGATGCACATCTTATACAAGGTATCTTCCGGAGTAAACACAGGTTCCCTCAAAAGATAAAACACGTTACTCTCTGGATCTCTTCTTTTCGTCCGGCGAAATAGCATCATTTTGCCATCCAGGCAGCCGTTTCTAAAAATATTCTTGTAATTTTGCACTCCACCTATTTATATATACCCGAATGATGAAACCCCTCATATCTCTTCTCTTCTCCATTCTGCTGCTGGCGTCTTGCGGCGGCGGGAAAACCACCGGAAGCGGCGCCCCGAAAGGCACACCCGTCACCTTGTCACATGCCAAGGGCTTCGGACTGTCGTACATGCCTCATTATACCACTGCCATCGTTTATAATCCCTGGAAAAAGGGCGAGGTGTACGATACGTATTACCTGGTGAAAAGCGATACGGTAACCGTCCCCGCCAACGGACATAAGGTGCTGATTCCACTGAAAAGCCTGATGGTCAACTCGGCCACCCATCTAGGCTTCCTCGACAGGCTCGGCGAACTGGATAAGGTAACAGGCGTATGCAGCGCCGACTATATCTACTCCCCCGCTATCCGCCAGGGAATAGCCGACGGACGGGTCAAGGACCTGGGCGACGCGTTCAACCTTGACATCGAGAGCTTACTCCTACTCCACCCACAAGCCGTGATGACCACCGCCTACAACGCCGACGATGAGAACAGCCGGCGGATGAAGCAAACCGGACTCACCCTGATCTATAATATAGAATGGCAGGAGCCTACACTGCTGGGCCGCGCCGAATGGATCAAATTCGTAGCCGCTTTCTTCGACTGTTCGGAACTGGCCGACAGTCTGTTCAACGAGGTGGAACAACAATACCAAAGCGCTCAAGCCATAGCTGCCAGCCGATCCGATCGCCCTTCCATCTTCTCCGGACAAGACTTCCGGGGTGCCTGGTCCATGCCGGCCGGACAGAGCTATGCCGCCCAACTCTTTCGCGATGCGGGAGCCGATTATTATTACAACAACGACTCCACCACCGGAAGCATCGCCAGCAACATCGAAGAGGCTTTGATACATTTCAACCAGGCCGACATCTGGGTAGGCACGCAAGCCCCATCGCTCCAAGCATTGGAAAGTACCAACAGCAAGTACAAGCTGTTCAAAGCGTTCCGCCACGGGCAGGTGTACAATTACAACAAACGGACGAACGCTTCGGGCGGGAACGATTACTGGGAGAGTGGCGTGGCACGTCCCGACCTGCTGCTCAAGGATATGGTCAAGATCTGCCACCCGCAACTCTTGCCCGCGTACGAGCTGACCTATATGGAACAACTGTCCCAACCCTAATCACCCGCTTATGAATCGCTCGCTGAAACTTTTTCTATTCCTCACCCTGGCTCTGTGCATCGCCTTTATGGTCGATATCGCTATGGGTAGTGTCAACCTTCCATTAGCTGATGTGTGGTCTACACTTACCGGCGGAAGTGACAACCTCATCTATCGGGAAATCATCCTCAATCACCGGCTACCCAAGGCGCTGACGGCCATCTTCGTGGGCAGCGCCCTCTCGGTGAGCGGAGTATTGATGCAGACCTTGTTTCAAAATCCGTTGGCCGGTCCCGATGTGCTGGGAGTGACGTCCGGCGCCAGCCTGGGAGTAGCCCTGCTTACTTTGGGAGCATCAGTGTTCCCGGTATGGGTGCTCAGCGGATGGGGACAGACGTTGGCAGCTGTAGTGGGTGCCGTGGCGGTACTGCTACTCGTCATCATCGTGTCCATCAAAGTTCCACAAATGGTCTCTTTATTAATAATAGGTATGATGTTCGGCAATTTTGCCGGAGCCATTGTCAGTATTCTTCAAAGTTTCAGCAATCCCGACACCCTGAAGCTATTCATCACCTGGACATTCGGCAGTCTATCGTCCGTAGGCTGGGGGCAAATGGTAGTAATGGCTCCCCTTATCGGAGCCGGAGTGGTGGCGGCTTTTCTCTTGCAAAAGCCACTGAATATCCTGCTACTGGGTAAGAACTACGCCAGCGGATTGGGAGTATCCGTAAACCGGATGCGACTCTGGATCATCTTAGCAACAGCCTTACTGGCAGGAACTTCCACCGCATTCACCGGGCCGATAGCCTTCATCGGCATCACCATGCCACACGTGGCCCGCGAATTATTCCGCACACCCGACCATCGTATCATCCTGCCCGCTTCCATCCTCTGCGGATCGGTGACGATGCTTTGCTGCGACCTCATCTCTCAGCTTCCGGGATTCCACGGAACCCTACCCATTAATGCCGTCACCGCCCTCTTCGGGGCGCCTATCATTGTATGGATTATTTTAAAAAACAAGGGATAATGGGGTAAAGAGTTAAATAATCCCTAACACTTGTATTATATGATAAAATTTTGATTATATTTGTCACATATTACAAGTTCCTATTATTAAAAATGAAACGCGCTATGAGAAGAATAACCCTATCCTGCCTGTTGTGTTTGCTGGGCTTAGTCCAGTTAATGGCACAAAACGACTATATTGTAAAAACCACTCCGATGACCGAAAACAGTGTCATCACCAACGAGGAGCAGTTCGTCTATGACAACTTCCCCATGCGAATGCTATGCAACTGGACGCCCGGTATGAAGTTCATGTACCTTCCCGAACCGAAAGAAATGTATACTCCTATACTCCGCTCGTGCGCCACCAACAAGGATGTGGACAGCGGCAAACTCAAGAACCAGATATTAGAATTTGTCGGAACCGAAGAGAGTTCAGTCGACCTACGCATTGGTACGAACTACACCACTCGCTTTATTTTCGAATGCGACAGCACCTTATATTATTATGAAGTGAAAGGTATGCGCCTGGATGAGATCTGCCTGAAGAATCCCCGGGCCAGCATCAACGGCATGGTATATCTGGGCGATGTGGATATTGCCCGCGAGCTGCTCATCGGACGTTCGTTCTACACCAAAGGACAAACTGCCCGCGTGGACGACCCGAATAGCTATAGCGGATGGCGGGAAGTGAACTTGCCCGTAAACTCCCGGGTTACCGTCACCAATGTAGGGGTAGGCAGTAAAATGACTCCGGTGAAAATCATCTTCGAAACGTCGAACGGACGGTCGTACTTTCTGGAATTAGCCCTATCGAGAACCAACTCGGGCATGAATATCGAGGATTTCCAAGCCGACAGAAAATTGAAATACTTCGCCAATGCATTCAGTTTCAACGATAGCAACGTGAACACCCTAGAGTCCATCCGGAAGAAGTACGTCGGCATGCCGGTATACCCCAAACAGACCATTCCGGTAATGGGTAATTTCCGCAATGAAGAGTCAACCGGCTCCGTACACCTGCTGCGCTACACCTCGCTACGCATCAAAGATATCCAGGTCACCCCTCCCAACACCCTGGCCGTACTAACGCTCGAAGACGTCAATGGACACACCTACAAGGTCGAGGTCGACCTGAAATACGATGTTGTCATCAAGAACGAGAACTACTTCGACGACCTGTTTGCCTTCGGCGATATCCGCAAGAAATTTTCGTACGTCAACGAGGAAGACTGGCACATGATCGCCATGGGCGAAGTGAAAGCCGGCATGACCACGGACGAATGCCGCCTGGCGTTGGGCAATCCCGCACAGGTCGAAATCAAAAAAGATTCACGTTTCGAAGCCTGGATATACCCACGCAGAGTGCTCGAATTCGAAAGCGGACGCTTGCTTCGTTCCAAATAAATCTGTAGCAAGACGGGAGGATTATCTAAAAAAATCATGTATATTTGCTCATTCTTTCATTAAAACATACTTAATAGTAAATGAGCAAAGTACTTATTATCGGTGCAGGCGGTGTAGGAACCGTCGTGGCACACAAAGTGGCACAAAATCCCGATGTGTTTACCGACATCCTGATTGCCAGCCGCACGAAATCAAAGTGTGACGATATCGTCAAAGCTATTGGTAATCCTCAGATAAAAACAGCCCAAGTAGATGCCGACAGCGTGGAAGAACTCGTGGCTTTGGTCAACGACTTCCGACCGGAACTTGTCATCAATGTAGCCCTTCCTGACCAGGATCTCACCATCATGGAGGCTTGTCTGCAGGCAGGAGTCAACTACCTCGATACCGCCAATTACGAACCCAAGGACGTTGCCCACTTCGAATACAGTTGGCAATGGGCTTACTTCGACCGCTTCAAGGAAGCCGGACTCACGGCCATTCTGGGTTGCGGATTCGACCCGGGTGTGAGTGGTGTCTACACGGCATATGCTGCCAAGCACTACTTTGACGAGATGCACTATCTGGATATCGTAGACTGCAACGCAGGCAATCATCACAAGGCATTTGCCACCAACTTCAATCCGGAGATCAACATCCGCGAGATCACGCAGAACGGACGTTACTTCCAGGATGGCGAATGGGTAACGACTAAACCGCTGGAGATCCATAAAAATCTGACGTATCCCCATATCGGTCCGCGCGACTCGTATCTGCTATTCCACGAAGAGCTGGAGTCACTCGTAAAGAACTTCCCCACCCTGAAGCGTGCCCGTTTCTGGATGACCTTCGGACAGGAGTACCTTACTCACCTGCGTGTGATTCAGAACATCGGTATGGCCCGCATCGACGAAGTAGACTACAACGGTACGAAGATCGTTCCACTCCAGTTCCTCAAAGCCGTACTTCCCAATCCGCAAGATCTGGGCGAGAATTACGAAGGCGAAACGTCTATCGGTTGTCGCATCCGCGGTATCAAGGATGGCAAGGAGCGCACCTATTATGTATACAACAATTGCAGCCACCAGGAAGCCTACAAGGAAACCGGCATGCAGGCTGTGAGCTATACCACGGGCGTACCGGCCATGATCGGTGCCATGATGTTCCTGAAAGGCGAATGGAAACGTCCGGGTGTGTACAACGTAGAAGAGTTCAACCCCGACCCGTTCATGGAGCAGCTCAATAAGCAAGGTCTGCCTTGGCACGAACAGTTCGACGGAGCGTTGGAGCTATGATCCAGGTAGGCGACAAAGCGCCCGAACTGCTGGGCATCAACGAACGGGAAGAAGAAATCCGACTGAGCAACTACCGCGGACGCAAGGTGGTACTCTACTTCTACCCTAAGGATAGTACGTCGGGCTGTACGGCACAAGCCTGTAGCCTGCGCGATGGTTATGCCGACCTGCGCCGGGCGGGCTACGAAGTCATCGGTGTCAGTGTGGACAGTGCCAAGTCTCACCAAAAGTTCATCGAAAAGAATGAACTCCCCTTCACCCTCATTGCCGACACCGACAAGCAGTTGGTAGAGCAGTTCGGCGTATGGGGCGAGAAGAAACTCTACGGACGGGCATACATGGGTACCTTCCGCACCACCTTTCTCATCGACGAAGAAGGGACGATAGAACGAATCATCACACCCAAAGAGGTGAATACGAAAGAGCATGCCTCACAAATATTAATACCAAACAAATAAAGAATATGGCTAAAAAAGACGAACTGAATTTTGAAGCAGACGGTAAGCCGGCAGTCAGCGAAAAGCTGAAAGCCCTGCAAGCTGCTATGGACAAGATAGAGAAAAGCTTCGGCAAGGGTTCTATCATGAAGATGGGCGATGAAAGTGTAGAACAGATTGAAGTGATCCCGAGTGGATCAATCGGCCTGAACGTTGCTCTGGGTGTAGGCGGCTATCCGCGTGGACGAATCATTGAGATATACGGACCGGAATCTTCGGGTAAGACGACGCTGGCCATCCATGCCATTGCCGAAGCGCAAAAGGCGGGAGGTATCGCTGCTTTCATCGACGCAGAACACGCGTTCGACCGCTTCTATGCCGAGAAATTGGGCGTGGACGTGGACAATCTCTGGATCTCTCAGCCGGACAACGGTGAGCAGGCGTTAGAGATTGCCGAGCAACTGATCCGTTCGTCGGCTATCGACATTATCGTGATCGACTCGGTAGCTGCCTTGACGCCAAAATCGGAAATCGAAGGCGACATGGGCGAGAACAAGGTAGGCTTGCAGGCCCGACTGATGTCACAGGCATTGCGTAAGCTGACCGGTGCCGTGAGCAAAACCCGCACTACGTGCATCTTCATCAACCAGTTGCGCGAGAAAATCGGCGTGATGTTCGGCAGCCCCGAAACAACCACCGGTGGTAATGCCTTAAAGTTCTACGCTTCGGTACGTATCGATATCCGCCCGGGAACACCCATCAAGGACGGTGAGGAAGTGATCGGTCGACTGACCAAAGTAAAGGTGGTGAAGAACAAAGTGGCTCCTCCTTTCCGCCGGGCTGAGTTCGATATGATGTTTGGAGAAGGAGTATCTCATTCCGGCGAAATCATCGACCTGGGAGCCGACATGGGCATTATCAAGAAGAGTGGCGCCTGGTACAGCTACAACGACACCAAGCTGGGGCAAGGTCGCGACGCTTCCAAGAAGTGCATTGAGGACAATCCCGAATTGGCTGAGGAACTGGAAGGACTGATCTTTGCCAAGTTGAAGGAAAAGAAAGCTTAATAGTGGTTCGTTAGTAACCACCTGCACATAGAAGAACGGTTCGTGGAAGCACGCAGTAATGCGGTTTCCACGAACCGTTCTTCTATTATAGAATAAGGACGATCTGCCTCCCACCCGGTTAAATGTCAGGCATCCCTCCTAAGCATCTTTAGCTCTTCATTACTGTGAAGAGCTAAAGAGAAGTAAAAGAAAAACATGGATAAACTAACATTTTATTCTTTTCTTTGTAACAAGATCCGGGCATTCCCGTCTAAAGAATATAATCAATCACACACGCATGGACGCAGAGAGTTTCAAGAAAGCATACCTCCCCTTCCACCGCAAGCTTTACCACGTGGCCTGGCAACTGCTGGAGAACGAAGCCGATGCGGAAGACCTGGTACAGGAGGCCTACTTAAAGCTATGGGATAAGCGGGACGGACTCTCCGTTGTCAGCAACCCGGAAGCGTTCAGCGTGACGTTGGTAAAGAATATGTGTTTTGATCTTCTCCGCTCGGGCAAGTATATAGCCGGCCGACAAGCCAGCCCGCTGGATGCTTACCAGGCCACGACCTCGCCCGATGAAGTGGAGATACGCGACGAAGCACATCAGGTGAGAAGTCTCATCGCCCGTCTGCCCGAACAACAGCAGCAAGTAGTCGTACTGCGCGATGTCAAGGAATGCAGCTACGAGGAGATAGAACAGATTACCGGACTGAGCGCCGTCAACATCCGGGTGCTCCTGTCACGTGCCCGAAAAAAGATTCGAGAACATTTTAACAAAGCAAATACGTATGAGAGTAGAAGAAATTGAAAAGTTGCTTGCAGGCTATTACGAAGGAACCACTTCCGAAGCGGAAGAACAGATGCTGAATGTTTATTTCAGGTCGACGGAAGTTCCCGCCCATCTGCAACGGGACAAGGAGATGTTTCTTGGCTTTCGTCCGACAGAGCATCCGGAAGTTCCTGCCGCTCTGGAAGAAAAACTGATCCGGCTGATCGATGCACAGGCCGGGCAGGGGAAGCACCGGTCGCTACATCGCCTCGGCCAATGGGCAACGAAACAGTACAGCGGTATCGCCGCCGGTCTGCTCCTGCTTATCGGAATAGGTTATGCCATCCTGGAATACCGAAGCGACTCCCGTCCGCCCAAAGATACTTTCAGTAATCCGCAGGAAGCGTATGCCGTGCTGCAAGCTACTTTACTCGAAGTGTCCTCCGGCTTGAACGACGGCTGGGAAGAAGTGGAAGAAGTGGGAGAAGACATTCGCGAAACAAAGAAACAATTCATTCAAAATATCCAGTAAATATGAAAACAGTCAGAATCACTCTCATTCTGGCAGCCTTATTGATAAACACGATAAGTTATGCCCAGAATAACCTGTACAACAAGTACAGCAGCTCGCCCCACGTATCAGCCACGTATATCTCTAAAGCCATGCTAGAGATGCAGCCCAATGTCAACACCATGAGCGAGATCTATCTCGGTAAGATTTCCGGTCAGATGGAAGGAGTCTACATCCTCCAGACCTCAGAATCCGGTACCCGGGCGAATCTACTGAACGATATCAACAAATACATCAAGCAAGAGAAGTACGAACTGCTGATGGAGCAAAAAAAGGCGCCCGGCAACACCTCCGCATACTATATCAAACGGAAAAACAAAGAGGAAGTCAAGGAACTAGTCATGACAACCGACCGCAATAACCGGTTGAAGTTCGTCTTGCTGGTGGGCAACATGACCGTCAAGGACATCCAGCAAATCATCATGTTCGGAAGCGCACAGATACAATCCATCCAACCCGGCTACCTGGCCGATGGGTTGCACCTGGATATATCCGCCCTAAAGGACTTCAAGGATTTCAAATTCAATGAATTCAATTTCAAGGAGTTCAACTTCAATGATCTGAACCTGTCGGACATGAAGCACAAGTTCGACAGCCTGAAAGTATTCAGCAAGAAGCATGCGAAGGAATATACAGACAGCCTGTTCCGGGCTAACCCCAATATATATAGGCTAGAGTAGAACAACTGATCACCAGCCACAACAATACGCCCTGTACCAACGGCTTTACCCCGACATCCTTCAACACATCCAGTGACAGCGATGCCCCAATAAAGAACAGAGTAACGGTGAGCGATTTGCGAGCCAACCCGTTGACAGCCGCCCCTATCTGCGTGCCGAGTTCCGTGATGCCCAATACATACGTGTTAATCACCATGGCCAGCACAAAGAAAAAGATAAACCAAGGGATACTGATTTTCTGTCCCTTGCTCTTAAAGATAATTGAAGTGACTAACGCCAGTGGTATGATCCAAAGAGCGCGGGTGAGCTTGATAGTAGTGGCTACCTGCAAAGCCTCTTCTCCGTAAGCTTGCCCCGCTCCTACCACTGAACTCGTGTCGTGTATGGCAATGGCTGCCCAGGTTCCGAAGGCATGTTGGCTCATGTCCAACGCATGCCCGATCCACGGAAAGATAAACAGGGCGATGGCATTCAATATGAAGATAGTACCCAGTGCCACAGACATCTCGCTGTCTTTGGCTTTCAGCACCGGTCCAACGGCTGCAATGGCGCTTCCTCCGCAAATAGCGGTTCCCGAACTGATCAGATAGGAAGTGTTGCGCGTCACCCGCAACCGGCGGCCGATAAACCAACCGATCAGCATCGTCCCCACTACGGAAAGAATGGTAAACATCATCCCCTCCTTACCCGAGGCCAGCGACGCCTGCAGATTCATACCGAACCCCAGCCCCACCACTGAATACTGCAATAAATACTTGGATACTTTTTTATTGAACTTGGGATAGGCCTGACCGCAAAACAAGGCATAAAGCAGTCCCAGAAAGAGTGCCACCGGCGGAGTGACCCAGGAGGCTAACGCCGACCCGCCCGGGACATAATCGAGCAGCAGACAGACACTCAGCACGGTGATCAGTGCAATATAGATAACTTTGTTGTTCGTTTGTAAGAGTTTAGTATTCATAGGTTCATTCTTTATAATTCATCTCCGTGGATTCCCAGCGCGTGCATCAGCGGATAGGCAAGTATCTCCCAGCGATAGTTCACCGGCGTTTCCGCTTCATTCATTCGGAACTGTACAATGGCTTTGTCTTTCACATTCTGCAGCAGCTTGGTTACCCGGTCGCCATATTCTTCATTGAACGACACCACTGCCATGCGTTTCACCTGTTTCGAGTCGGCTACGATGTTTAGCAAGTCGACAAACAAATCGCCACGCGATACCATCTCTTCCGAAGACACTCCGGTAAACAGAAACTCACCGAAACTATTGCGGAAGGCCATCCCATCGAGTTCTTTCTTCAGGTCCGAAGGAGAAGTATAGAAAAGCGCGGACGAATCTTTATCGTACACCATCAAAAGTTGTATTTCATTACCGCCCTCCTCAATGCCACAATCCAGTGCCAGATAAGTCACCAGTTCCGTCAGGTCAATGAATTGCAAAGTGCGGTTCAGCACTCGTTCGAAATGCCTTTTCATATCTTTCACCACAAAGTTCAAGAATGCAGCATCGATCAGCATGACATTCTCTGCCAGTTTTATCTTGTCGTCCATAGGGCTTTATTTTAAAAAGAGGCTCAAAGGTACAACATTTGTTCGGTATGCCGACCATGGATGGGTTTAAAAATTTTCGCCCCGACAGATTCACATCTACCGGGGCAAAACCAGTTAATAGAAAAACATTAAATTTTATAGAAAAGGTTGTAGCTTATTTGTTTTTGCTCGTTTATATATTCTTATGCATTCACATCGAATGAATGTTCAAAATATCCTTAATAATATAATCATCATTTATACTGACTAAGACAAAATAAAGGAAAAAATGTTCACGTGAAATGTTCTTTTCTTCGAAAAATAAGGAAGAATGCTGTTTCATCGTTTCTTTCCCCTTGGGTTTGCTACTAATTGATTGAATTTTAACAATTAACGAGTCTGTTACTACCTCTTGTAGACAAGTTAGCTTGCTGTCTTTTTGTCACTACGACTCACCCAAAACACCGCCATTTCGACAGGAATACTTCCTTGGCAAATCTTTTGCGCCCTGTCTGGTGTTACTATTAGGCAACAAAGAAAGGAGAAACAACCTATGAACTTCAACAATTTTACAATCAAATCACAAGAAGCCGTGCAGGAGGCACTGAACCTGGCCCAGAGCCGCGGTCAGCAAGTCATCGAGCCGGCACACATCCTACACGGAGTGATGAAAGTGGGCGAGAATGTGACCAACTTCATCTTCCAGAAGCTGGCGATGAACGGGCAACAGATTGCACTGATCATCGAACGCCAGATCGATTCGTTGCCGAAGGTCTCGGGCGGGGACCCGTACCTGAGCCGGGATACCAACGAAGTATTTCGCAAGGCCACGCAGGAAGCCAAGGAGATGGGCGATGAATTTGTCTCCATCGAGCACCTGATACTGGCTTTGCTTTCTGTTAAAAGCACCGTCTCTACCATCTTGAAAGATGCCGGGATGACGGAAAAGGAACTGCGCGGAGCTATCAACGAACTGCGCAAAGGCGAAAAAGTGACTTCGCAATCGAGCGAAGACACGTATCAGTCGCTGGAAAAATATGCCATCAACTTATGTGAAGCGGCGCGCAACGGAAAGCTTGATCCGGTCATCGGCCGCGACGAAGAGATTCGCCGGGTACTGCAGATATTGAGCCGACGAACCAAGAACAACCCGATCTTAATCGGTGAACCGGGAACAGGTAAGACAGCCATCGTAGAAGGACTGGCCAACCGTATCCTCCGGGGCGATGTACCCGACAACCTGAAGGACAAACAGGTATACTCGCTCGACATGGGGGCGCTGATAGCCGGTGCCAAATACAACGGTGAGTTCGAAGAACGACTCAAGTCGGTGGTCAACGAGGTTATCAAGTCGGAAGGGAACATTATTCTCTTCATCGACGAGATTCATACTCTGGTAGGCGCGGGCAAAAGTGAGGGAGCCATGGATGCCGCCAATATACTGAAACCGGCATTGGCACGGGGAGAATTGCGAGCCATCGGCGCCACGACGTTGGACGAATACCAGAAATATTTCGAGAAGGACAAGGCGTTGGAACGTCGTTTCCAGATCGTACAGGTAGACGAGCCGGATATGCTCAGCACCATCTCCATCCTGCGCGGACTGAAAGAGCGTTATGAGAATCACCACCACGTACGGATCAAAGACGATGCTATCATCGCCGCCGCCGAACTGAGCAACCGCTACATCACCGATCGCTTCCTGCCCGACAAGGCCATCGACCTGATGGACGAGGCAGCCGCCAAACTACGCATGGAAGTAGACTCCGTACCGGAAGCGTTGGACGAGATTTCCCGCAAAATCAAGCAGTTAGAGATTGAACGGGAAGCTATCAAACGCGAGAGAGACGAGCCAAAACTGAAACAACTGGGCAAGGAATTGGCCGAGCTGAAAGAACTGGAAAGCTCGTTCAAAGCCAAGTGGCAAAGCGAAAAGACGCTGATGGACAAGATCCAGGAGAACAAGGTGACTATCGAAAACCTGAAATTCGAAGCCGACAAAGCGGAACGGGAAGGCGATTATGGCAAGGTAGCCGAAATACGCTATGGCAAACTCCAAACGTTGAACAAAGAGATCGAGGACACACAAACCCAGTTGCGCGAGCTTCAGGGCGGGGACGCCATGATCAAGGAGGAGGTAGACACCGAAGACATCGCCGACGTGGTTTCACGTTGGACAGGCATCCCGGTGAGCAAGATGATGCAAAGCGAAAAGGACAAACTGCTGCATCTGGAAGATGAGTTGCACCAACGGGTCATCGGACAGGACGAGGCCATCGAAGCGGTAGCCGACGCCGTACGCCGTAGCCGGGCGGGGCTGCAAGACCCCAAACGCCCCATCGGCTCGTTCATCTTCCTCGGCACGACGGGAGTAGGAAAGACAGAACTCGCCAAAGCGCTGGCCGAATTCCTGTTCGACGACGAAACCATGATGACCCGCATCGACATGAGCGAGTACCAGGAGAAGCACAGTGTATCGCGCCTGGTAGGAGCTCCTCCGGGATACGTGGGATACGATGAAGGCGGCCAGCTCACCGAGGCCATCCGCCGGAAGCCCTACTCGGTTGTCCTGTTCGACGAGATCGAGAAAGCGCACCCGGATGTATTCAACATCCTGCTGCAAGTGCTCGACGACGGGCGTCTGACGGACAACAAAGGACGCATTGTCAACTTCAAAAACACCATCATCATCATGACTTCGAACATGGGAAGTGCCTATATCCAGAGTCAGATGGAGAAGTTGAACGGCAATAACCGCGAAGAACTGATCGAAGAGACGAAACAGGAAGTGATGAATATGTTGAAGAAGACCATTCGTCCGGAATTCCTGAACCGCATCGACGAGACTATCGTATTCCTACCGCTGACAGAAAAGGAGATCCGCCAGATTGTGGGACTGCAAATAAAGAATGTAGAGAAAATGCTTGCCGGGAATGGCGTAGAACTGAAACTGACGGATGCCGCCTTAGCGTTCATCTCAGAGGTGGGTTACAATCCGGAATTCGGTGCCCGTCCGGTGAAGAGGGCCATCCAGAAATATCTTCTCAACGATTTGTCGAAGAAACTCCTGAATCAGGAGATCGATCGCAGCAAAGCCATTGTGGTAGATGCCAATGAGTACGGACTGGTTTTCCGGAACTAAACGAAAACAGCTTGTCTTTCTACTGGAAAGACAAGCTGTTTTGTTAATATTCAAAAGATCTTACGACTGCCCGGAGAGTGGGATGGCCGATAACCATCACATAAGTTCCTCGTTCCGGCAAAGTGAGTTCCAACGGAGCGGTACCTTTCTTGCCATACAATACCAGTTCCCCCTTCCCGTCATACAAAGAGATAACAGATTTTTCGGCCAGGCCCTCAAAAGCCAGCGCACCCGTTACATCTTCTAATTTCACTTTCACGTCTTTGTCAAAATCAATTTCCATGTGCTGTGTAATACCTTCCGACCCCCTAAGATAAAGCATGGGATCTATTGTAATCTTCGTCCTGATATTTTGCAAAAGACTATTCGGCAGCTTCCTCAGCTTGTTCGGGCTCCTTGAAGTCGGCCATGCCGGCGTTCACCAACAGGTTGTACCAGCTTATCAGTTTCTTAATATCGTTGATGTGTACCCGTTCGCGGTCATAGTCGGCCAGCACTTCGCCCATGTAGGCACGCAGCTCGTCGTTAGTGGCTTTCTTTACATCCAGAGCAACTGCCACGCCGTTTTCCTTTTCTTTTATCGAAGTCATAACCTCTCTCAAAGGCACTTCGCCATCGTTGGTATACATAGCGATATCGCCCAGTGAAATGGTTTTTTCCCGGGCATGAATAGGTAGACGCTTCTTGTCGGCGGTGATGGCTTCCACTATCAATGTATTCTTTCCCTGAGAGATTAGTTTATACAAACCCGGTTTACCGGAGATTGATAAGATAGTCTTCAACATATAATTCTATTTTTTGATTAGTTATTATTTTTTGCCCGGCAAAGGTAATGATTATTTTCAGACAGAAAAGAAATCAATTCCAAAACCTGAGGTATTAACGGAGTTTCACCATCGTTCACTATCACGTAGTGGGCTTGCCGACGTTTCTCGTCATCATCCATCTGATGGCGGACGCGCTGTTCCACCTGTTCGCGGGTGGCCTCGTCGCGTTCCATGGCTCGTTGCACACGCACCTCCAAAGGAGCATACACCATGACTACCACATCTACTTCGCCGGCAAATCCCGATTCGATCAGGATGGCCGACTCCATCGCCACATACGGTGACAATTGCTGGCTTTCCGTCCAAGTGCGAAAATCGTCTTTCACCCGCGGATGAATAATGGCATTGACCTGCGCGGCATGAGTAGCATCACCAAACAGATAAGCAGCCAGCAAAGGTTTGTTCAACACTCCATCCCGGAACACCTCATCGCCCACCAAGGCACAGAGTTCCCGGCGAATCACCGAATCAGTGCCCGTCAGGCGCTTCGATTCCGCATCGGCGATGTAGACAGGAATCCCCATCAGGCTGAGCAGGCGGGACACGACGCTTTTTCCGCTGCCGATGCCTCCGGTAATACCAATCTTAATTGTCATTGGGTGAGAGTTGTTCGATCAGGAAGTCAACCTGTTCGGGAGAGATACGGATGTTCTTCACATCCTTGGGGGCCGACTTCAACTTCACGGTATATTGACGCGAGCCCAGTTTCAACAGTTCTTCGTAGGAAACAAGGATTACAAAGTCGTCACCTGTGATGGATTTATACCGGCTCATCCCCACCTTGAAGGTGACATTCACCTTGGAAGGGAATGCGCGCAATGCCTTGTCGGCTGGGAAGTTAATGCCGTACACAGGTACCTCGACAGTCTTGTCCGTGAAAATGTCTACCGGGAAAGTCAGATCAATCTTATCGGGAATAAACTTGGCCCCCCTGACTACAGCCAGCGAAGCTTGATACTTCGTGGTATCCGTGATGTTGTTCAGCACGATGTGCTCGGTATAGCCTGCCGTGATGGTATCGAGAATCGGCTGCGGGGCATACACCAGCACCGAATCGGGCAAGAAGAGGGTATCGGGAATGTAATATTGCTGTCCGGCATTGACGGTTCCGCGGAACTTTACCGGGACTCGTTTGGACTTCCCGGTCGCATAAATATAGTCCAGCGTATCGGGTTTGATGGACAGCAAGGCCGAAGAAGCGCTGAGACGCGCCTGCACTTGCCGCTCGAACTGAGAAGCAAAGACCCGGATGTGACTGCCGGAGGTCTTGTAGTCGGAGAATTCCAGGCTGATAGGCAGAAAGTTTTTGCCCAGCATGTAGTTTACCAGCGCCGTACCTTTGTCTTTTACCTTGACACGCAGTTCGGTAGCATTCTCCGAGGTGATCACCACATTGTTGGGTACCCCTTTCAAGCGAACGGGAATAGAAAGTTCCACCTCGTAGTCATTGTTCAATGTCTGGAGAAGCCAGAAACCGGCCGAGATGAGGAAGAAAAACAAAAAGATTAAGAACTCCCTGCTCTGATTACTGAACAGGAAATTCTTAATCTTCAGCTGAAGCCTTAAGTAAGCATAGTATATGTTCCTACGTTCCGACATAGGCTTCGGGGATATGTTCGCGACAGCTTACTTAGCAGGCTGGTTGGCCGACGAAGCATCTGCGAAAACAGAATTCTTATCTATTTTGATCTTTACATTCGGAGCGATTTCGAGCATGATATAATCATCCGTGAGCTCTTTGATAACTCCATGAATGCCACCGGCAGTTACCACCTTCTGGTTTACCTGAAGCGATTTACGGAAATTGGCGATTTCCTTCTGTTTCTTATTCTGCGGACGAATCATGAAGAAATACATGATAACAAACATGGCTATCAGCATCACCCACATCATCATACCGCTGTCTCCTCCACCGGCTGGAGCTTGTAAAAGCATTGGTAGTACGTTCATAATAAAATTGTTTTTTGATTATAGCTATGAATACAAAGGTATCAGTTTTTCGCTAACTTCCCTTCGTTTTTTAATTGATTAACAATTCCGTCGAGGGTACCATTGACGAAAGCTCCACTTTTGGCGGTGCTGTACATCTTGGCTATTTCAACGAATTCGTTCAGCGTTACTTTGACTGGAATGTTCGGAAAGCTCAGCAGTTCGGCCAACGCACTCTGCATGATGATGACGTCCATGAAGGCGATACGATCCAGATCCCAGTTGCGGGTATTCTCGCTGATCAGGTGGCGATAGTAGTCGGCATTCAGGATGGTGCGGCGGAACAGGCGGCGGGCATATTCCTGGTCTTCATCGTCCTTGAACTCGGGGAGCAAGGTCTGATTGGCCCCTTTCTTTTCTTCAAAGCGTTTGATGGTTTTCAGCACGAAAGTATCGACAATCTCCTTGTCGTCGTTCCAATAGAGGCTCTGCTCTTCGAGTACAGCATCCAGTTCCTCACAATTGAAGATAAAACCCTTATAGATCTTCCGCCAGAACTCCCGGTCGGCCTCATACGATGAATCGGTCGAAGCCATATACTCCTTATAGATGTCCGAATCGGCGATTTTCTCATAAAGCGACTTCACGAAATCCTGGTCATTGGCCCATGTACGCTTCTGGACGGCAATAAAATCGACCAACTGTTTGTTGATTTCCAGCTGTGCGATGAATTTATTTTCCGCGAACTTCATGTTGGGTTGCAACTCTTCCCGGGTGGGTGCCAGTTTGCTTTTGGCCGCATCGATGCGTTTTTGTGCGTAGTTCGTCAAGGCGATCATCAATAGAAGCAAATAGTTGTATAGGTCGTACGCCTTCGAGAGGCTAAAGAATAACTCTTTCTCCGCTGAGTCTAAGTTTTTGCTTCCGTTCTGATAATAGGCATACACTATTTGTATGATTTTAAGACGAATAAGAACTCTGTTAATCATATAAGAATCAATAATACATTGTTACGAGCGGCAAAATTAGGTATTTTAAATGAGTTTACACAAATAAAACCTCTTTTTTTGCTGCCGCACGCATTCTCTTCCGGTTTTCTTTTGACGGTTTAAAAAAAATAATCAAATTTGAAGCCAATTTTATCAAATGTACCTACGAACATGGAAGAGATGAAGAAGAATATGACAACAGAAGTTAATGACACAGAAATCGTATTTTCCAAATCGATCAAAGCCGGAAAGCGCATATATTACCTCGATGTCAAGAAGAACCGGAAGGACGAAATGTTCCTGGCCATCACCGAGAGCAAGAAGGTGATAAGCGGCGAGGGCGACGACTCGGCAGTGGGCTTCGAAAAGCATAAGATCTTCTTATATAAGGAAGATTTTAGAAAATTTACGGATACTCTGGAGCAAGCCATCCGCTTCATTGAGCAACAACAGGGCTGTTCCGAACGGGAAATGCCTGACAATGAACCTAAAGCATCCCTCATCGACGGCGAGATCAAGATCGATATAGACTTCGAATAATATCCTCATAGGATATTATTTTTTCCTATGAGGATAAATTATTTTCCTATGAGGATAATTTTTTATCGCATGAGGATAATTTATGCTCCAAAGCATGATGTGACTGGTTTGAAGTAATGTAAATCCGACAAGAAAGCATGTAATGCTGCTTTACATAGTATCAACAGGTCATAATTTGTGTGGGAGATGGGAGATCGGGTGGGAGATAAAACGGCATCTCCCACCACTTATTATCTTGATCATCAGCAATATATCCATCAAAGGTGGGAGATGGGAGATAGATCACGTTTTTTCGTAGAGTTTGAATGTATGTCCCGGCATTTACCGCAACCTCCGGAAAAAACGGTTTAAAGTCCAAAACATTTGGTATTTCGAAAGAAATGCGTAAATTTGCACCGCTTTTTTGCAACATCGTGTGGCTAATGTGGCTGCTGCATCGTGTAATGGTGAATTAAGCAAAACTTAATTTAGAGTAACACAAAAAATCAATTCAAATGAAATCAATTGAAGTAAAAGGAACTGCAAGACAGATTGCAGAACGTTCTTCGGAACAAGCAAAAGCTTTGAAAGCTATTCGTAAAGACAACGGCGTACCTTGCGTACTGTACGGTGGCGAAGGTGTGGTACACTTCACTACCCCCGCTGAAAATCTGCGTAACCTGGTTGATTCTCCCAACATCTACGTGGTAGAACTGGTTATCGACGGCAAAATGACGAAAGCTATCCTGAAAGACATTCAGTTCCACCCGGTGAAAGATAGCATCCTGCACGTTGACTTCTACCAGATCAAGGAAGACAAAGCCATCGTTATGGAAGTTCCCGTACAGCTCGAAGGTTTGGCAGAAGGTGTGAAGGCCGGTGGTAAGCTGGTTCTCCAGACTCGTAAGCTGAAAGTGAAAGCTCTGTACAACCTGATCCCTGAGAAGTTGACCGTAAACGTGGCTCGTCTGGGACTGGGTAAAACGATCAAGGTAAGTGAACTGAAGTTCGAAAACCTCGAACTCCTGAACGCTAAGGAAGCTGTTGTATGCGCAGTTAAGTTGACTCGTGCTGCAAGAGGTTTGGCTGCCAAGTCATAAGCAGCATCTCCTTCAGATATTCCAAGCGCAGATTATCACAGATCTTGGTCTGTGTTAGTCTGCGCTTCTTTTTTTAATTTGTTTGGATATGAAGTATTTAATCGTCGGACTGGGGAATATAGGCCCGGAATATCACGAGACTCGCCACAACATCGGCTTCATGGTGGTCGATGCGTTGGCCAAGGCCAATAACGCGTCGTTTACCGACGGGCGTTATGGGTTTACCACGACCTTCTCCGTCAAGGGCCGGCAATTGTTGTTGCTCAAGCCATCTACCTACATGAACCTGAGCGGCAACGCCGTACGCTACTGGATGCAAAAAGAGAACATCCCCTTGGAACATGTACTGATCGTGGTGGACGATCTGGCTCTTCCCTTCGGTTCGTTGCGACTGAAGAACAAGGGCAGCGACGCCGGACACAACGGGCTGAAACATATTGCCGCCACACTGGGCACACAGAACTATGCCCGACTGCGTTTCGGCATCGGCAACGAGTTTCCCCGGGGCGGACAGGTAGACTTTGTCCTGAGCGGATTCGATGAGGAGGATTGGAAGACAATGGATGAGCGACTGAAGACGGCCGGCGACATTGCGAAAAGTTTCTGCCTGGCCGGTATCGATATCACCATGAATCAATATAATAAGAAATAATCATGCCCGAAGCAAGAATAGATAAATGGATGTGGGCCGTACGTATCTTCAAGACACGGACCATAGCAGCCGAAGCCTGCAAGAAGAACCGCATCACCATCAACGGCGCTTACGTCAAAGCTGCCCGGATGATCAGACCGGGCGACGTGATACAGGTCAAGAAACCGCCCATTACCTACTCGTTCAAGGTGCTGCAAGCCATCGAGAAGCGGATAGGACCCAAACTGGTAGCCGAGATGATGGAGAATGTCACTACACCCGATCAGTACGAACTCCTGGAGATGAGTAAGATCAGCGGATTCGTAGATCGTGCCCGGGGTACAGGACGGCCTACCAAGAAGGACCGGCGGGAGCTCGAAGAGTTCACCACGCCGGAGTTCATGGATGGTTTTGATTTCGATTTCGACTTCGAAGAATAAGGCTTTTACAAGTTAGCCTTTACCGCATTGATCAGTTCCTGGTATTCCGCATCAGTGAGATATACCTTGCCGGGATTCATCTGGAACGTACCACCATAATCGGGACCATCCACATACTTCGGCACCAGATGAAAATGCAAATGCGACAATTTATCAGAATAAGCGCCGTAGTTGATCTTTTCCGGATGAAACGCCTGATCCATGGCCCGAGTCACAAGAACCACATCGGCCATAAAGGCGTCTCGTTCTTCGTCGGTCAGCTCATTCAAGTCGTCCACATGACCGTTGTAGGCCACCAGGCAACGACCTCTGTAGGTTTGCTCCTTAAATAGGAATACGCGCGACACACTCAGCGCCGCAATCTCAATCATCAGGTTATTCAATGTCTCATTGTTCTGGCAATACAGACACTCTTTCGGATCACTTTTCATGCTATTAGTATTTTATTCGTTTATATTTTCTTGGGTGTCACCAAGCGGTGTACATTCTCGTTCTCGCCTACTACCCATACGATATCTCCCTCCTCAAAGGTCAGGTTGATCTCCGGCGCCATCATACCGTCTGGTTCCCGGTCCACACCGGCTATCAGGCAACGGTATTTCTCGCGGATGCCCGATTCACGAACCGTCTTCCCGAGGAAGGGCGAATCGGCCTCGACCATAAATTGTTGCAACGCCATCTCGTGCGTTTCGAACACAGCCGAATCCATGCGCGATACCCGCGTCAGTTCTTCGCCGAAAGCATTCAACTGCTCGTCCGTACCGATGACTTGTATCTTGTCCATCGGGAACAGGCGGACATTGCCGCCCGGTATATTGATGCGCCGTTTGCCGCGGAGGATCGAGGCCACATGCACACCGTACTCCCGACCCAGATGCAGGTCGAGCAACGTCTTGCCTGCCCAGAGTGATTCACCGGGAATCTCGAAATCGGCCAGATGCAAGTCGTGCGACAGCAACCGTCCGGCATAGGCAGGTTTTTTCTCGCCCATGTACTCGGCACGCATCTCGCGGTAACGCAGATTCTGGAAGAATCGCCGTTCGATGAGGATGGACTGTTTCTTCAACTGGCGGGAAAGTATCATGAGCACCACCAGCAGTATAGCCACGCCGATGATCAGACCGATGGAGGTCTTGAACAGCGAACCGATGATGAAGGAGACAAATCCGATAGCGATGATGATGCGCAACAGGATGGTCGACACCAGCGGACCACGGTTCACCCGGTTGTCGTTCCACAACGTAGTGAATTCCACCGAATGGTTCTTCTTAATCATGATGGCCCGCAGGAACGGCGAGATACAGAGTATGGTAATCGCCGCACCGACCACCGACCCCCATATTCCCGGCAGGCTTTGATGCAGAAACGGCATCAGGAGCCGGAAGGAGATAGCAATGATAGAAATACTGACAATGGAATAAATCGTAACGATACGCAGGAGGGCAAACAGCAACTTCCGCCAAAGATTCTCATGGTTCATGGTCTGTGAACCGTGAGAATACCGCACCAGAAAACGTTGCCAGGAAGCCGGCAGATGAGTGTCGACATAATTGGACGCAGGCTCGGCCACCCGAATCATATAAGGCGTGAGGAAGGTGGTGATCACCGAAACAGCTACTACAATGGGATAGAGGAAATGGCTTGTGACGTGCAGCGACACACCGAGCGATGCGATGATAAAGGCGAACTCGCCAATCTGCGTCAAGCTGAATCCGCATTGCATGGCTGTCTTCAGCGGTTGTCCGGACAGGATCACCCCGAATGTTCCGAAGAACGCCTGTCCCAGGATAACGGCTAAGGTAATGACCAGAATCGGAAGAGCATATTCCACAATCATGGCCGGGTCCACCATCATACCTACCGACACGAAGAAGATGGCACCAAACAAGTCTTTCACCGGCTTTACCAACCGTTCGATAGATTCGGCTTCGATGGTTTCGGCCAGGATAGAGCCCATGATGAACGCTCCGAAAGCTGCCGAGAAACCGGTATGTGCGGCCACGAACACCATTCCGAAGCAGAGGGCCAGGGAGACGATGAGCAAGGTTTCTTCGCTCATCAGCTTACGACTGCGTTTCAGGAATTCGGGGATAAGGTAGATGCCCACCACAAACCAAAGTATCAGGAAGAAGAGCAGTTTGGCGATACTACCCAGCAGCTCGGTCCCTTCGAAGTCGTGGCTCACAGCCATCGTGGAAAGCATCACCATGAGGACAATAGCCAGGATATCTTCCAGAATCAGGATGCTGAGTACCAGGCCGGTAAACTTCTTTTTCCGCAGCCCCAGATCATCAAACGCTTTATAGATAATGGTGGTGGACGACATGGCGATCATACCGCCCAGGAAGATGCAGTCCATCCGTTGCCAACCGAACGAGAGTCCCACGCCGATACCCAGCAGGATCATGCAGAAGATAATGGTGCAGGCGGCAATGATGGCCGTACCTCCCACCTTGACTATTTTCTTAAAGCTGAACTCCAGTCCCAACGCGAAGAGCAGGAAGATGACACCGATATCGGCCCAGGTCTGGATATTGGCCGTGTCCATCACCGAAGGGGTATAGCCCATGTGAGGGCTTGCCAGAAAACCGGCAACGACATACCCGAGCACCACAGGTTGCTTGAGTTTCTTGAAAAGTAATGTCATTACACCGGCGCAGAGCAGAATCAGGGCGAGGTCGGCTATCAGTGTGGGTAGATGTGACATGCGTATCGAATTTTATCGACGCAAAAGTAACGTAATTCTATCAAAAATAAGCACAAATTCTTTACAAAGATTATTCTACTTTATCATTATCCGAATATTCCGCAAGCTGCTAGCATACCTGTACACCCTCCGCTTCCCCAACCGCGAAGTAGAAAGCGGCTTCCTGAACTTCCTGGTTCCCTCGTACACTCAGGTAGATGACCAGCAACGGGATTTCTACATCGGCCAATTCGTACGCGAGTTGGAAAGAGGCGATATTACGTCCTTTATGGAGCGTATGAAAGCCTTCTTTGCCGGCATTCCTTACGTTGCCGACGAACGTACGTACATCCCCCGTCAGGCGCTCTTGTTACCGGTGGTTCGTTGCATCCCACAGGACGCACACCCAACATTTCGCAGGCACATGGCTGTAGCAAATCTTAGCCAAATGAGTTCCCGGGTAATAAGACTGATATGTACGCTCGTCTGCCTAAACGAAGCTCGTCCCTCGCTTGTTTACCGGCAGACTCGTTGTTCTTTTAGCTCAAGGATGAACTAAGGGACGAAGACCACACGGAAGCCACCATCGTCGGGGGCATAGCCGGGGTTTCTTCTAAACCGGCAGGCTGAACGGCAGTACTGAGCGCTGCCGCTCCAACTGCCGCCGCGCAGTACGCGGGTGATGCCCGTTTCAGGACCGGTAGGATCAGTCACCGGACTACTGGAATAATAGCTGGAATCAAACCAATCACTGCACCACTCAAATACATTACCATGCATATCATAGAGACCGTAACCGTTAGAATCAGCGTAACTGCCTACGGGGGTAGTTCTCCCCAGGTAAATTCCGTTTCCTGTTCCTAAATTCTTTTCACCACCGTTATCGTAATCATAGATATACTGTACGTTGTAATTGGCCATATTACCGGTCAGTATCTTGCCGGTGCCGATACCGAAAGGCAAACTTTCTGATTGCCCGCCCCGGCAGGCGTATTCCCACTGTGCCTCGGTAGGCAGGCTGCCGCCTGCCCAACGGGCATATTCAGTAGCGCCATACCAATGCACACTAATAGCTGGATGGGAACCATAACCGTTCACCGGTACCCATTTATCGCTTTCCCAATGCAAACCCAAATCGTAACTGGCACTACTGGCCGGAATCAACGGCAGCCCGGGGTATTGCCCGGTTAACCATTTACCGTCGCTGCCGATGCCGTTCGCATTCAGGAACGCCGCATACTGATTGTTGGTTATCTCATACTTGCTCATCCAGAAATCTTTAGTCAATGTTACCTTGTGCTGGGTTTCATTTTCATAAGGGAAGTTGCGGTTCGGCTCTGCAGGGGTCGTGTTTAGTTCCGGGTCGCCGCTTGTATAGCTGGGGTAGTTACTTCCGTCCGACGAACCCATCAGGAACGTACCGGCCGGGATTTTAGAAACGGCTATTCCCAAGTCCCTTGCTCTTTGCAACCATACGGGTATATTGTCTTCCCAGCCGTCCACCGTGGCTGTTACGCTAAGCCCCGTGAGAGACACGGTAATATGATAGGTATAGCGTTTGCCGCTTTCGAGGGTTAGCGCGGCGGCAGGTTTCCAGTCCAGTTCCGTACCGTCCGAAAGGGAAATCCTGATAAAAGCCGTTCCGGCGTCCACCACTTGCGGCACCACTATGCCGTCGTTATACTTCACGTTGGCTGCGGTAAAGTCCGCCGAAGCCTCGTTGGAGAGGGTAATCACCGTTCCCGAAGCGTAGTCGCTCGCGGTAACCATAGCGGCGCGGGCAGACTGCTGTGTGATATTGGCCGTTTTGGCGGGAGTAAAGTTGTACCCAAGTTTGGTACCGGTTATCTGCAACTCTGCTCCTGTGAGATTGGGCACGCCCGTTCCCGGCTTGATGGCGATGCGCACCTTGGAGAGCATGTGGTAGAAATTCATCGGCACGGCGGAAGGAGTCTTAGATACATTCCGGCTGGCGGCATAGAGGAAGTCGGATGTGTAGTAATCTGCCGCCGTTGTTTGGTTGGTGGCTACATGGCCGGTTGCTACGCCACCTGTTCCGGGGAAGTCGTCTCCCGAACCGAAGTTGGGGTGTATGGCGTAGATATCGACGTTATCCGTAGCAGGGAAGTACATCGGCGAGCCGCCTGTAAAGCCATCCGTGCTATTGGTGGTAAGTACATTGTTGCCGTAAAGCTGTACGGAAGTGGTGGCATTGTCCACATAAAAGGCTACGCTCTGCCCCTGTGGCAGCTGCGCGTCCATACCTGTATGGGCACGGGTTTGCACTTCCAGTCCACTCGAAAAGCAGATAGGTACAAGCACTTCTTCGGGGCGGTTTTCCGTTAAATCATCGGCAGTGCACCCGGTTACTAACAGAGCCGCTGCTATGTATTTCAGTGTTTTTGTCATTTGATACATTATTAATTGTTATTGTTGTTGTAATAATAATAAAGGAATATTTCCAGATCCTGAATATCCCCTTCATCCCAGGTGTCTACCTGGCTGTTAAAATTACCGCTGCCGGCAAGAACCTGTGACGCATCGACCTCAATGATTTCTATACGCGGAGGATAGTAATCGACCTTTGTCTTTAATCTGTTTTCTGTACTGCCATTCATAGCCTATCATTTTTTAATTTAATTTCTGAAAGCAAAATAGCGGAATAACAGGCGCATAGTTGTATCAAATCAGGTAAAAATTGTATCAAATCAGGTAAATCTGCCGGAAAACAAAAAAACCACTGCACGGATGCAGTGGTTTTATAGGAGAGGGAAAAGTGTCCGGTTACATGGCTGCCAGGCGGCGGAACTCTTCGGGTGTAAGGTTGTAATGCTGGCGGAAGTGCCGGTGGAAGGTATGTCGCGAGCCGAAGCCCGAATCGGCGGCCACCTCTTCGATTGTGCATTTATGGGTAGCATCGGCCAGTATCTCCCGGGCATGGTACAGGCGCAGGCCGTTGATGTATTCGGTGAAAGTTTGTCCGGTGTGCCGTTTAATCGTATCGTGCAGGTAGGTTTCGTTGGTATTGAGGTGTGTAGCCACCGTCCGGCGCGTGAGTTCCGGATCGGTATAGGGGGTGGCGTCACGCATCCACTGACGCAGGGCAGTGAAAAGTGCGTCCTCCTGCACCTCTTCGTCTGCCGGGTCGTTGGGGCGGACGAGCGGGCGTAACCGGGCCAATTCAGCCTCGCGTTGTTCCAATTCGGCAGCTAAGCGGTCTTGCTCGCGGATTTGGCGCACCAGTCCGCGGTTCTTTTTCAGGATGGACCGGCTGTAATGAATCCATATACCCAACGCAAGCGCCAGCAGGATGCAACCACCCAGGGCGAAGAGGAAGTAGAGCCGGTTTCGTTCCTTTTGCATAGTCAGCTTATCGACTTCGTACACGGTACGCAGCTCATCGAGGCTGGCATTGAGTTCGGTATTGCGGATGGAATCGCGCAGGTTGGCCGCCTGTTGCACCAGGTCGTACAACGTATCGTCTCCACTCATCTTGCATCGTATCATGATCTGAAGCCCCTGCGCGCCGTTTTGGTTATTGAGGTTATTGCCTGCCAGTGTCATCGCGCGGTCGGCCATTTCCAGCGCATCACCATACCGGCCGCGCTCGTAAAATATCCGGGACCGCGTTGTGCTGATATCGTATCCGATGGCAGGACCCACACCGATGCTGTCCAACTTATCGCAATAGATTTCCGCCCGGTCATAGTCACCGGTCTTCAGGTAGATTTTCCGGTAAACGCTCCACAGGTTGATCCAGGCCCCGGGCTTCTGAGCCTTGGAAGCCGCTTCATAACGGACATTGACCGTCTCGAGCGTCTTTGCCTGGCGAAGTGCCTCGTCATAACGCTCCTCGTAGGCCAGTACACTGCACAGCCGGAAGTAGGCCTGCTGGGTCAGCCACAACAACTCGTCGTCCGCCTCAATGATCCCGATGCACTCCCGGATGTATTTCTCTTCTTCTTCCGGCCGGCTCATCTGACCATAAACCGACGACATCATGTAAAGCGCCATGCCAACACCTTCCTCGTGCCCGCGGCTTTTAGCCAGATCGTACATCTCCTGCGCCCCGGCAAGCGCCTGGTTGTACTGACCTTGGCGCAGGCGGGCATGCAGTATCGACCGGTAAACAGCGTAATAGTAGGTCCAGACCTCGTGTTCGGCAAGATAGGTAAGATACTGGGGCGCCAGGCGGATTACTTCGTCGTACATCCCCCGGTTCAACATGGCCGACAGCGTGTTGGAGCGAATCATCCCCTGGGTCTTGAACTCTTGCTGCTTCAATGCCTCGGCGTCGTATTGGGCATAGATGGCAAGCAGCGTATCCATTTTCAGGGAATCGGCGGCTGCTTCGGCATAATAGCTGTTGGCCAGCAGTTTGTAGGTATCCAGCTTATCAGCGCCTTCGGCTACATCGATACGGCTGCGCAAGGAATCTTTACTACGCTGGTTGTTGTTTTGCGCTGCCGCCGTACAGAATATGCACAGCAGGAGTGTGAAAAGAAAGTGTTTCATAATATGGTCAAAGTGTTTTTATTATAAAAGCGCTTTAGTAGTTTACAAACGCCGATGGCACAAATATAAGAATAATTAAAAACAAAGTTCCACAAAGCATATTAAAAACTCTGTGGAACTCTGTGTGACTCTGTGGGAAATACTACTTACGGAAAGGAGGCTTCACAATGACCGCTTTCAGTCTGCGGCCGCGCATATCTACATAAATCTCGGTACCCAACGCACTGAGTTCCGGTTTTACATAACCCATACCAATACCAATCTTACGTACGGGTGACATGGTTCCTGAGGTTACCACCCCTATTTCGTTGCCGTTGGCATCTGTTAATCCGTAGCCATGACGAGGTATACCGCGGTCTACCATCTCAAAGCCGACCAACTTGCGTGTCACGCCTTCCGTCTTTTGTTTCTCCAGTGCGGGGCGGTTGATAAAATTCTTTCCCTCCGTAAACTTGGTAATCCAACCCAGTCCGGCTTCGATGGGCGATGTAGTATCGTCCAGGTCGTTGCCATACAGGCAGAAGCCCATTTCCAGGCGCAAGGTATCACGGGCACCCAAACCAATCGGCTTGATACCAAACTCTTCGCCAGCCTCGAATACTGCTTTCCATACCGCCTCAGCAGCACTCGGATAGAAGTAGAGTTCGAAACCTCCCGCTCCGGTGTAACCCGTATTCGAGATAATCACATTCGGCTGACCGGCGAACTCTCCTACCTGGAAGGTATAATAAGGAATGTCCGAGAGGTTGATGTCTGTCAGTTTCTGCAAAGCCTCGACGGCTTTCGGACCTTGCACGGCCAACTGTCCCATGTTATCCGAGGAGTTTTCCAACTCAGCACCTTCCGTATTGTGACTCACGCACCAATCCCAGTCCTTAGCGATATTGCCGGCATTGACTACCAGCAAGTATTTCTCCGGTTCGAAGTGATACACCAGCAGGTCGTCCACGATGCCACCCTCTTCATTAGGGAAGCAGGTATATTGAATCTTTCCGGGCGACAGGGCAGCCACGTTGTTCGATGTCACTTTCTGCAGGAAGGCCAGTGCATGGGGACCTTTCACCCAGAACTCACCCATGTGCGACACGTCAAACACCCCTACCCCGTTGCAAACGGTAAGATGTTCGTCGATGATGCCGCTGTACTCGATAGGCATGTCAAATCCTGCAAATTCGTGCATCTTGGCACCCAGTGCCTTGTGTTTCTCGGTAAATGGAGTTGTCTTCATTTCTTTGGTTGGTATTTAAGTAAGGTAATCTGTTTTATTTCTGCGCCACGAGCCGGGCTATCTCGACGATGACCGCCATCGCCTTCTCCATGCTTTGAACGGGTACGAACTCGTACCGTCCGTGGAAGTTCAGTCCACCGGCAAAGATATTAGGGCACGGCAGACCTTTGAACGAGAGTTGCGCACCGTCCGTTCCTCCGCGGATGGGTTTCACGTTGGGTTTTACGCCTACCGCTTCCATGGCAGCAAAGGCCGTATCGATGATGTGCATCACCGGCTCTATCTGCTCACGCATGTTGTAATACTGGTCGCGCAGTTCCAGCGTGGCTGTTCCTTCGCCATACTTGCCGTTGATCACAGCAGCGCAGTTCTCCATCAGCACCTTGCGGTCCTCGAACTTCGCTCGGTTGTGGTCACGGATGATGTACGACAGCCAACTCTCTTCTACCGTTCCCTGCGTACCTATCAGGTGGAAGAAGCCTTCATACCCGGTGGTATATTCCGGCCGTTCCGCGAGAGGCAGCAGCGCGTTGAACTCCTGCGACACGTGGATGGCATTGATCATTTTGTCTTTGGCATAGCCCGGATGCACGTTGCGTCCCTTGAAGGTGACCTTGGCCGCAGCGGCGTTGAAGTTCTCGAACTCCAGTTCGCCTACCTCTCCGCCGTCCATGGTATACGCCCACTGACAACCGAACTTTTCCACGTCGAACTTATGGGCGCCTTCGCCTATCTCTTCGTCGGGATTGAAGCCGATGCGTATCTTTCCGTGCTTGATCTCGGGATGCTCTTTCAGATAGGCTACAGCCGAGATGATTTCGGCGATGCCTGCCTTATCGTCGGCACCGAGGAGAGTCTTACCGTTGGTCACGATCAGGTCTTCGCCCTTGTGATCGAGCAATTCGGGAAACTGGCGGGGCGAGAGCACCACCTTATCTTCGGCGCAGAGCACGATGTCACCACCGTCATAGTTCTGTACAATGCGGGGAGTAACGTCCTTCCCGCTCATGTCGGGGCTGGTATCTACGTGCGAAATGAATCCGATGACGGGAACTTCTTTCTCTATATTGGCAGGAAGCGTGGCAAACAGGTATCCATACTCGTCCAGGGTGATCTCTTCCAATCCCAGTGCTTCGAGCTCCGTCTTCAGATATTGTAGGAAGACCATTTGTCCGGGCGTGCTGGGGGTGACATGTGTTTCATCGCTCGACTGTGTGTCGAAGCTGACATACTTCAAAAAGCGTTCTACTATATTCATATTCTTTATTTTATTAAGACTACATACATTTAATATGCAAAAAGCATCTACAATGTTCGCCATTTTTTCGAATATCTGCAAACATTTCCGGCGGAATTTGTTAAATCCTGCCCATTTCTGCTGACAGATTGCCAAAAGAGCCGCAGAATCTCCGGGTGGAGTCTACGGCTCTTTCGTATCTTTTGTCAGCGCTGAACGCCGGATCAGAAATGACTGCTACCGTCGAAACAATGTGTGCACACCTGGCATTTAGGCAGCCCAATGGCTTCGACCAGCGTATCGAGTTTATTGAATTTCAATGAACTAAGTGAGAACTGGTCGGAGATGATCTTCACCATCCGCTCGTATTCCGGGGTCCCGGCAGTAGAGTATGCTTCCAGATTCTTGTTTTCGTCGCCTTCCAGATCCTTGATGATGCGACGGGTGATCAGTTCCAGGTCGTTCTTCGAAGCGGTGAAGCCCACGAACGGGCAACTGTAGATCAGCGGCGGACAGGCGATACGCATGTGTATTTCCTTTGCCCCGCACTCGTAGAGTATCTTCACATTGTCGCGCAACTGCGTACCGCGCACGATGGAGTCGTCACAAAACAAGATGCGCTTGCCTTGCAACATGGCTTTGTTGGGTATCAGCTTCATCTTGGCTACCAGCGAACGCATCTCCTGCTTGCTGGGGGTGAAACTACGCGGCCAGGTAGGCGTATATTTCGAGATGCAACGGTGGTAAGGCACTTGCATGCCCGCAGCATAACCCAGTGCTACTCCGACACCGGAGTCGGGAATGCCGCACACACAGTCCACCTGTACATGGTCTTTTTGTCCCATCTTCATGCCGTTGGTGAAGCGTACTTCCTCTACATTGCGTCCTTCGTAATTCGACGTGGGAAAACCGTAGTACACCCACAGGAAGGAACATATCTGCATCTTCTCCGTCGGCTGGCGCAACTGCTCCACACGGTCGGCATGGATGCGCACCACTTCACCGGGGCCCAGGTAGCGGTCGATCTCGTAGTCCAGGTTGGGGAAACTGCTCGACTCGCTGGTAGCGGCATACGCTCCTTCTTTCCGTCCGATGACCACCGGCGTACGTCCCAACTGGTCACGTGCAGCAATCACGCCATTTTCCGTAAGCAGCAGCATAGAACAAGAACCCTTGATGCTACGGAATACGTTTTCGATTCCTTCCACAAAAGTCTTTCCTTGGATAATGAGCAGGGCGATAAGTTCTGTCTGATTGGTTTTACCGGAGCTGAGTTCGGCGAAGTGCATGTTTTGCGAGAGGAGATTCGCTTCAAGTTCCTTGAGGTTGGTGATCTTGGCGACGGTGACGATGGCGAATCGTCCGAGGTGAGAGTTGATAATGAGAGGTTGCGAGTCTGTATCGCTGATGATGCCGATACCGGCGTGTCCTTTGAATTTTCCTAAATCGGATTCGAATTTAGAGCGAAAGTAAGCACTTTCCAGATTGTGAATCGACCGGATGAACCCTTGCTCCTCACTATACGTGGCAAGTCCTCCCCGCTTCGTTCCTAAATGTGAATTATAATCCGTGCCGTAGAATAAGTCATAGACACACTCCTTTTTCGAGACTGTTCCGAAAAAACCTCCCATATACCTTTACCTTTTGTTTTGATTAGAAGGTGCAAAAGTACGATAATTTATTTTATAATCAAATACCCCGCTTTCGGTTTTATTTCACCACAGAGTCACACAGAGTTCCACAGAGTTTTTAGTTTACCTCTGTGTCTGTGGTGAATAAATTGGATAGTTCGAAATAATCTGCTAATTTTGGAGCCCAATACTAAAAACAGACATTATGCAAAGCAATTCCGGCTCTTCCCCTAAGGGCTTACGCTCATTTCCACGCAATTACTGGGTGGTTATCGTTATGGAGTTTTTCGAACGCGGCTCGTACTACGGACTGATGTCGGTACTGTCGGTGTACCTGGTCACGGCCGTAGACGACGGTGGCATGGGACTAACCCGCGAGAATGCCGGACTGATCAGCAGTGTCACCAAACCGTTGCTCTACCTGCTCCCCATCCTGTCGGGTGCGCTGGCCGACCGCTACGGTTATCGCCGACTCCTGATGATGTCGTTCGTAGTGATGAGTATCGGCTATGCTTTGTCGGGCATCAGCACCGGCTACGAAACCATCTTCGCCTCGCTGCTGCTGATGAACATCGGTGCCGGATTCTTCAAGCCGCTCATCTCTGGAACCATCGCCCGCAGCACGAATGAGACCAATTCCACGCTGGGCTTCGGCATCTTCTACTGGACTATTAATCTGGGGGCTTTCCTCTTCCCGCTCATCCTGGTACCATTGCTGAAAGGTTACAGCTATACCTATATATTCTATATGTCGGCCATCGCCACCGGTTCGCTGTTGTTGCTCAACATCTTCATGTACCGGGAGCCCGAACGTCCCCAGACTACCAAGTCGCTCAGCGAAGTGCTGCTGGGTGTGGTGCAAGTGCTGAAGGACTATAAGTTCGTGCTGATGATCGTGATCTATTCCATGTTCTGGATTCTCTATTTCCAAATGTTCGATACAGTGTTGTGGTACGTCAAGGATTACGTCGACGCCACCTCGCTCAACCAGGCGATCAACAGCTTCCTGGCGCTCTTTGTCGATAACACCCAGTGGAAGTTCGATGTGGAGCACGTCACAGTGATCAATGCCGGCGTCATCATCTGCCTGCAAATCATGGTATCGAACATCGTGAAGGACTTCAAAGCTCTCCCTACGATGATCACCGGTATCCTGTTCGGTACGCTCGGTATGGCTATCCTCGCCATCTCAACAAATATTTGGGTATTCGTGATCGGCATCGTGGTCTTCACGCTGGGCGAGATGACGGCGCACCCGAAATTCCTGTCGTACGTGGGCCTCATCGCTCCGGAAGATAAGAAAGCGCTGTACCTGGGTTACTCGTTCCTGTATGGTGTTATCGGCAGCGGCGTGGGTGGTATACTCGGCGCCACGCTATATGTCCGCTTCGTAGACGAAATGCAGCAACCTGCCCTGCTGTGGCTTATCTTCAGCGGCATCGGTGTACTGACCATCATTGGGTTGTTACTGTTCAATCATTTCTTCGGGAAGAAGAAATAACCCTCACTTACAGTCCTTCAAACGCCACATTACCCACCCTCGTAGAGCAAAGTATTCTTACTCTACGACTCTATTTATGTACCTCGCCGACCAACGATGTATAAGATGTACATCTTATACAAGGCACCTCGGCAAGCAAAGGAAGCTTCCTCTACGAGGTAGGATACTTTGCTCCCTTAACATCGCCACAATACTCCAAAGGAACGATCCAAGCGATAGTGCAAACGTTTCCACAACAAAAACTGCACATCCATTATAATAAAGTATAACGCCCCGAACAAAACCGCCTATCTTTGCCGTTGAAGTATTAATCATTAATTTAGGCGTCATGAAAAACATGAAAACCCTGTTGACAAGAATCACGCTCGTTTTATCCGTGCTCACCATAACTCACACAGCTATGGCCGAACAACTCACTTCCCCTAACGGGCAATTGCAACTCACCTTCACCGTGAGTGCTAAGGGTGAGCCGATGTACGAACTCACCTACAAAGGAAAACCAGTAATCAAGCCCTCCAAACTGGGACTTGAACTGAAAAACGACCCGGGACTATTGAACGGTTTCACGCAAACCGATGCGAAAACATCCACCTTCGACGAAACCTGGTCACCCGTCTGGGGCGAGGAAAGCAGCATCCGCAACCACTATAACGAACTGGCCGTGACACTGAACCAATCGGCCCGGGATCGTCACATCATCATCCGCTTCCGCTTGTTCGACGACGGGCTGGGCTTCCGCTACGAATTCCCGTTGCAGAAGAACCTCAACTATTTCGTCATCAAAGAAGAGCGTACCCAGTTTGCCATGACGGGCGACCACACCGCCTTCTGGATACCGGGCGATTACGATACCCAAGAGTATGATTACACCCAGTCCAAGCTGACCGAAATCCGCGGACTGATGCAAGGCGCCATCACCTCGAACGCCTCACAAACCACCTTCTCGCCTACTGCCGTACAGACTTCCCTACAGATGAAAACTGCCGACGGACTGTACATCAACCTGCACGAAGCTGCCCTGGTAGATTACTCCTGCATGAACCTCAACCTCGACGATAAGAACCTGGTTTTCGAATCCTGGCTCACCCCCGACGCCGTGGGTGATAAGGGCTATCTGCAAGCTCCCTGCACCTCTCCCTGGCGCACCGTGATTGTGAGCGATGACGCCCGCCGGATACTGGCCTCGCGCATCACGCTCAACCTGAACGAGCCTTGCGCTTACGAGGATACATCCTGGATCAAGCCCGTGAAGTACGTAGGCGTATGGTGGGAGATGATCACCGGTAAGAGCAGTTGGGCCTACACCGACGACCTCCTGTCCGTGAAGCTCGGCGAGACTGACTACTCCAAGACGAAACCCAACGGTCGCCACGGTGCCAACAACGATAATGTGAAACGCTACATCGACTTCGCCGCCGAGCACGGCTTCGACCAGGTATTGGTAGAAGGCTGGAACCAAGGTTGGGAAGACTGGTTCGGCCAGTCGAAAGACTATGTGTTCGACTTCGTATCTCCTTACCCCGACTTCGACGTGAAGATGCTCAACAGCTACGCCGCCTCCAAAGGCGTAAAACTGATGATGCACCACGAAACATCGGCCTCGGTGCGCAATTACGAGCGCCACATGGACCAGGCTTATCAGTTTATGGTGGACAACGGCTACAACGCCGTGAAGAGCGGTTACGTAGGCAACATCATCCCGCGCGGCGAGCACCACTACGGCCAGTGGATCAACAACCACTACCTGTATGCCGTGCAGAAAGCTGCCAGCTATAAGATCTGCGTCAATGCCCACGAGGCCACCCGCCCCACGGGACTCTGCCGCACCTATCCCAACCTCCTCGGTAACGAATCGGCCCGCGGTACAGAGTACGAAGCTTTCGGCGGCAGCAAACCGTTCCACACCACGTTGCTACCGTTCAACCGGTTGATCGGCGGTCCGATGGACTACACACCGGGTATCTTCGACACGAAGCTGTCCTTCCTTCCGGGTGAGCATAGCTTCGTTCACACCACGCTGTGCAAGCAGATGGCACTGTACGTCACCCTTTACAGCCCGTTGCAGATGGCAGCCGACCTTCCCGAGAGCTATGAGCGTCACCTGGATGCTTTCCAATTCATCAAAGACGTAGCCGTGGATTGGGACGAAAGCAAGTATCTCGAAGCTGAGCCGGGCGACTATATCACCATTGCCCGCAAAGCCAAAGGCACACAGAACTGGTTCGTAGGCGGTATCACGGATGAAAATGCGCGTACAGCCTCCTTCGCGCTCGATTTCCTCGCACCCGACAAGCAGTACGTTGCCATGCTCTATGCCGACGGTCAAGATGCCGACTACGTGGAGAACCCCACATCATACCAAATCAAGAAAGGAATAGTAACCAGCAAGACGAAACTCTCCGTTCAGGAAGCTACCAGCGGCGGGTTCGCCCTCAGCCTCATCGAAGCCACTCCGGCCGATGTAAAAGCAGTGAAGAAATGGAAATAATATAGAACAGGTAGAAGTTTTTCTTAGGTAAAAGATTGTATTTAGGATTAGTAGAGAGCCCCCCAATTCCGACCAGAAAGTCGGAATTGGGGGGCTCTCATTTAGATTTGAAACACGCAAGAACTATTTTTGAGAAAATTAGTTCTTTCTCATTCGGCCAATAATTCGTACCTTTGTACCCTTTTTCCAGTCCCCGGCAAAAAGAGAGGAGACGAAAAACAAACCGCCCTCGACTTTTGTTCTATATAGTAAAAGGTACTTAGCAGTAAGTAGCAGACACGCACAAAATACCTATAAAAGGTGATTCTCCGGTTTGCAACGAGTCGGTACATTTGCAGAATCTATAAACATATATAAAAATGAAGATCGAAAAAATCACAGGACGAGAAATTCTCGATTCAAGAGGTAACCCCACCGTAGAAGTTGACGTAGTATTGGAATCAGGCATCATGGGACGCGCATCGGTTCCGTCGGGCGCATCGACCGGCGAAAATGAAGCGTTGGAACTCCGCGACGGTGACAAGCATCGTTACGGCGGCAAAGGTGTACAGAAAGCCGTGGAGAACATCAACAAGGTGATTGCTCCGCATCTCATCGGACACTCGGCACTGGATCAGGTGGGCATTGACCATATGATGCTGTCGCTGGACGGTACTTCCACGAAGTCGAAACTGGGTGCTAATGCCATCCTCGGCGTATCGCTGGCCGTTGCCAAAGCAGCAGCTTGCTACCTCGACCTCCCGCTCTACCGCTATATCGGCGGAACCAATACCTACGTGCTCCCCGTTCCGATGATGAACATCATCAATGGCGGTTCGCACAGTGATGCCCCGATTGCTTTCCAGGAGTTCATGATTCGTCCGGTAGGCGCCGCTTCGTTCAAGGAAGGGCTGCGCATGGGCGCCGAGGTATTCCACGCTTTGAAGAAGGTGTTGAAGGATCGCGGTCTGAGCACGGCTGTAGGCGATGAAGGTGGTTTCGCTCCTACTCTCGACGGTACGGAAGATGCCCTGAACTCCATCCTGGCAGCTATCAAGGCAGCTGGCTATGAGCCGGGCAAGGATGTGATGATCGGCATGGACTGCGCCGCTTCGGAATTCTACAAGGATGGTATTTATGACTACTCTAAGTTCGAAGGTCCGCACGGCAAGAAACGTACATCGGACGAGCAGGTGGATTACATCGAAGAACTGATCAACAAGTTCCCCATCGACTCTGTCGAAGACGGCATGAGCGAGAACGACTGGGAAGGTTGGAAGAAGCTGACCGACCGCATCGGCAACCGTTGCCAGCTGGTAGGCGACGACTTGTTCGTGACCAACGTAGAGTTCCTCTCGAAAGGTATCGCTACCGGTTGCGCCAACTCCATCCTGATTAAAGTAAACCAGATCGGTTCACTCACCGAAACACTGAACGCCATCGAAATGGCTCACCGCCACGGCTACACCACAGTCACTTCGCACCGCTCGGGCGAAACGGAAGATGCCACGATTGCCGACATCGCCGTGGCTACCAACAGCGGACAGATCAAGACCGGTTCACTGAGCCGTTCGGACCGTATGGCGAAGTACAACCAACTGCTGCGCATCGAAGAAGAATTGGGCGACCGTGCCGTATACGGCTACAAGCGCATCAAGTAAATAAAGCTGTGTGTATGGAGTAGATTCACCATAGAGTCTCACGAAGTTCCACAGAGTTTTAAATCCCGGATCAGGTTAAGTATCACGCCTGATCCGGGATTTTCTTTGTCCAAAATATCGGTTCTATGAATTTATTCCCTACTTTTGTACGCATAGACTAACCCTGTTTCTAATATACTATGATGAAAAACATATTCACACTCCTCTTGCTATTCCTCGTCTACGGGGCAACGTCCTTGCAGGCACAGCATATCATTGCCCGGCAGATGCCCTTCTTCTACCAGCTCTCGTCCAACGAGATATTCGAAGTGTATCAAGACCGGGAAGGATACATTTGGATAGGCACCACCAACGGACTGGAACGATACGACGGATACACGCTCCAACCGTTCAAGACAGATTATCACACGCCCACCATGCTTAGCAATAACTCCATCGTGAATCTGGCCGACAACAGCCGGTACGTATGGATCGGCACCCGGGGCGGACTGAACCTGTTCGACAAAAAGTCGTGCCGCATCATCCCTTCGCCGGAGGAGAAACTTAAGGATGTGGATATCCAACGGGTGCTGACCGATACCGACGAACGCACCTGGGTGGGCACCAGAGGAGCCATCTATCTATGCAACGAGAAGGGGCGTATCGTCCGCGAATATCCCATCGAGCAAAATTCCGAAATACATTTCCTGTACAAAGACCAACAGGGCACCGTTTGGATACTCACTGGACACGGGCTGTACAGGTACGACGCTTCGTCTGACAAGTTAGTACGATATCCACTCATCGACGGATGGTGCAGTCCCTACACCATGTTTCAGGATCGCGACGGGAACTACTGGATTGGCACCTGGGGTGCAGGCCTGTGGCAGTTCTTCCCGGAGAACGATCCGTCAGAATGTTATCTCGGCCACACCATCAGCAGCAATCGGGATGGAAATCCGGAACCTATCTTCTATAGTATCACACAAGACGACACCTTTGGTTATCTATGGACGTTGACGTACAACGAGCTCTATGCCCTGCACCTCCAGGAAGGGCGATTGAAAAAGGTCGAGATAGATCCCCTGGTCGATACGCATAAGATGTACACTAAAATCACCAAAGACCGCGAAGGCAACCTATGGCTAGGCTCGTATGACATGCCTTACATACTCTTCTTCAATAGCACGAATGTGGACAACTACCCACTTCCGCAACTGAAACAGCAGTTGAACTGGGACGCCAACCTGCTCAACCTGTGCTTGGATAAAGACAACATGATGTGGATGTGCCAAGACCGGTACGGGCTCTGCCTATACGACCTCACTCACGACCAGCTGGTGACGACCAGCAACAGCATGGAACTTATAGAATTCAGTACTCTCGTCAACGCTCGCAAAGGGGTCTGGGGAAACCGCCGCGGCACTTCGCACATCATAAGGCTGGAACAACAGAACATGCAAATCCGCATCGAAGAATATTACAACCTGAATGTACTCTTCAATGATCCGGGACACGTATGGAAGCTATTCGAAGACCATCAGGGAAACTTATGGGTACTTACCTCCACCCACCTGCTAGTCAAACCGGCTGGCGAACATTCTTTCCTTACACTCGACAAGAGTGTTCCACAACTGTCCAGCCTGACAATGGATCACCAAGGACAAATCTGGGGAGCAACCACCGGCCAGCAAATCCATCGTCTACAATTCACCCATAACACCCTTGCAAGCGAGCCGCATGGCTCCATTCCTATCTTATCCACCCAAGAAGAAATCTCGCATTTGTGCGTTGACGGCAACGGATGCATCTGGGGAATATCCTCTCTGGGTGCCATCTACCAGTCTGATCCGGGGAAACAAAGCTTTCGCCCCATCACACTAGACAATGCCATCGACAATGGTTCGGTACTGAATCTGCTTGCCGATCAGGAGCATGTATGGATCATCACCAACAAAAAGGTCATCCAGTACAATACCAGCAAACAAAGTGCATTCGAATACTCCACTTCTGATGGGAACATTAAGGTCAATGTGTTCCGGAACGGCGCCATGACGCTGGATGGTGCAGGTGGTCTGTATGTAGGTGGACACGGCGGCTTTATCCACATCCGGCCGGAAAACGCGGCGGAAAGAATAGCTATCTCCCATCACCTGGCGATAACAGATATAAAGGTGAAAAACAAAAGCATTCTTTTCTCCCATACCTCTGGCTCCCAACCTTCGAACAACAGCACAGGGAAGGTCTACCTCTCGTCTGACGACCGGAACATCGAGATCTATTTTTCTTCTCTGCAATATCCGCTAACTCCGAAGATCCGGTTTGCTTACAAGCTTGAAGGAGTGGACAATGATTGGGTATACCTCGATGACAACAAACACTCTGTCTTCTATAACAAGCTAGCGAAGGGCACCTATCGTTTCTGGCTAAAAACGGCTGATGAGCAGGGGCAATGGACCGATGGTCAGCCGCTACTCACTATCGTGAAGCAACCAGCCTGGTACGAAACCTGGTATGCAAACCTAAGCTACCTTCTGCTAACAGTGTTTTGTATCTACCTGATTCTGCGCGTCTTCCTGCGTCGTATCAAGCAAAAGAACGAGATTCGCTTCCGCGAGGAACTGACGCAAACGAAGCTGGATTACTTTACCAATATCTCGCACGAACTGCTTACGCCGCTCACGGTTATGTCCTGCGCCATCGATAATCTGGAAACAAAAGCGCCTTCTATCCAAACCAAATTGGACATTCTACACTCCAATATAGACCGTCTGAAACGCCTCATTCAACAAATACTCGACTTCCGCAAAATAGACATGGGCAAGATGGCGCTGAACGTCAGTCTGGGATCTATTAACGAACTTGTATCCTCCATTTGCCAAACCAACTTTTTACCGTTGGCACAGAAGAAGAGCATCGACCTACAAGTGTACCTGCCGGAAGAAGAGCAGTGGGGTTATTTAGACTTCGACAAGGTAGACAAAATTCTCTACAATCTGCTGTCCAATGCCATCAAATACACCCCAGAGGGGAAACAAGTGAAAGTGAAAGCGGAAATACAATCACGAACGGAGGTAAGTGTTGAGAAAACATTGCAGAACGAGATACGCTTCCTCCGAATCGAGGTAAAAGATGAAGGCATCGGCATCTCAAAGAAGGAGCAAGCTCACATCTTCACCCGCTTCTACAACGGCAAGAAAGCCCGAGGCATAGAGTCCAATGGTATCGGTCTTTCTCTGACAATGGATCTGGTTACGCTGCATCATGGTTCCATCGACCTGCAAAGCACTCCGGGAGCAGGAAGCTGCTTCACTTTGGAACTGCCCATAGACCAGGCAAGCTATGCACCAAACGAACAAATGGAAGAAATCATCGTACCCGAACCGGAAGAGATCCACACCAGAGAAACGTACGCCGAAAAAATGGAGAGCCCCACCATCCTGTTGGTGGACGACAACACGGAACTACTCTCTCTGATGAAGGAGATGTTTGAGGAGAAGTTCCACGTAGTGACTGCAGAGGATGGACACCAAGCCTTAGAGAAGCTTGCTATCTATGCCGTCGATGTGACCGTATGCGATGTAATGATGCCCGACATGAATGGCTGGGAACTCTGCCACCAGATGAAAACGGATGTGCGTTTCAGTCATATCCCAGTCATCATCCTCACAGCCAAAAACAGTATGGACGACCGGATAGCCAGCTACAAAGCGGGCGCCGACGGATACATCGCCAAACCGTTCGAATTGAAAGTGCTCCTGGCCCGCATCGACAACCTAATCCGCTCGTACCAGATGCGGCAGACTGTTTTCCGCCAAGAACAGAACGTTAGTTTGGAAAGCATGACGTACCAGTCGGCCGACAAACAATTCTTGCAATCAGTCATTGATAGCATTGAACAGCATCTGGAAGAAGCGGAGTTTGATCTGGAACAGCTGTCCACCGGGCTGAATATGTCTAAGTCGACATTACACCGCAAGATCAAATCCATCGCCGGACTCACACCACTGGAGTTTGTGCGAAATATCAAGATGAAGCGTGCTTGCATGATGCTGTTGGCACGACAACTTACTATTTCAGAAGTAGCGTATGCCATCGGCTTCAACAATCCGAAATACTTCACCAAGTGCTTCAAGGAAGAATTCGGTATCACCCCTACAGAATACCAGCAAACCATTAAGGTATAAATTCCTATCAACTGGGTATACAAAACTGTCACAACAGGATTGTATACCCTTCTTAACACGATTATACGCCTCACTTCCCGGTGAATATCTCTTCTTTTGCGCCGTTGCAAGTCAATCCTTGCACGGTTGTATAACTTTAAAAGATATTCACTATGATCCTGATTACCCCAAGGGGGAGGCTGTCCCTCTGCATGTTTTTCTTATGCTTTCTTTGCAGCAGCATCGATGCTTCGGAACGCAAGGCAAACTTCGACAAAAATTGGAAATTTCAATTAGGTAGCACCTCGAATGCCGAACAACCTGAGTACAATGACAGTAAGTGGCGTACGCTCGACCTTCCACACGATTGGAGTATCGAACCCGTACCTGTACAACGCGAAAGCATTACCACAGGTCCCTTCTCGCGTATGAGCGAAGGTGGCTGGGACACCGGACAAACGCTCGGTGGCGAAGGTTGGTACCGAAAAACATTCACCATCACACCTGCGGATGCTGGTAAGCGGTTCACTCTTTACTTCGAAGGAGTGTACAATCAGTCGGAAATCTGGATCAATGGACAGAAAGCGCACTTCAATGTCTATGGATATACTTCTTATCGGGTAGACATCACGAAATATTGCCACGCTCCCGGACAGGAAAACATCATCGCTGTGAAAGTCGTAAACTCCGGACTGAATAGCCGTTGGTATACCGGGTCGGGCATCTACCGCCATGTGTGGTTCATCAAGACAGATAAAACGTATTTAGATGAGTGGGATACATTTGTCAACGCTTCCGAGCTACAAGGCAAGAATGCGCTCATCAAATTCAGCACGCTGATCCATAATACTGACGGTAAAGAGAAGAAAGGCGAACTGGCTCTCCAAATACTCTCCCCGGGTGGGAAAGAGGTTTTCGCCACTTCACAAAGCATTAACTTGCCTGCCTCGGGCGAGACTCCGGCCAGCACAGACTTCAACCTGAAGAATCCGGAACTATGGTCGGTCAATACACCTATATTATATACGGCGGTAGTCACCGTTTCTTCCAATGGAAAGGAAACCGACCGGATTTCTATCCCTTTCGGTATCCGCACCCTGTCGTTCTCGGCAGAGAAAGGTTTCCAACTCAACGGGAAAACCTTGAAACTAAAAGGAGGATGCCTCCATCACGATAACGGACTGCTGGGAGCTGCCGCCATCGACCGGGCCGAGGAACGCAAAGTGGAACTGATGAAAGCTAACGGGTACAATGCCATCCGGTGTGCTCACAATCAGGTTTCAGAATATTTCCTCGATGCTTGCGACCGGTTAGGCATGTTGGTGGTACACGAGACATTCGATCAATGGCAAAAGCCTAAAAGGAGAGACGATTACCATCAATATTTTGACGAATGGAGTGACAAGGACCAGATTGGATCCGTATGCCGCGACCGCAACCATCCTTCTATTATCATGTGGAGCATCGGAAATGAAATAGAACAACGGGCTGACATACCCGAAGGTGATCTGATCTCGAAACGATTGGTAAATACCATCCGGAAATATGACGACTCACGCTTTACAACCATCGGCGCCAATGATTTCTGGGACAGAAGGCAATTCACATGGGACAAAGACATGTACCGGGCTTTCCTGAATGTAGATGTAGCCGGTTACAACTACATGTGGAACAAATACGAAAGCGATCACTCCAGCTATCCGGACCGGATCATTTACGGTAGCGAAACCTTCCCGAAGGAAACTGCCCAAGTATGGAACTTGGCAGAGAAGTATCCACACATTATCGGAGATTTTGTCTGGACATCCATTGATTATCTGGGAGAAGCCGGACTGGCGCATGCATTGGAACTGGGCGAAGGCGAGCACAATCCGCAATTTATGGGATGGCCTTGGTATAACGCATGGTGCGGGGATATCGACCTTTGTGGCGACAAGAAACCTCAATCTTACTTCCGTGATGTCGTTTGGAAACTACGCCCCATATCCATGGCAGTTCATCGGCCTGCTGCGCCAGGTAAGAAGAAAGTAGTAAACGGCTGGGGTTGGACAGACGAACTTTTGAGTTGGAACTGGGACGGATATGAGGGGCAGCCGATGAGAGTAAACGTATATAGCCGATCTCCAAAGGTAAGATTGTATAAGGATAACATATTGGTAGGTGAAAAGGAAGTCAATCCCGAAACCTACACCGCGACCTTTGAAGTGAAGTATACTCCCGGTGAAATCAAAGCTGTCAATCTGGACAGGAAGAAAGAGACATCATCGGTTACACTCAATACTGCGGGTAAACCTGCCTCCATCCGTCTCGCCCCTGATCGCAACAAGATTACTGCTTCCAAGAACGATTTGTCGTATGTGAAAATTGAACTCCTGGACAAAGACGGGAATGTAGTTCCTGATAAAGATATGCCCGTCAGCATACAGTGTTCAGGCAATGGAAATGTCATAGCAGCCGGCAACGGAGCCTATGACGACATGAAAAGTTTCCGTTCGCTCACCCCTCACACATTCAGGGGGAAGGCCATTGCCATTGTTCAACCCAATGAGAAGAAAGGGGCTATACAGCTAACTGTTTCTGCAGAGAATCTACCAAGTACAACAATGACCATCGAGGTTCATTGACCATTCATTTAATAAATTCTATTTTACTATGACGAAAAAAACATTTTTCAAAATTAAACAAAAGCTATTGGGAGCAGCATGCCTGTTGTTTTGTCTGGCGGGTAATGCCCAACAGACCAATGTAACCAGCTTAGCTATCACACAACAGGCATCCACCGGGAAACGAACATTGATCGGAACAGTAACAGATGCCGCTAGCGGAGAGACACTGATCGGAGTCAGCGTACAAGTGAAAGGAACGGGAGGAGGTACCATTACAGACATGGATGGTAAATTCACTATTTCTGTTAATAGCAATACAGAGTTGATCTTTTCTTACATTGGCTACAAGACCCGGACCGTGGCCGTAGGTGACCTGGGTGTGATGAGCGTACAACTGGAATCGGATAACGAAATGCTCGACGAAGTTGTGATTGTCGGTGCCGGTACACAAAAGAAAGTATCAGTAACAGGAGCCATCACCACGATAAAGGGGGCTGCTTTGAAGGTTCCCTCATCTTCGCTGACCACTGCATTGGCTGGAAAACTTTCGGGTATCATATCTATGACCCACAGTGGCGAACCCGGATCGACATCCGAGTTCTACATCCGTGGTATCAATACTTTTGGTGGCCGTGCTACCCCTTTGATTTTGCTGGACGGGATTGAAATTTCCGCCAATGATCTGAATCGTGTACCGGCAGAATCCATCGAAAGTTTCTCTTTGTTGAAAGATGCATCAGCCACTGCCATTTATGGTAACCGGGGAGCCAACGGTGTGATGCTGGTCACCACCAAAAAGGGTATTGAGAACACCAAGGCAACTATCAATGTATCTTTGGAAACTTCTTACTTTCGACCGACTAAAGTTGTGGATTTTGCTGATGGTGCCACCTTTATGAGGACTTACAATGAAGCAGCACAGGCACGGAGTCGTACTCCGATCTCTTCGCCCAAATACAGCGAGGAGCAAATCCTGAATACGGAATCGGGCATCAATCCCTATGTATACCCGGATGTGGACTGGTTCGACCTTATTTTTAAGGATGCCAATTTCAATCAACGGGCCAACATCAATTTGCAGGGAGGTGGTTCGCGTGTAACTTATTACATGAGTTTACAAGCCAATCATGATACAGGTTTACTCAATGCACCCAAGTATGTTTATGATTCCAATATCAATAATTGGGAATATAATTTCCAGAATAACATTTCCTATAAAGTAACCAATACCACTACCCTCGATCTGCGAATGATGGCTCAGATAGGTACGCTAAAGGGGCCCAACTATGGTACGGCAGCTATGTATCAATCTGTTATGCGAGCCAATCCTGTGGCATTTCCTGCCTACTTCCCCAACGTAGAAGGTGATGAAGGGTTCATTCGTTTCGGTAATACAGAAATAAAACCGGGTGCCTTCGGCCAGAATCCTTATGAGTATATGATGAGCTCTTTCAGAGAAAGCAATTATAATACGCTGAATACATCGTTGGGGTTAACGCAGGATTTGAAGTTCATTACCGAAGGGCTGAGCCTGAAAGCATTAGTCAACTTTAAGAACTGGTCGCAGTCTTCTTATACCCAATCAATAAAGCCTTATTTCTATAAGGTAAGAGATGGTTCCTGGGCGGCCGAAACCAATGAATTCGAAACCCAGTTATTACAGACCGGAGATCAGTTCCTTTCCCAATCTGGTGTCGACCGTAGCTCGGATCAGACTTTCTATTTGGATGCCCGTTTGGACTGGAAACGCAGTTTCAATGACCACAATCTGACAGCCATGGCCATGTACATGATGCGCGAATATCGTAGCGCGGCATTGCCCAATCGCAACCAGGGTTATTCCGGACGTTTGACTTATGACTATGCCAACAAATACCTACTTGAATTCAACTTCGGTTACAACGGTTCTGAGCGTTTGGCCTCCGGAAGTCGTTTTGAGTTCTTCCCGGCAGCCTCCGCCGGTTGGGTAATCAGCGCCGAAAATTTCTGGGAGCCATTGTCCCAAACCGTTAGTCATTTCAAGATCAGAGGTTCATACGGTCTGGTTGGTAGCGATGCGTTTGACGGTGGAGCTCCGCATTTCCTATATCAGAACAATATTGGAATCGGCACGGCACATACCTATTGGACAGGATTGCCTACAAACGAGACTAATAAAAGAGGGCCGGGATTCTATATTCTGTCTGTACAAAACGCTGGATGGGAACACGTGAAGAAACTGGATGTTGGTTTCGATCTGTCTTTGTTCCACCAACTAAATATAACCTTCGATTATTTCCATGACATACGCGACCGCATCTTGATGCCGCGTGCTTCCTGGCCCATCATGCTGGGATACTGGGGTTCACTGCCTTGGAGTAACATCGGAAAGGTTGAGAACAAAGGTATTGAACTGAGCCTGAATTGGTCTAAGCAATTCGGGAAACACTGGACAGTCGATCTCCGGGGTAACTTTACTTATAATCAGAATGAATACAAATATGTGGACGAGCCTGAATATCCGTATGTGTGGCAGACTAAGACAGGTAAACCTCTGAATACACTAACCGGTTACATTGCCGAAGGCTTATTTGAGAGTGAGGAAGAAATAGCCAACTGGGCCGATCAGTCGCAACTGGGCACCAACATTATGCCGGGTGACATTAAATACCGTGATATAGATGGTGATGGTCAAATTACGACCGACGACCGGGTTTTGTTATCGCCTTACAACCACGTACCACGTATCCAATACGGTTTCGGTTTGAATGTAATCTATAAGAACTTTGACTTTGGTGTATTCTTCAATGGTTCCGCCAAACGGAAAATAATGATCAACAGCGGAATCGCTCCATTTATAGCAAGCGGCGGCGACGCAACGGAAGGTGAGACATTAGAAAGAAACCTGATGCAATGGATTGCCAACGAACACTGGTCGGCAGATAATCCGAACCCCAATGCCTTATATCCGCGCTTGGGTATAACTGGATCGGATGTTTCCAACAACGTCCAGCCAAGCTCATTCTGGGTGCGCAATGGCAACTTCCTTCGCTTCAGAACATTGGAACTAGGATACAGACTACCGCATTGCCGCATCTATTTCAGTGGAGACAACCTCGCAGTATTCAGTCCCTTTAAGTTATGGGATCCCGAGCTTGCCTGGAATGCTTATCCGCTGCAACGGACTTTCAACTTAGGGGTTCAATTTACATTCTAATAATGAAATATATAAACGTATGAAACTCACATCTAACATATTTAAGATGACACAGGTTTTGATCGCTACCTGTTGTCTGGTATCATGTAACTATCTGGATGTCATTCCACCGGCCCAACCTGATTTTAAGGATACAATGAAGGATGAGGAGGCTACTTTAAGCTTCTTATATACTTGCTACGGTGGCACTCCACGATCCACTCCTTATCATTATCATGCTTTTGAGAATTCGGCCGATGAGATTGCCTCTCCGTATGACTATTCGAACTGGCAGCAACAAGTGGCATGGGGAGTTATCTCCCCCTCTTACTCCAATGGATGGGGAGGAGATGACATGAATATATGGAATCCCAGTTATAATTTTCTGGGCTACGTACACCATTTCCTGAATCTGATCGATGAATTGCAACCCACCGGGGTTACTGCGGAGGACAAGGAACAATACAAAGCCGAATGTTACTTTCTGGAAGCCTATTACCACTTCCGTGTTTTGCAAGCTTTCGGTCCATGCCCTATTATCCCTGCTATGGTAGATCCGAATATAACGAATGAAAACATTCCCGGACGTTCGCACTTCGACTATTGCGTGGATTTCATTGTGGGCAAACTGGATGAGGCCGCCAAGGTACTTCCGGCAACCCGGCCCACCAACTACCTGGGACGTGCCACTTCCACAATATGCAAAGCGTTGAAAGCCCGCGTACTGCTATATGCTGCTTCTCCCTTATGGAATGGCTCGTTCCCTGATGCCAACTGGAAGAACACTAAGTTCGAAACCCCGGAGTACGGAACAGAACTGGTCAGCCGAACGTATGACAGGAGTAAATGGGAACGCGCTCTAACTGCCTGCCAGGAAGCACTCGCAGCGGCCAAGGATGCCGGTCATCAACTGTTCGATATAACGACGGCCAATTCAAAGGCTGATCGCGACAGACTGGCCCTCCCATTCATCCCCGGAAGAGAAGAAGACACACCCGAGAATACCGAATTCAAAGAACGTGTACGTATGTTCCAGTATCTGGTTACTGCCAATGAAGGTGATAACAACAAGGAACTTATCTGGGCACAACGTATCGAACTGGATTATAATAACGGAGGAGAAGGCACAGACAGTCGTCTACCGAATAAGGTGGTAAAAAGAAGCAATGGAATTTTTGTAGGAGGATGGGCTGGCATCGCCCCAACACTCTATTCTGCCCAACATTTCTATACCAAGAACGGTAAATTGCCGGCTAAAGATACCGGTTTCTATCCCGAGTCCGAATGGTACACCCGTTTCTACGAAGGAACTCAAAGCCCCCAGCTAGCTACCAACAACTTGGACGGTGAGGATGTGAAGAACGATATTATCAAACTGCATACTGACCGTGAAGCCCGCTTCTATGCCTGGATCGTATTCGACGGAAGCCAATACAGTCCGAAGATCAACAATGGTAGCTCGCTATGGATCAACTTCAAGAATACCAACACCAATGGATGGAACTCCAACAACACCCGTAACTGTGTGGGAACCGGGTATCTGACCAAGAAGTTCATTGATCCTAACATCTATTTCGGTGCCGACGGCACACGTACTCATGCTGCCCCCAGACGTCCGCTCATCCGTATGGCCGAACTCTATCTGAACCTGGCCGAATGTTATGCTGCCCTCGAAAACAACAACGCAGCGCTGGCCAACCTGAATGAGATACGCACTCGTGCCGGACTTGCCAACCTGACCGAAAGCGATCTGACCAGCGACATGACGCTGACCGACTGGGTACGCAACGAACGTTTCGTGGAACTCTACGAAGAAGGGCACCGTTATTACGATCTACGCCGGTGGACCATTGCACCCGAGATGCTAAAGGCAGGCACCCGTTACGGTTTGAACGGTATCGGAGCCAACCCCAGCTTTGAAACTTTCAACAAACCGACTTTGCTTAACCAACCTTTCAAGTGGGACAACAGATTGTATCTGCTTCCCATATGGTCGCGAAGTGGAATGGACGAGCTTTACAGCAATCCACAATTAGTACAGGCACCTGGTTATTAATCTGCTAAAAGAACAATTATGAGAATAAAAACAACATGGCTGGCAGGTTGCCTCCTTACATTGGCTGCCTGTAGCGAATCGCAATATGATTTGGACAAATTGGTTCCGGAAGAGTATCACAAGATATTGTATGTGAACAACAGCGGAAAACAAGTACTGACTTTATTCAATACGGATGAAGACAACAAATACACCCTCTCGGTGATTAAGACGGGAAGCCATCCCGAACAACCGGCCAACGCGAATATCCGCATACTGACGCAGGCCGAACTCGATGAGCAGTACAGCACACCGGAAGGTATCAACTATCAACTCATCAGTGAGAGTTGCTTCTCACTGGGAAGTACCCAGATAGACCTCTCGGCTACCGAACGGTATAAACTCGTCGAGATATTGTTGAAGCCGCAAAGCGTCAAGTCCCTACTGGAAAGCGAGCCCACGGCCGTATGGGTGCTACCTTTGCAAGTAGTCAGTGAAACTGACTCCATCAATGTAACCAAAGATCAACTATTCTTGCAGATCAAGGACGTGATCATGCCTGCGTTGGGATTTGTAAATACGACTTCCGAACTCAAAAGCTACAATTACGGCAGCGTTTCCGACATTATCGTCAACACCACGATAGGACTGGACACTCCAAATAAGTGGGATTTAGAATGGGAACTCTCAACCGACAATGACTATGTAGCTACCTACAATGCTGCCAACGGAACATCGTACGCCGCACTTCCGCAGGGAACGTACTCGCTGCCGGCATCTATGTCGTTGTCCAATGGTACAACCACTACCCAGCTGGACGTTGCCATCCAAGGTGGACAATTGCAACCAGGCGACTATATATTGCCTGTTCGCATCAGCCAGATCTCCCAGTTCGAGATCTCCTCGACCAAGGCAGTATATCCTTTTATCATTCGCATATTGGGTCCGCAACTGGATCGTACCGGCTGGACGGGTGAAGCTTCTTCGGAAGAGTCATCGGGCGAAGGTCCCGGGAATGGCACGGTGGCTGCCGCGTTGGACGGCGATCTTTCTACATACTGGCATTCGCGCTGGCAGGGATGGACAGACGGATTGCCTCATGAAGTGATTATAGACACAAAAGAAGAATACACCTTCAGTCACTTCGCCATGTCGCAAAGACAAAGCCAAGGCAACTTAGACACGAAAGCGGGCGAGTTCTATGTTAGCTCGGACAAAGCTAACTGGACCAAAGTAGGAGACTTTATCATGAAACAGGTACTCGAAGCGCAAATCTTCGGGGTAACCCCGACCACAGGCCGATACTTTAAGATTAAAATAAATTATGGCTATCGGGAACCTTACTGCTCACTTTCCGAAGTCTATGCCTACGGGAAGTAAAAAGAAGTTTTGAGGTAAGAAGAGGACTGAAAACTTTACTTTTCGCAGTTCATGTAGTATATGGGTATGCGTAAAGTAACGTTACGTTCAGTTTAAGTTTAAGTTTAAGTTGTAAGGAATATAGGGAGGTGCATGCCTCCCTATATTTTTTGTACTCACGCCAAACGCCCAGTTAATCCTCCCACTCGGCTACGATGTCCATCTGCGTGTAAGAGTACGCGCCAAAGTATCCCAATGCTCCGCCCTTGATGTTACTCGTGGGATTGGCGAGCGAGTCTTCCACCCGGCTCAGGGTTTCGAAGAACTTGTACGTTCCCCGGTCCAGGCAACGCATCTCAACCGTAATCAGATCGCCCTTCTTGATGGGATCTTCCTCAATGCTTTCCTCTTCGTAGCGCACAAACAGCGGTTGGTGGATGACGTTGCCATCCATCTGCTCGGTGGTGATGATTCGCTCGCGGAAGCGGGGGTACTTACCGTTGATGCCGATGATGAAGCGGTAGTACTGGTTTTCCTCGCCCACGGGGTCGCGGAAGTGAATCATCGGGTCCCAGTAGTCCACCATGGGGAATTTGAACAGCGTCAGCGAGTCGAGTGATACAGCGGGCGGCATCCGGGTGGTGGCAGTGTACGTCTGCCCGTCGTGCTGCACGGTAAGCTGGTATGTGCGGCGTTGCACGCCTTCGATGGTGGTGGCGATGTACTTGCCCGAGGCGTCGTAAGTCAACTGCTCGTTGTTTCCGGCATCGTCACTAATGGTGACTATGGCGTTGGCCACGGGCGGGTATTCAGTGTTGTCGCTGAACGCCTTTGTCTGGGTGATCAGGACCTCGGCGGTGGTTCCTTCGCGTATCACTCCTTCAATGACCAACTGCGGGTCTGCAGTACGGAGGTCTACTTGAATTTCGTCTTCGCACGAAGAGGCCGACAGCGCGACGATAAGTAACAAGGCGACAGCCGGAAGATGACGGCTACACAAGCTATGGATGGATGATTTCATATACTTCATCGGAATTAAAATTTAAAGTTCCAGGACACGGAAGGCACATAGGTGAAGAGCGCGTAGCGGTAGGCCGATGTCTTGCTCGGGTCGTTTTCGTTGGTCTTGAACTGAATCATATAGGCATTGCGACGTCCGTAAGCATTGTACAGGCTGAAGGCGAGTTCAGACTCGTAGCGACGCGTCTTCTTGAGTTGCAGGGTGGCGCCGAGGTCCAGGCGGTGGTAGGCCGGGGCGCGGTAACCGTTGCGTTCGGCATAGTACATTACGTCCTTGCCGTCGATGCGGTACTTGCCGCTGGGATAGGTGATAGCATTGCCGGTGTAGTACACCCAGGCGGCAGAGAGCGTCCACTTACGGTTCAGCTCGTAGATACCCACGAGGGAGATGTCGTGCGTGCGGTCCTGATAAGCATCGTACCACTTATTCTGGTTGATGCCGTCAATCTTCTTCTCGGATTTCGACAGCGTGTAGGCCAGCCAGCCGTTGAACCTTCCCACCCGTTTCTTGAACATCAGTTCGAGTCCGTAGGCACGTCCTTTACCGAAGAGTAGTTCGGATTCCACCACGTCGTAATCGAACACCTCGGCATGGTCCTTATAGTCTATCTGGTTGCGCATGTTCTTGTAGTACGCTTCCACACTGAACTCGTAGGTATTGTTGTCGAAGTTGCGGAAATAGCCCAGCGTGAACTGATCGGCTATCTGAGGCTTGATGTTGTTGGAACTTGACGTCCAGCGATCGAACGGCGTGCCTTGCGCCACGTACGTCAGCAGGTGCATGTTCTGCGTGGTGCGGGAGTAGGATGCTTTGAGGGACGAGGCATCGTCCAACTTGTACACTGCCGAGAGGCGCGGTTCGAGGTTGACGTACGTCTTGACAAACTTGCCGCCGCTGTACCACGTGCTGTCCGTCACCTCCTTCTGCTCGTTGAGCGTGTAGTATTCGCCGTTACCCATGGCCGAAAAGACGGAGAGGCGAAGTCCGTAGAGCACCTCGAAGCGGTCGCTCCACTTCAGTTGGTTCGATGCGTACAGGCCGTTTTCCCACGAATAACGATGATGCAGGTTGACGGAATTGGTCTCTTCGGACGTGAGGTTAAAGTCGCCCGGCGCCAGATCGTGCCAGGTGGATTGCAGTCCGAAACGCCAGTTGCTCCGCTCGCTGACTTTGTACTGGAACTCTTGTTTCAAGCCGTAATCCTTCACCTTGGCGCCACCGTCCATTTGCATACCCATATCCATAAAGAAGTCGTACGAGTACTGGTTGTACATCAATGAGGTGGACGAGAGTAAACGCTCGTTCACGTTGCGCGTCCACTTAGCATTGGCAAAAGCATTGCCCCAGCTCATCTCGGCCAAGTCGCGGAGCGACATCTTGTCGCGACCCAGATAACCGGACACAGAAAGCTGATCCCGGTCCGAGAGGATAAAGTTGAGTTTCGCATTCAGGTCGTAGAAGTAGAGAGATGCATTCTGCGCATCGGCCGAACCGGAAGCACGGGCCAACGCATCGGCATACGTACGCCGGGCACCGATGAGGAACGACGACTTGCCCTTCTGTATCGGTCCTTCGAAGTTCAGCTTGGACGAGATCAGCCCGATGCCGCCAGAGACATCGTACTCCTGCATATTCCCCGTGCGTTGCTGCACGTCGAGTACCGCCGAAAGCCGTTCACCGTATTGTGCCGGGATGGGGCCTTTGTACAGGGCTACATCGCGCAGCACGTCGGAGTTGAACGTGGAGAAGAAGCCCATGAGGTGGGAAGCGTTGTACACCGAAACATTGTCAAGCATGATGAGGTTCTGGTCGGCCGTACCACCGCGGACGAAGAATCCGGTACTCCCCTCGCCTGCGCTCTTCACGCCCGGCATCAGCTCGAGGGATTTGATTACGTCGCGCTCGCCCATCAGCACGGGGAGCTTGTTGATTTGCAGTACTTCCATTTGGGTGACGCCGGTTTGAGCATCGGTTACGTTAGCATCCGGGCGTTTGGAAGTGACTACCACTTCGTCCAGTTGCAGCGATCCTTGCGTCAGTTCGACATTTTGCTTGATATCTTTGTTCGAGAGGGTTACGGTGAGTTCTTTCTTTTCATAGCCCAGATAGTGAACAGTGAGTACATGCCTTCCTTTAGGCAGGGTGAGTGCATACTGTCCCTGGTTATCGGTTATCGCTCCGCGGCCGGCATCGTTCCGGGGAATGATGGTCACACCGATAAGCGGCTCCTGCGTCTTGGCATCGATCACTATACCGGATACCTTGTAATTTTGTGCGAAAAGTGGAAGAGAGAGAGTGCATAGCAGCAGTGCCAGCAGAGAACGAATTGAGATCATTAGTTCGTTTGATTGGTTTTAATGATGCAAAAGTAGGAAAGATATCGTAAGGTTTGAGTTACCGAATAGTGAATTGTTCGGAAATATAATCAAAATACCTGTAATTCGGTATAGCAAAAGCCCGGGAACCCATAGACTCCCGGGCTTTACTATATAGAAAAGGATTACGATGCAGCTTAGTTGTTTTCCGGACGCAGTTTGCGAACCACGGCACCAGCCTGCCACATTTCGCTTTCGCGCAATGCTTTCAGTTCGGCATCCAGACCTTCGCGGTAGTCGGGTTTGGAGTTGGTGTCGATAGAGCGTTGAGCTTCGTTACCGCATTTCACTTCGGCGTACAGCTTGGCAAATACCGGCTTGGTAGCATCGTGGAACGGGCCCATCCAGTCCAGAGCACCGCGCTGAGCAGTGGTAGAGCAGTTGGCATACATCCAGTCCATACCGTTCTTAGCGAACAACGGCATGAGCGACTGAGTCAGCTCTTCTACGGTTTCGTTGAACGCTTCCGAGGGTGAGTGACCGTTTTCGCGCAGCACTTCGTACTGAGCCAGCAAGATACCCTGGATAGCACCCATCAGCGTACCACGTTCGCCGGTAAGGTCAGAGTACACTTCACGTTGGAAATCGGTTTCGAACAGGTAACCCGAACCTACGCCGATACCCAGTGATACCACGCGCTCGAAAGCACGACCGGTAGCGTCCTGGAAGATAGCGTATGATGAGTTCAGACCACGGCCTTCGAGGAACATAGAGCGAAGTGAAGTACCCGATCCTTTCGGAGCCACGAGGATTACGTCTACATCGGCGGGAGGAATGATTCCGGTACGTTCTTTGTACGTGATACCAAAACCGTGCGAGAAGTAAAGAGCCTTACCAGCAGTGAGGTTCTTCTTTACTACTGGCCATACTTCGATCTGAGCAGCATCCGACAGCAGGTATTGGATAATGGTTCCGCGTTGACAAGCTTCGTCGATCTCAAACAGCGTCTCGCCCGGTACCCAACCGTCGGCGATGGCCTTTTCCCAGGTCTTACCACCTTTACGCTGACCAATGATTACGTTGAAACCATTGTCGCGCAGGTTCAGTGACTGACCGGGACCTTGTACTCCGTAACCGATAATGGCGATTACTTCGTTCTTCAATACTTCACGAGCTTTCTCCAACGGAAATTCTTCGCGGGTTACTACGTTCTCTACCGTCCCGCCAAAATTCATTTGTGCCATTTTTGTTTTTTTGTTTTGTGGCTTCCGGTGAAGGAAGCCGAATTATTACTCTTGTTTATTGATTATTCAAAGATTACTTTCGAGCGGCAAACTACCTCGCCCTCGTTCTTCTTCACCTCCACATGGAACTCGTTCGGCGTAGCCTCTTCCAGGTAGAGTGAAAGTGTGTCGCCATAATAGCTCTCGGCTATGTAGGCCATCTCGAACCGACGGATACGTTTCGTCTGGTACATCTCGATGGGAAACAGATCGAGTATATGCTCGATGTACCGGATGCTGTTCACGTGTCCGTTGATGTCGATGTCGCTGTACCGGACCTTCAGGGTGTCGGCCGGTTCCACGGTCGATACCTTGATGCGTGATGGTTTCTCGATGGGACACGGCTCATCGCAGATATAGTCGACGATGTCTCCTCCGTGCAGTGTCAGCAGGTCGGCCGGCTTGCGGGTGGTGAGGTTGATCATGGCCCATACCGACCGGGCATAACCTATCTTCTTCCCGTCCTTGTTGAGGAGGGCAAAGTTACGGTCAGTGAAGAGGCGGTACACATTCTCTACCCAGGTTTGGATGCTGAAGTCCTCGTATTGATAGGGCATCTCGTCCAGCTCCACGGCCAGGCGGGAGAGCACCCACGTATAGTTGTCCTCGTTCAGTGAGGCGATGCCGAAGCCGCGGTCGGTAGCATGGAAGCCTGCACAGTTCAGCAGGTGGTTGCCCAGCACGCCCATCGTCAGCCTTCCGTTGAAGTCCACGTGGAAAGGCTCTGCCACAAACTTATAGGTTCCTACTTTGTTTTTCTCACTCATAATATGTTATTTTAGTTCACCACAGAGTTCCACAGAGTTTTATTTCCATTGTTATTCCACTTAGCTAATGAAGACTCTGTGGAATTCTGTGTGACTCTGTGGTGAATCAAATTATTCTTGTTTGCTCTTCTCGTAGCGAGCCTGACGGTCGTTCAGGAACTCATTCACCCGTTCGAAGCAACTGGTGGTGATGGCTACACGTCCCGAGCGGACAAACTGCAACACGCAACCCAATGCTTTCAACTCATCGTAGAGTTGGGTAATCTCCTCCGTCATACCGGCCTTTTCCACGATGCAGAACACCGGATTTACCTCCACCACACTGGCGCTGTAGCGGCGAATCACCTTCGAGGCTAATGGCTGGTTCTGGAACTCCGGCGTAGAGAGTTTGTACAATGCTATCTCGTGCAGGAATATCTCGGCATCCGTGAAGTAGTTGGCCTGTATCACGTCGATCTTCTTCGAGATCTGCTTGGTCACCTTCTCGATGGTTTCCTGGTCGGCCCAGGCAGTGATGGTATATTTATGAATCCCTTTGATCGAAGAAGCCGACACGTTCAGACTCTCGATATTGAGCTGCCGGCGTGTAAATACGGCCGTTACCTGGTTCAGCAAACCGGCGATGTTCTCCGAATGAACGATCAATGTATATAATGTCTTTTCCATACGCTTTCTTTATTAACACTCCAACAACATCTGGTTCACCGTTCCTCCGGGAGGAGTCATCGGCATTACATTCCCTTCTTCCATCACACAGGCTTCGAGCAGGAACGGACCGTCGGTCGCTATCATTTCCTGTACCGCTTCGAGCATCTCCTGGCGGGTGTTTACCCGTCGGGCAGGGATGTCGTAGGCCGAAGCTATCTTTACATAGTCCGGGTTCATCATCGGGGTGAACGAGTACTTATGGTTGAAGAACATGGCTTGCCACTGGCGTACGTTGCCCAGGTAGTTATTGTTCAGTACGATGATCTTCACCGGAGCTTGCTGTTCCATGATGGTACCCAGTTCCTGGATGTTCATCTGCAACCCACCGTCGCCCATGAACACGCACACCGTGCGGTCCGGACGTCCGAAGGTGGCGCCGATGGCAGCCGGAAGGCCAAATCCCATCGTTCCCATACCGCCGGAAGTGATGATACTCCGGTTCTTGGTGTACTGGAAGTAGCGAGCCGATATCATCTGGTTCTGACCTACGTCGGTCACCAGGATGGCTTCGTGATTAGTAGCTTTGCTCACAGCATCTACCACCTCGCCCATCGTCAGTTCTTCGCCACGCGGGTTCAGTTCCGGGCGGATTACTTTTTCCTCTTCCAATGCTTCGTATTCGGCGAAGCTATCCAGCCATTCGGTATGTTTGGCAGGTTTCAGCAGACGGGTAACGGCTGCGAGGGTATCTTTGCAGTCGCCCAGTACCGCTACATCTACCTTTACATTCTTGTTGACTTCCGACGGATCGATATCGAAGTGGATAATCTTTGCTTGCTTGGCGTAAGTAGCCAACGTGCCCGTTACGCGGTCGTCGAAGCGCATACCTACGGCGATGAGGACATCGCACTTGTTGGTGTTCACGTTCGGGCCCAGATTACCGTGCATACCGAGCATTCCCTTGTTCAGCGGATGGCTGGTAGGCAGGGCCGACAAGCCCAGCAACGTACGTCCGGCCGGCATATCGGCCTTCTCGATAAAGTCGCGCAGCTCCTGCTGGGCATTTCCCAGCTCCACGCCCTGCCCCACGAGCACCAACGGGCGTTGGGCATTGTTAATCAGTTCGGCCGCTTGTTCCACCGTTCCGGCTTCCGTATCGGGTACCGGCACGTAGCTGCGTATGAAGTCCACCGTAGTCGGTGTATATTCGAATTTCTCTACCTGCGCGTTTTTGGCAAAGTCCAGCACCACCGGTCCGGGACGTCCGCTTCCGGCGATGTAGAAGGCGCGGGCTACGGCCCAAGGCACATCTTCGGCCCGGCGTATCTGGTAGCTCCATTTCGTGATGGGTTGCGTCACACCCACCAAGTCTACTTCCTGGAACGCATCCGTTCCGAGGAGCGGGGTGACTACTTGTCCGGCAATCACCACGATGGGGGTGCTGTCTATCATGGCATCGGCAATGCCGGTGATGGTGTTCGTTGCTCCGGGACCGCTGGTCACCAGGCAAACACCTACTTGTCCCGAAGCCCGGGCGAAGCCTTGCGCTGCATGGGCCGCTCCCTGTTCGTGACGTACCAGAATATGATTCAACGTCTCACGGTGATCGTACAACGCGTCGAACACCGGCATAATCGCTCCGCCGGGGTAACCGAAGAGCGTCTTTACTCCATGCAATTCCAGGGAGCGCATCAGCGCTTCCCCGCCTGTTATCAGTTCTTTGCTCATATCTTATTGGTTCTCTTTTTCTTATTCAATGATTCTTACTGCTCCTTTATCGGCGGAGCTTACCATGCTGGCATAAGCGCACAGGCTTTTCGATACCTGCCGTTCGCGGGTTACGGGGAACATGGGGCGTGCAGCCAGTTCAGCGTCGGTCAACTTCACGTTAATGGTGCGTTCGGGAATGTTGATCTCGATAATGTCGCCGTCACGCAGCTTGCCGATGTTTCCTCCGGCTGCCGCTTCGGGCGATACGTGACCGATGCTCAGTCCCGAGGTTCCTCCACTGAAACGTCCGTCGGTAATCAGGGCGCACTCTTTGCCCAGGTGGCGCGACTTGATATACGACGTGGGATACAGCATCTCCTGCATACCCGGTCCGCCTTTCGGTCCTTCATATACGATGACCACCACGTCGCCGCTCACTACCTTTCCTTTCAGAATACCTTCGCAAGCAGCTTCCTGCGAGTCGAACACTTTGGCCGGTCCGATGAATTTCCAGATGCTTTCGTCCACACCGGCTGTCTTCACCACGCAACCGTCTTGTGCGATGTTTCCTTTCAGTACCGCCAGTCCGCCGTCCTTGCTGTAGGCATGGGCCATGTCGCGGATGCATCCATTGGCACGGTCGGTGTCCACCTCTTTATAATAGGTATCCTGTGAACCGAGTACCAGGTTGAATGTTCCGGCAGGAGCCGTCTTGTAGATACGCATCGCATCAGCGCACACATTCGGACTCATGAGGTCGTAACGCCCGATGGCTTCGCCCAGCGTCAGGCCATCGGCCCGACATACACTGGTGTCCACTAATCCGGCACGCGCCAATTCGGCCATAATGCCGATGATGCCGCCTGCCCGGTTTACGTCTTGAATGTGGTATTTCTGTGTATTGGGAGCTACCTTGCATAGACAAGGAGCCTTGCGCGAAAGCATATCGATATCGTCCATAGTGAAGTCCACACCTGCCTCGTTGGCAATGGCCAGAAGATGCAGCACGGTATTGGTCGATCCACCCATGGCGATGTCCAGCGTCATGGCGTTGAGGAAAGCGGTGCGCGTGGCGATGCTGCGTGGCAGTACCGACTCGTCGCCTTCACCGTAATATTTATTAGCGTTCTCTACAATGATGCGGGCTGCATCCTTGAAGAGTTGCGTGCGGTTTACGTGGGTAGCCACGATGGTTCCGTTGCCCGGGAGTGCCAGACCGATGGCTTCGTTGAGGCAATTCATGGAGTTGGCCGTGAACATACCCGAGCAACTGCCGCAGGTGGGACAAGCGCTCTTCTCGATGCGTGCCACCTCTTCGTCGCTCACGCTCTCGTCGGCCGACTTGATCATGGCGTCTATCAGGTCCAAGTGCTGTCCGTCCAGCTCGCCCGCTTCCATCGGTCCGCCCGATACGAAGATGGTGGGGATGTTCAGTCGCATGGCAGCCATGAGCATGCCCGGAGTGATTTTGTCGCAGTTGCTGATGCACACCATCGCATCTGCCTGGTGGGCGTTGACCATGTACTCCACACTATCGGCTATCAAGTCGCGCGAGGGGAGGGAGTACAGCATCCCGTTGTGTCCCATGGCGATTCCGTCGTCAATGGCTATGGTATTGAATTCCGCAGCGAAACAGCCCAGTTTTTCCACCTCGGCCTTCACCACCTGACCGATCTGGTGCAGGTGCACATGTCCCGGTACAAACTGTGTGAACGAGTTGACGACGGCGACAATCGGTTTGCCGAGTTGTTCTTTCGTCATGCCATTGGCTGCCCATAGCGCACGTGCTCCGGCCATACGTCGGCCTTGCGTGCTGGTGGAACTGCGTAATTCCTTTTTCATGATTCAATCTTATTTATAAACCAAAAGCCTCTCTCACTGTAGTGAGAAAGGCCTTTACAATTTCTATATCTGTATGAATACTATACACACAACCTTTCTCACGCTCTTGATGTGACCACCACGACGTTAATAATGTGCAGGACTGCCAGGTTGATTGTTGTAAAGTTGTTCATATACGATCTCTTAATTTTCGTGCTGCAAAGGTAAGTGCTTTTTTATAAACACCAAACAAATTGAAGAAAAAAAACATATAAAAATGAATAATCGTAAGAAAAGCCCGAACTAAAACCTAATTTTATCACTTTAACGTTTTATTTTCACGCTAATTGGCACAGGGCTTAATAAATTGAAAATAACCGGGGCCTCCATGTATCCTGCTAAATTATTCGTATCTTTGCCGCCACGCAATACAGATGCGATTATTAATTACATAAACAGATATAAAGAATGGAAACAAAAAACAAGTACATCACTGTGGCGTATGAGCTCTACACCACCGAAGACGGGGAAAGAGACCTGGTAGAGAAAGCTCCTGCCGAACACCCCTTTCAGTTCATTTCAGGAATGGGCACTACGCTCGAGGCTTTCGAGTCACAGATTGTACCACTCAATAAAGGCGATAAGTTCGAGTTCACCCTCTCTCCGGAAGAGTCTTACGGCGAATACAACGACGATCACGTGCTGGAGCTTCCGAAGAACATCTTCGAAATCGACGGACATTTCGACGTTCAACGCATCTATGCCGGCAACGTGGTTCCTTTGATGGATGCTGAAGGCCATCGCATGAATGCCACAGTAGTGGAAGTGAAACCGGAAGTGGTGATAGTGGATATGAATCACCCGTTGGCTGGCGAAGCATTGACTTTCGTGGGCGAAGTGGTGGAACACCGTGAAGCTACCAACGAGGAGATTCAGGGCATGATCGCCATGATGACCGGTGGTGGCGGTTGCAACTGCGGTTGCGATAGCTGCGGCGACGGTTGTGACGATGAGAATTGTGGTGGCGACTGCGGTGGACATTGCCACTAATTAATTGACAATGGACAGTTGACAATGGACAATTGATAGAATGTGGCAGTGGCGGACATTGCACTAATACACAGAAGTTCCACAGAGTTTTTCAGTAAACTTTGTGGAACTTTTCTTTTTACTACAGAGGAAAACAGATCATCAGTAGAACCATGTGTGATGCAAAATCAAGGCTTCGTATCCCCATCCTCATAGGGTTTTTGTTTGGAGCCTCCAGCCTCTTCACCTGCCCTGAAACCCTCTGTTCATCGGGGTTCGCGGTGAAGAGGGCCTTCTCCACCGGGGGTTCACAAAGTTCACTGTAGCGCCCTGGCAGCAAGAAGCAACTGGCCCGGAAGCAAGAAGCAATTGTCTCTGGAGCAAGAAGCAACCGACTCGGAAGAAAGAAACAACTAACTCGGAAGGAAGAAGCAACTGACTCGGAAGAAAGAAGCAACCGACTCGGAAGAAAGAAGCTTCCAACGGGCGCTACGCGTTTTATTTTTTCCCGTTACGCCTTTTTGAAAAACGCGTAGCGCCCGTCAAAAAAACGCGTAGCGCCCGTTGAACAGTGTTTGCAGGTCTTGACGAAGAAGAAGTTAGTTGCCTTGAGAATGAATGTAGAAAGCAACAAAAGGGTCATCGCATGCTTTCCCAATCAGAATAAGCGCCTTTTAGCCTGTTCAGTACAGGTTGGTGAACCCTGTGAACCCCGGTGAAGAAGGCCCTCTTCACCGCCAACCCCGATGAACAGAGGGTTTCAGGGCAGGTGAAGAGGCTGGAGGCTCCAAACAAAAACCCTATGAGGATGGGGATACGAAGCCTTGATTTTGCATCACACATGGTTTTACTGATAACTCGATAATTGTCAATTATCAATTAACAAACTCCTTTATGCGTCATGATATCAAGTACCACCTTGTCTGTTTCGTTCATGGCTTGCGAGCCGATGCGCGTCAGGTTACGGATGCTCTGGTCTACATCCTCGTCGATGATGCCTTCCACTGCGGTCACGCAACGATCTTCCACGGCCATGATGGACGAGAGCACGGCAGTGGATACACCGGTCGCTACTTTCAGCGCGCAACTCGGTTTGGCACCGTCGCAAATCATACCGGTGAGGTTGGCTATCATATTCTGCACGCCGAAGGCCACCTGCTCGTAGGTACCTCCCATCAGCCAGGTGATGCCGCAGCACGATCCGGTGGCCGCCACCACGCAACCGCAAAGGGCCGACAGTCGTCCCAGGCTCTGCTTGATGTAGATCACCGTCAGATGACTCATCATCAGGGCGCGGATCAGTTCCTCCTCCGTCTTGCCGTTCTCCTCGGCATAGACTACTACGGGAAGCGTGGCCGATATGCCTTGATTGCCACTGCCGGAGTTGCTCATTACCGGAATCATGGCACCCGCCATACGAGCATCGCAAGCAGCCGAGGTATAAGACAATATATGTGAGAAGGTACTGTCGCCCATCACCCGGTCCTTGCCCGAGCCGCGTAGCAGTTTGCCCAACGAATGACCATAGTCGCCCTGGAATGCCTGTTCGGCGGCAGCCTTGTTGGTACGGGCAGTATCGAGGATGAAGCGTATCTCGTCGAGCGGTGTCGTCAGGGCAAAGTCGTACACGCGGCGTAGGTTGAGTGCCACCTCCTCGTCTTCGTCCTCCTCGCTGGTAGTATGTTCCCGGTGGAGCAACACCTGCTCGTCTCGTGCTATATAAATAAAGGTGGTATGTCCGCCGGCAATGATGGCCGTGGCCCGGTGTCCGGCAGCTTGGCACAGCACTTCGATGTAGAGCTTCTCGCTGACATCGTCCTTCAAGGCGATGCAGATGCGTTTCTGGTCGATGTACCGCCGACCTTCGTCCACTGCCGCAGGTGTGCTGTCCTTCAGCACTTCCAGTTGATAGTCTGACTTCCCGACCAGCGCTCCAAGCGCTACCGCGATAGGCAGACCGATCATGCCTGTACCCGGTATGCCCACTCCCATCGCGTTCTTCAGCACGTTGGCACTCAACAGCACCCGGATACGCTCCGGACGCACGCCCAGGGTTTCGGTAGCTTTGGCCACACACAGGGACACGGCTACGGGTTCCGTACAGCCGATGGCGGGAATCACCTCGCGCTGTATCAGCTCTATTATTTTCTTCCGTTCGTTTCTTTCTATCATATATACAGATTGCTAATGCCACAAAATTAGTAAAAAAACGCCGGAGATTGTATAAATAACCACTTTTCCTTACTTTTCCACACAGAGATAAAATTAGCAATTCCTCCTGCATGATAGTTCATTCTTCATCACCTCTCTCCTTATCCACTCCTTCGAAGTTTCCCCCATCATGGCCTTAAATGTTTTACAGAAGGTGGAAGCACTCAGGAAACCAGATTGTTCGGCCAGTTGGTTTTGTTTTATTTGAGGATTTTCACGCATCAGCTCTTGGGCATATTCAATTCGCTTGCGATTAGTATAATCAGAGAATGTGCAGTCGAACTCTCGTTTAATCATTCGGGAGAGATAAGTACGATTGGTGTTTATGGCAATGGCCACTTCATCCGCACGCAGGTAATTCTGAAGAAATATCTGTTCTTCTCCCATCAGTTTATTGAATCGGGCTAAGTGTTCCGCATATCTAGGATGGAGTTTTTCTCCTACTATACCATTCTCTGTTTCGCCTTCGGGCGGCATATCATCATTGCAACACACAGCTTCGGGGAATACTTGTCTTAATGAAAAATCCACTGCAAGGTTTTCAACTGCATATTTGTTTTTACTCCCATGATAGAGCACCCCGAAGCACATCACTGACCACCCCATGAAATAGAACCCGGTCAATACGGGATACTGTACCCAAAACGCCCGTTTGAGAAAAATGACGCCCAAGACGAACGGGATGGTGAGCATAAACCAAAAAAACACCTTGCTGTCTACTTTCCTGGAGGCCTCTAAACCGGGATGCCGCTTAAGCAAGCGGCGAAGGCATGAGGCCAGGTTGACTGCAATGTACACCCCGACTACCAGAATCTGAACGATCACAGTGAGTTTATAGAGACCAATGCTAATCAAGCGGTGCAATTCATAAATAGCCCCCAATTTAATATTCTGCCTCCTCTCTATCAGCACCGTACGAATGTAGTTTTTCGTTTCTGCATCGCTCATCGCCAGATAAAGCACACAAGTACCCACCCCGACTACTATTGCCGGCAGAATCCAGATGTAATCTTTCCAGGTAAATGAGTTTTCACTGGTGAGCGAACGGTAATAAAGGTACATGGAGGGAATAACAAGCAAGGTAATGAAACTGTCAATGATGTCCAACGCACGATAAGCAGCAAAGCCGGTGCCGCCTGCTATATTGTTCGCCAAGCAGAAGAAAGACACACTGGAGAACAGCAGAAAGAGTGAAAGAATACTTTGCGCCCTGGTGTTGTTCTTCCTGTTACAGAACAACCATGCGGCTCCTACCAGACACACGGCACACGGAGAAAGTAGAGCTAAAAAATAAAACATATCTATTGAATTAACTTCGGCAGCATCTGCTGCAAAAGTTAGGATCGACAGCATAGCGTATCGTCCTGATTTAAGTTTGACTGGGATTAACTTGAAATTCCGTTCCTGCTTATCTGTATGGGGGAACAGTAGAGTTAAATCATATTTCTGACGCCCAAAATTACGAATTCAATGAGAAAAAACACCATCCTTTTCAACTTATTTATTTATCAATCATTCAACTGTTTATCCTTTTTATTATACGATCTGCCACTCTTACCATCTTCAACAACAGCATCCGGAGGCGTGTCGTTTTTATCCAGATCAATCCCTTTGCCCGCCATGCACAGCCGTTGTAGCAAGCAATCATGGATTCGCCACGCTCTATCGAAGCTAGAATCCCGACAATGTCCCTGCCAGCTACTTGTTCGCTTTTTTTAAAATGGGCATCTCCACGGAGTAAATAGGTCCCATCGTTCTTTATCGCCACAATGCGGTGCAACACATAGCTGCCCTGATAACTAGCCAGAACAACATCGCCCACTCGGATTTCATAAAACTGTTTCGGCCCGACAGTAAGTATATCGGTTTCCTGACGCAGAAACGGGAGCATGCTTTGTCCCACTAACCGGAATCTCACATTCATCCCGGCTGCAAGAACCGACACGACTTCCTGAAACAAAAAAGCGTTGCTTATCGTCTCCATCTATCTGCTAAGAATAGGGCGAATAAGCGTATGGACGGAAAGCTTCGCCGCTTCTTCATTCGGCAAACACTCCAGTAAAAAGACCCTCGTCCGCCCCAGTATATCCGACAACATATTCAGAACGAGAGACTGACATCCTTCCGACAAATACAATTCCGGAGGGAATGATGGCAACAATGCCCCTATCGACTGGTGTATATCCAACAGCCTCATACGGTTGTACGAGGCTTGCTGAAGCCTGACTACTCCCGCCAATTCGGCTTTCCTCCGTTTATAGCAAGGAGTCTTCCCACTCCACGGAGAGCCATACACCATGCACTTGCCATCCTCTATTCTAAGGATCGGACTATCATCGTTCAGCAACTCCGCGTCGGAAAAACATTGATGTATCAACCGGACATGGGTGCTTTTCCCTGTACCCGACTCACCCAAAAAAAGAAAAGCCTTCCCGCCATAGATGACAGCAGAGGAGTGTATGGCAACAGTTTTCAGCTGTACTATCGCCCAATTGTATGCCACCCACAGGGCAAAGCGTAGCAGGACCGGTTTCATGCATCCGCATATACGGCACTCTCGCCGTTCACAATGATAATGCAAGGATAACTTTAACCCCTCTTTTTGTTTGACCACCATTTCATACACACTGCTACTCTGATAGAACAGGCAATCGGCTACTCCGGCGTTTAGGATATAGTAAGGGCGATTACCGATAGGTAACGGTTCCGTTTCTTCGAGATGAATGTATATTTCGGGGCAAATATCGTCATCACTGACTGTTCGGAACGTCGAGAATTCCGGCATAGAATCCATTACAGCCATATTGTCGCACTCGATGCAGATCAAGTGATTGGCTATCTTGTAGATTACTCTCATTGATGTAAACCTATTTTTCTATGATCCCTTCGTCCAGCAATGATTTAATCCACCATTTCAAATTCCCCCTCATTAGCTCTGAATCTCCCTCGTAATGGTCGTTAAGGAGATCAAAAGCCTCCTCTTCTGTAAAGTTCTTGCCTTCCAACTGCTTCCACAACCAAACTGAAGACTTGTTGAATGATAAAATCCGCGTCATATCCATTGCATCTTCTTTTCGCAGAAAGATGAAGTTTTTCCCGGCAATAGTCTGCAGTTTGAATTCCTTTCTGATAAACATATTCTGTTGAGTACCAATAAAATAACTAATTCACACTTGCTACCTCTAAACTTCCGGTTCGCGTTGCGCCATTAATGACAGCTTTCAGTTTAATTCTATACAGTTGCCCGCTTCTCAAAACTGAAGCAGGAGAATAAATTGTATCTACATTCCATAATACATTACCACCCGTTCCATGTGAGAAATAAAGATTAAACCTTAAATCATGAATCCCGAGAGCTTCGTCTTGCTTAACAATTTGCCAAAAAGTGTATTCCTTGTTAGAAAGCCAAGCCTTTGGGTTTCTAAACACAACTGCCATAACACCATAACTTGATACCTCCACATTGTTATCATTACCTAAGTATACTCTTTGTGCGAAGATATTAGAGTTATCAATAGATGAAATTGACAAATTTGTCAGATATTCATCATATTCAGTATTATCTTCGTCAGCTCCTTCCACGGTAAGAGTAACCTTCAAAAGAGTAAAACAGTGGTTCAATACAAATGCCGGAATGGGATTGGCAACAGATACAGTGTGGTATGCTGATTCCAGCCAATCATAACCAGCAAGGTGTGTGCTTCCCTCGTCTGTCTGCTCTATTTCATAGAGGGAAAGACGGGTTAGATTATTGGTCCCTGTTTTTGCTGCTGCAGAATAGGGATAAATCACCTTATAGCTGCCCCCTTCTGTCAGATAATCATCGGTGGTGACACCGGTGAAATATCCCGATTTACTTCCGGGATTAGACATTAACCGGAACCGCTTGTAATTGGTTCTGTCTCCATCCTTAAACAAAGCGATCTCATCGCCTTCCGTCCAGGTCACGGAATGGTCGTTAGTCACCGTTCGGCTCGTCGCCTTCGAAGCATCCGTGTCCAAAGGAGCGTCCACATAGATTCTGGTGATTTTACCATCATCACCCGTCCATTCTTTCGTTTCGGTGGTACACCCAGCAAATAGCAAGGATATGCCACTCATCAGTAGTACTAATCTTTTCATTTTTACCACGTTTTACCATTTGCCATTTTTCCACTCGTTGATAGAAATAGGTTCAGGGTTACCGGATGTGGCATACCCTTTTTCGACCTTCACATCAACCACTTTCATCTCCAACGGCTCAAAAGTTTCTTTTACCTGCTTCTGAGCTTCTTTTTTCTGCTTTTCGTTTTTTTCGTCCATAATCTTTTGTTTTTAAAGGGTTGTTATAGTATTTCTTTACCCAAAGAATGATCGCCCTGCACAATCTTTCCGGTAAATATTCCTGATTGACCAAGTTGTATTTCCATTGCTTGCTCCGAAATCTGTTCCATTTACACCAAACGGTATTCTTAGCTACTTGTGTTGAGTTAGGAAAACGATGGAACAGAGAGTGTAGCAACTTATTATTCAGGCGTTTATCGACATACTTATTTATAAAGCATGGTGCAAAGTCCACAGGCATTCCCAAATAATGAATAACGGTATTGGTCATTTCCGAAGCCAGTTTGCCGAAATTCGTATTCTCCAGTACCGCTTCAATCCTATCCTCATCATATTTTCCCTTATTCGCGCTCAAGAAACAAGCCCAATCGCACAAATGCCTCACGGCTAATTCATTCGGCAGATGGGTACCAGCATGTAAGGTCATAAAAATGAAATTGAAAGTAGCAGAGGGGACTTTTATATTTTCTTCACCCACCATACAAGTTGGTTCTTCGTCCAGTATCTCAGAGAGGGATTTTTCTATGCGTTCTACATGCTGTCTTCTTTTGCTGTAGAAGATAGTATGATATTCCGCCAGATTGATCAAGGTCCGGTGATTTTCTACCGGTACTCCCCGAAACCTGAAAATACTGTGCTTAGGCATATCCTTTACTGCCATGCCCCAATCGCGCAAACACAAATCACCTTCGGCATGATTTCCGTATAAGAATATATCAATATCTCCATATTCCCTATGCAAAGGTTTGGGGTAGAAAGCAGCCAACCCCATTCCTTTGAGCAGCAACATATTCAATTGTCTTGCGCTGAAAATGCGGTTCAATTCATTGACTTTCTTATTATTGTGCAAAGCTCTTTCTTCCAGAAGTACGGTATTCGCCATCCATGCCAACAGCAGCTCTTCATCCGGTTGCCATGCTTCGGGTAGTTGCATCACGCCATCCAGGGTAAGACCATACACGCCTTGCAAATGGGAAAGCTGATAAACCTCTCTCCATGTTTCGTCTGAGATACAGCCATAATCTACCTCCGGTTGGTTTTGCCAAAGACTTATCTTCAATAAATCAAACAATATGATGGCCGTATCAGAGAGTCTCGCCATAATTAAGTTTTCCTGCAACGTTTGCCACCAAAAATCTTTCGAAGAATACGCTCTTTCAGCGTTTCATTTTCACTGTCTTGTCGATACTTATAACAATAACCATAATGATATCTGTATCCATAGGATAATTCTTTGTAATCAACGGCATTCAGTATGATGCTCAGTTGTTTTATTTTTTGGGAATCATAAAGTTCCTGCAAATCCGGGAACAGTCGTTTATCGAACCTGCCGGAACGGATGATATAAATAGAAGAATCGGCCAAACGCGAACATACAAACGCATCCACCACCATTCCATAAGGAGGGTTGTCGAACAGAATATAATCATACTTTTCCTTCAATGTTTGAATCAGTTTTCCCAGCCTCTCTTCTTTCAGTAACTCAGCAGGATTGGGAGGTATCACACCAGATGGAATCACATCAAATGAAACTCCATCCATGGTAACAGTGTGTACCAACAACTCCATTTCATCTATTTTTCTATTCAGATAGAGCGAAATGCCATTCTTCTGCTTGTCGATATTTAATCGTTTGGTCAAAGAAGCTCTTCGCAAATCCAAGTCCAGTACAATCACTTTCAAGTTCGACAATGCCATATTGGCAGCCAGGTTCATTGTGATAAAAGTCTTACCGGCACCAGGATTAAACGAAATAAACTGAATGACTTTTCCATTCAGTTGTTTGTGGTTATCCATAAAATGCAGGTTCTCACGAATAATTCTTAAAGCTTCATTAACAAGTTCGTGCCCATCTCCTTTAGAGGTAAAAGAGATTCTGCTGCCCCGCCCCTTATCAAACGGGACTTCGCCTAAGAAAGGAATGGACACCTTATTTTTTATATCTTCTTTTGTGCAAACATTAGTGTTCAGTAACGATTTGATATAAAGCCATAAAGATGGAACTGAAATTCCAATGATTAGGCAAATCAATACGATCTGGATTTTATTGGGCGCTACCGGTGTTAACGGGCCATCGGCCACATCCACTATTTTACAATTACTTTCGGCAATGGTCTTTTGCAGTTCATTCTCTTCCTTCTTGTTCAACAAGTACAGATAGAGTTCTTCCTTAATCTTTTGCTGTCGCTCGATACTGACGATCTGTTTCTGTTGGGTAGGCAGATTCGTAATCTTGTCGAATGTTTCCTGCTCCTTGCTTCTCATGTTAATAGCCTGAAGCTTCAGTGAAGTCTGCAAGTTATCAATGGCCCGAGCTACTGCATTCCGCTGCAATTTCAGCGTAGCGTTCATATCCTGAATCAGTGGATTTCGTTCGCTGCTGTTTGCCAACAATTTGTTTCTTTTCGATACCAATTCATTATAAGTCAGAATCTGCGCCTGGACGCCATTGTCTGGGATACCAATACTGGCAGGTATCATCTCTGAGCTCTTGTTATTCCTAAGTAGATAATCCTTTATATATTCAGTCATGTTCAGCTGGTTTTCCAAGCTTAGTCCTTCATTATCCAATTTATCCGAATTATGTAAGAACACACCGCTCTCGGAAGTCAAATCAGTCAACCTATGCTGTTTCTTATACTCCTCAATTTCCGAATCCACCAAGCTCAGTTCATTTTCAATAATAGCCAGACGCTCGTCTATAAAGTTGGCAGTGTTCACCGTTATCATATTCTTGTCCCTTATCGCATCCTGATTATAAATATCAATCAGCGTATTCAGCACATCTTCCGCACGTCTGGAATTTTCATCAACAATGGAAAGATTGATTAATGAGGATTGAGTTCCAGACACTTCTACATTCAACCGATGACAAAACCCGTTTGCTATTAATTTCAAAGGAGATTTACGAACAAGAACATCTACCCCTACATCATTCAGCTCAGCATTTTCATTCAACAAGACTTGTATTCTCCCGATAGGTGTCGTTGTCGAATCGCCAAGATTCACAATCCTTTTTTGCTCCGAATCCGTATCTGTCGAGAACTCTTTCAACTCGGCTCTTTTCATATCAATTAGCGTAGCTACCATGCTCACCGCCAGCTTCTCATCTGAATTGATAAAACGTACCACTATAGGAGAAGCCGAATACAATTCATTCTGCTTCATATTCAGTATCCGGTAGCTCACGTCCAGACGCAGCTGCTCGGCAACACTATACATCAACCGCCGGCTTTTGAAGACACCTATTTCATTCTCCACAGAATTACTCCCCAACGAAAACATATCTTCAAAAGTCTGCGACTCCACCATTCCCGTCCCTTTCTTCGCATCCCTCACCATAACAGTGGCGGTACGCATAAAAGTCTTGGGAGTAGAGCGTATATAGAAGAAACCCAGAACTAAACTTATAAGTAAGCAAACACAAAAAAGGTATTTATGCCTCAACAATACCATCCAAGCATCGGCAAGCAGTGCGGTTTCAGGTTGATGGATGTTTTTGAGGTCGATTAAGTCATAATCCTCGAATTTATCGTTATTCATATCTACTTTCCCTAAATGATTTATCTCTAAAATTTCTTTACTCACATTATTCCAAACCTAAAAGTGCTAATGATTTTTCAGGTGTTCCATAAGCTTCCCACCAAGTTCTGGCACCAGATTCCAATGTTTTGCGATATTCAGGGTTATTTGTAAGGTATTGGATTGCCTCCCGTATAGAAGCTTCGTTGTCGTCAACAATATGGATATGTTCTCCATGAATCAACGGAGCTGGCAAGTTATTCGATAACTTTGTCGATAAAATGGCTTTGCCCAATGCCAGATATTCCCCTAATTTCCAACCGTGGCAATTCAAATATGCAGGAGTATTATACACAAAGACTGAGGATTTCGTTTTTTTCAACCACGTCATCATATCCAGAGACTCATGAAATAAACAGTCGGCAAACAGAGCTTCAGAAGAATGATTCGCTCCTCGTGATACAAAACCGCCCTCAAACTTCAATGGTATTGATTTACAAACTCTGACAAAACGAGCCCTTCGAGCATTTACCTCGTCATCATTTTTATTAAAACTGTCGCTATACCACAACGTGCTTAGATGAAAAACAAAGTTCTCTGAAACACTATCGTTTAACGCGTACATACCATAAGGGCACCTGATAAACATCCGCTTATATTTCCCCAAGTATTTTCTGTACATGGAGGCATTCGGTTTAAAGCTCAACTCAACCATATGCCTAAGCGCATAAAAAAAGGTTTTATACATACCCCATATTTGTACAGCAAAAGAAGGTGCCAAAGAAATTATTTTAGTGTATTGTTCCTTAGAAGTTATTTCCCAGTTCGTATTTACTTTTCCATATACATCGCACCAGGAATATAGCTCCATATCGCTAATCTTATTCGAATCATTATAATCGATTGAGATTTTCTTTGCCATTTCTCTTTCCTGCACGATAAAGTTCAAATTGAGACTTCTGTTTTTTAAGCCTATAAATGGTTTTGAACTAAAATGAACATTGTTTTCCCCAAACAATTCGTACAATCCAATGATATAAAAAGAGCTATATAGCGGATTACATAATGAATCAATAATAATCATCGATCTATTCTTTGATATTTTAATAGTAAATCAGAAGAAGGTATTCATACAGATAGTTTCGAAACTATCTGAATATCAACAATGATAAAGAAGCAAGCATAGAAACGACCGAAGCAAAGGTACCCCACGTTCTATTCTGGTTTATCTCTCGCTGCCCAGCTTTCACTTTATTAGGTTCTATGTAAACCACATCGTTCTGATGCAGATAATAGCAGGGGGAAGAAAAGAGTTCTTTACTTCTCAAATCCAATGTAACCACCCTGCGTTGGCCATTCTCCTCCCGAATGACCTTCACATTTTCCCGCTTGCCGTATATGGTTAGATCTCCTGCCATGCTCAACGCTTCGAGTATCGTAATCCGACCGGTAGAAGCGCTGAACGTTCCCGGCTTGTTTACTTCTCCCATTACCGAAATATTGAAGTTGATATATTGCGCTGTTATTATGGGGTCATTAATATATCCACCCCCTATTATTTTCTTCTTTATCAGAGCGGACAATTCCATCAAGGTCAAATCCTTTATCAGAATGGTTCCCAGTTGCGGAAAGTCAATACAGCCGGCATCATCTACCAAATAGCCCGAGATTCTGTTGGAACCGGAATAAACCCCACTGCCCACGATGGAATTGTTCACGATGGGTAGGTTGAACATTTGCGCCAATTCCGAGTCTTTGCTATTGACTATAATCGAGATCCAGTCGCCTGTTCGTACTACGGCATTTGATTGTTGGCTAATGGATTCCGAAAATGTTTCGGGAATGTCCTGCAAATAGGCAATCTTTCTTTGCGAGGTGCAAGAAGTCAAAAGAAAGAGAACTAAGATCTTAAATACCAGCTGTTTCATACTTGCTTTAAATTTCATGTTGATTGCAATACTGTTCTATTCTGGAAAGAATTATAGAAGCGGCCGCCCCATTGCCAAATAATTGCGGGAAGTTAACAGAGCTATTGATTAACTCATCATAAGCATCAATAATCGCCTGATAGTTTGCATCCGCTATTATGCCAGCCTTATTAGAGACTATCTCCACCCATTCCGTTTCAGCCCTTAATATCACACATGGCTTTTGGAAAAAGAAAGCTTCTTTCTGAACACCTCCGGAATCTGTCATAATAAGCTGCGCGTTTTTTTCCAAACTTATCATATCTAAGAATGAAACAGGTGGTAGAATTAGTATATTATCCGACAGGCTGATTCTCTCAACAAGTTCTCTATATGTATTCTTCTCTAATAATTTTGAAGTCCGGGGATGCAATGGCAATACAATCTTCGTCTGTCGATTGTCCGCAATATAAAGCAATGCACTCATTATTGCGGATAAACGCTTTTCGCTGTCGGTATTATTATCTCTGTGAATCGTTGCTAATATGTACTTTTGAGAAGTTATCCCATAGCGATTTAAAATATCACTTTTCTTATCCGCAACTTCCGCATAATACATACTGTTATCATACATCACATCGCCGCTATTGCAAATCTCTCTCTTTCTATCTCCGCAAAAAGAAGCGCGGGAAATCTCATACCCTTCTTTCATGAGATTTTTTATAGCGGTATTTGTCGGAGCAAATAAAATAGAAGACAATTGATCGCAGACGACGCGGTTTACCTCTTCCGGCATGTCCATGTTATACGAACGCAGGCCTGCTTCTATGTGAAAGATAGGAACATGTCGCTTGGAAGCAGCAATAGCTCCCGCCAACGTTGAGTTCGTATCGCCATACAGAATTACCCCGTCAAAGTGTTCAGACAAAAGAATATTCTCTATTCCCACTATCATTCGGGCTGTTTGTTCTCCGTGTAGTCCGGAGCCAATATTCAAGTTGTAATCAGGGTTTGGTATACCAAGTTCGTCAAAGAAAATCTGAGACATATTGGAGTCGTAATGTTGCCCGGTATGCAATATCTTCTCTGTGATTCTATCTGAAAGGCAATTTGCAATCGCACGAGATACGGAAGCAGCCTTAATGATTTGTGGTCGTGCTCCTATTATTGTCAGAAGTTTAATCATTTAAATCGGTATTGATAAGATGGATCATTTTTCAGAATATCCTTGCTGGCTGGATAGTTTTCTATAAACCAGACAAAAAATGAAGTTACATTTATTTTATCTCTTAACATTACCATTCGTCTTCTCTGAAACTCTCCCTTTAAATTGGCTTTGCCGAATAATTCATTAACTTTTTGTAATAGATTTTCAGGATAGGCCGTTCCGACGCCAAATGTCAAGTCATAGTTATGCTCCAGTTCTTCCAGGACACTGATTCTTCCAGCAAAATCACTGAACCTAATAGATGGAAGTCCCAATATGGCAGCTTCTACCGACATGCTTTGGCTATCAGAAATCAACATAGAAGCAAAAAACATAACATGGTGAATATCATTGTAACGTATCTTCAGCTGATGAGGGCGTAATTGTTTATCTAATGTTTTTTCTGAACTAATGTAAACAGTGTATCCGTTTTTCCGAGCTAACTCAATAAAAGTCAAAACTAAGTCTATATTCAAACCAGCCACACCCGTATCGTGATAAGCTGCAAGTTGTGAAAACCTCACAAGACAATATTTGGTTTCAGACACGTATTTCTTTTTAATCTCTATATCCGGAATAAATATAGACGGATGTAAATAAGCTAATTTCATATAGCCATAATAAGAAACTTTCTTATACCCCCATTTGCCTACACGACATACAGAGGGAACAACAATAGCATTGCTATAAGGAAAAGTCACATTTGCCAATCTGCCTATAATGTCTATGTCGTCCTCCAAGACTGTTACTCCCGGTATATGCAATAATTTAGATACTTGAGCAATAGAAGCATCTCCTCCAATCATCAGATCCGGCTTATATTTCCGGGCAATCTTGCATACTCTACAAGTCCGTGCCAACGAAGCCAATGCTATAGAAACAATGTTATTCTTCCTAACAGACTTCTGTATATTCTCATAATCATATCCCCACTCACGAACCAATTCCTCTAAAACATCTTTTGTCTTTAGGAGGATTTTCACCTGACAGCCATTCTCTTGGAGCCTCTCTATTGTATATTTAAAAAAATGGAATTGTGCAGGATGCCCCAGATACACCAAAATTCTCTTATTCATTATTTCTCTATTTAAGGCATTATCATAAATTCCACACGTCTATTAATACTTCGCCCGTAGTCCGTCACATTTTCTGTTCGGGGATTTAGTTTACTATAATAGGAATATACCATTCTGTCCAAAGCTACCCCTTTATGGTTCAAGTATCTCATTACAGCTTTGGAACGACGCTCCGACAGGCCATAGTTATAATCTACAGACCCTTTAATATCCGTGTGTCCCATAATCAGCAGATTAATATCCATATTCAACATAAGACTCACCAACTTATCCAGGTACAAGGAAAACTCGGGCTTAATATCACTCTTGTCGAAGTCAAAATGCACCATTTCGATACCACAAATTCGTTTGCCCCTGATTGATTTTCCTTGCTCAACCATTAGCAGCAATTCGTCTATGTCATAGCAATCGGGTTCCATAATCGGATTTGCAGGTTCCTCTTTTTTTATTATTTGCGGTTCCTCCTGGCGGGTCATCATTTCTGCAGGTATCATAGTATTTACATATATGTTTTCCTTTTCACACGGTTTTTGCCGTGGAATCGTGTAACGAATACCAATCAATGCCGTAGCCAAAATATCTCCAGACACCTCTATGGAGCGATCAAGGCAAACTTGTCCATTGTATCTATTGTTCATCCAATTCATACTCAATTCAAAATTAACATCCAGATTCTTCCCAACCGACCTGGAGACCTCCAGACCGGTATAAATAGTAAAATTATCTCTGGGAACAGGATCCAACCATTTATAATCCGGTACATCCGCCAATTCATAAGAAGAGCTATGGAGAAAGCCCAGCCCCAACTTCATGTCAACATTCCATTTTTTCTCTCTTCCCACCCTTCTATTGCCACGTATGAAATTAGCGAAATTAAAATTCCCCTCCATAATTATTCCATAATGCCGGAAAGAGAACGTAGGACTATTCTTATCATGATCAAAATAAACACCTTTATCATTACCATACAAAAATTGAATTCGTGAGCCCCATAATGGCGTAAACCTTTTCCCTACTGAGAAAGTGTATGAGGGTGATAATATCTTACCCATGCTAACAAACCGGGTATTCTCTGCTGCCAGATAATTAACACCACCTTGCACTTGATAATACCACATTTCATTCCAGGTATAAGAGGAACGAACAGTATCTTGCACTTCGGCCGTTGCATAACTCTTCGTAACGACAACCAAAGAGAGAATAAACAACGTAAAAAATCTGTTCTCGGATATTTTCATGATGTACAAATGTCTAATTCTATTTATAAGGATAGTATTTCAAGCTCCACTATCTGTTTTTTTTCATTCGCATCGAATGATGTTTCAGATGCCCTTGCGTATTGATATACCAAACGATTTCTTTCTATTCCGTGCTCCAACAGATAGTCTCTAACCGCTTTCACCCTTTGTCCCGCCAGAAGTTCGTCCTCTTTATCCGTAATAAATCCTTTTATTACCAAAACAAAATTTGTCTTATTCATCAGTTCTACAACCTTGTCCAAATAAATGGAACTAAACGTTTTTATATTACTCTTCCCAAAATCAAAAGAGACCCGTTCGGTGCCGGATAGCTTCTTTCCCACTATGGGTTCCTTGTTATTCACCATTTCCAAAAGTTCTTCAACACTATAATGTACCTCTACGGGGGTAGTTGCTTGTACCGATTTATCCATCGTTACCTCTTTCGGCTCCTCCCGCTCCTGAGACAACGAAGGCATAGATAATGCTTCATTATATATTACGGCTTTCATTTTGTTTTTTTTATTTGCATGAGTAAAGGTATAGCGCATACCAACAAGTATGTTTACAAGTCCATCGGCATTAAGTTTAGACCCAGATACCTGCCCGTTGTATCTGTTGTTCATCCAATTCGTACTCAATTCAACAGTAGCTGCCCAATTCGGTGATAGGCTCCGGGCTGCTTCCACCCCTGCAAACAGAGATAAATAAGTCCCGTTATTGCTATTTAGAATTTGAGCTCCACTAATGTCTCTGGTGAATCCAAACGAAGTATAAAGTACTCCTAAACCCAGCAAGGCGCTTACGTCCCATCTTTTCTCCGAGAAGAGATTTTTTTTGCGATGTAGATAATCAGTAAGATTGAACGAGCCCACGCCAAGCACACCACAGTGTTCGAACGAAAACTTGGGACTATTCTTGTCGTGCGCGTAATAAACACCTTTGTCTTTACCTCCTACAAATTGCAAACGGGCACCCCATTCAGAAGAGAATCGCTTGCCGATGGAGAATGCCATCTGTGGTGAAATAACCTCCCAGAAATTCACAAAACGAGTATTTTCCGCAGCCATATAATTGATGCCGCCCTGCAATTGAAGATACCACTCTTTATGTATCTCATATCTGGTAGAGAGTGAATCTTGTTCTTGCTCTACGGCATAGCCTTTAAAGGCCGAAGCCACTACTATTAATATTGAGAATATCAATCCCCGCTGTTTCATTCTTTACTCTTATTTATTTCTTTTACTTACATCATTGTAGATTGCCTGAATCCGTTGAGCCACTACAGATAGTTCCAACCCTAATTGAATAATACGTTTTCGCCCATCGGTTCGTTCTTTACAAGCGAGAACCTGTGATAATTTATTAGCAATATCTTTCGGTTCTTTGCGTGCTATGAAGCAATTTTCGGTGCCTAAAATCACTTCTTTCACATCCCCCACATCTACACTGACTATCGGACATCCGCACACCATAGCTTCTTTGATAACCATAGGCGACGCCTCTCTTTCAGAAGTCATTAAAAGGCAATCGCAAGCATTCATCAACAGATTGACTGTTAACCTGTCGTACCCTTTCAACTCAATTAGCCGACATCCATTAATACGTAGTACCGCTTCATGTGCCAATGCGTAATTCTTTACTTTATTGGCAAATGCACCTGCAAACAATACGGACTTCGCTTCTTGCTCCCAACCCAAAATTTTACGTGCCTCATCTTGTGGACATTCAAAGAATGTTTTTATATCTGTTCCGCATGGCAGTATCTCATAATTATTTTTCTCATATTTCGCCATTTCATAAATCCGTTTACTTACGAATATGTTGAAAGCAGACAGGTGCATGCAGATTTTAGAGAGCAGCTGCAAAAGACCTTTCGAATGAATATCACTTCCATGAAAGGTGGTGATAACAGGCACCTTTCTCTGAAAGTTTGCTAAAAGTCCTGATAGTCCATAGTGGGCATGAATAAGATCCGGATTACATTGCTGCACCTTTTGCATCAATGAACGATAGCTTTGCAAATATCCGGTTATCCCCTTTTTAGATATTCCAAAGTAATCGAACTCAATTCCCAACTTTGATAAAGATTCGACTTGTTCCATCACAAAAGGAGAGAAATTGCCAGTTGTATGGCTCGCTACTATTAATACTTTCAATGCATAGTTACCTTAAATTCCAGAGCAAACAAAGAGCCGCAATACCCATAAAATAGCCATATAGTATTCTATATGATATCCTCCATGAGAATCTGTCATAATCACACTTTGCCAAAAACCAAAAAGCAACCACATACATCATGGCCAAATGAGACATTGACAATCGTACTTCCAAACCTTTTACACTAATTGACACTCCAATGGCACTAATTATGAAAAAAAGAACCAATGGATACATCTTAATATAACGTTCTTTCAGAATGCAATAAGCAGCCACAAAAAAGGGAGCAGATAGCAAAAACCGAAAGAGTAAACCGGAAGCATATAGCGGAGTTCCTTTTATGACTGTTGTTTTCACTGACGGGAACGGGCCAGCCAAAGCCGCTACCGGATCGGCTAATTGATTCACAATTCCGCCTCCGCCAGCTAAGCTGTTTTTCCGTTCCAATATAAGTTCTGTATCCCCCCCCCGTAAATATCTATCAAAAGTATACGCAAACAGAGAGGTGCTGCCAATCAGCACACATATTATAACTCCCAGTATAGTTACAGCCAAACCTTTTGTGTATAGCAGAATGTAGGTTAAGCCGAAAGAGGCAATAAGAAGAAGTGCTGTAGGAATTCGATACATAAATAGTATAAAGACACTTAGTATCGTCAGTAAAGCGTAGACTGTTTTTTTTGTATGCAGATGCAAGTAAAATAAATAAAATGCAATTATGATAAAAAAGATCATAATACTTTCTTTCAAACAATAAGCATGAAACGCTGTTGTAAACGATGAAATAGAGAATGCCAGCGAAGCAACAAATGCATATCTACGCGGCATAAAGAAGCGGGCTATCTGGAATATTATTAAAGCAGAAAGGCTCCCTATGAGACAATAAATTAAACTTAAGAAAATGATGGATGGCGCCAACCTAAAAACAGACGATATCCACAAAAAAGCACCTAAATCATCAAAGCCATACGATTTGAGAATATAGCTAATACTATCACCTATATTCATCCCGCTCATCTTCACCGATTCATAGAAATATCGCCCTGCATCAGCTTTTGAGAATACAAACAGATCGCCATCTATATAGTAAGATAACAGTTTGTATAAAACAACCTCAACAGCAGAAATGAAAAAAACAATAAGAAATAAATTACCCTTACTATAAAAAGAACGACTTTGTTTGGATGCTTGCCAAATTGCTGAGCCATAAATTATAAAAGTAATCAATGACACAATATGAAAATAGAAGAATTTTATCTCTACCACATTCGTGATAAAAAACAACACATACAAAACAGTTCCTATATAACAATAGGCTACACTCATCTTACTCAAAATCATAGTATTCTTTCTACAAAGCACTCTCTATATGACACCTTGGCAAAACCTGGATAATAAAAAAAAAAGAAAAGACAAAAACCACATCGCGCAGGAAATAGTAAAAGATCATTCTCATATTATTATTTGTCTTGTTGACAAAAGCTCGTATTAGTATCAGTAAGAAATATAACAAAACGAAATAGTAATTTATTAATGTCAGGATTATTGCTGCAAATAGGAAGATGGAGGTGTAATTCGTCCTTAGAGACAAAGCCAGGTAATGGATATTCAAGAGATGCTTTCTTGCCAGAACTGATGAAAAGCGATAGTGGAAAGCCATTTGCCCTAATTGGGTAGAAAACTTATCAATAGAGGTGTAGTGATTTATGCATGTATTTGCTAACTTTAACGGTGGCATATTGATTTTACACAGACGAAGCCCTAAATCAATATCTTCATTCCTATCCAACCGGCTATCCATTCCTTCAATCTTCTGCCACAGTTCTTTCGTAATAATAAAGAATCCTCCGGTAACCTTTTCAAAAAGACTATCAGCCGCAATTTGAAAAGACTTTTCCTGTACAACCCTATTATTCTTATCATAATAATAATGACGATATATACCTGTAAGAAACGGATAAATCAAATCATCAACACCCTTAACAGCTATACTGAGAAAATCCGCATTCAGTTCCATATCTCCATCAAGAAAAACGAGCACATCTCCCCGTGCTTCTTTCCCCCCGACATTGCGGGCTATTGCTGCATTGCATTTTCCCTCTATGCTGAATATTCTTATTCTATCAAATGTTTTCGCTACATTTATACTATCATCTGTTGACTGGCTGTCAATATAGAGTATTTCAAAATCCCTTATACAGCTTTTTTCTGCAGATGCTAAAACAGAGTTGAAACACAGAACGAGTTTCCATCCTTCATTTCGGCCTATCACTATAAACGAAACCATATTTCAACTATAGATACTTAATAAATATTGATGGAACATTTCAACAGTATGATTCTTCCCAGCAAACAACCTTGCTTTCATTCCCATATCCTTCAAAGATATATCCGACAAAGTAAGTTTCTTTATAGCATCCAACAACTCGCTGCTACTATCACCTATTAATATTCCGAAATCTTCTCTCACCACTTTTCGGGTTAAACCTACGTCTGTTGCAATAATCACATTCTCACAGAACATTGCCTCCAATAAGGATTGACTGGGATAGTTTTCCTCTTTTTGAAGAGACAAAAATATTTTGCTCTTTTTCAGTTCGTCCTTTGGTTCTATGGTATAATCTAATTTGATTCTGCCAGATGCACTATTTTTTATTATTAATTCCTCTATGCTTTTAGAATAAGAACCCCTACCGAAAATATGAATTGCATAGTTTGTACGTTCCAATATTTGAGGGATTATCTCAATCAGTAATTGTATCCCTTTAAATTCTTCCAATCGACCTACGAACGATATAATATTCTCTTTTTTAGCCTTTGTCATATCCATGTCGTCAATGATAAAGCTGCAGGGTGAAGAAACTATATTTTGTGATTGCATCGGATATTTTTCGGAAATAACAGATTGGATTCTTTCATCCAAACAGTCTATTATGAAGTCTTCAGACATTATTTCTTTAAAGAGAGAATAACTACATATACGATCCTGTGCCTGAGATAGTGAGTTTACAAATGAATGCACTTTTTTATCAGATCTTATGAGCTTTCGAAAAAAAAGAGATGACAATGTGATAAAGTGTGCTGAATCGTATTTGTTATTCATCAGCCTTATTAGCACAAGCATTAAAAGAAAATAATCTATATATCTTTTGATTTTGCTTTTTTTCTTCCACTTTATGCCATAGCATACTAATCTATTATTCTTACAGAATGGAATTTCACCCAAGGAAGACAACAAGCTATTACTAATAACAACCGTATAATTATTATCGGTTCTGTTTAAAACGTATTTTGAATAATTGTAAAAGCGTTTTTCTATGCCACCCACGCCTTGCGTTACAAGTAATAAGAGAATGTTCATACTGTTAGTCTGCCATTTTTCGTCAGATATTTCTTCTTGAATTTTTCAAACTTATCAGCTGGTATATAGCCATAAAATTGATATTCCAAATCGTGGGGTTTAAATTGCTCTATGTCTATATCTTTAATCTTATGAGCCGGATTTCCTGCAATAACACAGAAACCTTCCGGAAAGCTTTTTGTTACTACACTTCCGGCTCCAACAACGGTTCGAGGACCTAACACTACTCCGGGAAGAATTACAGTATTCATCCCAATCCAAGTGTAATCTCCTATTACAGTTGTCTTCGCATCATGCTTGGATTGATCATAGATACTATGATTGGCACTAATTATTCCAACATTGCGAGCCATCCTTACATTATTCCCTATTATCAAACGACCGGTCCCTTGCAAATAAGTCCCACTGCTACCTACGGCAGAATTATATCCTAACGTTATATTCCCGGCGTTCATGGAGATATGCCCTTTTTCTCGCGGCCAATAAATTGTTTTATCAGCTTTAAGCCAAAACCTGATATAAGCCCAAAATGATTTGTTATAGGAAGGGATAGTTCTGAACTTTAAATAAGTCCCAACAAAGGGGAATCTAAACAGGCAGCTTCTTATCAATTGCTTCATTTTCATTTTAACAATTTAAACATCAATGGCTTTATGATTGAGATATAATCAATGTGAACAACAAGGCTCCAGATGGTATACAATAAAACATACGCAAAGAAAGCAATAAGTAGAACAATCAATAGCTTACCATCGGCCACCATCCAATTTTGCAATACAGCTCTTATTGCAAATAAAAAGCAAGCCGAAGGAATGATTATTTTGTAGCATAATTTAATAGGAATAAGTTGCAACAAACCAATGGAGAAGAAATTGGCTATATATGTCAGCATTACAAATACCATTACAATAGTTCTTGAAACGGATATTGCCGTTACAGCATAAGGAGATTTAAAAATTGAAATACTCAAATATCCCAAAGCCAATATATAAAGCGCACCAAACATTTGCATCCGACAATAGAATTTTGATGCACCAATCGAAATCAGTATAGGAAAGTAAGATATTACCGTGAAAAAATTAGCCACAAGCATTACACTAAAGTAAATTCCTGAGTTTGCATATTGACTTCCATACAACAGAATCATTATATAATCTGAAAAGAACAGAGAAAACAAGACTAATGGATAAATGATTTTTATTGTTTTCTCAAATACACTTTTCCAAATAGGTAAGATCTCATCTCGGAGATTCTTGCGCTCGTGTACCTTCTTTGAAAACAGAGGCATCAAAACTGTTGAACATGCCCCGATTATCATTCCAACAAAAGGGAGCTGCAAAGAGCCATTAGAGAATTCAGCAAAGATTTCTTGCCCAAAATAACGACTAATATAAAACTTGTCTGCTGAAACCGCTAGAATGCCCCATAAACCAGCAAATAATAATGGAAAAGAGAAACGGAATATTTCTTTATAGCTAATACTTGTGTCCTTGTTTATTACAGATTTAACACACCTGTATTTCAAATAATTGGCTATCAGGCAAGAAAAAAATGATGCTATAACAAAGCCTGCAAGAGCATCCTTATATGTCCTACCAAAAAGAACAACGGGAAGAGATACGCACAGCAATATCAACATTTTAGTTACAACGTTATATATTGCCATATACATATTCTTTTTATAGCTTGCAAAGACACCTTCAAGCCCCATAGTAGGTAAAAGAAGAAATGGTACCGGTGAGAAAATCTTCATAGCGACTTCTATATCCGGGTTTTTCAAAAGTATAGCTATTTGTGGAGACAATACAAATAGCAATAAAGAGAGTAGTCCCCCTAAGAAATAAAAAATAAATGTAACTTTCTTTATTAACGATTTTGCCTGTTCTTCTGCTACACGAGGCAAAAAATAGGAATAAGCAGTAGGCAAACCCAATGTAAAGACTACCAAAAAAGTTTGATACACATATAAGACTTGTCTATATGTGCCATAGTCAGCCTTATCAAAATACCGACTTAAAATCATCGTGCTCACCAAAGAAACACAAAAAGCGCAGAAACTGCCTATGCCAACCCAAAAAGCTTGTATTGTATTGTTTGTCTTTCTATTCATCTTCAAATAGTACATCTCCCAGTACGATATAGCATAGCCGGCTATTAATAGCCAAGCTCTACTTACTCCTTTTCCCTCCAAATACAATATTTCCAAATGCTTTCCAGAAATAGTGCCAGTCAGTAGCAGCCGGATGCTTCTGATACGATTTCAAATATTTCATTTCACTATTCTGTATCTCTTCCAGTGTTTCGGGCATGTCGGCATAGAACGGCGGGAAAAGGCCAGGCTTGGTCTGTATGCGTAACGCTTGCAGCTCCTTGTTATAAAGATGATAATAATGACTGCTCAATGGGCGTACCCCCACAAATTTCATATCGCCAATCGCCCAGTTTATCAACATCGGAAGTTCATCGAGCCATGTGCGTCTCAGGAAACGCCCTAGCGGAGTGATGCGATAGTCATCGGCTATCTTTCCTCCCTTACTCAATCCTTCCTGTTTATAGATATAAGGTTGCAGATATTCCGAATAGGCATACATGGTTCTGAATTTATACACACCAATTGTTTTCCCATCCTTTCCTATTCTTTTCAAGCGAATTAGCAGCCCGGTATTAGGCTTGTCTGTGCGGATGGGCGCCTGCTTTTTGCTAGCTATAACATAAAATTCACCCTGTGAAATCTCTTCAGAAACGACTTCAAAACCAGCGCGATAAAATTTGCCCAACACTTCTACGCGATGGAGTGAGCGGCATTTGCCTCTGAGTATCTTGTAATAAATGGACTTTATCCACGATACTTTAAAGAGACACCGATAGCCAAGAAAATATAGAAACAAAATTAGATAGTTGATGCCTAATGGGGTTTGGCGTAATATTCTCTCATTTCGGATGCTGATTGTCGTGCAATGGCAAACCAGGTATCCACCATCCGCCAATGTGTAGTTTATGTAGGAAAGGAATGTATTGAGATATCTAACTTCATTTAGCGAACGCAGGGAGACCACTAAAGAGGGGAGTACCGTTTTATCGGCAAGAATACTTTCCGGATTGGTAGAGTCAATAAGTACTGTGCCAGTAGATGGGACAAGAGATTTTATCCCCGCTAACACTTCGTTGACACGTTGGTTGCTATGAATAGTTTCGATGATTGCCGGAATATCTTCGTTCCATATTTCTTTGGAAAGTTCCAGCGTGGGATGCAAACCATTCTCTGAGACTCCACCCAATGAGGGTTCTTCGTAGAAATAGGGAATTCTCCGGTATATGAGCCTTCGTATGAAGTAGTAGAGTAAACATTCCAAAATCAAAATAAGCCCGCTTGCCAATAAGATGGATCTGTCATACGCATACCCCGGCACAAAAGTCTTATAGCCGACGAAAAGTAGAACGCCGCTCAACGCATCTACCGAGGTGATCCCCAATAGCGCATAACGCACTTGCTTGTAGTCGCCAAATCGCAACTTACCAGATACGATGCCGATAATGCACCAGATGATAGCCGACAAGACCAGCCAATACCACCTCGGCAAACCTCCGAAGTAACGAACCAACCAAAAAGAGAAGAGAGAAAGCAGTAAATCTAAAAAAATGATTAACAGACTTTCTCTTCTACGATTTGTCATATATTTATCTATTGATAATAAGATTACAAACCATATCTACTTCTTCCTCCGTGATATAGGGGTGGATGGGAAGAGACAGCACTGTGTCACAAAGCCGCACGGAAACGGGGCAGGCACCGTATTTGTCTCCGACTGCCCGATAAGCAGTCTGTCCATGCATAGGAGTGGGATAATAGATCATAGATGGTACGCCTTGCTCTTTCAGCTTTGCTTGCAAGGAGTCGCGTTCTTCCTTATTACTAAGTTGAATGGTATATTGTGCCCAACTGGAATAGTACCCTTCAGAAATGACTGGAGTCACTACTGCTCCTTGTAATTTTGCAGTATATTGTGTAGCCACCTTATTGATGGCTTCCAGTTCATACTCCACAAATGCCTTAAACTTTACTTTCAAAATGGCTGCTTGAAGGGTGTCCAGCCGCGAGTTCAGGCCAATACGCACATTATCATATTTGAACGTACCTTTTCCATGCACGCGATAAGAATCGGCCAATGCCGCCCATTCGTCATTGTCCGTGAATAACGCTCCTCCATCGCCATAACATCCCAATGGTTTGGCCGGAAAGAAAGAAGTAGTTGCTATCTCGCCAAAGCTACATGCCTTGCGGTTGCCGATGCTACCGCCAAAACCTTGTGCGCCGTCTTCGAGTATCAACAGGTTGTATCGATCGGCTACCTTCTTCAATTCGGTATAATTGGCAGGCAGTCCGAACAGGTCGACTGTTATGATAACTCTGGGAGTTAATCTTTTTTCCGCCAGTACACTTTCGATTTTGCGCTCCAGGTCCAATGCGGATAAGTTGTAAGTGTCACCGTCCACATCCACAAATATCGGAGTGGCTCCTTCCAGGGAGATGACTTCCGCTGAAGAGAAGAATGTAAAGTCCGGTACAAACACAGCATCCCCGGCCCCGACATTCCATATCTTCAGTGCGAGTGTCAGGGCATCCGTTCCGTTGGCGCAAGAAATACAGTGTTTCACACCTACATATTCGGCCAGTTCCGTTTCCAGTTCTTTGACCGGGTTCCCCATGATGTAAGCTGCCGAGGCTACCGTATCAAGCATGGCAGTATCCATCTCTTCCTTCAATATAGCGTATTGTTTCTTTAGATCTCTAAATTGCATCTGATTATAATTGGGTTAATATCTCATTCTCTTCTATATATCTCCTGCCGCATGAACAAACCAAAGAAGCATCAAGCCGCTCTCCACACTTACACACCCAGCCTATCTGACGGGCCGGTACACCGGCCACCAGCGCATAGTCTTTTACATCTTTGGTCACTACCGCCCCCGCTGCTACCAATGCACTTTTGCCTACGGTATGACCACATACCACGGTTGAATTAGCGCCCAGTGAAGCACCTGTTTTAATCAGGGTTTGGGCATAAACCCCATGTACCGGAAAATGAGCGCGAGGAGTAGTCACATTAGTGAATACGCAAGAGGGTCCACAAAACACATTGTCTTCCAACTCTACCCCTTCGTAAACAGAAACGTTGTTCTGAATTCTGACACCATTACCTATTTTTACATTGTTGGCGATGTTCACATTCTGGCCCAACGAACAATTCTCGCCGATGGAAGCTCCCTTCTGCACATGGCAGAAGTGCCATATCTTTGTTCCTTTACCTATGACAACCCCTGGGTCAACATAGCTGCTATCATGCAGATAGTAATCTCCATTTTCCATTATTACGAAACTAAACTTTGCACATATTCCAGCACTTTCACCACTTCAACCCCGTCTCTTCCGTTGTTTATTTCAATCGTTGCATCCAGATGTTCCACAAAGTACCTCAACTCTTCTTCGAGCGGCATTTTCTTTTCATAAGGAATAACCTCGTCAGTTTGTTCCATTTTGACCGGAATCCCGTTTCTCAACTCTATTTTCTTATGGTAGAAATAAATCTCTTTTTCTGTTGTGGCATCATTGAACGAAATCATGCCTTCGCTACCTACCACAACCAGCAGTTGTTGTTTGAACGGGTGCAGCCACGATACAAATATATGGGCATGTACATTTTCGGGATACTCCAATTGTGTAATCGTACAATCGCATACATGTTTCTGCAAAAACCGTTCTCCTTTTGCTCCTATGGTAATAGCCTGACTTCCAATCAGGTAATTGAGTACCGAAATATCATGAGGGGCAAACGAAGAGAACACACTTTCTTCCGTGCGTACCGTTCCCAAATTCAACCGATTGGAATAGGCATAAAACAATTTCCCTATTTTCCCTCGGGCTATCTCTTCTTTTATTTTCCGAATGGCAGGATGAAATAATAGCACATGCCCCACCATTAGTCTGGCTCCGGTATGCTCTGCTATCTCAACTAACTCTTCCGACTCTTTCGCCTTCATCGTCATGGGCTTCTCCATCATTACATTCAGTCCCTTCTCCAATAACTTCTTACCTATCGGGAAATGGAGTTCAGCCGGCAACGCAACCGTATAGCCGTCGTATTTGTCTCGTATCGCATCGTCCACATCCGTATATCCTTTCGCTTGCGGATATTGTGCTATGAATTCGTTCAATCGTTGCTGATTGGATTCTACAATCGCCGCCAGACAATCCATTCCTGCCAACGTTTTAATATGATTTTTTCCCCACTGACCACCGCCAATTACGCAAATGTTCCTTTTCATTATCCAAACTTTATTATAAAACTTCTATACGTTCTCTTTTCTGCACATTCTTCATCGCGTTTTTGGTATCGAACACCGCCTTGGCATGTTGCTGCACAAAAGCGTAGTCCACAGAGGTGTGTGCGGTAGTTACCACCACTAAATCTGCCTGTCCTAACAACTTTTCCGACAAGACTTTTTCGCCGTATTTTACTTCGCCCTTGTATTTATAGTGGGAAACATAAGGATCATAAAAGGAAATGACAGCCCCGGACTTCTTCAGTTCTTCAATCACCCTTAATGCCGGGCTTTCACGATAATCGTCTATATCCTGCTTATACGCGACGCCCAAAACAAGTATTTTCGCCTGATTCAGTGATTTCTGGAATTTATTGAGTATGATGCAGCAACGCCCCGCAGTATATTCCGGCATACGATCGTTTATCATCATAGAAGATTCTATCATAGAGGTATGAAATCCGTATTCACGTGCTTTCCAACTCAAGTAATAGGGGTCTAACGGAATGCAGTGTCCCCCCAATCCCGGCCCGGGATAAAAAGGAGTGAAACCAAATGGCTTTGTTTTAGCAGCTTCAATTACTTCCCAAATATCAAGATCCATACGGTTGCACAGAATGGCAAGTTCATTTATCAAACCGATATTAATATTGCGATAAGTATTCTCCAGAATCTTAGTCATTTCAGCAATGCCTGGAGAAGACACGAGGTGTACTTTATCTCCCAGTACGGCAGCATACATAGCTCCAATCACTTCTTTGGCATCTGCACCGATGGCACCCACCACTTTGGGGGTATTCTTTGTTTTATAAATCAGGTTTCCCGGATCGACTCTCTCCGGCGAGAAGCCCAAATAGAAGTCTTCGCCACATTTCAATCCCGAACCTTTTTCCAATATGGGTCTTATCAACTCTTCGGTGGTTCCCGGATAAGTGGTCGATTCCAGTACCACCATCGTACAGGGAGACAGATGCCGGGCAATCACCTCTGCCGATGATTTTACGTAACTGATGTCCGGCTGTTGGTGCGCATCTAAAGGAGTGGGTACACAGATAGCTATGAAATCTACATCTTTCACGAAAGAAAAATCGGTTGTAGCAGAAAGCCGTCCTGTTTTTACAAGTTCTGACAATTCCGAATCTACCACATCCCCGATATAATTCTGACCAGCATTTACATGATCCACCTTCTCGCTTTGTACATCAAATCCAATGGTTCTGAAACCGGCTTTAGCCTTCTCTACAGCAAGAGGTAAACCAACATATCCCAGTCCTAAAACCCCGGCTACAATTTTTTTCTTCGATATTTTATCTAACAATTCGTTCTTAATATTCATATTGATTTACATTTATTCTATTATTTGGAGTAACGAATGGTGGATGCCTGAAATGGCAACTGCGATTATACCATCCAAGACAAGAACCACCTTACGGTCTCTGCGAATGCGAACGACATAGCCTTCAGCGCCGGCAAACTGACCATCCATCACACGAACTTTGGGATTGGAGTTGAATTTCTCAATATTATCCTTCAAATAGAGTAAGTTCTTATTGCACAACTGAGTCACTCGTATAAAAGCATCCATATCGGAATCGCGCACAACAACAGGTTGTTTTGTCACCGAATCAAACATATAATACATTGGGACTCCATCTCTTCTTGCCTGATATTCGTCCAAAAACAGGCGTGTAGAGCGGATGAATATCAAATTGTGGATAGCAGGGACCTCTACATATTTCTGTTGTTCATCCGTTATAATCAACTCGTATCTCATCGGGATAAAAGTTTGAATTTCTTTCTCTTCCAATTGCTTTTTCAACAAAAATTCGCGACAATAAGTAGTGCGTATCGCAAACCAATGGAGATTATGATTCTTGTACATAGTTCGAAAAATGGGTAGTAAGGAGACAAACCGGAAACCGAAGACTTCCGGTTGATAAAGATTTTCTTTACTGCAAATACAAAATCACGCTATCCAGCGGTGAAGATTTATATTCGATATTTTGTTTAGTGGTTCGCCTTTTTTTATCACATAATTATATGCGATTGTATAACATCCCGCTTTGATCTTCTACTTAGAATTTCATGTATGCAAAGGTAAAGCAGGGACTCACTAACTCCATTGTCAGATTTAGTATTTTTTATTGGTCGATCGTGAATCCTGTTGTCGAATAAACAATTATTGCGGAGATTGCGAACTCCAGACGTTCCTGCACTACTTTTCCGCACATTTCCCTCCCTATTTCTCCCACGATAGTATTGAAAGTCTGCTACCACAAAAGCAACTTCAACGAAGGGTCCGGCGATGCACACTATACAGAAGTTGTGCAAATCAAAGACACAATCACGCACCTCTCGCGCACCTATCTTTTCGGTTAGCTGATATTCAATGTAAGAAAAGAGCATAAGAACAGATTGACTTGTCGGTAGCATTACTTCTGCAGAAAGGAGAGATGTAGCGTTTTAGTTGACTGTCTTAAACTTTAATCCTGCACCCGATTGCCTATATTTCAGAGTAGGTCCCTTTTATGACTTTACACCTGATACAGGTTTTCCATCATTCACCGAGCAAAGCGTTGGTGAGGCTGTCCTGACAGAAAGAAGCATTTGCCCCGACAGCAAGAAGCAACTGACCACATTGCAAGAAGCTCCCGCAACAATAGAAGGTGACAAT
>JAVBVI010000079.1:0-29720 GCA_031554505.1 Bacteroides sp. | reverse complement strand
GGTCGTAGCGAAGGTCGATAGCATCGGTAAACACAATGGAACAGCGCAAGGGCGAACCGGCTTGGGAGACTTCAATTTCTTTACTGAACAGTTGGAATCCGGTAAAGTACACTTTCAGGGTTTCGGTACTCTTCACGAAATTCTCGGGAGAGAACACCACCATCCCCTTCAAAGAACCAAAGTAGATATTACCCGTCCGGTCCTGGTATCCGGAATTGTAGTTGAACTGATCGATAGGTAAACCATCCAGAGTGGTAAACCGGCTCAATGTCTTCAGATTCGGGTCATAGCGTAGCAACCCGGAGGAGGTGGTGATCCATAACATCCCCATGCCGTCTTCGATGATCTGATAGATGATTTTCCCAGAGTAGTCCAGTTTGGGCAGGGCTTGCACGAGCGAGCCGGTATTCCGGTCGAACTGAAACACTCCATTGCCTTCTGTGCCAAACCACAACTGTTTCTTCGAATCTTCGAAGATGGTGGTCAGGTAATTGTTCTCAAACGGTATTCTTTTGACCTGAAGTTTCTGATGTTCGTCATAGTCTAAAGTAAACACTCCCCGTCCCATGGTTACTACCCAGATGGTGCGGTTCATATCTTCATAGATGGAGTGAACGAGCCCCCAGTTCAGATCGGGTAGTATCACAAAACGTTTCCGCGACTTATCATAACGATAGAGCCCTCCCATGGCGCCCACAAGTATCTCGTTCCGGGATGTTTTCTTTAAGCAGACAATGCCATTGACCAGCAAGCCCGACGCGGGGTTCTCACTGCAGTAATGATTGACTATCTTCTGGGTGCGCAGGTCGAGCTGGTAAATGCCGCTATCGAACGTACCGATCCACAGAAGGTGTTCGTCGATGAGTAGGCATTGGATGTTCCGGCTGATGGGGCGCCCGTCCCAGGTTAAATCGGTGAGTGCCCGGAATGACTTGGTACGGGGGTCGAAACAGCACAATCCTCCATCTTCCGTACCCACCCAAATATTGCCTTCGGCATCAGGATGGATCTGCCGGATGACATTCGCTTTTATGCTTCCTTTCGTATCTTTTGGCAGGTATTTTTCGAACAGCGTATTGTTCCGGGCCAGGTAGTTGATACCTCCGAAGAATGTCCCCACCCATATACCCTCTTCCCGGTCTTTGAGCAACATGTGGATGGCATTGTCCGATAAAGAATAGTCGTCATTGTACGACTTCTGCAGGTTACCGATGAAGCCGATGCCCAACTTAAAGATATGTATGCCCGATTCGGTGCCGAACCAGAACTCTCCTTTCTCCTTTTGGATGGCCGTATGGATATAGATCGGGTTGTTGTCGGCATCTTTATCGAAGACGGATTCCACACTTCCGCTGTTGGGCGAGAACCGTTTGGCTCCTATCCGGTCGGTGGTCACCATCAGATCGCCATTGCTGCACTCCAGTATCCGATAGAGCATGATGTGCCGTTCCTTCTCCTCCGGGGTCAGGATGGCGTATTGGGTAAAGTGGGCGTGCAACGGATCGTACAAATAGATATTGCCATCCAAGCCCAATATCCATACGCTACCAGATTGGGTAACGAGCATACCGGTAGGCACAAAGAATTCCGATACCGGGAAGAAGCGATGCCGGCCATTCTTGATATCGAGGCTGTATATACCGTGAACGTTGATCACCCAGAGATTCCCCTGCTTGTCGAACGCCAGGTTCTCTACGGCATCTCTTATCTCTATTTCCGGGTCAGCGAAAGGAGTGAAAGTCTCCTTCTGCGGATCATAGCTGCATAGTCCTTTACTGGTGCCTATCCAGAACAAGCCATCCGGTGCTTCGACGATGGACAGGACGGCATTGCTGATCAACGTACTGGCTTGTTCCTGATCGGCTACATAGACCTTAAAATTGGTACCGTCAAAACGATTCAGTCCGGCTTTGGTTCCAAACCACAGAAACCCGCGCTTATCCTGCAGGGCACAATATACAGTTTGATGGGAAAGGCCACTCTCCTTGTCATACCGTTTGAAGTAGTAGTTCTCGGCATGAAGGGCGGGAACTACCGAAAGGAGCAGAACCGCCCATACGACTAATCTCTTTTTCGGATGCATCATGAGCTATGAATGAGTGTGTGTACCGTGTTACAAATATATCGAATTGTCTCCAAACCACCAAGCTATCGTTTCAATGGTTTTCCGCCGACACCGTAAGCCGACAGTTGCTTCCGGAGTTCGGGCAAGGACTTATTTATCTGAGCGATGTCTTTCTGTCCGAAAGCTTCTTCCAGATGTACGATGGGTTCGATATTGGCAATGCTGGCCCAGGGCAACCAGAGGGATACCGACCGGAATGCCCAATCGGCTACGTTGGTGGCTTCGGGCATGAAAGCCCGGTACTTGTACCCCATCCGTCCGTCGAAGTCGGTATTCTGTTTGGTGTCGTTTTGCAGAAGCCGGGCCATGTGCAGGTAGGGTTCCTTTCCAGTCTTGACATACAGCTTATACATTTCGTAGAACATGTACGCGATGAAGTTGTCCGCTCCGGAATGACCGGTGGCGATGATGGAGAATCCCAGAATGCCACCCCGGGCGAAGGGATTCTTCCGGGCATCTTCTTCGTCACGGTGCGGGATGGCGAAGTCATAACAGTACGTCCAGCTCATGGCGCAGCAAGCCGCATGTTCGGCTGCTTGCAGGTATTTTACTTCGCCGGTGAGCTCATGAACGGCATTGAAGCAATACAGGGCGAATATGGCGGCTTCCTTGTCCACCGTATTGGGATTGTCGGGTGTTCCGCCGACGTATTTCCCTAGCTTCCGGTAGATTTCTTCGTAGGAGAAGTCGGCTGCCCGGATGGCTGCTTCTCTATATTTCGCTTCGCCGGTATGTTCGTACATCTTCACTAGGAAGCGTACGGCCACCGGGGTGTTCAGTTTGGAGTCGCCCCGAGTGTTCCGATCGCCTCCGGTTTCTACTTCTCCGTTGGGCTTGTAGGCCCGGTAGAAAGAACCGTCTCCGTTCTGCTTATCGACCAGATGGGAAGCCACCCGCCGGAGTGCTTCTTCCCACCGCGGTTGAGGATCGCCATAGGCGGCCGATATACGGCAAGCATCGAGCAGACCTTCCATGCCGTCCACAAAACAGCGCAGGAAGCTGGGATAGTCTCTCCGGCGTCCGGCTGTCTCGTTGTCCGCGGGGTCCCACCATACGGTCGGGAAATAAGTACTCATGATGGACGGTGACACCCAGAAATCGACCATCGTTCGGCCTTTGCGCCGGGTTTCGTAGTCCCCGTAATCCCATCCGTAGCGGATCATGTGATAGCCCACGGCTATCTGCTGACCAACGAAGCCCATCTGGAAGGAGACCCCTTCTTTGTTGCCCCCATCCGGCAGGTCGAGCGACCAGGGCAGCCCGGCGGCTTTCACCGTTCCAGTTCCGTACTCGCGGTATTCGGCTTTGAACAAGTCGATGTTCTGGCGATATATCCCGGCCATATCCATCGGCACTATCTCGGGACTTTCCGTCTGGAAAGCGGTGATGAAGGAAGTCATCATAGCTTCGTGGTACGTATGGTTCCTGTCGGGTATCAGCACGATGGCGTAAGCGTGGCGGTTGCCTTCCCGGACGGAGTGGTATCTTTTGGACCATACCGGCCCGCCGTCCGCGCGACGTAGCCCCGGTTCGTACGTTCGGGGGCCTTCGGCACACGGATAGCAGTAATCTACCGAAAGTTCCGGTTGTAGGGTATATCCAATCGAGCCGTATTGTAGGTCATCGTTTACTTCACCGGGAGCGCCTCCACCGGGATTTTCCTTCACGCCAACCGCCGGTTTATAGTGCATCAAGGTCAATGCGGTTCCAGTACTTTTCTGGCGCAGCATGGCCAGGGGTAAGCCGGAACGTGTTTCCTTGACGTACATGCGCGGCACATTGAGATCGGCAGCAACAGCCGTTTCGCGCACTTGGGACGTGTTGCGGTAGAGCACTGATGGTATAAAATATTCGTATTCCTCGGGCAACGACGACGCGTGTCCGGGGGTAAACGACAGGGTGCTGGCGAAACCAGCATCGCCTGCCTCAGCCCGGCCGACTCTCACTTCCCTGTAAACGGCCAGCGCAGCATTCGGCAACAAGGTGTACCGGTCTTCTACCGTGAAAACCGATCCGTTTTCCGTACGCACACTGGCCACGGCGCAGAATCCATACTTTTCTTTGCTGACCGATCGGTACGCCTGGGTATATCTCTTCTCGGCATAGGCGCCAGCCGACAGGGTATCCTCACCCCGAACAGTAATCTGCGCGGGGCGATGCTGGTAAAAGAGGACGTTTTTCCCCTCCCTGATAAGTACATAAAAACCATCACTGCTTTTTTGCAGGACTAACGTGTGTTGGTTGCTCCGCAGACTCTTCTCAGTAGCCGAGTCGACGATGTACTTTCCCGGTATATCCTGTAAACTTATCTGGCCCGTTAAGCTGATGGGGCATGATAGAATCACTACAAGCATGGTCCCCAGTATAAGGGTTCTTTTTTCTAAACCTATTTTCATACGATTCATTGTTTTATGTGTTTATTACTGCTACCTGATGCTGTGGCTACCGGCGTATTCCCGATCCATCCGCTGCAACTCGGAGAGTGGTTTTCCAGCGATATCTGTCACCTCCATACCGCCATACGCATCTTTCATCTTGAACAGCGGGTCCAGCGCCGAAGCCGTGACCCAGGGCAGCCATAACCTAACACCATAGCCTCTGGGGGTAACCACCCGGATGGCTTCGGTTTGCAATCCCCGGAACGCATAACCCAGACTGCCGTCATAGTTCATGGTTTGCTTGGTATTCTTCTCCAGTAGTTGGGCGATACGCAGGAAATAGGTATCGCCCGTAAGGATGTACAGTCTCAGATACTCAAAGGAGTTGTACGAGAATCCGCAGTCGGCACCCGAATGCCCCGTAGCGATGATGGTGAGGCCGACGGAGGTTTTGTTCTCCGGCCATTCCAGGGGTTTATCTCCCGTTTCGGGAGGAATGTTCCAAGCATACATATAGGTCACGGTGTAGTAAGCCGCTTGCTGGGCACCCTGGAGCCATCGGTCTTCGCCGGTCAGATCGTACAGGCAAAGAAAAGCCTCCACCATCTTCTGCCCGGACTCCCGGTCTTTCACATACGGATTGTCGATGACGCTTCCTACATATTTATATGGTTCGTGTATCTGCGTGTAGCAGAACTCTCCGGCTTTCAAGGCGGCCGACTTATATCGTTCATCGCCTGTACCGTGATATAGGTAGGTGAAGAAACGGATGAGGTTCGACGTCAGGAACTTCCCGTTATCAACCGTCTGTCCGGCATTGTTATACGCTTTGTCCCAACTGCCGTCCGGATATTGTTTGCGGAGTAGCCAGTCGGCCGCCCGAGTGCAATAGTCCAACCAGTGCTGCCGGGTGCTGGGAGCATGCCGTTCCGCACATGCCCATGCCCAGATCATAGCTTCCAGCCCGCCTTGCATGTTGCGCAAATCATTGTAATCGCGGAACAGGTTCCAGGGCGACACATCCCACCACACACGGGGCATGCCGTCGGCACTGAGGCTGTTCTGGGCCCAGAAGTCGATAATTTGCTCCCCTTTCGTACGATACGTATCGTTGCTCGTTTCTGCTCCTTGCCGGTACAGGTAGTATGCGCAAGATATCTGCATGCCTACAAACCCCATGGCATAAGAGGTTTCGTACACATCGCCTCCGGGCAGGTGGACGGAGAAGGGGAAACCGGGGGATCCCCCCCTATCCGTCCAGTAATGATCCAGCACTTCGAGCCCATGTTGGAGAACATCCGTACTGGCAACATCCAGGAGTTCGGGGTTGAACAGATCGAACGCATGCTTCCAGTGGTTCTCCAGAGCCTGTGGGAAGTCCGCGTTCTGGCTAAAGTGCATCTGCACCTGATAGGCATGTTCCACACTGATCCGTACAGGATGGCTTCTCCGCGCCCACCGCTTTTCCCGATAGCTGGTACCGTCGGCATACGTCCGTTCGCCCTCGGATCCCGGATAGCAATAAGCCAACGATACCTGCTCATCGCCCAGGTAGTAGCCTAAAGAGGCAAACTTCATCTGTTCGTTGACCAAGTGTCCGACGCCGAAATCACCCTTGAAGGTAGCCGGATTCAGGTTATGATCCACCAGGGACACGGTACATCCGGAAGCCTTCTCGCGCAACATGGCCAGGGGCAATCCCATCCGTTCTTCGCGGGCCAGTATCCAGTCATGCCCGAAATCGGCCCCGATGGACGTTCCGCTCAGGCCTGACTGATCCATATACAGGAGCGACGGCAGGAAATATTCGCAGGCGGAAACAGCTTTCGGTTGTTCGTTCTGCCACATGATGTACGAATTGAACGCATGGTCCTTACCGGCCTGTTTTAGCACATCGATCTTTCGCGAAATCCGTAGGGCCTGCTTCGCATCGTCCACACTGTACGTGTCGACTATTTCGAATTCTGACCCTTCGTCCGTTGTGACAGTGGCCTTGCACACCAGCTTGTCGCCTTGCTTTTTGGCTTCGCGGTAAGCGGCCTCATACCATCGGGACGACTGCACGCCCACCGGGAATACCTGCACAGACACAGCAGCCGAATGGTAGGGTATATACGTATGCCCGAAGGCCGTGATTTGCATCTTGTACCCCACACCGTCCACCCAGTGCAGTATAAGTTCCGGGTTACCGGAACCTATACTGAAATCCTCACCTGTCGGTGGCAGTGGCAGAATCTCTTCTTTCTTTTCCCGGTCCGAGCACGCATGCAACAGACCGAGCAAGAAGAAAGGAATCAAACAAAACAATCTTTTACCCATCAAATTGCATATATGATAAACGACGTAAACGACAGGGCATTGGTCTCCCCTGCCGGGAAGTTGACTACATAGCCCATACTCACCTCTGTTGCCTGATCCAGCGTAACCGTCAGCGGTATGGAAACCCGGCTGGCCGGAATACCGCAATCCATTTGTGCCAGGATGTTGGGGTTCTTCCACTCGATGCCTTTTCCTCGGGCCACGGCAAAGTAAGCCCGGTCTTTTCCGCCGGTATTCTCCACATCCCACCAGTTCCATCCGCGACGGGCTATGAACACATATTTCCCGGCAGGGAGCGTGAAGGTCTGGTAGATGGAACCGCTCAGCACATTGGGTCCTCCCCAGTTCTCGGCGCACATAAACAAGCGGTCGCCCCAGCCATCGTACATGGTGAATTCCACATCAGCATTGGAGGCTATCCAGTCCGAAAGGATTCCCCGGCGTTTGTCGGTTGGTTTGGGAAAGTATGACAGGACATTGAAGGGCTGCTTGTAGTTCTTCAGGTACTGGTCGGTCACATCGTTGAACTCTTCGGGAATACCTGCTATCTGCTTGGTTTCAGAGAACAGGTAGTAGTCCGGAATATTCTCCAGTTCTATCGCTACCCGGTAGAAAGCATAGTCGCGGAAGTTTTCCTTGTATCCGCTCCGGTACTTGATGGCATCGATGGATACCGATATCTCCCCATCACCACTCAGATTGACGGTAGTTTCGCCCACTACCGGGCTCTTGCTGTTGACAAAGTTATTGATGCCCAGATACACGCGGGCTTTGACAATGCGCGGAGCCGGCACACCGGTGCCCGATACCTTCTTCACCTTGAACCTGGCCGTGATATCGATACCGTCGAGACTGGCTTCCAGGTCACTGATCTCATAATAAGGAGTGACATGAAAGTCTTGCTTCACGTTCTTCTTCAAGTCATAAGCTATGGAGTCATAGCCCACCGCCTTGGCGGGAAACTCGCTAATCTCGAACGGATATTTTACATTGCCCAGCGTCAGCTTGTAGGCCCCCCGGTGCAATAACTGCTGATAGGAACCATCGATCTTGGTATACATGGAAGTGCCCCAATCGATTTTTCCGAAACCCTCCTGAAAGAACAGAAAGAGATTCCGACCATCGTTTCCATCGTATATAAACGGTTGGTCCTTGTAGATCAACTGGCCGGAGAAAGTGACATCGGGACCTTCATAATTGTCATATTCACAGGCGGTAAAGACCGCCACGGCAAATAGTAATACGAGTATCTTTTTCATAATGAATAAACTTATTGGTTTTAGTGTTTCGGATTCTTCTCAATATATGGATTTCCCTCTGTCATCGGATAGCCGGCATAATACATATCCTGGCTAAACCGGATAGGCAGTCCCTTTTCATTATCATTTCCGCGATGTTCTATGTACACTCTGCGGTACATCCACTTGCCATGTTCCGGCTGATCGGGCGCATACACCTTATACGGCCAAAGTCCTATCATGCGGGCCGAAGCAGTATTCCAGTCGCCTGACCAGACCTGGTCGGCTATACGCCACCGTTTCAGGTCGTAGTAACGATGATCTTCGAAGGCCAGTTCTACCTTTCGTTCGTTCTGCAACCGTTCCAACGTCAATCCCTCCGTGCCAATGCGGAAATCGGGGCCACCGGCGCGTTCCCTGATTTCGTTCAGGTAGTCCACGGACAGTTGCCGGGTACTGCTTCCTTTATAACTGGCCACCCCCAACTGATCCAGATAGTAAGCCGCCTCCGCTGCATTCAACAAAGTCTCGCCGAAACGGAAGATGATATAAGGAACCGTACTCTTGCCCGATGCCTCCGAACCGGATGCCGGGTCGACGTACTTACGCAAGAGAAATCCCGAATGAGAGGTATAATAACTGTTCCGGATGGGTCCGTCGAGACTGGTCAGTTGTTCACCATTGAAGAAGTTCTTTCCGGGATCGTTCACGTTCTCTATCAAATCGAGCATTTTCAGATCATAGCCTGAAGCTGTTTTGACAGCCAAGCCAGCCTGCAGAAAGATCGCCTTGCCCCGGAAATCGGAACCGGGCAGAATCACGGTTCCCCATAGGCGCGGATCACGTCCTTCGAAGATACCCAGAGGCGAATCGTACAGCACATAAGTCAAGGTGGTAGACTCTGCTCCCATAGCCTCAACCACTTCGTCGCCTATGTATGCGTCCAAGCCGGCAGTTCCTGTAGTCACTCCTTCAAAACTCTCCACCAGATTCAGGGTGGGATTGACATGCGCGCCGAAATTGGCAGTAGAGCGCATGGAGCGGGGAATATTCCATTGTGTGAAGCTATTCGGGAAGTCAGTGCTTCCGTCATAATCGCGTATAAGGATGAGTTCCGGATTATTGGTCTTGGTGGCGAATACATTATTAAAGTTCTCTCCAAGACTTCCGCCGGTACCCTGCAACAAGGAATAGCGCCCGATGCTCTTCAACTCCTGATAGGCATCGATGCAAGCCTGCAGGTATTCGGTGGCTTTGCTCTTGGGAATTCCCACAGCTTCGCTTGTCAGGTTCAGCCCCATGGTCTGGCTCCGGTCATAGTTATAGGCCAGTGTACCGGCATACAGCATCGCTCTGGATTTCAAGGCCAATGCAGCTGCCTTGGTGGCACGGGTGAGTAGACTGGCTCCCTGTGGCGCTACGTCCAGGTCGTTTTTCACGGCATCCATTTCACTGGCGATAAACTCATACACGGCTGCTTCCGTATCCCGGGGCTTGGCATAGTCTATCGGAGTAGTACTGTATTCATACACCTCGTTGACCAGTGGTACCCCTCCCAGGTTCTTCACCATGTTGAAATAGGTAAAAGCCCTGAGGAAGCGTGCTTCGCCCAGAAAATAAGCTCGCTGGGCATCCGACAGGTTGGGTGTTTTCCCTGTCAGGTTATGGATATGTATATTAATATCCCGTATCATACTATAATCGTAATAGTTACGGTAATTGCGATTCACATTACTGGAGAACTGCCAATAATAACTATTGCTGATCCCTTCGTCCCACCGGCAAAGATCGTACGATTCGCCATCGGCTGTGAAACTCTGATCGAGCCGTAAACGGCTATAAAGATTGGAAGCAACACTGCTGATACTTGCCACCGAGGAATAGGCCTGATCCTCGGACAATTCTCTCGGATCGCTTTGGCTTAACCAATCGTCGCAGGCAGTGAGCAACAGGGCCATGCTGGCTATGAGTAATACTTTTGATTTCATAAGCGTGTCTTTCATTTAAAATTTAACATTAATACCTATAGTCATCACCTTGTGCTGCGGATAATCCTGTCCGTTTACCGTAGAGATTTCCGGGTCGAAACCGTAGTCGTCCAGTGAACTCCAGCAGAGGAGATTCGTACCCTGGAAATAGACACGGCATTGTTCCATACCCGCCTTCTTCACCCAATTCCGGGGGAATGAATAGCCCACCACCAGATTACGCAAACGCAGGTAGTTCACCTCTCGCGTATAGAATGTATTCCACCACCGTCCGGAGTGACTTTCCTGACCGCGCAAAGCAGGGAACTTTCCGGGTATCCAGGGCGATTTCAGGTCAAAGATATCCTCATGTCTCCACACATCGATGTTGTTGTAGTAATAACCGTTCACTCCACGGGTTACACCCCATTTCAGTTCCCAGTCGGCCACGAAGGTGTTTTTAAACCCACCGGCAAAATCGGCAGCTACGTCTATGCCTTTCCATTCGAATCCCAGGTTGATACCCAAAGAGGTCAGCGGATTCTTGTTCGAGGTGGACGAATCCCAAGGCCAGTCGGCCGATGCGTAGGCGTGCGGACGCTCATCGAACGAGTTGATAATACCGTCGCCATTGACATCTTTCAAGATCACATCGCCCGGACGCAACGTCGCGTTGTTCTGCCCGTCCTGATCTACCGGATAGTTATCAATCTGCTCTTGCGTCTGGAATCGCCCGATGACCTCCCACATCCATACACCGCCGAAGTTACCTTGTCCGGTGTTCTGGGTGACGTTTGACCAGCGGTCGGACTGTGCCCAGCGATACTTGTCCCACGAGTTGCCGAAGATTTCGCCGTGGCGCTTACCGGTTTTCTGGCGGGCAAAGGTGATATTCACTCCAACGCTGTAGTTGAAATCGCTAATCTTGTCGGTCCATTTCACGAACCCGTCCACGCCTAAGGTCATGTCAGAGTTCATATTTTCCGGTAGCGCACTCAGCCCGGTTTCGAGGGGAAACTGAATGTCGCTCGGGGTACCGGGGATACCGCTTCGCTCGCGTTTGAAGAAGTCGATTTCTCCGGTCAGGCGATTGTCCAGGAAAGCTACATCCAATCCTATATTCATCAGTTTGACCTGCATCCAGGAAATAGTAGTGATGGGAATGCCCTTGGGAGCCGATCCAATGACCTTCTTGCTGGTTCTGGAACTGAACGGATCGTCGGTGAACAGGGATTGTCCCTTGTAATAGGAATAACCGGAGAGGAATGCATAGTCCGGATATAAGCTACCCAGATTGTCATCACCCATGGCGCCGTAAGACGCCCTCAACTTCAGATTGGTAAACCACTTGCTGAATGACCAGTTTTTGAAGAAGCTTTCTTCGGATATTCGCCAAGCTATACTGGCCGATGGGAAGAAGCCCCATTGCTTTCCATTCGGGAATTTCCAGGAACCGTCATAACGGGCGGCCAGGTCGATAATGTAGCGGCTCTCGTAATCATATCCGGCACGAAACACCCCACTGGCAGTGGTGGTAGTGGCTTTGTTCTCGCTGACCAGGTTGTCTTCATTGGTCGCGATCAGATCGATGTATTCATTTTCCACCGGATGCTGTTGGAGGTTCAGGTTGTGATTGTTCCGTTTCATAAACTCAAAGCCCGCCACTCCTGTGAAGTGGTGCTTGCCGAACGCGTTGTCATAGCTGAGCAGGAACTGTCCGGACAACTCCTTGGTTGTGGTGGAGAATCGTTCCATCCAGGTTTCGCCGGCAGCCGATTTATCATAAGTCACCAGATAAGTGTCGGAGTTCCGGTCGTACGTGTACTCTTTCCACCCCTTCTCCAGGTTATTCACCTTGTTATCGGCAAACCAATAAGAGAAAAGAGCTTTACCGGTAAGTCCCTTCAGTGGCGTTTTCCATTCCACGTCCCAATTAGTCTGGATCACTGTCCAGTTATTGTCCAGTTTACCTGCATTTCCCTTGGTGAAGGCAGCCAAGTTCAATCCGGCAACGCCGGGAATGCTGTTCAGGTAGTTCGGATTATCATTAGCATACGGACGGTAGATAGGCGGAAGATTAAAAACAGCTTGACGGGCATTGGCATAGTCGTCGCCCCCCGGCAGAGCCGGATTAGTACGGTTTTCTAATCGACCGTTCAAGCGGAATCCTACCCGCACTTTATCGGACACATCCATGTTGAAATTGGACTGGATATTAGTACGTTGGAAATTGTAATCCTGAAACACAGCATCCTGATCAATGTTGCTGACGGACAGATAATAGGTAGTCTTATCACCACCTCCGCTCAGGTTCACATGCACATAGGACTGAGGAGCGCTTTTGCTGACATACTTATCTATCCAGTCGAACCCCCGGTAATCTTCTCCGGTTTCCGGATTATAATATTTTGTCCTCCACTTCTCCAGCTCCGCATTGGCTACCTCCGGCGTTACCGACAAGGTGCCGAGGTTCGACTCTTTCATGTAGTTGGCGTAGATCCACTCATACGAGTTCAACATCCGGGGATATGAAGTCCACTGTTGCCAACTGTAATTCATATCCACCGTCACAGAGGCTTTCTGATTTTTAGCGCCACCTTTGGTAGTGACCAGGACCACACCGTTGGCAGCCTTCACGCCGTAAATGGCTGCCGCACCGTCTTTCAGCACAGAGATATTCTCGATATCATTGACATCCAGGTTATTGAACTGTCTTTCGTCCTTAATAATCCCGTCGATGACGTACAGAGGAGTACCCATGTTTCGAATTTGTATGGAGGTACCGCTTCCGGGTTGTCCCGACTTCTGGCGGGTAGTCACACCAGCGATCTTACCGACCAGTGCACCCGATACGGTAGAAGAAGTAGTACGAGCAATATCTTCAGCGCCAATGGTGGTAACGGCAGCAGCGATGCTTCCTTTGCGCTTCGTACCATATCCAACCACCACTACTTCATCGAGTAGCTCCGAAGCTTCTTCCAACTTGATAAACAATGAAGTCCTATCACCTACTCTTATAAAGGTAGATTTGTACCCCATATACGCAAATTCCAACTGATCTGACTCCCGTACATTCAGTTGGAACATCCCTTCCAAATCGGTAATGGTACCTACTGTAGTACCCACTACACGTACATTCACGCCAGGTAGAGGTTCATTGGAAGTATCCGTCACCTTTCCTGTGACCGTTTTTTGCTGTAGGATACCCTCAGCAAACATTTCGGCTGCATGCACCTGATAAACAGGAATCAGGCAAAGCAGCAAACATAAGACAATAGAATGGAACAGGCCGTGCCTGTTACTGATAAGAATGTTCATCATTGAATTAGTTTTAAATAATTAAAATCACAATTGATAATTCATGGGGGTTAACAACGAAACAAATATAGGAGAAACGTTAGTGAATGTGAAGATGAAATCCGTCATTAAGTATCAAAAATCCGTCATAGCTCTCCGATGAACGATATCTTGCAGAATTTGAACGATTTACAGTTTTATTTTAGTTACCTTTGTGATGGTTAACAACAAAAACTATCATTCATTTACTATTAACTAACAGATACACCATGAGGAAATACTACCTTCTATTATGCGTGTTGTCATTCGTAGGAAGAGTGCCGGCACAAGAACATGCAACGATTAAAATCGACACCGACCGCATCGTCGGTCAGATACATCCGTACCTTTACGGCAACTTCTCAGAGCACCTGGGACAAGGAATTTATGGCGGAATCTACGACCCCCAGTCCAGCCAGGCCGACGAAGATGGTTTCCGGAAAGACGTCATCGAACAGACAAAGAACCTGAAGGTGTCCATCCTGCGATGGCCGGGTGGCAACTTCGTATCCGGCTACCACTGGGAAGATGGTATAGGCGACCGTTCCAAACGCCCCACCCGTATCGACCTGGCATGGGGCGGGAAGGAAAGCAATATGATAGGTACGGACGAGTTCGTACAATTTGCCCGGAAAGCCCAGACAGAACCTTACTTCTGTGTGAACCTGGGTACCGGTACGCTGGACGAGGCACGCAACTGGGTAGAGTATTGTAACGTAGATAAAGGGACTCACTATTCCGACCTCAGACGGAAAAACGGATACGAGCAGCCCCATAAGATTGTATACTGGGGATTGGGAAATGAAGTGGACGGCCCCTGGCAAATGGGACACAAATCTCCGGAGGAATACGCCAAGGTTGCCATAGAAACGGCGAAGCTGATGAAGTGGATAGACAAAGACATCAAACTCATAGCCAGCGGTTCGAGCAACTACGATGCCGATTGGAATAAATGGAACCGGACGATACTGAATGAGATGTACAACTACATCGACTACATCTCCCTCCACCACTACTCGCACAACCAGGGGGAGTATTATGCTTATCTGACCAACACCATCGAGGTGGAAGACTACATCCGCATCGTGGAGCAACAAATCAAAGAGGCCCGGATGAAGAATCGCTCGAAGAAGGATGTCTTTATCGCATTCGACGAGTGGAATGCCTGGACCCGGACGTTCGGCGGAACGGACAACACGCTCTCGGAAATTTATGATCTGCAGGATGCGCTGATCGTGGCCCAATACCTGAATATCTTTATGCGTACCTGCGACATTGTGAAGATGGCTAATATGGCGCAGTTGGTCAATGTCATCGCTCCCATGCGCATCGACAAGGACCAATTGTGGAAACAAACCACTTATTACCCTCTGTATCTCTTCGCCAACAACTGCCGAGGCACCGCACTGGACGTGTACAGCCAAAGCCCGGTTTACTCGACAGCGAAGTACAAAGAGGTTCCTTACCTGGATATATCGGCAACGTATGAGAAAGAACGTAGCGAACTGGTGATTAATGTCGTAAATCGTCACAAAGAGCGGGCCATTACCACCGATATCTATTCGCAAAACGGTCCGTTTCCCAAGAACGCGTTGGCTCACACGGTCACCGGCAAAGGAGTTACCCTGACCAACTCTGTAAACGAACAGAATGTAGCCATCCAGTCCCAAGAGATTAAAACGTCGGGGAATAAAATCGTCTATTCGTTTGCACCGTGTTCCTTCACGCAGATCATTGTTAAAACCCCAAAATAGAGACAGATGAAAACACTGAACAATTGGAAAAAGCACCTGGCCAGGCCAGCTGTTACCCTATGCGCCCTTTCAATGGTCGGCATGAATGTGCATGCACAAGCCGTTGGGAAGCGCCAGATAGAGGCCACCGTTCATCTTGAACAAACCGCTCCTCCCGTACATCCTTTCGTGTATGGAATGTTCACCGAATTGCTGCACAACATGTTCGAAAACGGTATCTGGGCCGAAATGTTGAGCGACCGCAAGTTCTTTTATGCCGTCAATAACTCCGAGACGCTCGAACCCCGAAACACCCGCAGACACCAGCTACGTTGGCGCCCTGTGGGGGCCGAAGCAGGGATAGTCATGGACCAGAAACACGTATATGTGGGGAAGCAATCGCCCAAGGTGCTGCTTACAGGTTCCCCGAACGGAATCAGGCAGTCTGGGTTGTGGCTGCGTAAAGACAAAGGCTACGAAGGGAGGGTGGTCATCTGTGGCGATCCGGAAGTGAAAGTCACCGTCAGCCTCGTATGGGGACCGGGGCCTGATGACAAGGAGAGCATCGCCATCAACATGCTCCGCAAGGACTATCGCAAATTCCCGCTTCACTTCTCCGCCAAAGCCGATACCAACGACGGACACATCGAAATTACCGGTGAAGGGAATGGTTCTTTCCAGATCGGTGCCGTGTCTTTAATGCCTGACGACCACCTGCAAGGCTTCCGGAAAGATATTGTGGAGATACTTCGCTCGGTGGGCGCTACCATTTACCGGTGGCCGGGAGGAAATTTCCTGGCCAACTATGACTGGCGACACGGGATAGGCGACAGAGACCAGCGTCCCCCGAGATACGACTATGCCTGGTTTGCGGTAGAATCCAACGATGTAGGCACGGATGAATTCCTAACCTTATGCGATTTGATCGATACCGAGCCATATCTGGTAGTCAACAGTGGTCTGGGAGATGCCTACTCGGCCGCTCAGTGGGTGGAATATGTCAATGGTGCAAGGGACACTCCAATGGGTATGCAGCGTGCTGCCAACGGACACCCCGAACCCTATGGTGTGAAATATTGGGGCATCGGCAACGAGATGTACGGTGAGTGGCAGATCGGTTATATGTCGAGCTGGCATTATTCGCTGAAGCATAATTTCTTCGCAGAAGAGATGCGCGCCAAAGACCCGACCATCAAGCTCATTGCTTCCGGAGCCACCATCTATGAAACCGGAACTACCGCCCGCCACCACCGCAAACCACTCCGGATGAAGTTGCCCATCGACTACCTCAGCGAAGACGACTGGACCGGAACGTTGCTGAAAAATAGCTTAGAAAACATTGACTACATGGCCGAGCATATCTATACCTATTTCCATGGCTATTTCGACAAGGAACAGCAAGCATGGGTAGCTAAGCGTGACACGTTGGTAGATCTGGTTCGGCGTACGCCCAACCGTATCAAAGGAATGATAGAAGCCATGAAGGAGTATGAATCGCGTATTCCCGCGGTAAAGGAAAAGCCCACCCCGTTCTGGGTAGACGAATGGGTAGCCGGTGAAGGAAGCGGTTTCAAAACCACCGTAGGGGTAGCTACTGCTCTGCATGAATTCCTCCGGCACACGGACTATGTCATGATGGGAGCCTATACCGGATTCAATGGATTGTACCGGTACAATGATATCGATGCAGTAATCAGTTCCAGAGGATTACTGTTCAAGTTATTTCTGGAGCGCCATGGCAACATCCCGGTAAAGGTTACAGGCAACTCGCCTCAACAGGAATTGATAGGAACAGTTGGCGTGGATATTCCACGGGAAATATCGGGAAGCCCCACTTATCCTCTCGACGTGATGGCAACCCTTTCTGAAAACCCATCAAAGTTGATCGTTTCCATAGTAAATCCCACCTACACGGAGCAAACTATTCAATTGAATTACCAGACTTCCAAACGGTTGGAGAAAGAAGCGACGGTGTATTCATTGGCACCCGAACAGATAACTGATGAAAACTCTCCCGCTCAGCCCCACGTTCTTCAGGTGAAACAAAGTAAGGCTAAAGTTAGTCCTACTGTAAAGGTGCCACCCTATAGCGTGACGCTTTATGAGATTGGTTTCAAATAGATAAGACCTACACACATACTAATTCCTGCCAACACAATAAACCTGGTTATGTCTACCGACATTTCCAGGTTTATCGTTTAGAATCTGTTTTGAATTTATTGAATCAGTAACATAATCCACTCTTCCATTTTGAAAATCCAACTAGTTCTCTAACTACAGAGATTTTCGCGTTTACCTAAACAGATTTTTCTGTTTACCTAAACGCGAAAATCTGTTTAGTAGGAGACATTCAATAAATTCAAAACAGCTTCTTAACTTTTCTGCAATAAAATTATGAAAACATTGTAATTCTCTTGTATCACTCTTGTAAACCGGCACCGATACTTTTGCAGCCGTAAACTGTGATTTATTAATTTTATCAATTGAAAACAATGTTTAAATTCAAAGTCTGTTTATTGATGCTATTGTGCAGTATGGCTACTGTCATGGCAACTCCCCCTGTGCCTGTAGAAAAGGTTAAAGGCACCATTAAAACACCGAACGGAGAACCCGTAATCGGAGCTACTATTATTGAGAAAGGAACATCCAATGGTACCATCACGGATCTCGATGGTCATTTTGTCCTGCCAATAAAGAATAAAGTAGGTGAGCTCGAAGCTACTTGCATCGGGTTCAAGAAAGTAATCTTCAAGTCTCAGGAAGAGGCAGTGAGCCTCATTATGGAAGAAGACGCTAAGGTGCTTGGAGAAATCGTGGTCACCGCATTGGGTATCACCCGCGAAGCCAAATCGCTGGGGTATTCGGTACAAAAGCTGGGAGGCGACGGTGTGGTGCAAGCCCACGAATCGAACTTTGTGAACGCACTGAGCAACCGTATTGCAGGGGTGCAGATCACAAACTCTTCCGGTGGCATTGGCGCTTCTTCGAGCATTCAGATACGTGGCCAGAACTTTGTGGGCGGGTATAACTATAACAACTCTCCTCTGTTCGTCGTCGACGGGGTGCCTATCAGCAACAACAATGAGCAGTCTACCCGCAGTTTCACCGGACGTCAGGACTACAACAATCCCAACTTTACATCGGGCGAAGCGGAAGTGGACTACGGAAACGCTGCCGGAGAGATAAACCAGGAAGATATAGAGAGCGTGTCCATCCTGAAAGGGCCGAACGCCTCTGCCCTCTATGGCGCACGTGCAGCCAACGGGGTGATCCTGATCACCACCAAAAGCGGAAAGGGACAAAAAGGTCTGGGTGTATCGTACAGTTCCACCGTGTCGTTCGAAACAGCTCTTCGTCTGCCGGAATTCCAGAACAGCTTCGGTCAGGGGCTGGAAGGGAAATACTCGTATGTGAACGGTGCCGGAGGTGGCGTGAACGACGGGAATGTGGCCAACTGGGGACCTGCCATGAACGGGCAACTCATCGCTCAGTTCGATTCTCCCCTGGATGCCAACGGAAACCGCACGGCCACTCCTTTTGTGTCGGGCGGCAATCAGTTGAAAGATTTCCTCCAGACAGGGCACAACATCTCCAATACGATCACGCTAAGTAACTCGAACGACCAATTGAACTACCGTCTGACCTACACCAACAGTCAGCAGAAAGGCATCGTGCCCAATACCGACTTGGCAAAGAACACGATCGGTCTGTCCGCCGGCTATCAGATCATCCCTCAGTTGACTGCCGACGCTACGATCAATTATGTGCATACCAACAGCGACAACCGGGCCAGCTCGGGAGCGAAGAATTCGGACAACATCATGACCATCTTCCTGAAAATGCCGCGGAACGTGAGTCTGGCTTCTTTGCGGCAACAATGGCGCGACGGGAAAGAGAACATCGCCCAGAATACGCCTATCGGCAATGAAACCTCTACGGGAATCAACAACCCTTATTTTGTGGCCTACAACAACCTGAACGGAAATACCCGCGACCGTGTCTACGGAAATCTCCGCCTGAAATATGACATCCTTCAAGGGCTATCCCTTCAAATCCGCTCTGGTTTGGATGTCTATTCCGACAAGCGAACGATGCGTCATGCCGCCACCTCACAATCGTACTTCAACGGTTATTACCAGGAAGACGACATCTCGTATATGGAAGTAAACAATGACTTCCTGCTGAGCTACCGCCTGCCGGACGAGGCTGTCAAGAACTTCGGGTTCAGCATATCGGCCGGAGGTAACCTGATGAACCAGGTATCCAAACGCCTGGGAGCCATCGCCCCGGAGCTGACCATCCCCGGAGTGTACAACCTGACGAACAACGCCAAACCCATCCTGGCCGGAAATTCCCTGACGCAGAAGAAGGTGAACAGCCTGTATGCCACCGCGCAGTTCAGCTACCTGAATGGGCTGTATCTGGATCTGACGGGAAGAAATGACTGGTCGAGCGCGCTGCCCAAGAAGAATAATTCCTATTTCTATCCGTCGGCTTCGCTGAGCGCTATCCTGTCGGACTTGTTCGATATCAAAAGCGACGTACTGACATTTGCCAAAGTGCGGACCAGCGCCTCTATGGTACGCCGGGACCTGGAACCGTATCAGACGGCATCCAACTTCATCATCTCGCAGGGCTGGGGAGGAAACTCTACTGCAACCGCCAACAACAACTACCCGAATGCGGACATCAAACCGGAGAAGGTCGTTTCGTATGAATTCGGTGGCGACTTCCGCTTCTTCAGCAGCCGCATCGGCATTGACCTGGCATACTACAAGAGTACCACTACCGATTTGATTATCCCCATCACCCTGAACCCGTCGGCCGGATACGACACCAAACTGATGAACGTGGGCAAGATGACGAACCAGGGAGTAGAGCTGATGGTCAATCTGGTTCCGGTACGCACCAAGGACGTGGAGTGGAGTCTGAACTTCAACTTCTCCAAGAACAAGAATAAGATTATCTCGCTGGCCGAAGACCAGGGAATCTCACGTATCCGCCAGATAGAACGCTGGGCCTCTTTGGAACTACGTACCGAGAACACCAAGGGCGACGGCTCGTACGGTTCGCTCTACGGTGACTACCTGGTGTACAAAGACGGACAACTGCAGTTGAAGAATGGTCTGCCAGTGGAAGAAAACGGCGATTGGGGATATTTAGGAAACGTGAATCCCGACTGGACGGGCGGTCTGGGTACCGACTTCAAGTTCAGGAACTGGACGTTCAGCGCACTTCTTGGCATCCAGCAAGGAGGTTCCGTTTACTCGCGCACCTATATCGAAGGCATGCGGAACGGTTCGCTGAAAGGTTCTTTGGCTCTGCGCGACGCAGATGGCGCCGGAATGATCGTAGCCGATGGCATCGACGTAGAAACCGGCCAGAAGAACACCATAGCCGTACCGGTAAGAAACTACGTACAAGCCTATTATGACAATGATATGATTGCCACATTCGACGCTTCGTACGTGAAGTTGCGCGAAGTGAAGATCGGGTACACACTGCCTAAGAAATGGCTGAAGAATACGCCGCTGAAAAATGTATCGGCCTCAGCTTTCGGACGCAACCTCTTTATCTGGACGGATATCCCCAACATCGACCCGGAAGTTGCTTCCTATGACGGACAGTTGAAAGGCATCGAAACCATGTCCTTGCCTTCTACCCGGAGCTTCGGATTCAATCTTAACGTAACTCTTTAAAAAAACAACAACGGAAATCATGAAAAGAAATAAAATAACCCTGCTGCTCGCCGCGCTCACGTTGGCATGTAGCTGCAGCGATTTCGAAGAGATCAATGTCAATCCCAACAATCCCCCTACTGTCCCTGCCAACCTGTTGCTGCCCACAGTCATCAGCACGGCTGTATCGTCCATGACGGGTAGCGGCAACGGAGCTGCCGGACAGTTCGTGCAACACATTAATTACATCGGAGGAAGCAACGACGGTTTCGGACGTTTCAATATCACCGGCGCATCTTTCCGCGAAGAGTGGAATAGCCCCATGCGCAGCGTAAAGGATATCAACCAGATCCTGGATATTGCCGAGAAAGGCAATCAGCCCCAGTACCAGGCATTGGGATTGATCTGTAAGGTGTACGTTCTCTCCCTGATGACGGATGTCTACGGTGATATTCCTTATGTAGAGGCCGGAAAGGGAAATGTTACCGGCATGGAGTTCGCACACTACCAGACACAGGAAGATGTGTACAAGCTGATGCTTGCCGATCTCGAGACCGCTAATCAGTTGTTGAAATCACTGCGGCCCGACGCTACCATCAGCGATGATATTCTTTACAATGGCAATGCCACCCGATGGCGCAAGTATGCCAACTCGCTGAAGGTACGTATCCTGATGCGCCAGTCGGCCAAGAAAGATGTATCGGCCGACGTAGCTGCCATCTTCAATAACTCGTTGGAATATCCGGTCTTTACCTCTGCGGACGATCAGGCTACGTTGGAGTACAACACTGTAGATTTCTATAAATGGTACATACAACCGAAGAATCTGCCTTCGGACGGTTCCGGTGTGATATTCGGAGATAATTTCCGGGTAAGCGAAGCCCTGGTGAATGCCCTGACTGTAACCAATGACCCGCGTCTGACGATCTATGCAGCTCCTACCAAGCTCTCTTATGAGGCACATCAGGCAGACGCTTCGGCACCTTTAGTGTATCGAGGTCAGCCCGCAGGTTTAAGTGCGGCAGAGCAAAACACGATTAATAAGGACGATTATTCTGTACTGAGCAGTACCATCCGGAGCGAGAACCGTGCTTTCGTAATGACTTTCGCCGAACTTCAATTCCTGAAAGCGGAAGCCATCACCCGGGGAATGATAACAGGAGATGCAGCCACTGAATATGCCAAAGGCGTCAGAGCTTCCCTGCGGAAGTGGTCGGCCATTTCGTCCGTCGACATAGATACGTATATCTCACGCCCGGATGTGGCTTTGAGCGCCACTCAGGCGGAAGCCCTGAAGCAGATAGGTACACAGGCCTGGATAGACAGTTTCCTGAATGGCTTCGAAGCCTTTGCCAACTGGCGTCGTACCGGTTATCCGGAACTGAAAGTCGGCGCATCGGTAACGAGCCCCATTCCGGTACGCTACATCTATTCGGACAACGAGCAGAACAACCCGAACTTGATTTCGTGGACTAATGAGAAATACGGACGTATGGTCAATGAAACGGATATGGTATGGTTTCAGCCCCAGAAGTGGAACACCAATGCCAATTAATAGACAACGAAAATGAAAAGATTATTTAGCATAGCCATCGCGTGGATGGCATCGGCTTTTTGCCTGCTCTCAGCCCAGCCACGTATGTATTCTTCGGTAGAGAATGTGCATTCGCACAACGACTATTTACAGAACGTACCTTTCTATACGGCCTATTCGGCGCGTTGCGCCTCTATCGAAGCCGATATATTCCTGATAGACGGAGAATTGTACGTAGCGCACGAAGAAAAAGAGATCAATAAAGCCCGCAAACTGAGAAACCTCTATCTGGAGCCTATCAAGGAGCAAATGGAGATCAATGGCGGTTCCGGATACCCGGACGGAAAGAGTTTTCAGATACTGATTGACCTGAAAACCCACTATAAGGAAACATTAAAAGTGTTGGAACAGCAATTGTTGGAATACCGGGATTGCTTCGACACCAAGAAGAATCCTTTGGCCGTCCGGGCGATTATCAGTGGTTCTTCGCCTTCACCGGAAGAGTTTTCCAACTACGCTGACTTCATTTGCTTCGACGGGCGACCTCAACTGACCTATACCCCCGAACAGAGCCGCCGGGTGCCTTTGGTGAGTCTTTCGTTCCAGACATTGACCCCATGGAACGGTCTGGGAAGAATGATAGAAGCCGATTATGACAAAGTAAAAGCGGTGGTAGACGAGGTACATGCTCAGGGAAAGGTCGTTCGCTTTTGGGGATGTCCGGACACTAAAACGGCTTGGAACACGTTCATGAAACTGGGTGTGGACTATCTGAATACCGATCAACCGGCCCTACTCGACGACTTTTTGAAGCGTTATCCGAAGAACTTTTATACCAGTCTGGGACAGTTTCACGACGTTTATCAACCGACTTACCTAAGCGACGGAAGCAAAAAAGCGCCCAGAAATGTCATCGTACTCATCGCCGACGGCGGAGCGGGACAAGGCCAGATGTGGGCCACTGCCACCGCCAACGGCGGCATGCTGAATCTGATGAAGATGCGGAACATCGGATTGCTGAAAACGAATCCCGTCAACGACTATACCACTGATTCCGCCGGAGCAGGAACCGCACTGGCCACCGGACAGAAAACACGCAACCGGCGTATCGGCACAGACTCTCTGGGAAGTAAGATAGAGAACATCACAGAAGCCCTGTCCGCCAAAGGAGTCCGGACGGGAATCATCAGCAACGATGGAATCACAGGGGCTACTCCTTCCGCGTACTATGCCCACCAGCCGGAACGGGACATGAGTCAGGAAATTGCAGAAGGTCTCCTCTCCTCGCCTGCCGATCTGGTGATTGCCGCACCGGTAAAAGCTTTTGCTGCGAACGACAGTCTGCTGACCAATCAATTGCGGGAGAAGAACGTAGCCGTCTGCCACCAATTGTCGCAACTGAACCGCGTTCCTTCGAACCAACGGGCCATCTGTCTGCAGGGAGATGATTACGAAAACGGCTTCCGGGTGATAGAAGAGTCTTTCCAGACGGTAGTCGACCGTCTCTCGCCGGGTAAAAAGGGATTCTTCGCTATGATAGAAGGAGCCAAAGTAGACAAAGGAGGACACGCCAACGATATGTACACTGTGGTAGACGAATACCTGTCTTTCGACCGCTTGGTAGGAAAAGCCCTTGCCTATGCCGACCAGAACGGAGAAACATTAGTCCTCGTACTCTCCGACCACGAGACGGGCGGGGTGACTCTGCTCGATGGTGACTATACCACCGGAACAGTGCGTGGCAACTTCTCCACCAATGACCATACAGGAATTCCGACACTTCTGTATGCTTATGGCCCTTGCTCGCAGCAGTTCTGTGGATTTGCCGAGAACACTTCTCTTTTCAATAAAATCGTAAGTTTATATAGGTAGAGATAGTTCCTTTTTCAACAGTACATACACAGCCTTGCCCGGATGTACATCCTGGTAAGGCTGTTTCCATATACTCACAGAAGCTCTTTGCTATTCTTACTTCGTACCAACGGAGCTGATTCCACCGTCACGTTCGACGGGTCCAGATCCAGAATCTGCGTATCCGAGGTAGTAAACTTCTTGATACTGGAGTAAATAGTCAGGATAGCTTTCCGCACGAACGGGAGCGTCAGACTGTTCCGCATCACACGCTCCACCACCACATACCGGAAATCGCCCCGGATATGGTTGCTCCGCAATGACGGGTAGCGGCTCAGCAAGTCTACCTGCCCCTCCTTCTCCATCTCCTCGCTGATTTTCCGAAGATAGTCGTCGATGTGGATGCCGAGCTTAAAGCCGGCGGTAATATCGATCCGGAAGATGGTTTGTTCCACGTAAGGAGTCACCTCGTAGGTAAAGGTGTACGGGTCGTCACTACGATTCAGATACACGAACCAGTACGTATCGGCCCGCTTGGGCTGGCGGTGAAACAGCGAATAAGAGATTTTGCTCTCTATTTCCGTCTTGTATTTGGCCCGGGTGACGTACACTAAGTGAGTGGCATACTTGGGTACTTCCGTATCCTCGCTCAATTGCTTGATCATGGGAATCACCGGAGCAATCTTTTCATACGTCACGCAACGGTTCTTGATCCGGTGCCCGTTGTACCAGATATACATGATGAAGAACAGCACCCCAGCCATGAGCAGGGTGATGAACCCACCATGCAGAAACTTCACGCTGTTGGCCACCAGGAAACCGGTTTCCACCAGCAGGAAACAGCATGTAATGGGGATGGTTCGCCACAGCGAGAACTTCTTCACCCGCATATAAAGGAAGAGCAAGAGCGTAGTCATCAGCATCGTGATGGATATGGAAAGCCCGTACGCCGCCTCCATATTCGTAGACGATTGGAAGATCAGTACCATCAGGATACAAAGCGTCATCAGGATATAGTTTACCTGAGGGATGAACATTTGTCCCTTCACCTCACTGGGGTATTTAATCTTGATATTGGGCCAGAGGGTCAGCGAGATGGCCTCGGTGATGACCGTGAAAGAGCCGCTGATCAGCGCCTGGCTGGCTATGATGGCGGCCAGTGTAGCCATAATGATTCCGGTGATGAAGAACCAAGAAGGCATGATTTCAAAGAATGGATTAACATCGTGCCGGAGGAGATGCGGATGGGTAATGGCCCAGGCGCCTTGTCCCAGGTAATTGAGTATCAACGTCGTTTTGACGAATATCCAGGAAACGCGGATATTGTGCAGTCCGCAATGCCCCAGGTCGGAATAAAGGGCTTCGGCTCCGGTGGTACAGAGGAAAATAGCGCCCAGGATGACCAGAATATGGGGCGCATCGATCAGGAAGCGCAGCGCATGTACGGGGTTGAATGCCTGGACGATGGCTGGATAGTCCATGAAATGACTGACACCCAGCGTGCCCAACATGAGAAACCATCCCAGCATGATGACTCCGAAGAAGCGCCCCAGCGAGGCTGTACCAAACGGTTGCAGCATGAAAAGCAACAGGATAATCCCGATGGTAACCGGAAGGACAGGCACCGAGTGATAAGTATTGTGCAATCCTTCGATGGCCGAGGTGACGGTGATGGAAGGGGTGATAACCCCGTCGGCCAGCAGTGTAGCGGCTCCGACGGCTGCAATAATGTAGGCCCACCGGTATTTCTTGCGAATCAGGGCGAACAGGGAAAGGATGCCCCCCTCCCCTTTATTGTCGGCCCGCAGGGTGATAAGCACATATTTGATGGTGGTTTGCAGAGTCAGCGTCCAGATGACGCAGGATACCGCTCCGATGATTCCCTCGGCATGGCCTACCGGCAGGGCGTTGAGCACAGCTTTCATCACATAAAGTGGTGAAGTGCCGATGTCACCATATACAATGCCGATGGCAATGATGATACCCATAACTCCCAGTTTGGAAGTCTGCTGACAGTGACTATTGGAATGAGTTGTTAGCATAAGTAATACTGCGTCCTTAAATTTATTTTCGATAACTTTGTGTTCTTTATAGAAACAGAATAGAAAGGACTTTGTTTGGGTTTCCATAAGGAATCTTGAAAATTGCATTTTTCAATATACTTCGGGCAAAGATTATAGGCTTAATCGAAATAAAACAGGTAGATAATGAGGATCTATTTTAAGCATCCTCATTATCTACCCTATCTAAATCTAATTTATTGACTTCTTTACTTATTCAGATCTTCACTTCCGGTTACACTGGACGAAGAGCTATCCGGAGCCTGTTCTATCAAGTCCATAAACTGATCCAGCTTGGGAGTAATAATGATTTGGGTACGACGGTTACGGGCTTTTCCTTCGGCAGTATCATTGCCGGCCACCGGATTGTATTCGCCCCGGCCGGCAGCCGTCAGGCGTTTGGGATCTATGTGGTAATCATTCTGCAGAGCCTGCACCACGGACGAAGCACGTAGGGTACTCAAATCCCAGTTATTGCGTATATTCGGACGGGATATCGGGTCGGTATCCGTATTCCCTTCTATCAGAACATCGTAATCCTTGTAGTCGGTGATGATCTTGGCAATCTTACCGAGTATCTCCCCGGCCTTGTTGCTGATCTCATAACTTCCGGATTTATAGAGCATATTGTCTGCCAGGGATATATATACAACCCCTTTCAGAACCTTTATATCCAGATCGCGCATCTCGTCGCGGGTAAGCGAACGAGTGAGGTTGTTGACCAGTACGAGATTCAAAGAATCGGATCGGTTCTTTTCCGTTACCAGATGCTGAATGAAACGGTTCGATGTATTGATCTCATCGATCAGCTTACCGATATTCATATTTCCCTGAGAGCTTTGTGTAAGACTCCTATTCAGTGTGCTTTGCATCTCGGCAAGGCCCGCACGCAAATCATTGTTACGCCGCTGTTCTTCGGAGAGTCTCTCCTCAAGACTGGTTGCGCGTGTCTGGCTCTCCTTTAGCTGCAACAGAGTTTGCTGATGCTCTGTTTGCAATTGTGTATAGTCAGTATTTAGCTTATTGAATTGCTTTTGGCTTACACAACTCGTCAATGCGACACAAGATATAAGCACGATCAAGGGGCGAACTATTTTTTTCATCACTTTTCTATTTACATTACTAATTCTGTTTTTCCACACATGCCATGCAGTAAAATGTTGGTTAGTATCAAACATTTCAAAATGGAAAAGGTTTAGAGCGCGAATTAGAATTCGTTTTTAGCATTCCCAATGATTCCCACATTCGTACATGTTACGAATACTTCCTCGGGTACCGGAACAGGATAGCCAACACAGCAACAATTCCCATGGTAAACGGATAATACAGGTTGCCCACAATACTGATAGGCGATATCTCAGCCAGCCCCGCAGCAATTAACATCTGCGCACCATACGGAATGATACCTTGCACAAAGCAAGAAAAGGTATCGAGCAGACTGGCTACTTTCCGGCGGTCCAACCGGTACTTGATGGCGATGTCCTTAGCCAGTGATCCGGTAGTGATAATGGCAATGGTATTATTGGCCGTGCACAAGTTGGCAATGCTTACCAGGGCAGCGATACACAGTTCCGCCCCTCGCTTGCCTCTCACATGACTGGTAAGCCGACCGATAGCAAACTCAATGCCCCGGTTGTACCGGATGGTTTCGAGCATCCCCCCTGCCAGCAGCGTCACAATGATGAGTTCGCCCATATCGACAATACCCTTGCCCATGGAGCCAAACCACTGGAACACAGAGAATTCACCCGTCAGCATGCCGATGAAAGCTGTGGTCAGAATACCCAGAATGAGTACCAACATCACATTCATACCAGCGATGGCTGTTCCCAACACCACTATATAAGGAATAATCTTGAGCCATTCGATGGGCTGAGTATCGGCCACATTGGTAATAGAAAGTCCCTGAACGAAGTACACGATCAACACCAACACGGCAGCAGGGACCACAATCAGAGAGTTCACCCGGAACTTATCGCGCATGGAGCACCCTTGCGTGCGGGTAGAAGCAATGGTGGTATCGGAAATAAACGAAAGATTATCGCCGAAGAACGACCCGCCTACCACAATACCGACCATGAACGGTAGGTCGACACCCGTTTTCTGCGCCAGCCCGATGGCTACCGGTGTGAGTGCCACAATGGTTCCCACACTCGTCCCGATAGAAAGGGAGATAAAGCAAGAAGCCATAAAAACACCTGCCAGCAACAGATTATCGGGCAATATATGGAGGGTGAGGTTCACGGTAGCTTCGATGGCCCCCATAGCCTGGGCGCTTTGGGCAAAGGCTCCCGCCAGGATGAAGATCCACACCATGAGCATGATGTTCTTGTTCGACGCCCCTTCGGAAAACTGATGCACCCGTTGCTCCAGTGTCAGCCCGCGGGTGATGGCAATGGCATAACACGAAGAAATCATAAAAGCCACCGTGATGGGGACTTTGTAAAAGTCCTTCACAAGAATGGAGGTGACCAGATAAAGGCACAGAAAAACCAGCAACGGGCTCAATGCCCACCACCCCTGCCGGTTGGTAGGCGCTTTTATTTCATTCATACGGCAACTCAAATTAAATAAGCCTGCAAAGATAGCGGTTGCTAATGCTTTAATCAGTATTTTTACCAAATAATTGAGTAAGCACAGGAAATCAATAAAAAGATGGATACCAACAGAGTGTACAGAATGTCATTCGCAAGCATCTATCCGCTGTATATTCAGAAAGCGGAAAGAAAGGGACATACCCAAGCGGAAGTTGACTGCATCATCTTCTGGCTGACAGGCTATGACGAGCAAACCTTGCAACAAGAGATTCACCGTCAAAGCGATCTGGAAACGTTCTTTGCCAATGCACCGCAAATCAACCCCAACGCATCCATGATCACAGGTGTAGTATGCGGTTGTCGCGTGGAAGAAATCGAAGATAGGCTGATGCGACAGATTCGTTATTTGGATAAGCTGATTGATGAATTGGCCAAAGGTAAGGCGATGGAGAAGATTCTGAGAACACCCATTGAGGAAAAGATCTAAAAACACAATTAGATTTTTATAAACTCACGTAACGGACTCTCTACGTCCATCTACTCTGCAAAGATAACGTTATTTCTTTATATGAAGTTCTTTTTGTGGGGCTATTTCTTTTTTCAAAACATAAGAATGAACAGATTACAAACAGAAAGTCATATAGGCAGGCAGATACACCACCCCTTCCTTTACACACAGGTTTTTGGGATGAATCACATAGCACTCCCCTATGCGCTGACGGAAACTCTCATTGAACCGGGTAAGCGAACGAATGGTATATTTGTCATTCGATTTCACCTCTATCGGGAATATTTTATATTTCAGCTTGCTGTGGTTCGACAGGATAAAATCTATTTCCATGTCGTTGCGGTGCTTCTCTTCATTGTATCGCGTGTAGAAGTAAAGCTTGTGCCCGGCAGCCACCAGCATCTGTGCAATTACGTTCTCATAGAACATACCCTCGTTTACCGACAGTTTTCCCAA
>JAVBVI010000144.1:0-26950 GCA_031554505.1 Bacteroides sp. | reverse complement strand
TTGCTATTTGTAAGAATCTGTTTTGTGTCTTTGAACGTGTATCTTTGGATGGGAGATGACAGCATTTGGTGGGAGATGGTGGTTGATTGGTGGTTGATAAATGGTAATTTATCTTGATCTCCCACCTGTATATATATCAGTATACCAGCATATTGCCACAATTTGGTGGCTGATGGTTGATTGATTCGCGTTTTTTATAGAGAGGATGAGTTCTTCATATTTCTTTTTATGACTGCACTTCTTCCAGATTGGGTATGTACAGGGTAAAAGTACTTCCTTGTCCGTACACACTATCCACTGCTATCTCACCACCTATCATGTGAGCGAGCTCCTCGCAGAGCACAAGTCCCAACCCAGTGCCTCCTTCGTTGTTGGTGCCCCGGGTGGATTTCAGTGTGTCGACGCGGAACATCTTATTGAGTACCTCCGGTGGAATGCCTACTCCATTGTCTGTTACCGATACCTGGTATCCGCGTAGATACTGGGCAACACTCACCTCTATACGTCCTTGCGGGTAGGTGTACTTGATAGCATTGCTGATCAGATTACGAAGGATGGTATTGAGGATGTTACTGTCGGACGTGAGCGGGAAGTCCTGGGAGTCGTCATACAGAATGGTGATTCCTTTGTTTTGTGCGGTGGGAGTCTGTAGATGAATGGTACCTAGAATGAGGGTGCGCAATGTGACCGGTGCCGGCGATACAACGATCCGTTTGGACTGTAGCCGTGTCCATTCCAGCAGGTTGACAAGTAGGGCATATCCGCTCGAAGCAGCCTCCTGGATGGCTTTTGCCAGTTCCAAAACAGTATCCTTTTGCCCCGATTCAACCTCGGCTATTAATACATTGCTCATCCCCACCAGCGTGTTGAACGGGTTCTTAAGGTCGTGGGCGATGATGGAGAACAGTTTGTCTTTGGTTTTATTCGACTCTTTCAGCATGTCGGCCAGTATCTCTCTTTCGCGTAGAGCGAGAATCATAGTGTTGATGGCCTGCGCGAAATCGCCGGAGAAAGTGACCTGCTGGCTGTAATCCCCGTTAGCGATTTGCTGTATTTGCCAGGTGAGGTGCTTGAGTTCGGAATGCAACTGCTTGTAATGAGAGGCAAACGAATTCCCGCGAGGCGGGTCGGCCGAGAGCTTCCCCCCGGCCAGGTCGAGAATGAATGAACGGTTCAGATGGTATTGTTCATTCAGCTCCCGGATCTTCAGAACCAGTTCGTCCAACGCAGGATTACCGGAAGGTTCGAAAGGTTCCGATAACGTTTCCTGATGGCTTCTGCCTGCTAAGAGGCTTTCTATGACAGCCGTCAATCGAGAAAGAATGAGTGGAGTGGTTTCATCCATCGGCAGACAGTTGTTTATTTGGACTGGACGACAAAACGGCATACCCGTTCGCCGGTAGTCCAGCAGTCGATCTCTTGGGCGGCAAACTTCCGTCCGGTATATTCCTCGAAGACACCTTCGAGCATGCCTTCGTCATAATCGCAGACGGTGGTACCTTTCAGCGGAAGCCCCGAGCAATCCAGGTCCTCGGATACGGTAACTACAAACTTTAATGACTCGAAGTCCGATTCTTCGACCTTCAGAATGCCTATTGACAGGCTGAGAAGCACCTGTTGCAGTTGCGCCAGGAACTGGTTAGGTGGCAAGCTTGTGTCCAGCATGTTGCGGCAGAATTCCCGTCCCGCCAGACGTCCGGCTTGAACAAGCAACGACTTGGTTTTCTCATCGCCATACTCTTTCTCCAGTACGGCCCTTAGTGTGTACTGCATCAACCGATACACGGCTACTGAGGTTGACTCTCCTAAATTCGGGCGACCTTCGCTGATGTCTCCCAATTGGCTCCAGTTAAAATTATATGCATCCATATTCCTAAATATATTTTAGCAAATATATAAAAATAGATGATTTTTTGCACTAAGTTAGGCAAATTAGTTTCTTTTTCCTCTTAAATATCTTATATTGAGTATATTTGCAACTTATCAATGAATAAACGCACTGTAAAGATGAAGAAAAAGTATGTTGTACTGCTGGCTGCCGCACTGACGCTGGCTGCCTGCAAGCAGGAAGCACCCCGGAAGGTGTTTGCTAAAGGAGAGTTCAAGGAATGGGCCGAAACTCCGCCCATGGGCTGGAACAGTTGGGACTGTTACGGTCCTACCGTAGAAGAGCACGAAGTGAAGGCCAATGCCGACTACATGGATCAACACCTCAAAGCCTTCGGCTGGGAGTACATCGTGGTCGATATCCGTTGGTTCGTAGAGAATGACAAAGCGGGTGGTTACAACCAGACCGACCCACGCTATGTGCTCGACGAATATGGTCGTTACCAACCTGCTGTAAACCGCTTCCCGTCGGCCGCCGATGGAAAGGGGTTCAAGGAACTGGCCGACTATGTGCACAGCAAAGGCTTGAAATTCGGTATTCACATCATGCGCGGTATTCCCAAAGAAGCTGTCGAGAAGAAACTCCCTGTGAAGGGAACGGAGGGTGTTACTGCCGATCAGATCTATAGCACCGAGCTGCAATGCCAGTGGTTGCGCGACAACTACACCGTAGTGGCCGACAAGCCGGGAGCGCAGGAGTACTACAACTCCATCTTCGAACTCTATGCCGACTGGGGAGTGGACTTCGTCAAGATCGACGACATCACCCGCCCGTACCACCAGGCTGAGATCGAACTGGTGCGCAACGCCATCGACCAGTGTGGACGCCCCATCGTGTTGAGCCTCTCGCCGGGTAAGACTCCTGTGGAAAAAGCCGAACATGTACGCGAGCATGCCAACATGTGGCGTATGGTGGACGATGTGTGGGACTTGTATCGCGATGTCACCCATTTGCTCGATGTAGCACAAGGCTGGTATCCGTACATCACTCCCGGTACCTGGCCCGACTGCGATATGATTCCGCTGGGACGCATCTCTGTTCGTGGCGAACGTGGAGCCGACCGCATGACACGTCTCACGCCCGACGAGCAATACTCGTTGATGACGCTCTTCACCATCTTCCGTTCACCGTTGATGTTCGGTGGCGACCTGCCCAGCAACGACGAGTTTACCCTCTCACTGCTTACCAACAAAGAGGTGTTGAAGATGCACCGCGAAGGAACCGCTGTACGTCAGATATTCCAGGAAGATGGCAAGGTCGCTATCACTTCGCGCAACGCGAATACGAACGAGGTCTACCTGGCCCTGTTCAATACCTCGGATGAGGAGAAACCCGTAGAGATCTCAGTGAACCTGAAAGACCTGGGACTGAATGGCGACTGTCAGGTAGTGAATATGTGGACAGGCGAATCATTGGGAACTATCTCCAATGACTTCGTACAAACCATTAAGTCGCATGCCTCCGGACTGTACAAGTTTTCGGAATAAGCAGTCATAAGGTTTATACAGAAAGGTTACTCCGTTTCGGCGAGAGTAGCCTTTTCTTTTTAGATTCAGTTCTGAATCCGGAAGTAGATTCTGAACCAATTGGACACAATACTGTTTGTATTCCAAACATGGTCCGAATAAATGAAATGACAATATGAAAACAGTCAAACTAAACAACGGCGTGGAAATGCCGGTCCTGGGTTTTGGGGTGTACCAGATTGAAGACCTCAACGTATGTGAACAGAGTGTGTACGATGCCTTGACGGTAGGATACCGTTCTATTGATACGGCGGCCGTTTATCTCAATGAAGAGGCGGTAGGACATGCCATCAAGCGGAGCGGCATTCCACGGAACGAATTGTTCATCACTTCTAAATTATGGATACAGGATGCCGGATATGAGAAAGCCAAACATGCGTTCTACAAGTCTCTCGACAAACTCGGCTTGTATTACCTGGATCTGTATCTCATTCATCAACCTTTCAATGATTACTACGGTTCGTGGCGGGCCATGGAGGAGCTGTATCGGGAAGGGCGAATCAGAGCCATCGGTGTGTCCAACTTCTACCCCGACCGGCTGACCGATCTGATCTTGAACAATGAAGTGGCTCCTGCGGTGAATCAGGTAGAAACCCATCCCTTCTTTCAGCAAAGGGAGGCGCAACAACTCATGCAGGAACAGGGCGTACAGATTGAATCGTGGGGGCCTTTTGCCGAGGGAAGAAACCACTTGTTCTCCAATGAACAACTGAAAGCTATCGGTGCGAAATATGGAAAGTCCATTGCTCAGGTAGTGCTACGTTGGCTTATACAACGGGGAGTGGTGGTAATACCTAAATCGGTACACAAGGAACGGATCATAGAAAACTTTCAGGTGTTCGATTTTGAGTTGAGCACTGCGGATATGGAAGCCATCAGGACTTTAGACAAAGAGAAAAGTTTATTCTTCGATCATCGTACCGTGGAGGCAGCCAAACTACTGAACGGTATCCGGATTTAGAGGAAATGAATAAGTCAACAACTAAAAAAAAACTGTTATGAAAAAATTAGTTACTACTTTGATGCTTGTTGCGGCTATGGCTGTAACAGGTAATGTAATGGCACAGGATGCCAAGAAGGCAACACCAGATAAGCCTAAAACAGAAAAAAGCGAGAAGAAATCCTGCTGTATGGATACAACAAAAGCCGAGAAGATAGCCCAATCAGCCAAGACTTCTACCGGTGCCAAGCAAGCGGCGGCTCCTGCTTCTACCCCTGCTTCTTCTACTTCTACCAAGAAGTGAGTATATAATGAAAAAACAGCGAGGAGTATCTGGTAAAGATGCTCCTCGCGTTACTTGTTCGCCCAGCATAGGCATATTCTAATGGGTGCAAGTCCCTGACACACCCTGATAGCGGGAAGTGTTTAGCCAATGCCAAGGGTGTCCACCGCGAGATGGAATCTGAAGGAAGGCAACGGCCAACATCTGGCCTGACGTATAGAAACCGGATATAAGGCTAAAGGATGTGGGTTAGTCTGCAAGACAAGACAAAGCCCAATAACTATCCGGAAACATCCAAAGTAAATCCGGCAGGTATAAGGTGGGAAGAATATATTCTTAACTGGGGAGGTCTCACAGACGTGCAGATGTTTTTTTTTCAGAAGCACGGAGTAAAGCTTGTTGTGAGAAGTCAGCAGATGACATAGTACCCGAAAAAAAAATCGACAATCGGGGAAGGTCTGAACTTTATTTAAACGAGTAGTTAATGAATGTTACCCTATGAAGGAACGAATGCAGAAAATATCAACATTGAGTGATAACTGTCGGCAAAAGGATAGGACTGAATCCGAAAGCTATGCCGGAGTGCAGACTTTTATTGGGATAACTGAAAACCACCTCGTGGAAGTGCAATTTGCCAAAGATGATTTATTGGAACGCATTGTGTCACCTGCCAACATGAACCGCGCTTACAAGCAGGTTGTGTTCAACGGTGGCAGTGGAGGCGTCGATAGGATGGGAACGGAAGAATTACTTCCTTACCTTAAACTCCATAAAGATGAACTGATAAACTCTTTGCTGAGGGCGTGTCTTTTGACACACCCTCTTGATAAGACCAGCGTTGGTTATGTTCGAGGAATGAAGTTTTTGGGTTACTCTTTTTATGTTTATAAAGGTGAGTGCCGTTTATCTGTCCATCCTAAAAGCTATCTTAAATTGACAACTCGCTTGAAAGAGTTGACTGTAAGGAGCAATGGTATGGGATATGATAAACGCAAAGCAGAACTCCACTTGTTTATGCATGGTTGGATAGAATACTTCCAGTTAGCAGACATGCAGAGCTATCTGAAACGTATAGACAAATGGCTTCGTCGTAGGATACGCATGTGCATCTGGAAATGTTGGAAGAAGGTTAAAACGAAGTTTGTGAACTTGCAGAAGTGTGGCATCAGTAAGTTTTATGCTTGGCAACACGCTAATACCCGATTGGGATATTGGAGTATAGCCGGGAGTAGGATACTGACTTCCGCTCTGAATAATGACAAACTGAAACAGGCGGGATATCCCACTTTGATGGGTTATTACAGTAAATTGCATCATAAGTAAAGAACCGCCGTATGCCGAACGGCACGTACGGTGGTGTGAGAGGTCGGAAAACGAAAGTAGGAAGAGAACTACTTCGTTTTCCTCCTACTCGATTTTATATTTCTCCGTCAGAGATTAGTTCTTCATAAAGTCACCTTCATCGGGTATTTCCAGAGCGGGTACATTATTTTCGTAGCCCAGGTAACCATTGTTCTGGTTGATGTGCCCGTTCGTGTTGGCCCGGATGTCCTTGTTGGGGATAGGCCATAACATGTGATGCACGCTCATGGTATATGTTGCGAAGTTGTTCTTTACTCCTTTATTGTAGAAGTTGTTGTGCTCTGTGAGCCAGTCGAACCAGAAATTGTTCCCGGCTTGCTTCACATCACTGGAACCTTTTGGTCCGCAGATGTTTTCCATCTTGTAGGTACGTCCGCCGAATACTTCACAAGTCTTGCCGGTCAATGCGTAGGTGTAAGAGATACGGGCCAGGGTGATGTGACGATGTTCTTCGTAGTAAAGCTCGCGGGCACGTTCGTTCAGGATCTCGCCGATGTTGATATCGGCGGCTACCAGCGGATCGGCTCCCGCACGTTCGCGGACCACATTCATCATCTTGGCGGCTTCGCCCAGATTGTCTTTCCAGTAGTAACACTCTGCGAGCATCAGGTAAACCTCTGCGCTACGCATCAGGTAGATGGGGCTCGAACCACCTTTCCACTGGCCGGTTCCTGCCGTGGGGTCCGGAATATACACCTTGAAGTGTGGCCAGGAGAACCAGCAACGGATGGAGTCGCCGCACGACATATTCACCGGTTTCACCGCTTTCTGTCCGTACCACGGGTCGCCAATACTTTTCAGGTTGGGATCATTATAGGTCATATCCTCCATGCTCTTCCAACTGTCGGTGTTGTAGCGTCCGCGCAGGTCGTTCTTTTCCTTGTCGGTCCAGATGGTGTACTGGAAGTAGTTGGTGGGACGTACGCGGGCAATACCACGTCCGTAGGTTTTGTTCACATCTTCCACGATACCGGCTGTCACGTCGGCGGCGTTCGGGGTGACGGCAAAGCCGGTCTTTCCGCTCGGGGTCTTCACTACGTTGTTGTTCCACATCGGCACACAGTTGGCCATGATCTCTGTCTTGGCCGATCCGGTACCGCTAGCATTGTTCGGTTCGGATACTCCGTACAGGATACCTTCCGTATTGACCGGGTCGCTTTTGGCTTCCACGCTGTGCAGGTCGAACATGAGGTTGGCATGGTTAGCCTTGGTAGAGGTGAAGCGGTTGGTCATCAGCGGGTGTACGGCTACGATTTCCTTGCCCACTTTGATGGCATTATCAAACTCACCCAGCGACATGTATACTTTCATCAGCAATACGCCGCAAGCCGATTTGGAGGTATGTCCGCGGTCTACCTTCTCGGGTACCCATTCATAGGCGAACTCCAGTTCTTTCTTCATGCGGCGCAGGATGCTCCAGCGGTCGCACGTGTTGAAGTCGTAACGCGGGTAGGTAATCTCTATATCGATATAAGGCACATCGCCGAATTGGTTGATGAGGCGCCAGTATCGGTAGTTGCGCTGGAAGTAACCGGTACCCAATACTTTGTTCTTTTCGGCTTCATTGATGAACGTGGCGTCCTTCATACGCGAAAGCACTACGTTGGTGTATTTGATCTGGTTCCAGTTCTCGTCCCAGTTGTGCGACGTCAGGTAAGAATTCTCCGCGTTGTTGAAGTTGGCATCGGGCATCATCTGGCGGTCCATATCCTGCAGGGGGCCTGATTTGTCGGTCGTTCCGCTGATGCAGAGGTCGGAGAAGATCAGTTCGCAGGTATATCCGCTTCCGTTGCCAAAGTATTCGTGGCGCATGGAGCGTTCGGCAGCTGCCAGAGAGGTGAGCAGGCCTTCGGCATCCACATACGCATTCTCGGGCGTGAGGAAGGAGAGAGGCTTGGGTTCCAGCCAGCTTTCGCTGCATCCAGTCAGCAGTGCCGTACACAAGGCGGCACTACCGAGAGTTTTGACTATCTTATTCTTTTTCATGATTTTCATATTAGAGTGTGAAGTTAATACCAAAGTTGAATCTTCTGCCCATCGGGTCGTTGGCTTCCGGATCCCATCCGTCGAAGTGGGGAGCGAATACCGCCACATTGTGAATCGATGCGTTGAAACGCAGGTCCTGGATACCTATGGTCTTCATCCACTTGCCGGGCATACGGTAGGAAACCGTGATGTTGTCCAGACGGATGAACGACTTGTTCACGTAGTGTGTACCCAGGTTCTTGGAACCGATACGGGCGTAGTTATTAATAGGATTCTCCGGTGTCCAGTAGGGCTGGTCGTAACCGCAGCTGATCGACGCGTCGAAGTTGTTGTTGGCTGCGTCGGCGTACGAACCGTACTGTCCCCACAGTGAGTACATCATGAAGGAGATGTCCAGGTCGTTGAACAACCGGAAGTTGTTACGCAAGGTCCAGCGGAAGCGCGGGGTGGTGTACTTCTGGTGTCTCTTGTCGTCCTGGTCCAGCTTGTCGTTCTCGTTGAGGTCGAGGTATTTGAAGTCGCCCGGCTGGCAACCGTATTTGGCGGCTAATTCAGCTTCGTCTTGTTGCCATACACCGTCGGCTACATAATCCCAGATACGGTCCGGATCTTGTCCGATGAACCACTTGTTGGTGATGTCGTCGTCTTCCACCTGTCCGATGATGTTACCTTCAGCGTCGAGTACGTTCTTCATATTTCCGTACAGGTGTTTGATTTCGCGGCGGTTGAGGGAGAAGTTACCCGTGGCGCTCCAGTCGAAATTTTTTGTTGTCAGGATGTTGGCGTTCAATGTCAATTCGAAACCCGTGTTTTGGAGTTGTCCCATGTTACTCAGTACCTGGCTGAATCCGGTGATAGGCGGTATGGCGCGATCCATCAGCAAGTCGTTGGTCATCTTGCGGTACACTTCCACCGATCCGCTCAGCACATCCCGGAAGAGTCCGAAGTCGAAGCCGATGTTATATGATTTGGCACGTTCCCATTTCAATTTGCTGTTGGGCATCTTCTGGTTCAGCGTATAGGTAGTGGTATAGTACTTGCCGTTGGCATCGATCCAGCAGGTAGGGTTGGAGGTTAGCTCGGCCAGGGCGGCATAGATACCGATGTCACGGTTACCATTCTCTCCCCAGGAGAAGCGCAGTTTACCATAATCTAACCAGGAAGAAGCGGCTTCCATAAATTTCTCTTCGGTAAATACCCAAGCTACGGCTACGGCCGGGAAAGTGGCGCGCGGGTTCATCATACCGAAAGCGGAGTATCCGTCACGACGAGCGGAAGCCGTCAGCATATACTTGTTGGCGTACGAGTAGAACAGACGTCCCATCAACGCGTCGCCGGTGGTGTATTGGTCGGTGCTAAGCGTAGTAGGGTTGTTACCCAGTTGTATACCGTGGTAGCCCAAGGCATCGCTCGGGTTGTAGCCCTTGTTGGTGCTCTTCGTCATCCAGCTTTGCGATTTCTCGGCATTGATCAGGAAGGTAGCTTCTACCTTGTGTTTGTCCAGGAAGTCGTACTTCCAGTTGAACACATTGTCCACCTGCCAGTTGAAGGATTTGCTGTGCTGGCGGGTCGATGAACCGCCTTCACCAGCCCACGCGTCGTTCTTGGACGATTTGTGTTCGAAGTATTCTGTCCATGACAGGCGGGGGCTGAAGTTCATTTGGTATGAGAAGCCGAGCGGCAGGTTCAGACGTCCGTACATGGTTCCTTCGAGGGTCATGTATACGTTTTTCTTGTCGGTATATTTCCGGTCGTAAAAGGGATTGGAAATGGTATTTGATCCGTTGGGGTAGTGCTGGTTGTTGCTTCCCGGATCATTGATGTCATTGCTGCAATAGGGCGAGAACCAGGTTAGTGCTTTGGTGTCGACGGCAATAGCGCTTTCGTCACGGTTGGCGAAGTTCATGTTCATACCCACCGTGATGTACTTGCTGACATTGGATTCCAGATTCAGACGGGTAGAGAAGCGGGTGAAAGCGTCGCCATCCTTGATACCTTCGTTATCCCGGTAGCCGATGGACCAGTAGTATTGGTAGTCTTCACCCTTTTTGCTGATGCTCATGTTGTAGTCCTGCTGCAGTCCGTTGTTCAGCGTCAGGTCTTGCCAGTTGGTCAGCTTGTTATTGAAGTAGTTATTGATTTCGGGGGTCGACAGGTCCAGGCGCGACAGCCACTTGGTAAGCAGATCCTGCTCACTCACCGAGGTAGCCTTTTCTTTCTGGTCATAGTTGTACCAATCCAGTTGGTTGACACCATCCAGGCTGCGGGGGTCGGAATACATGCCGGGATATTGAGCCAGGTAATCGGCTGTCTGGCGACCTGTTTCGTAGGCTTGGCGGAAGGCGAGGAATTGTTCGGCATTTCTGACTTTTCTACTCTTGATGGGACTTACCACACCCCAGCTTGAGTTGAAGTTGATCACCGGCTTGCCACCTGCGACACCTTTCTGGGTGGTGATGGCAATTACTCCGTTGGCAGCCTTGGCACCGTAAACGGCAGCCGAACTGGCATCCTTCAGCACATCGACAGAGATGATATCGTTCGGATTCAACTCGTTCAGGTCGCCCCCAAAGATTACGCCGTCCACCACAATCAATGGTTGCGAACCGGCTTTCAGCGTTCCTTTACCACGTATCAGGAAGTCGCCCCCTCCCTTGGCTTCGTTATTGACTCCGAAGTTCAGACCGGCGGCATTGGCGCGTAGCAGGTCGTGCATGTTGCGGGGCATTTCTGATTTCAAGTCGGCGGTGCGTATGTTAGAGATGGCTCCGGTAAGATCCTTTTTCTTGGCCGTACCGTATCCGATTACAATGACTTCGTCCAGTGCCTGTGCGTCTTCCTGCATGGTGATATTCAGCGTGCTTTGTTGCACCCGTGCCACAACATCTTTATAACCGATGTAGGAGAATACCAGCGTCTGCCCGTTTTTGGCGGAGACATTGAAGTTGCCGTTCATGTCTGTGATGACTCCACTGTTGGCTTCTTTGACGATGATGCTCACTCCGATGAGGGCTTCTCCTTTGCTATCCTGTACATGTCCTTTGATAGTGATAGTACCTGATTGTTGCTGCGGAGCCGTGCTTTGGATAGTAGCCGGGGAGGGTGTCTTGGCAGGCTGGCTGGCGTGTGCCGTTCCGATACCCAACAAAGCAAGGAAGGCTACCGACTGGGCCAAACGATGGTATCGTTTCTGACCGTGCTGCCACATGAGTGGATGTGATGGTTTGTTTTTCATAAATGACTAATTATTTGTTTTTCATTTGTTCCTTTTGAAGCTTGCAGGAATTACGTCCACAAATCTCCGAAATAAATTGATAGTTACTGCAAATAAGAGTGAAAATCATCGGGAACGTTTTTGTTGCTATTCTTGGTGAAAACGTTCCCGTAGATTTCACTGGAAAGCTTTTATACTCTACGGTATTATGAAGATATTTGTCCTATATTAAAACGTATATTATGCATAGAACACTTTTATTTTTGGTGGCCGTAATTTCATTCACGGCTGTATGTGCCCAGTCTTTCGAGTACGAAAAGATAGCTCCCCATCCTCGTTTATTATGGCCGGCGGGCGAGGAAGAAGCTGTCCGGAAAGCCATGGCCGACTATCCTCCACTGGCGAAGGTACATGAGCGCATCCTGGCGGAATCTGCCGGGATGCTTGCCCAGAAGCCTGCCGGGCGGGTCTTGGTAGGCAGGCGGTTGCTGGGCGTATCCCGCCTGGCCTTGAACCGTATCTTCTACCTGTCGTATGCATACCGGATGACCGGTGAAAAAAAATACGCCGCCCGCGCTGAGGAGGAGATGCTCGCTGCCAGCCGTTTCACAGATTGGAACCCGTCTCACTTCCTTGATGTAGCTGAGATGACGATGGCGCTTGCCATCGGTTATGACTGGCTACACGATTACCTGAAACCGGAGACGCTGCGCGTGGTGCGTGAGGCGATACTGGAGAAAGGTTTGCAGGCGGCCACTCCCAATGCCTGGTTTTATCAGACCGACTCCAACTGGAATTCGGTATGCAATGCCGGACTGCTTTACGGAGCGCTGGCCCTTTTCGAAGAGATCCCTGCTAAGGCCCGGGAGGTGATAGAGAAATGCATGGTCAGCAACCCGCGAGCCCTGACGGCTTATGCCCCGGACGGAGGATATCCGGAAGGTTTCCATTATTGGGGGTATGGTACCGGATTCCAGGTGATGCTCGTGGCTGCCCTTGAGAGTGCCTTGGGCACGGATAACGGGCTCTCCGCCGCACCCGGTTTTCTGGAATCGGCCCGCTTCATCGAGTATATGACAGCGCCCGGCGGGGAGTACTTTAACTTCTCCGATGCCGTCAATGGAGTAAAGTGTAACTTGATAATGTTCTGGTTTGCCCGGAAGCAGCAGGATCCTTCTTTGCTCTGGTTGGAAAACCAATACCTGAAAGATGTTTCGGTGCAGTTCGCGGAAGAACGACTGCTGCCTTGCCTGATGGTCTTCAGTACGCATCAGGATTTAAAAGGTATCTGTCCACCTTCCCGCCGTTCCTGGTGTAATCGTGGGAAAACGCCCGTCTTCATTTACCGGAGCGGGTGGAACAGTAAAGAAAATAGTTACTTGGCTCTGAAAGGCGGTTCGCCCCGTACCTCGCATGCGCACATGGACGCCGGTTCGTTCGTTTATGAGAATGGGGGAGTTCGTTGGGCCATGGACTTGGGCATGCAGAACTATCATAGCCTGGAGAGGCGGGGCATCGATCTGTGGAACATGTCGCAGGATAGCCAGCGGTGGGATGTATTCCGCCTGAGCAACCAAGCACACAGTACGCTGACTGTCAACGGACAACGGCACCGGGTAGAGAGCCGGGCTACCATCGGCCGGACGTTCGAGACCAAAAACAAGAAAGGAGCCGAGGTCGATCTCACTTCCCTCTTTACCGGCAACCTGGAGAAAGCCATCCGTACGGTGTGTCTGGATAAGGAAGATGGTCTGAGGGTGGAAGATGAGTTGACTACGGGAACCGCCCCGGCCGTGGTTACCTGGACCATGATCACCCCCGCCGATGCCCGGATAACCGGCAAGAACCGGATGGAACTGACGAAAGACGGTCGCCGGATGCTGCTTACCGTTACTGCTCCCACGGAGGTGCAGATGAAGATAAGTTCGAATGATTCGCCTCATGATTACGATGAACCCAATCCGGGTACTCTTCGCGTTGGCTTCGAAACCCAACTCCCTACCCGCCGGAAGGTTTTATTGAAGGTGACATTGGCCCCTGTGGATTATTGATGGAATGAATACTGGATTATCCGTGTGCCGGTAGACTAAAAACAAGTCGGCAAACGGCATAAACGAATAGTCCGGATGGCATAAAACAACTCTTTCTTTTACTAAAACTAAGTGGTCCCCTTGCAACGGGACAATGGTCCTCTTGCAATGGGACAATGGTCCCTTTATAAGGGGACCACTTAATTATTGCTAAAAAAAGAGTTAGGAAAGGAAGTCGGTCCCGTTAGTTTATGCCTGTTGGCGGCAGGTATGGACGCAGAAAACATAATGACCGATTCTGTCGATAGCGACAGAGCCGGTCATTGCCAGTACAAAGAAAAGTGTTATCCTATTTGCAAACGTCTTTATACCTGTGTGGGAGTATGCTTAAGCCCGGCGCCCATGTTGCTGCAAGACGATGGCGATGGGGTTGGGGCGATAATGCAGTCTCTTAGCCAGGGCTTGTACCGTTTTCCGGGTATCCGGGCTGATATCTTGTTTATTAGCCAGCGCCCGTGAAACGGTGGAGGGCGACAGATTGAGCTGGCGGGCCATCTCTTTGATGGTTATCTTGGGCTCCTTCCGCACTGCTGTATTGTTTTTCTGGCATTGGCGTAGTTTCACAGCCATGATGTTAGGCTTGTAATTCAGCTTAAGAGCCAATGCCAGAACGATGTCGCGTGTTTGCGCGTTTACATCCCATTGGTCGGCCAAAGCCCGGGAAACAGTAGAAGTCGAAAGATTCAATTCCTTGGCGATTGTCTTGAGTGTTACTGGAGATTTCATGGTGTTCTTCTAATTAGTGTGATTACTTTTTTAGCTATCGCAAAAGTAGAAAGCGTTGAATGGTAGGACTTTACCGTTTGTCTCAAAAACTACCGGATTTGTTCCATAATGAAATAAAAGGTTATATTTGCGCATGTTTAACCGATTGATACTATTTATGCTGCTTCTGAGTGGCTGGTTGGGTGGGAGTGCTCAGCAGTCCGCCGGCAAGTTATTCTTCGAGCATCTCACTACCGAAGACGGACTTTCCCATAACTATATACAAGCGATCTTCCAGGATCAGGACGGTTTTATCTGGCTGGGCAGTGATAACGGACTCAACCGCTATGACGGGCAGCGCATCGATGTGCTAAGCACCAATACCCTGCCGGCCCTGGGGGGCAACAAGGTGCGGCGTATCGCCCAGGATGGTGATAAGAACCTATGGATACTGCATGAGAACGGGCTGGACAAGATGGCGCATGCCACCCAGCAGGTGAAAACATTCTTTTACGACAAAGAGCGGAAGACCCGCTTTGTTGGGATGGAGATGGATGGGCAGCAACGCCTCCTTGTCTGCACGGAAAAAGAGATCTTCCGCTACGATGCCTCCGGGGATACGATCGCCCTTCTGCAAAGCGCGCCGTCCGATTACCGTTACTCGGCTCTGGTATGTTGCGGTGGGAAGTATTACCTGGGTACCCGTCAGCACGGTCTGGTAGTGTATGACGAACAGTGGAAGCTGCTGGAACATATCTATCCCCGTTCCATACAGCAGGGACCGTTGACCGATGGCGTTATCAGCATCCTGCGGGCCGACTCGCAGGGATGTCTTTGGAGCGTCATCGTAGGTATCTGTATCAATAAGTACAATCCGCAGACCGGCGAGGTGAAAAGTTACCGGCTCTCGTCCACCTCAGTTATCAACAAAGAGATACGGACTATCATCGAACTGGACGAAGAGTATATGCTGATAGGCACGTTCAACGGGCTTTTCAGGCTTCGCAAGGAAGATATGGATCGGGTAATCGTAGAGAAAGGAGAAATTGGCGCGCCGGGATGTCTGAGCCATTACTCCGTCTATTCGCTGTACAAGGACCGGCAGGGAATTCTCTGGGTAGGTACCTTTGCCGGCGGGGTGAACTACAGTCACCGGTACAGCCAACGCTTCCGTTTCTTCGCTCCTCCTCATCTGGCCGGACGTGTACGGATGGGCAAGGAGGATGCCGAAAAGAATATCTGGTTTGCCACTGAAGGAAACGGTCTGCTTTGTCACCATCCGGAGGCGGGGCTGTCGGACAATTTCTGGCTGAACGAGAACCGCCATTACAACGATAACATTATCAAGTCGATTGCCGTGTCGGGCGATTCGATCCTGTGCGGCAACCAGCGTGGGGAGTTGTACCTGTATTCCATCCGGAAGAAGACTTTCTCTCTGGTGAGGAAGTACGACAATACGAATATCCTGTGCATCTTCAAGGATTCCCACCAGCACTGGTGGGTGTCGGTGCAAGATCAAGGGGTGTTCCGTCTGGACAGTGACTCGGTACAGTTTCCATTCTCCAATGTCATCGGGGAGATAGAACCCGGATTGCTGTTGCTACTCACCCAGAAAGAGGGGATATACCTGTACAATCTGCGTACTCAACAGAAAAAGCACCTCCCGATGAATAATCTGGGTATTCCGGACGAACAGTCTCTGAATATGAATTCCTTTTACCGGGATGCCGAACACAACCTGTGGCTCACCACCGAGCGACACGGCTTGCTGCTGATCGACGAACAGGGAAAGTTGAAAAAACAATACCTGTCGCATGCCGGATTCTCTACGGACAGGCTCTACTTCGTCACCGGGCAACAGGCAGGGAAGCTCTGGATTATCGGCGGGCATAAACTCTACCTCTTCGATCCGGCGCAGAACCAACTGCATGCGTTCGACAAGAACAACGGGCTGCCCCTTACCGATATGGATGCTTCCGGCCTGATGGATTCGCAACACCGCTTCTGGATACCGGGCAATATAGGCTACGTAATGGTGGACAGCCGCAATTTTGAACTCAATACGATTCCTGCCTCCGTGGTACTTACTACCCTGCGTATAAACAACCGCTTGCAACAGCCTGGCGGGGAAAATTCCGTGCTGGGCCGCTGCCTGGCCGATACCCCGGAGCTGGTTCTGAAACACAACCAGACGAATATATCCATTGCTTATTCCAGCGATAACCATATCTACGGCAGTAGTGACCGCTTCTTCTATAAGATGAATGGCATAGACCCAGACTGGGTGGATGCAGGCAGCCGTCGGGAGGTGTTCTACAGTAATCTTCCGCCCGGCGATTATGTGCTGCGCATCAAAGCATGCAACAACGACGGGTCCATCGGTCCGGAAACGCAGTTGAAGATTGAAGTTCTTCCTCCCTTGTGGGCCCGCTGGTGGGCGTATGTGCTGTATGCTGCCGTGGTGTTCCTCATCCTGCAACGCTATATGGCCTACAAGCAAAGAAAGCAGAAGCTGGAACAGGAACTTTACTTGAAACAGGTGGAGAAGGATAAATCGGAGGAGTTCAACCGCGAACTACAAACCTTCTTCACACAGGTGGCGCATGAGTTCCGTACTCCCTTGACGCTGATCCTGAACCCGCTGGACGAGATACAGAAGAAGATGGTGCATGTCTCCGGCGTGAAAGAGGACCTGCACCTGATCCGTCGCAATGCCAAACGTCTGCTCACGCTGGTCAACGACCTGATGGACTTGCGGAAGATAGAGAACGGAAATGGGGAATTGGAACTCTCCTCGTTTAATTTTAATGATTTCATTCAGGAGACTTATTACTCGTTCCAGGCTACGGCCAGGCAACGGGAGATTAACTTGCAATTACAATTGCCCGATGAACTGGTGCTGGCTACCTTTGATAAGGACGCGTTGGAGAAAGTATTCTTCAACCTGCTGTCCAATGCGTTGAAGTTCACTCCGGCAGGTGGAACGGTGGTGTTGACTGTTTCGTTGATGCCGGGTGAAAGCCCGTTTATCCGCACCGAGGTGAAAGATACGGGTGTGGGAATATCCAACGAGGACATCAATAAGATATTCAAACCGTTTGCTTTCTCGCACCAGGACCTGCACGGGCAGATAGGTGGGAGCGGAGTGGGACTAAGCATTGCCAGGGCCATCGTGGAGAAGCACCAGGGAACCATATCGGTGGGGCGCATGGAGCCGCACGGAACCTGTTTCTCCATCGATTTGCCATGGACGTACGATAAACGGTATGAAGTGGCTTCGCAGTTGGTGGTGGACGGCGAGGAAGAAGCGGAAGTAGAGGTCGCTTCGTTCAAGGTAGCTTCCATCTCGGAGACGGTTCTGCTGGTCGACGATAACATCGAGATCCTGACTTATCTGCAGAAGGGGCTGTCCGGGGTGTTCCGTATCGTTACGGCACAAAACGGGCGCGAAGCGTTGGAGTTGTTGGGTAAGGAGAGTGTGTCACTGGTAGTGAGCGATGTGATGATGCCCGAGATGGATGGGATGGAACTGTGTACACGCATCAAGGAAAGTCCGTTGCTCTGTCACCTGCCGGTCATCCTGCTGACGGCCAAGTCAATGAGTGTCTATGTGGAAGAGGGCTTTCAGGCTGGGGCCGACGATTACCTGGTGAAGCCTTTCAAGACTTCTACCCTGATCGTGCGTATACACAATATTCTGAGCGGTCGCAAGAAGTTGAAGGAGATTTATGGCAAGCAGCTTTCCTTGAAGAGCGCCGGTATCGAACTGGAACCAGCCGATCAGTCGTTTGCCGACCAGTACGAGGCAGTGGTCAAGAAGCATCTTTCTAATCCGGAATTCGATGTGGAGATCTTGTGCCGGGAGATGGGACTGAGCCGGGCTACGCTCTACCGCAAAGTCAAAGCCATTACCAATCTTTCGCCGGCTGAACTGATCCGTAATATCCGCCTGGAATGTGCGGTTGAGATGCTTCGGACTTCCCAACAAACGGCGACGGAGATTGCTTACCAAACTGGTTTTGGCAGTTACAATCATTTTGCGGATTATTTCAAGAGTGTTTATGGAGTCTCGCCGAAAGCGTACAAGGATAAGTTTAAAGTCTCATAAGCGTTTCGTCCTATGAGACTTTATGTAGAGCGTAGGCAAGTTACCAGTTATCCGTACGGAACAAACAGGTCGGCAGTCCTTCTTTAGTATACAGGTTCCCATCCGGGTTGTTTTCCCAGTTATAGCGTACGGCAACAGGGTTCGGAACTTCCGGACACCGGACAATCACCTGATTGTCTTTCAGCTCCGCCTGTGCCCAATGAAACACTCTGTCTTCGCCCGCTAAGGCAAACCCTTGCAGGCAACCGTACCGGCTGCGCACTTCCAGCCCGGAACCTGTGTTCCGGAAAGTAACGACTACGCGGTCGCCTTGGATTTTCATTCCTTCAAACACAGGGCTTTCACTGGTTATATCTGTCCGCCCGTATTCGTAATGCAATGCTTGCAGCGCTACGCGCAAACCTACGTCCAGTTTGTTATGCGGATGAAGATCGTGCGGCTCGCCCAGGTCACTGGTGACTATGAGGTGCGTGCCGGGTACGGACAGTACTTGGCATTGAGCTTCGCGTAGCTCTGCCCAGAACGGTTTCGGGTTGCTTGATTCGAAGTTGGGAAGTTGGACAATATAGAAAGGCAGTTCTGTTTTCCAGCGATGACGCCAGTCGCCTATCATACAGGCCAGCCAGTCGGCATACGGTTCCGCATTCCCCACATTGTCCTCGCCCTGGTACCATATCACCCCTTTGATGGCCATCGGCAGAAGTGGCTGGATCATGGCATTGTACACCAGCGATGGATAGTCGTTGCGTTTGGGCTCCTGGTTTTTCCGGGCGAAATATTCCGATGGTGGGAGTAGCTTTTCCTCCTTCCCGTAGCGTTCGAGTCGTTTTCGCGGAAGAGCATTCGCGGCTTCCAGGCTGGTCCATGTTTCGACGACGGTGCCCCCCCAGGATGAGTTGATGATGCCAATGGGTATCCTTGTTTCTTCGTATACCTTCCGGGCAAAGAAATAAGCTACTCCGGAGAAAGTACCCACCGTTTCCGGTGAGCAGATACGCCAGGCAGTCGTGATGGTATCTTTCGGCGATAGCTCCATGCGGCGGGGAATGTTCAGGGAACGGATCTGCGGATAGTGGGCAGTCTTCTTCGCTTCTTCTGCGTTGGATACATTATTGACTACCCATTGCATGTTGGACTGCCCGCTACACAACCAGACATCTCCCATCAGGATGTCCCGGACGTGTAGCTGGTTCTTGTTTCCGCTGACCGATAAATCATAAGGTCCTCCGGCTTCCAGAGCTTTCAACGTCACTTCCCAATGTCCGTTGGCATCCGCCCGTACCGTTTGCTGTTGTCCGGCAAAGCTTACCTGTACCTTTTCTTTCTTCTCCGCCTCTCCTAGGATGCGGATGGGCTGGTTTCGTTGCATCACCATCCCGTCGGAGTAGATGGCAGGCAAGGATACTTGAGCTTGTACGCTTGCCGAAGCAAGCAAGATGAGTAGTAATAATTGTTTCATACTGGATTGTTTAGTGCGAAAGTAGATGAATATTCCTATATATGCAATACTTCTGCGGCGGAAATCGCCGGAAACGTTTTCGTTTCGAAAATAAGCGCAATTTGCTTTTGATGAGGGTGTTAGTGGACGAACGTATTTGCAAACGTTCCCGGCGATTCCCCCCTCAAATGGCCTGTAGTACCTGAATGAACCTTTATATTTGCGGCAAACCAATAAGATTTATTAGTATGAGAAGATATTGTCTGACACTTACATTCCTGAGTGTATTCTTTAGTTTTAGCATAGCGCAAAAGGCGTATCAGTTGAAGTCGCCGGATGGGAAGCTGTCGTTGACCGTGGAGGTGGGCGATCGGGTTTGCTATTCGGTGCAGCATGAACAAACGGTAGTTATGGCTCCTTCCCCCATCTCCTTATCGTTGAGCAATCACAAAACCTTAGGGGTGAAGTCTACGGTAAAAAGTGTACGCAGGCGTGTCGTCGACGAGCGCATAACGACTCCTCTTTATAAACGCAGCCAGGTACACAACCGTTGCAACGAACTGGTCGTCACCTTCAAGGAAGGTTTTCAGTTGGAGTTCAGGGCGTATGACGAAGGTGTAGCCTATCGTTTCCTCGTCACGGAGAACAAGCCGTACGAAGTGCTTCGGGAAGAAGCTACCTTTCGTTTTGATCGTGATTATTCCGCCTATATTCCTTATGTACGGGGAGGACAAAACAAGCAGGTGGACGAACAATTCTTCCATTCGTTCGAGAACGTTTACACCCCAACCAACCTGAGCGGGATGGGGACTAACCAATTGGCATTTACGCCGGTTGTGGTGGAACTGAAAGACGGTAAGAAACTCTGTATAGCCGAATCGGACGTGGAGAGTTATCCCGGTATGTTTGTTCGTAACGCTGACCGGGGGAACGCCTTGGAAGGAGTCTTTGCTCCTTATCCGAAAACCATTGAGCCGGGCGGACACAACCAGTTGCAGCAATTAGTAACCGAGCGCGAGGCATATCTGGCCCGTTGTACAGGCAAGCGGAGCTTTCCCTGGCGCATCGTCATCGTCTCTTCGAGCGACAAGGAATTACTCGATAACGATCTGGTGTACAAGTTGGCTGCTCCTTCGCGCCTGGACGATACGACCTGGATCAAGCCTGGTAAGGTGGCTTGGGAGTGGTGGAACCATTGGGGGCTCTCCGGCGTGGATTTCAAAGCCGGCGTGAACAACGATACTTACAAAGCCTACATTGACTTTGCTTCCCGGCAGGGCATTGAGTATGTCATTCTGGACGAAGGCTGGGCCGTGCACCGGAAAGCTGATCTGTTCCAGGTGGTACCCGCTATCGATCTGAAAGAACTGGTGGCTTATGCCGAAGTGCGGAACATAGGACTTATCCTATGGGCCGGGTACCGGGCTTTCGAGCGGGATATGGAACGCATCTGCCAGCACTATTCCGCGATGGGTATCAAAGGTTTCAAGGTGGACTTTATGGACCGGGACGACCAGCCGATGGTGGACTTCCACTACCGGGGTGCAGAAATCGCTGCCAAATATAAGTTGATGCTTGACTACCACGGTACGTACAAGCCGACGGGACTAAACCGCACCTATCCGAATGTAATCAACTTTGAAGGAGTGCACGGACTGGAGCAACTGAAATTTTCCGGCAGCGAGAAGGTCGATCAGGTGACGTATGACGTGACCATGCCTTTTGTCCGTATGGTGGCAGGTCCGGTGGACTATACCCAGGGGGCTATGCGGAACGGTAGCAAACGTACTTTCCGCGCCATCAACGAAGAGCCGATGAGCATGGGAACGCGTTGCCGTCAGTTGGCCGAGTATGTTGTCTTCGAGTCTCCTCTTTCCATGCTGTGCGATAGCCCCGTGCTGTACGAACGCGAAGCCGAATGTACTGCTTTCATTACCGGTATTCCCACCGTATGGGAAGAAACCATCGCCTTGGATGGAAAGATAGGCGAATACATTTCGATGGCTCGTCGTCAGGGAGATACCTGGTACGTCGGTTCGTTGACCAACTGGGAAAAACGTACAGTGGAACTCGACTTCTCGTTCCTTGGCGAAGGTCAGTGGGCGGCCGAACTCTATAAAGACGGTCCGAACGCAGGTACCATTGCTTCCGATTATCAGAAGTTAGTCATCGCAGTACCGGACAACCGTAGGATGGAGGTAACTCTGGCCGAAGGAGGAGGATGCGCACTGAAACTCTACAAGAAATAAAGATGCGTATGAATACAAGAAAACTGAATGGGGTACTCCTCCTGCTATGTCTGGCGTGTGCGGTTCCGTATGCCCGGGCGCAACAACTGCTTACGAATGTGTACGGGCGACCGTATACGTTTCTGAACGGGAAGTGGAATGCTATTATCGACCCTTACCAGCAAGGCCGCCGAACGGCGATCTACAAAGATAGAGCCTTACGGAGCAAGGCCGACTTCAAGGAATATGCCTTCGAAGGAGGCTTGCGGCTGAACGTGCCGGGTGACTGGAATTCGCAGTGCCCGGAATTAAAATATTACGAAGGTACCGTCTGGTATGCCCGCCGGTTCGATGCCGCTCCCAGGCAGGATGAAAACCTGTTCCTTTACTTCGGTGCTGTCAGCTATCGTTGCAGGGTGTATCTCAACGGAACGGAAATAGCCCGTCATGAGGGAGGATTCACCCCCTTTCAGCTCGATATCACCCATCAGGTGAAAGAAGGTGAGAACTTCCTTGCCGTAGAAGTGGACAATACCCGTACGGCGGATGCTATCCCGGCACTCTCGTTCGATTGGTGGAACTATGGAGGTATCACGCGGGATGTGATGTTGATCCGTACCCCGAAGGAACATATCAGTCATTACTTCATACAGTTGGACAAGTATCGACCGGATTGTATTCATGCTTCGGTGCAACTATCGTCACAAGAGGCCGGACAGACGGTGCGGATCGAAATTCCCGAGTTAAAGATCGCTCAGGAAGCACAGACGGATGAGGCAGGAGCGGCGAAAACCTCTTTCCGCGTCCGGAGGTTGGAACGCTGGTCGCCCCAGTCGCCCCGGCTTTACCGGGTCATCGTGTCCATTGCCACCGACCGGATAGAAGAACAAATTGGATTCCGCAACCTCCAGGTGAAGGGAATCCGGATTTATCTGAACGATGAACCGGTCTTTATGAAGAGCATCAGCATACACGAAGAGATAGCCCAGCGGCAGGGACGCGCCTTTTCTGAACAGGACGCTATAGCCTTGCTTTCCGAAGCCAAAGAACTGGGAGTAAATATGGTTCGTTTGGCTCACTATCCGCAGAACGAATATATCGTCCGCCTGGCGGAGAAGATGGGGCTCATGCTGTGGGAGGAGATTCCTATCTGGCAGGGTATCGACTTTAAAAATGAAGAAACACTCCGCAAGGCGCGGTGCATGTACACAGAGATGGTGATGCGCGACAGGAATCGGTGCGCACTAACCTTTTGGGGAGTAGCCAACGAAACGGCACCTTCCGAAGCACGCAACGCCTTTTTGAAGAACCTGGTGGAACTGTGCCAACAGATGGATACCACCCGTTTGATAACGGCAGCGTTCGACCTTCCAAAACTCAACCCGGAAACCAAGGCGTTCGAGATGAACGACTCCTTTATCGAGGAACTGGACGTAGTGTCAATCAACAAATATATGGGATGGTACCATGCGTGGCCCTCTGATCCGTCCGACGTACGCTGGAACGTAGCGGCCGACAAACCTTTGCTCTTCTCTGAATTCGGCGGGGAAGCCCTCTACGGACAGTCGGGCGACTCTACCGTAACGAGTTCGTGGAGCGAAGAGTACCAGGAGAAACTGTACAAAGACAATCTGGAGATGTTCAGCCACGTGGAGAACCTGGCCGGACTCTCGCCCTGGATATTATTTGACTTCCGATCCCCCTTCCGCTTCCACCCCACCAACCAGGAAGGCTGGAACCGGAAAGGACTGATCTCTGACCAGGGATACCGGAAGAAGGCATGGTACGTTATGAAAGAATTCTATACCCGCAACAAAAAATAGGATATGAAAAAGAATAAACTGATATATGCACTCGTTGCAAGTTGTTTGGCAATGGGGTTGCCGGCCCAGAAGGTGAAGAAAGATTATACCCACCAGGTAGACTCGGTACTGAGCCTCATGACGGTGGAAGAAAAGGTGGGTCAGATGATCCAGTACTCCAATAATAAGCTGTTGACCGGCCCTAGCCTGGACAACAGTAACCGCACGGAGGAGGTTGTCCGGGGAGAGGTAGGTTCTATCTTCAATACAGTTACCGTGGAGCGGGCCAGGCAATACCAGGAGTTGGCCATGCAGTCGCGCCTGCGCATTCCGTTGATCTTCGGCTTGGATGTGGTGCATGGCATGAAGACCACTTTCCCGATTCCGTTGGCCGAGGCCGCCAGCTTCGACCTGGAGATGATCCGGAAGACGGCTGCTGTAGCTGCTTCGGAGACATCGGCTTACGGCATTCATTGGACTTTTGCCCCGATGGTCGATATCTCCCGGGATGCCCGTTGGGGACGTTCCATGGAAGGAGCCGGTGAAGATACTTGGTACGGTTGCCAGGTAGCCAAAGCCCGGGTGGAAGGTTTTCAGGGCAGCGACTACGATAGCCGAAGCACCATCCTGGCCTGTGCCAAGCACTTTGCTGCTTATGGAGCAGCGGTAGCCGGCAAGGATTATGCCGAGGCCGATATTTCGGAACAGACGCTCTGGCAGGTGTACCTGCCTCCCTTCCGGGCTGCTGTCGATGCCGGAGTGGGTACCTTTATGAATGCGTTCAATGAGATAAATGGCATTCCGGCCACGGCGCACAAGCCGCTGTTGCGGGATGTGCTGAAAGGCGAATGGAACTTTAAAGGCTTTGTGGTGAGCGACTGGGGCTCGGTGGGCGAGATAGCCAAGCACCGGATGGCGAAGAACAACAAAGATGCCGGGCGACTGGCAGCTTTGGCTGGTTGCGACATGGATATGCACTCCATGACCTACGCCCGCCACTTGGTAGGCTTAGTAAAGGAGGGGCAGGTAGACATTGCGCTGATAGACGATGCGGTGAAACGCATCCTGGCCGTGAAGTTCGAGTTAGGACTGTTCGACGATCCGTTCTGCTACAATAACCGCGCTGGGGAGATTGGCAACAAGAAGATTGAAGCAGCCAACCGGAAAGTAGCGCGCGAAGCGGGAGCGGCTTCCATTGTACTGCTCAAGAACAAGGAAGTATTGCCGATAGCTGCTACTGCCCGGAAAATAGCGTTGGTAGGTCCGCTGAACAAGGCGAACAAAGATATGTTGGGCAACTGGGCAGCCATCGGGAAGGCGGAGGATGTAGTGTCGGTGTACGACGGACTGAGAACGGGCCTTCCCCAGGCAAAGATCACTTACGTGGAAGGCTATGACCTGCAAACGAATGAACTGAAACCATTACCCGAACTTTCCGGATACGATGTCATCGTGGTAGCCGTAGGCGAACGGGCTATGGAATCGGGTGAAGCTAAATCGAAAGTAGATATCAATGTTCATACCAACCAGCAACAGTTGGTGAGGCAGATCAAAGAAACTTCGGATTGTCCGGTGGTGGCAATGGTGATGGGCGGGCGTCCGCTGATCTTCTCGGCCATGGAACCTTATGCGGATGCCATCTTGATAACTTGGTGGCTGGGTACGGAAGCCGGGCACGCCATAGCCGATGTGCTGTTAGGCAAGTATAATCCGTCGGGTAAACTGCCCATGACATTCCCCCGGCATGTGGGGCAGTGTCCCATCTACTACAACCACAAGAGTACCGGCCGGGCATGGGCACCCAACAACCAGTGGGTCAGCGGCTATATGGACGAGAGTGTATTTCCCGCTTATGCGTTCGGTTACGGACTGAGCTATACTACCTTCGAGGTGGGAGCTCCTGTCCTTTCGAAAACAAAGTACAAACCCGGTGAACCGGTGGTGCTGACTACCATCGTCCGGAATACGGGCCATCGGCCAGGCAAGGAAACTGTTCAGTTGTACTTGCAGGATGTGATCAGCTCCGTAACCCGTCCGGTAATTGAACTATGTGGCGTGCAACAGGTGGAACTGGTACCGGGGGAGAGCCGGAAAGTGGAGTTCACCCTGACAACCGCCGAACTCGGGTTCTTCAATGCGGAGAAGAAGTTCGTGACGGAGCCGGGCGACTTCAAATTCTTGGTCGGGAATAGTTCGAATAACCTGCAAGTTGTGGAATTTGAATTGGTAGAATAATAACTCCTTATCGGACGATATGAAAAAAATCATTGCAGAATGTATAGGAGTCTTGTGGACTCTCTCGATAGTTGCTCAGCCCATGAGCCCATCTGAAATCAAACATATCATGACCCGGACGGCCGACTGGCAACTCGTTCATCCCATTCCCAAAGAATCGGTGCTGACCTGGGTACATGCTCCGTTCTACCTGGGCTTGATTGACCTGTACGATGTTTCCGGTGAGGAGAAATACCTGAACGCTCTGCGTCAGGTAGGCGAGAAGAAGCACTGGCGTCCCAACCCACACATACTGGACCCGGACAATATCGCCGTGCTCGATGCTTTCCTGCGGGTGTACGAGAAGTGCGAAGACCCAGTCATCCTGGACGAAACGCGATGGGTGCTCGATATTGTTTTGAGCCGTGGTACCAAACTGGCCATGACCAATCTAAAGAACAATCCTTACTTCAAAGAGTGGATGACCTGGTGCGATGCACTCTACATGAGTCCGCCCGTACTGGCCCGGATGACTCAACTCACCGGCGATGCGAAATACCTGGACTACATGAACATCATGTGGTGGAAAACTTCCGATTACCTCTATTCCCCAGAGGACTCTCTCATCTACCGCGACGACAGGTACATCGGCAAGCTCAGCAAGAACGGGCGAAAGATATTCTGGGGGCGTGGCAATGGCTGGGTACTTGCCGGACTGGCACGAGTACTGGAGCTCCTGCCTCCTTCTTCGCCCTATCGGGACAAGTTTGTACAGCAGTACCGGGAGATGGCTCACCGGATACTGGCTCTGCAACAACCGGATGGCTTGTGGACCTGTAGCCTGCTCGATCCGGAATACCTGCCACAGGGCGAAAGCAGTTGCTCGGCTCTCTTCTGTTATGCGCTGGCCTACGGACTGAACAACGGTCTCCTTGAGAAAAGATATACCTCTCAGGTCTGGAATGCCTGGAATGCCTTGTGTAGGAACGTAAATGCCGAAGGGCGGTTAGGTTATGTGCAGCAGGTAGCTGGCGATCCATTCCCGTTTCATGAGCATGAGTGGCATATCTATGCTACCGGCTCTTTCCTGATGGCTGGCAAACAACTGATAAAAATGCTATCCTTGAAAGATTACTAACTAAAGTGATAATGTAATAAATGAAGGC